>NZ_JBVKBG010000003.1:509495-1392659 GCF_055657265.1 Streptomyces sp. NPDC107575 | reverse complement strand
ACGCCCGGTTACATTCCGAACCCGGAAGCTAAGCCTCACAGCGCCGATGGTACTGCAGGGGGGACCCTGTGGGAGAGTAGGACGCCGCCGAACTATTTTTGAAGAAAAGCCCCGTGCCAATGGCACGGGGCTTTTCTGCGTTTAGGGGTCCGCCGCCGGGCCCGTTCCTCGAATTTCCTCAAAGGCGGCCGGCGGATTTCAGGGACAGGTAGGCGTCCGCCAGGGCTGGAGCCAGTTCGGATGGGGTGGCGTCCACGACGGTGACGTTGTGGCGGGTGAGTTGTTCGGCTGTACGGAGGCGTTCGGCCTTGGCCTGGGCCGCTGACGCGGCGTCGTAGATGGCTTCCGTGGTGCCCCGGGCCGAGGCCATCGATTCGACTTTCGGGTCGGCGACCGAGGCCACGACGACCGTGTGACGTTTGGTGAGGCGTGAGAGGACCGGGAGCAGGCCCTCTTCGATGGGGGCGGCGTCCAGGGACGTAAGAAGGACGATGAGGGAACGGCGGTGCGCTGTGTGCAGGGCGGTTGCCGTGAGGCCTCGGGCGTCCGTTTCGATGAGTTCGGGTTCCAGCGGGGCCATGGCGTTGACCAGGGCAGGGAGGACGTCGCCTGCGGTGCGGCCCTGGACGAGGGCGCGGGTTCGGCGGTCGTAGGCCAGCAGGTCGACGCGGTCGCCGGCGCGGGATGCCAGGGCGCCGAGGAGGAGTGCGGCGTCCATGGAGGCGTCGAGGCGCGGGGCGTCGCCGACGCGGCCGGCGGAGGTGCGGCCGGTGTCGAGGACGAGAAGGATGTGGCGGTCGCGTTCCGGGCGCCAGGTGCGGACGGCCACCGACGAGTGGCGGGCCGTTGCGCGCCAGTCGATGGAGCGGGTGTCGTCCCCGGGGACGTATTCGCGGAGGCTGTCGAATTCGGTGCCCTCGCCCCTGGTCAACACGCTGGTGCGGCCGTCGAGTTCGCGGAGGCGGGCCAGTTTGGAGGGGAGGTGCTTGCGGCTGTGGAAGGGCGGCAGGACGCGGACCGTCCAGGGAACCCTGTGGGTGCCTTGGCGCGTGAAGAGGCCGAGGGGGCCTTGGGAGCTGACCGTGACGCGGTCCGCCGTGCGGTCGCCGCGGCGGGTGGGCTGCAGGCGGGTGGTGATGCGGCGCCTCTCGCCTGCGGGGATGTTCACGCGGTGGCGGGACGCGGCGTACTCCATGCCGGGCTGCCAGCTGCTCGGGGGCCAGGCGTCACGGATTCGCGCGCGCAGGGGGCGGCGTGAGGGGTTGGTGATCGTGAGGGTGACGTCGGCCGGGTCTCCGAGGCGTACGGAGGTGTCGCCGGAGCGCGTCAGGCGCAGGCGGCGTACGGGGGCGGCCAGGGCGAAGTCGCAGGCGCAGGCCAGGGCCAGGGGGGTGTTGACGGCCAGGATGCCTGTCCAGCTCGGCTCCCAGATGCCGATGGGGAGGGAGCCGAGCGCTGCGAGCAGGGCTGTTCGTCCGGTCAGAGCCATGGTCGTGTCGTCCTCCGTTGTGTGCCGGGTCAGCGGGGGACGGGGACGTGGGTCAGGATCGCGTTGATGACCGAGTCCGCGGTCACGCCCTCCATCTCGGCCTCCGGACGGAGTTGGATGCGGTGGCGGAGGGTGGGCAGGGCGAGGGCCTTGACGTCGTCGGGGGTGACGTAGTCGCGGCCGGTCAGCCAGGCCCAGGCGCGGGCTGTGGCGAGGAGGGCCGTGGCGCCGCGCGGCGAGACGCCGAGGGTGAGGGACGGGGACTCGCGGGTGGCGCGGCAGATGTCGACCACGTAGGCGGTGATCTCGGGGGAGACCGTCGTCTTGGCGACCGCGGTGCGGGCCGTTTCGAGGTCGGCGGCCGTGGCCACCGGGCGGATGCCTGCTGCTTGCAGGTCGCGGGGGTTGAAGCCGGAGGCGTGGCGGGTCAGGACGTCGATCTCGTCCTGGCGGGACGGCAGCGGGACGTTCAACTTGAGGAGGAAGCGGTCCAGTTGGGCCTCGGGGAGGGGGTAGGTGCCCTCGTACTCGACCGGGTTCTGGGTCGCGATCACCATGAAGGGGTCGGGGAGTTGGCGGGCCGTGCCGTCCACCGTGACCTGGCGTTCCTCCATCGCTTCGAGGAGGGAGGACTGGGTCTTGGGCGGCGTGCGGTTGATCTCGTCGGCGAGGACGAGGTTGGTGAAGACCGGGCCCGGCTGGAAGGAGAAGCGGGCGGTGTTCGTGTCGTAGACGAGGGAGCCCGTGACGTCGCTGGGCATCAGGTCCGGGGTGAACTGGACGCGCTTCGTGTCGAGTTCGAGGGACGAGGCGAGGGCGCGGACGAGGAGGGTCTTGGCGACGCCGGGCACGCCTTCGAGGAGGACGTGGCCGCGGCAGAGCAGGGCCACGACCAGGCCCGTGACGGTGGGGTCCTGGCCGACCACGGCCTTGGCGATCTCCGTGCGAAGGGCTTCCAAGGACGCCCTTGAGCTGCGGGGATCCGTCGTGGGCCCGGCGTTGTCAGTGGTCGGGTCCATCATGGATTCCGTACCTCACTTTCGAGGGCGTCGAGGTGGTCGGCGAGTGCGATGAGTGCTGCGTCGGACGCGGGTGGCGGGCCGAAGAGGAGGGTGCGTGGGTCCCGGGCGGGCGTGGGGAGTTGGCGTGCCAGGGCCGGGAGGAAGGTCTCGGGCGAGTGGGCCTGGGAGACGGGGACGCCGATGAGGGGGGCCAGGCGGGTGCGGGTGGAGATACGCAGAGCTGTGGCGGCGCGGTCGCGGGCGTTCGCCTTGCGGTAGAGGCGGGCGCGGCCTTCGACGGTTTCGGAGGCGCGGATCGCGACGGGCAGGCGCTCCTGGACCAGGGGGCCGAGGCGGCGTGCGCGCCACAGTGCGGCCAGTGCTGCCGCGATGAAGAGCTGAAGGGTGCCCCAGAGCCAGCCCTTGGGGATCAGGTCGACGAAGCTGCGGTCGTTCTGCGCGTCGTCGGCCGCCGAGTCGTCGGAGGGGGAGGGGAGGTACCAGGTCACATGCGGGTGCGAACCGAGGAGTTGGAGGGCGAGCGAGGCGTTGCCCTGTTCGTCGAGGCGGTCGTTGAGAAGGATGTCGGGGGAGCCGAGGACGACCGTGTCGCCGTTGCCGGACGGGGACGGCAGGCGCAGGAGGGTGGGGGAGCCGAAGCTCGGGTAGCAGGAGTCGGCGCCGGTGAGCGTCGTGCCGTAGCGGTGGCCGCCGGTGTTCGCGGGGCCGGCGCGACGGGCCTCGGGGAGCGTGCAGCCGGGCGCGAGGGGCTTGTCGGCGGCAGGCTCGGGGTCGGCGGTGACGCCCGGGGCCAGTGTCTCGACCGAGGCGCCGGGTGCGACGAGAACCGTGCGGCCGCCGGAGTCGGCGGTGGCGGCCTGGAGCCGGGACTGCTGACGGGCCGTGAGCCGGTCGGGCGTGGCGACCAGGAGGGTCGTGTCGGGGCCCACTGCGGCGCGGGCCTCGTCGGTCGTGGTGACCACGCGCGTGTCGACGCCCCGGTCGGCGAGGAGTTCGGCGACGGCGCGGCTGCCGCGCTGGTCGGCGGAGCGCGGATCGAGGGCGCCGTGCTGGTCACCGGAGCGGACGACCGCGATGACCACGGCGGCGACCAGGAGGAAGGCCAGGGCCAGGGCGATGCCGCGGGTGCGGGTCCAGATCTGGCGGGCGGTCGGCGTGATGGAGGTGGTGTCACCGGGGCCGCCCGGGCTGTCGCCGGGTGGCGGTGGTGGCGGGGCGAGCGTGGTCGTCGTCGTGGACCGCGGGTGGGCGGCCGGGGTGGGGGCCGGCTGGTCGAGCGGGCGGTCGCTGGGGTGCGCGGTGGGCTGCGTTGGGTGCGGCTGGTCGGATGTCGGGTCGCCTTGGACGCGCGCCGGGTCCGGGGTGCTGGGGCTGGTCGGTTCGGTCACCGGGTGGCTCCCGCGGCGGCGGCGAGGTCGGGAGTGGTGCGTTCCACCTCGGCGTCCAGGGTGGCGAGGCGTTCGTACGTCTCCGGGGTCGCGGTGCGGCCGCCGTACGCGATGTCGTCGAAGTCGCGGGCTGCCGCGCGGAGGCGGTCCGCGTGCTGGGGCAGCGGTCGGGCCGCTTCGGCGGCGGCCTCGTCGGCCGTGCGGCCGGGGCGCGGGTCGAGGAGCGCGCGTTCCTCAAGGGAGCGGACCAGGGCGCGCATCCGTTCCTGGACGGCCTGGTTCCAGTGGCCCTGGGCGGCGTGTGCCGCGGCGGCCGAGCGGTGTTCGGCGGCGCTGCGCGGGCGGTCGTCGAAGAGCGGGGGCGCGGAGCCGGGGGAGCGGCGCGGAGTGCCGAGGCGCCACCACAGGGCGGCCGCCACGGCGACGACGGCCAGCAGGATCACGAGGAGGCCGACGGTGCCGCCGGGGGCGGCGCCGGACGCGGCGGAGAAGAGCTCGTCGATCCAGTCCCAGAACTTGTTCAGGGCGCGCATGAACCAGTTCGGGTCGTCCTGGTGGTACGCGGGCTTGGACAGCTCGCGCTGCGCCGCCTCCCGCGCGGGGTCGCGCGGAATCCTCACCGGCGGCTCGTCGCCGCCGGTGAGGACCGACGAGATCGTCGTGTGGAGCACTCCCCCAAGTGCGCTCACGCCATCAACTCCCCGGAGTGGCGCCGGGGGCGGACCCGTAGTCGGGCAGGCCCGCGGCCCGGGCGAGTTCGAGGTCGAGGGCCTCGCGGCGGATGCGCTGGTCGATGTAGAGGAGCACCGTGACGCCGGCCGTGATCGGGAAGGTGATGGTGGAGCCGACGACCGAGCCGATGCCGGTGATGATGAGGAAGGCCCAGCCGAAGTTCCCGCCGCTGTCCAGGAGGCCGGAGAAGCCGTCTCCGCTGACCGCCCCTGCGATGGCGGTGAACGGGAAGAGGATGATCTCCGAGACGATCGCGGCGATCAGGGACGCCAGGATCGTGATGCCGAAGACGCGCCACCAGGAGCCGCGGACGAGCTTGGTGGAGCGGCCCATGGCCTTGCGGACCGTCTGCTTCTCCAGCATCAGCGCGGGCGAGGCCAGCGACAGGCGGACCATCAGCCAGATCGTCACGACGAGCCCTGCGAGGCCGCCGACGACACCGAGCGCGACACCGCCCTCGGGGGAGCCGAGTGCGCCGACCAGGATGCCGGGCGCGACGCTCACGAGCATGATGGCGGCGGCGATCAGGGGGAGCAGCAGCGTCAGGCCGAGCAGCCTGAGGATCTGCGGCCGGGCGTCCCGCCAGGCCTCTCCTATGGTGACGGGCCGGCCGAGCACGGCGCGGCTCGTGACCGTCGTCAGCAGGGCCGTCGCGACGATCGTGCCGAGCAGCGTGACGACGGCGACGAGCGCGGAGCCGATCAGGAGCGATCCCAGGGCGCTGAAGATCTCGCGCGGGGTGGCGTCGGGGTTGTCGAGAGCCGTGGTGGTCGCCGCGTCGTTGAGGACGAAGCCCTGGAGGAGGACCGCCAGGAGCTGGGTGACAACGGCGACCGTCAGCGAGATGCCGAGGACGGTGCGCCAGTAGGTCCGCATCGTCGACACCGCGCCGTCGAGGATCTCGCCGACGCCGAGCGGGCGCAGCGGGATGACGCCGGGCTTGGCCGCCGGGGGCTTGCCCTGCCAGCCGCCGCCCCAGCCGGGGTAGCCGCCGGGTCCGGGGCCGCCCGGCCCCTGGCCGTAGCCACCGCCGCCGCCCTGGCCGCCCCAGGCCTGACCGCCCCAGCCCTGGCCGGGAGCCGGCGGGGGCGGGGGTGGGGTCTGGGCGGAGCCGGAGGGGGCGGACCACTGGGCGGGAGGCGGCTGCTCCTTGGACCACTTCGGGCCCTGACCTGCGGCGTCCTGCGGGGGCGTGTCCTGTGGACCGCTGCCCTGCGCCTCGCCGTTCTGGTCGGGGCCGTCCTTGCGGTTGCCGTCCGGGCCGTCGGAGGGGGCAGATCCGGGCGATGCCCAGCCCGGAGTGTCGTTCATCGTCGCTCCTTCAAAGTGCCCGTCCGCGGTCGCGGCAGCAGGTTGGCTGCCATCGTGCCATGGGGTGGGTGCCGGATGACCTGGCCCCGGGAGGGCTGCATGCCTTCAATTGTCGGGTCGGTCCGGGGCAGACTGGGCGGATGGCTGATCAGTACGCGCAATCCGGAGAGGACATACGGCTCGTCGGCGGCACACGGCCCGAGGCCGTCGACATCCCGGCGATCAGGTGGGAGGAGCCGGCGGAGGGGCCCGTTCTGGTGCTGCTCGACCAGACGAGGCTGCCCGCCGAAGAAGTCGAGCTGGTGTGCACGGATCCGCAGGCCCTGGTGCAGGCGATCCGTTCCCTGGCCGTGCGCGGTGCGCCGCTGCTCGGGATCGCGGGGGCGTACGGGGTGGCGCTCGCGGCCGTCCGCGGCTTCGACGTCGAGGAGGCGGCGGGGGCGCTGGCCGACGCGCGGCCCACCGCGGTGAATCTGGCGTACGGGGTGCGCAGGGCGCAGGAGGCGTACCGGTCCGTGCTCGGCAGCGCGGCGGGTGACGGGGAGCAGGCGCGGGAGCGGGCCGCCGCCGCGGCGCTCGCCTCGGCGCGGGCGCTGCACGCGGAGGACGCGGAGGCCAGCACCAGGATGGCCGGGCACGGTCTGCGGCTCCTGGACGAGCTGGTGCCCGGTGGCAACCACCGCATCCTGACGCACTGCAACACCGGGGCGCTGGTCTCCGGCGGCGAGGGCACGGCCTTCGCGGTCGCGCTCGCCGCGCATCGGGCGGGGCGGCTGCGCCGGCTGTGGGTGGACGAGACGCGTCCGCTGCTGCAGGGCGCCCGGCTGACCGCCTACGAGGCCGCGCGCAACGGGATGGCGTACACGCTGCTCACGGACAACGCGGCGGGGTCGCTGTTCGCGGCGGGTGAGGTGGACGCCGTGCTGATCGGTGCGGACCGGATCGCGGCCGACGGTTCGGTGGCCAACAAGGTGGGGAGCTATCCGCTCGCGGTGCTGGCGCGTTATCACCATGTGCCGTTCATCGTGGTGGCGCCGGTGACGACGATCGACCCGGAGACCGCGGACGGGGCTTCCATCGAGGTGGAGCAGCGGGCCGGGCATGAGGTGACGGAGGTCACGGCGCCGCGGGCGCCGCTGGCCGGAGTGGAGGCAGGTGGCGGGATTCCGGTGGCACCGCTGGGGACGCAGGCGTACAACCCCGCGTTCGATGTGACGCCTCCGGACTTGGTGACGGCGATCGTCACGGAGTGGGGCGTTGTGTCGCCTGTGACACATGATGGCCTGGGTGAACTGTGTGCCAGTTCACTCCAGGCAACGATGAGCTAATGGGATGATGTGGTCCATGAAGGGACGAGTCCTTGTCGTCGACGACGACACCGCACTGGCCGAGATGCTCGGCATTGTGCTGCGTGGTGAAGGTTTTGAGCCGTCGTTCGTAGCTGACGGCGACAAGGCGCTGGCCGCTTTCCGTGAGACCAAGCCCGATCTGGTGCTGCTCGATCTGATGCTGCCGGGCCGGGACGGTATCGAGGTGTGCCGCCTGATCAGGGCGGAGTCCGGGGTGCCGATCGTGATGCTCACGGCGAAGAGCGACACCGTCGATGTGGTGGTGGGCCTCGAATCGGGGGCCGACGACTACATCGTGAAGCCGTTCAAGCCGAAGGAGCTGGTCGCCCGGATCCGGGCGCGGCTGCGGAGGTCGGAGGAGCCCGCGCCGGAGCAGCTCGCCATCGGTGACCTGGTCATCGATGTGGCGGGGCATTCGGTCAAGCGCGAGGGGCAGCCGATCGCGCTGACGCCGCTCGAGTTCGATCTGCTGGTCGCGCTCGCGCGCAAGCCCTGGCAGGTGTTCACGCGTGAGGTGCTCCTCGAACAGGTGTGGGGCTACCGGCACGCCGCGGACACGCGCCTGGTCAATGTGCACGTGCAGCGGCTGCGCTCCAAGGTCGAGAAGGACCCCGAGCGGCCGGAGATCGTGGTGACCGTCCGAGGCGTCGGTTACAAGGCAGGACCGAGCTGACGTGTCCCGAAACAGTGCCGCTTCGGCGCCCGGGGCCCCGGGGTCCCGCCCGGAGCGGCCTGTGGGACCCGCGGCGGGGCCGACCGCCGCTCGTGGCTCACGGCTGCGCCGCGCCGTCGACCGGAGCCTGCTGCTCCAGGGCGGGATGAAGGGCAGCCCCGTGCTGCGCCTGTTCGCGCGCTGGGTGCGGCGTCCGCTGCTGCCCGCGATGCGGCTGTGGCGGCGGAACATCCAGCTGAAGGTCGTCGTCACGACGCTGCTGATGTCGCTCGGTGTCGTGCTGCTGCTCGGCATCGTCGTCATCGGCTCGGTGCGCAACGGACTGCTCGACGCCAAGGCGAAGGCCTCGCAGAGCCAGGCCGAGGGCGGCTTCCGCGCGGCCAAGGACAAGGCGGACTCCGCGGCGGCGGGCGTGCGGGACGGCGCGTCCGGCGACAGCCGCACGACGCTGACGCCCAACAACTGGATGAGCGAACTCGTTACGCAGCTCGCCAGTGGCGGCAAGGGCGCGTTCGACGTGGTGATCCTGGGTTCGAGCGACGCCGACAGCGGTAACGGGCTGGCGCCGCGCGGCTCCGGCCTGGTGGATCCGAACCGCAGCGTGCCCGACGACCTGCGCGGGCAGGTCGACCGGATCGCCGGCGCCTCGCAGCAGTACACGAAGATCGTCTACGACGGTGGCGAGGATCCGCAGCCGGGCCTCGTCGTCGGCAAGCGGCTCAACGACCCGCAGGGGCACGCCTACCAGCTGTACTACCTCTTCCCGCTGACGCAGGAGGAGAAGTCCCTCGGCCTGGTCAAGGGGACCCTCGCGACGGCGGGGCTCTTCGTGGTGGTGCTGCTCGGCGCCATCGCCTGGCTCGTCGTGCGGCAGGTCGTCACGCCGGTGCGGATGGCGGCAGGGGTCGCCGAGCGGCTCTCCGCGGGCCGCCTCCAGGAACGTATGAAGGTCACCGGCGAGGACGACATCGCGCGCCTGGGCGAGGCCTTCAACAAGATGGCGCAGAACCTCTATCTGAAGATCCAGCAGCTCGAGGACCTGTCGCGGATGCAGCGGCGGTTCGTCTCGGACGTGAGCCATGAGCTGCGTACGCCGCTGACGACGGTACGGATGGCCGCCGACGTCATCCATGAGGCGCGCGTCGACTTCGATCCGGTGACGGCGCGTTCCGCGGAGCTGCTGGCCGACCAGCTGGACCGGTTCGAGTCGCTGCTGGCCGACCTGCTGGAGATCAGCCGGTTCGACGCCGGAGCCGCCGCGCTGGAGGCCGAGCCGATCGACCTGCGCGAGGTCGTACGGCGTGTGGTGGGCGGCGCCGAGCCGCTCGCGGAGCGCAAGGGCACGCACATCCTGGTCGTCGGCGACGATCAGCCGGTGGTCGCCGAGGCCGACGCGCGGCGTGTGGAGCGCGTGCTGCGCAACCTGGTGGTGAACGCCGTGGAGCACGGCGACGGCCGCGATGTCGTGGTGCGGCTCGCGGCTGCGGGCGGCGCGGTCGCCGTGGCGGTGCGCGACTACGGAGTGGGGCTCAAGCCCGGCGAGGCGACCCGCGTGTTCAGCCGCTTCTGGCGGGCCGACCCGGCACGCGCGCGTACCACGGGGGGAACGGGGCTCGGCCTGTCGATCGCCCTGGAGGACGCGCGGCTGCACGGAGGCTGGCTGCAGGCGTGGGGCGAGCCGGGTGGCGGCTCACAGTTCCGGCTGACGTTGCCGAGGACCGTGGACGAGGCGCTGCGCGGTTCACCGATACCGCTGGAGCCGGAGGACTCGCGGCGCAACCGGGGACTCGGCGACGCCGGACTGCCGGGCGCCGACGGCAAGAAGCTCGCCACGGTGCCGGCCCAGGCGCCGCCCGTGGCCGCCCGGACGCCGATCGCCCCGCGTCACGCGCAGACGGCGGTGTCCGCGGATCCCACGGCGCTGCCAGGCAGCGGCGCGCGCGTGGTGGCGCGTGGCGGGGCGGCGAACGGGCCGCGGCAGGCCGAGGGCGCCGCGGAGCGCGGTGACCGGGAGGACCAGGGGCACCGGGACGAACGTCCGGACGAGCGGCCGGACGCGGCGGGCGAGGCGGACGACGCGTCGGCGGAGCCCGCACAGGCGCGTACGGGGCGGACGGCGGCGACGTCGCGTGGTGAGGGGAGCGACGGCAGTCGTGGATGAGCAGCGGGTGCCGCGGCAGCGGCGCGGGATGCGGGCCGGAATGCTGGCCGGGTGCGGCGCGCTCGTGCTCGCCGGATGCGCGTCGATGCCGGACAACGGAGGCCTCGAATCGGTCGAGGCCTCGCAGCGGCCGGACTCGCAGGTGCGCGTCTTCGCCCTGCCGCCGAAGGACGACGTCGGGCCCTCCGCCATCGTCGACGGCTTCCTCGAGGCGCTGACCAGCGACGACCCTTCGTACACGATGGCGCGCAAGTACCTCACGCCGAAGGCCGCGAAGAACTGGTCGCCCGAGCAGCGCACCGTCGTGCTCGACGAGGGCCCCAGCAGGCGCCCGACGGGCCGGCCGAACGCGGGGAACGACGGCCGCTCCTACCAGTTGACCGGCCATCAGATCGCCACGGTCGACCAGCGACAGGCATATCAGCCGGGGGACACGTCGTACGAGGGGAATCTGCACCTGACGCAGGTGAACACCGCCAAGGGCAAGCAGTGGCGGATCGACTCCCTGCCGAAGGGGGTCGTGCTCGGCGAGTCCGACTTCCAGCGGATCTACAGTTCGGTCAACAAGTACTACTACGCGGTGGATTCGACGTCGGGCGGCGAGGCCGGGCAGCGGCGGCTGGTCGCGGACCCCGTCTTCGTACGGCAGTGGACCGACCCGTTGACGGAGACCGTCAAGGAGCTGCTGCAGGGGCCGACGCGCTGGCTGAATCCGGTGGTGCGGACGGCGTTCCCCTCGCACGCGGCGCTGAGGAAGGGCACCGAATCGCTGGCGCCCGACGACGCGAACAAGCTGACGGTGCCGCTGAACGAAGCGGGCAGCAGGGCGGGTCAGGCCAAGTGCAAGGAGATGGCGGCCCAACTGCTGTTCTCGCTGCGGGACCTGTCGTCGTCGAGCGTGAACGAGGTGGAACTGAAGCGCTCCGACGGCCGGTTCATGTGCGCGATGACCGAGGACGGGGCGGACGCGCTGGCGGCGCCGCGCTCCACCGGCCGCGTCCCGGACCAGTACTTCCTCGACGCCAAGGGCCGCCTGGTGCGGATGCCGGGCAAGAGCAGGTCCGACAAGAAGCCCGAGCGAGTGCCGGGGCCGCTGGGCGAGGGCGAGCAGGTGCTGCGTTCCGTGGCCGTGTCGCGCGACCAGGAGCGCGCGGCGGGGGTGTCGAACGACGGGCGCTCGCTGTACGTGGCGTCGCTGATCTCCGGCGCCTCGCTGGGGGACCCGGTCGCGCGCAGCCACGCGAAGGCGGAGAAGGACGGCTTCACGACGCCCAGTTGGGACGGGAACGGCGACCTGTGGGTGGCCGACCGCGACCCGAAGCACCGGCGGCTGCTGATGTTCGGGCAGGGGCAGGCGGAGAAGATCCAGAAGGTCCGCGTCGAGGGGCTCGGCGACGACGCCACCATCGAGACGGTGAAGGCGTCCGCCGACGGAGCGCGCATCGGTCTTCTCGTGGCGGAGAAGGACACCACGTCGCTGTGGATCGGGCGGGTCGAGCGGCACCCCGACGCGAACGGCGACACGGAGGTCTCGGTGACCGAACTGCGGCGGGCCGCGCCGCGGATGGAGGAGGTCACGGCCGTGTCGTGGGCGGGCGACAGCCGGCTCGTCGTGGTCGGCCGTGAGCCCGGTGGGCTGCAGCAGATGCAGTACGTGCTGAGCGACGGGTCGACGCCGACCGGGCTGGCGCTGCCGGGCCTGACGCGGGTCAGCGAGATCGCGGCGTCGGACAACGACGAGTTGCCGCTGCTGGCGCACTCCGACGACGGGATCGTCCGGCTGCCCTCCGGGGCGGCTTGGCAGTCGGTGCTGAAGGACGGGACGGCTCCGGTCTACCCCGGGTAGGCGGCTCGGCCCGGAGTGTCACCCGCGCGGGCTCAACCGCTGGTCACAACCGTCGAGTTGTCCACAGGGCGTTGTCCACAGGGCTGGTGGGGCGGCCCGCGGGTCGGCACAGTGGTGGGTATGCGGGGGTGGTGGCAGGACCTCTCCGATCTGGTGCTGCCGGCCGAGTGCGCCGGCTGCGGCAGATCGCGTACGGCGCTGTGCGCGCGGTGCTCGGCGGCGTTGCGCGGCGCCGGGCCCGGCCGGGTGCGGCCGCGGCCGACTCCGCCGGGGTTGCCGGTCGTCTTCGGCGCGGCCCCGTACCGGAACGCGGTGCGGGCCGTGCTCCTCGCCCACAAGGAGCGCGGCGCGCTCGGCCTCGCCCGGCCGCTGGGTGAGGCGCTTGCGGGGGCGGTGCGGGCCGGACTCGGGGACGGTGGGGCCGGTGGAGGCGGCGCGGACGCGCGGGCCTCTGGCGGCCCTCTGGGCCCCGTGACGCTGGTCCCTGTGCCCTCCGCGCCGAGCGCCGTGCGGGCGCGCGGGCACGATCCGACGCGGCGGATCGCGTACGCGGCGGCGGCCGAGCTGCGGCGTGCCGGTGTCGCGGCGCGGGTGCTCGCCGTGCTGCGGCAGCGGCGTGCGGTGGCCGACCAGTCGGGCCTGGACGCCCGGCAGCGGATGGTCAATGTGACGGGCGCGCTCGAGGTGGTGGGCGGTGGTGGTGGGCTGCTCACCGGAATTGGCCGGATCGTGCTGGTCGACGACCTGATCACGACGGGCGCTTCTTTGGCGGAGGCGGCACGCGCAATAGCGGCAGCGACCGGTTCCGTGAAGATCGAGAGCGTGGGCAGGCCGGATCGGGACCGCCCCGAGGCAGGTCCGGGAAAGGGGAACGAGATCGGTGAGATCACGTTCCGGGCGGCCGTCGTAGCCGCGTCTCCGGATTCCTTCGAAATAAACCGGAACTAGTGGGGAATCTGCATCGTTGCAGGTAGAGACAGGGTTCATTCGCTCGGTTGGAGGTACGTGTCAGTAGAGGGTGCCGACAACCGTCCGGGCGAGATATGTTCGGTTGTGAGGAACTCGGCAGGAAAGGCGGCCGCCACCCCTCACCATTGGATTGCCCTGTCAGCGCATTGCACAGGCATTTTCGCAATCACCCGGCATGGTGGGGTGTAGATCTTGTCCACGGGGGAGGAGGAGGTGGAAGTCACCGAGTCCGAGACTCCGGAAGTGGCCGGAGTCTGGTGCAAGAGGGAGATGCTCCGCCCAAGGAGCGGGGCTATCCGGGAACGGAGTTCTGCGTGGACATCGTCGTCAAGGGCCGCAAGACCGAGGTACCAGAGCGGTTCCGTAAGCACGTGGCCGAGAAGCTGAAGCTGGACAAGATCCAGAAGCTCGACGGCAAGGTGATCAGCCTCGATGTCGAGGTGTCCAAGGAGCCGAACCCCCGGCAGGCGGACCGGTGCGAGCGCGTGGAGATCACGCTGCGTACGCGTGGCCCGGTGATCAGGGCCGAGGCCGCGGCAAGCGACCCGTACGCGGCGCTGGACCTGGCCACGGACAAGCTCGACGCGCGCCTGCGCAAGCAGCACGACAAGCGGTCGTCGCGGCGCGGGAAGCGGATCTCGGCGGCGGAGGTCGCCGAGCACGTACCGGACGCCGCCCTGCTCAACGGGGACGGCACGATCGCCAAGGCCGAGGAGGCCGAGCCCGACGGCGTACCGACCACCAAGATGGGCTCGCTCGAGGTCAAGGGCGAGGGCCCGCTCGTCGTCCGTGAGAAGACCCACGTGGCGGCACCCATGACGCTCGATCAGGCGCTCTACGAGATGGAGCTGGTCGGGCACGACTTCTATCTGTTCGTCGACTCCGAGACCAAGGAACCCAGTGTCGTCTACCGGCGGCACGCCTACGACTACGGCGTCATCCACCTCAGCACCGACCCGATGGTCTCCCAGGTCAGGGGAGCCGACGCGGGCGACGCCATCGGCGGCTGACCACAACTGACACCCACTCATCGGGGCCCCTGGGGTGCGTGTGCGCCCCCAGGGGCACCCTTGTGCGACCCCCTTGTGCACCGCACGGCCGACGCGCCGAGGGTGCGGCATGAAATCATGGCCGGGCCGGGTCAACCGGCGTGCTGGTGCCTCGGGTTGGCGCGGCACAGGAAGACGGGCCGCGGCCTTCAGGGGGAGGAACGATGGCGGACAGCTTCGGACTGATGCGGGGCGAGGACGCCGGTGCCGGCGAGGACGGCGCCGACATGGGGCCGGATGCCGGATCCTCGCGCGAGGAACCCATCCGGGTGCTCGTGGTGGACGACCATGCCCTGTTCCGGCGCGGCCTGGAGATCGTCCTCAAGGCCGAGGAGGACATCCAGGTCGTCGGTGAGGCGGGCGACGGGGCGGAGGCCGTGGACAAGGCGGCCGATCTGCTGCCGGACATCGTCCTCATGGACGTGCGGATGCCCAAGAGAGGCGGCATCGAGGCGTGCACCTCCATCAAGGAGGTGGCGCCCAGCGCCAAGATCATCATGCTGACGATCAGCGACGAGGAAGCCGATCTCTACGACGCGATCAAGGCGGGCGCGACGGGATATCTGCTGAAGGAGATCTCGACCGACGAGGTGGCCACGGCGATTCGCGCGGTGGCCGACGGGCAGTCGCAGATCAGCCCGTCCATGGCGTCGAAGCTGCTCACCGAGTTCAAGTCGATGATCCAGCGCACGGACGAGCGCCGGCTCGTGCCCGCGCCCCGGCTGACCGACCGGGAGCTCGAGGTGCTCAAGCTGGTGGCGACGGGGATGAACAACCGGGACATCGCCAAGGAGTTGTTCATTTCCGAGAACACCGTGAAGAACCATGTGCGCAACATCCTGGAGAAGCTGCAGCTGCACTCCAGGATGGAGGCCGTGGTGTACGCGATGCGGGAGAAGATCCTGGAGATCCGCTAGGGCCCAGGGCCCAGGGCCCAGGGGCCAGGGGCGGGCCTGCTAGCGCAGGGCTTCGATCAGGGACTTCTTCAGGGGAGCCGACTCCATGTGCTCCACTCTGACGCTGTCGCAGCCGACCCAGCTCGCCGCTTCGAGGAGCGCTGCCGCCACCGCCGGTACGGCCTTCGGGCCGTCCAGGGAGACCTGCTTGGCGACCAGCGTGGTGCCCGCGCGCGCGGGGTCGACGCGGCCCACCAGATGGCCGCCGGACAGCACCGGCATCGCGAAGTAGCCGTGGATCCGCTTCGGCTTGGGGACGTATGCCTCCAGGCGGTGCGTGAAGCCGAAGATCCGCTCCGTACGGGCGCGCTCCCAGATCAGGGAGTCGAACGGGGACAGGAGCGTGGTGCGGTGGCGGCCGCGCGGGGTTGATCCCAGGGCTGCCGGGTCGGCCCAGGCCGGTTTGCCGCCCCAGCCCTCTACGGAGACGGGGACGAGGCCAGTGTCCTCGATCACCGCGTCGAACTGTTCGCTCTTCAGGCGGTGGTAGTCCGCGATGTCCGCGCGCGTGCCGACGCCGAGGGCCTCGCCGGCCTGGCGGACGAGGCGGCGCACGCACTCGGTGTCGTCGAGGTCGTCGTGCAGGAGGTCCGACGGGATCGCGCGCTCCGCCAGGTCGTAGATCCGCTTCCAGCCGCGGCGCTCCACGCAGACCACCTCGCCGTACATCAGCGCGCGCTCGACGGCGATCTTCGACTCGGACCAGTCCCACCACTCGCCCTTGTTCTTCGCGCCGCCCAGTTCGGTGGCGGTGAGGGGGCCCTCCGCGCGGAGCTGCTTGATCACCTGCTCGTACGCGCCGTCGGGGAGGTGGTGGTGCCAGTGGGGGCGGGCGCGGTAGGCGCGGCGGCGGAAGGCGAAGTGGGGCCACTCCTCGATGGGGAGGACGCAGGCGGCGTGCGACCAGTATTCGAAGGCGTGGGGGGCGGGGGACGGGGCCGTGCTCGTGCCCGGCGTCCAGTACGCCGATTCGACCTTGGTCCGGGGGACGGCGCCCAGGCGGGCGTAGGGGATCAGCTCGTGCGAGCGGGCGAGTACGGAGATCGTGTCGAGCTGGACCGAGCCGAGGTGGCGCAGTACGCCGCGGACGCCGGCCCTGCGGTCGGGGGCGCCGAGGAAGCCTTGGGCGCGGAGGGCGAGGCGGCGGGCTTCTGCGGCGGACAGGGTGGCGGTGGGACGCGGCGAGGTCGTCATGGCCGGAACGATAGAGGTCGGGTCTGACAACGGGGTGGGCGTGGGGTGGGCTGCGGCGGGGTTCGTGGACCGTCGTTTCCGTTGCGCGGCACCGGGGGCCGCCTTGCCCACCCTGCCGCCCAAGGCGGCAGATTGCCCAAGGCGGGGCGGCCCTGGCGTCGTGGGTGGGGAGCCGGGTGGCGCCGATTCGGGGCGTAGCTCCCGGAGGGGGAGGGAGGGTGGGAGATAGGCGGGGGAATGTGGTGTGTGGACGTGACTGCGCGACTGCGCGTCTGGAGGAGTGGCTGAGAGCGGGGCGGCCTGAGCCGGGTGTCCGGAGCTGTCGGCAGGTCCCTCAGCTCGGGGACGGGAGGTACGGCAGAGGGGTTGGGAGGTCCAGGTCGGACGGGAGGAGGGAGGCCAGCCAGCAGTCGCGGAGGGTGCCTTTGTTGGGCATGGCGGCCCGGAGGGTGGCCTCCAGGGTGAAGCCCGCGCGTTCCGCGACCGTGAGGGAGCCGACGTTGCCGACCTCCGCGCGCCACTCCAGGCGCGTACAGGAGAGGTCGGTGAAGGCCCAGCGGGCCACGCCCAGGACGGCCTCCGTCATGTAGCCGTGGCCGCGGAACCGTTTTGCCGTCCAGAAGCCGATCTCCCAGCCGCCCGCGCGCGGGTGGTGCAGCGCGACCGCGCCCACCACCGGGCCGCGGTCCTCGGTCCGTAGCGCGAACGTGTACTCCGTGTCACCGCGCCAGCCGTCGACCACGACGCGGTTGATGAAGTACTCCGCGTCCACGCGCGCGTACGGCGAGGGAATCGTGGTCCAGCGCTGGATGTCGGGATCCTGGGCCGCGACGTACACCTCGTCGATGTCGGCGGGCACGAACGTGCGCAGCTGCAGGCGGTCGGTGGTCAGCGTCACGGGGTCCATCGCCCGATTCTGCTCGGCGCGCGGCAGGGGCGCCATGACTTTTCATGGCCCGTACCGGCACCTTCGCGGTGGCCCGCGCGTTGGACCTGATGGCAGACCTCCCGGCACGGTGGGGTCCTCGCATACGATGGCCGTTGCTCTAGTAGTCCTTAGTAGTTCCCAGTAATACGTAGACGTTTTTGAGAAAACCGACCGTGCCAGGCCCGACCGGCAAGGAGACCAACCCCCGTGTCCGTCCTCCAGAAGCTCATGCGTGCAGGCGAAGGCAAGATCCTGCGCAAGCTGCACCGCATCGCGGACCAGGTCAACTCCATCGAAGAGGACTTCGAGAGTCTCTCCGACGCCGAGCTGCGCGCACTCACGGACGAGTACAAGCAGCGGTTGGAGGACGGCGAGACCCTCGACGACCTGCTGCCCGAGGCGTTCGCCACCGTCCGTGAGGCCGCTCGCCGCGTGCTGGGCCAGCGCCCGTACGACGTGCAGCTGATGGGCGGCGCCGCGCTCCACCTCGGCTACGTGGCGGAGATGAAGACCGGTGAGGGCAAGACCCTGGTCGGCACGCTGCCGACGTATCTGAACGCGCTGTCCGGCAAGGGCGTCCACCTGATCACGGTGAACGACTACCTGGCCGAGCGCGACTCCGAGATGATGGGCCGGGTCCACAAGTTCCTGGGCCTGTCCGTGGGCTGCATCCTCGCGAACATGAACCCGGCGCAGCGCCGTGAGATGTACAACTGCGACATCACGTACGGCACGAACAACGAGTTCGGCTTCGACTACCTCCGCGACAACATGGCGTGGTCCCAGGACGAGCTCGTCCAGCGCGGCCACAACTTCGCGGTGGTCGACGAGGTCGACTCCATCCTCGTCGACGAGGCCCGTACGCCGCTGATCATCTCCGGCCCCGCCGACCAGGCCACGAAGTGGTACGGCGACTTCGCCAAGCTCGTCACCCGCCTCAAGAAGGGCGAGGCGGGCAACACGCTGAAGGGCATCGAGGAGACCGGCGACTACGAGGTCGACGAGAAGAAGCGCACCGTGGCCATCCACGAGCCGGGTGTCGCCAAGGTCGAGGACTGGCTCGGGATCGACAACCTCTACGAGTCGGTCAACACGCCGCTCGTGGGTTACCTGAACAACGCGATCAAGGCCAAGGAACTCTTCAAGAAGGACAAGGACTACGTCGTCATCGACGGCGAAGTCATGATCGTCGACGAGCACACCGGCCGTATCCTCGCCGGCCGCCGGTACAACGAGGGCATGCACCAGGCGATCGAGGCGAAGGAAGGGGTCGACATCAAGGATGAGAACCAGACCCTCGCCACGATCACCCTGCAGAACTTCTTCCGGCTCTACGACAAGCTCTCCGGCATGACCGGTACGGCGATGACCGAGGCCGCCGAGTTCCACCAGATCTACAAGCTCGGCGTCGTCCCGATCCCGACCAACAAGCCGATGATCCGTGCGGACCAGGCCGACCTGATCTACCGCACCGAGGTCGCCAAGTTCGACGCGGTGGTCGACGACATCGCCGAGAAGCACGGCAAGGGCCAGCCGATCCTCGTCGGCACGACCTCCGTCGAGAAGTCCGAGTACCTCTCGCAGCAGCTCTCCAAGCGCGGGGTTCAGCACGAAGTGCTGAACGCGAAGCAGCACGACCGCGAGGCGACGATCGTCGCCCAGGCCGGCCGCAAGGGCGCCGTCACCGTCGCCACGAACATGGCCGGCCGTGGCACCGACATCAAGCTCGGCGGCAACCCGGACGACCTCGCCGAGGCCGAGCTGCGCCAGGCGGGACTCGACCCGGTCGAGCACGTCGAGGAGTGGGCGGCGCGACTGCCCGCCGCCCTGGAGAAGGCCGAGCAGGCCGTAAAGGCCGAGTTCGAGGAGGTCAAGGACCTCGGCGGGCTCTACGTCCTCGGTACGGAGCGGCACGAGTCGCGGCGTATCGACAACCAGCTGCGCGGTCGCAGTGGCCGTCAGGGCGACCCGGGCGAGTCCCGCTTCTACCTGTCGCTCGGTGACGACCTGATGCGGCTGTTCAAGGCGCAGATGGTCGAGCGCGTGATGTCGATGGCGAACGTGCCGGACGACGTCCCGATCGAGAACAAGATGGTGACCCGCGCCATCGCCTCCGCCCAGTCGCAGGTCGAGCAGCAGAACTTCGAGACGCGCAAGAACGTCCTGAAGTACGACGAGGTGCTCAACCGCCAGCGCGAGGTCATCTACGGCGAGCGCCGCCGTGTCCTGGAGGGCGAGGACCTGCACGAGCAGGTGCAGCACTTCATGAACGACACGATCGACGCCTACATCGGCGCCGAGACCGCCGAGGGCTTCGCCGAGGAGTGGGACCTCGACCGGCTGTGGGGCGCGTTCAAGCAGCTCTACCCGATCAAGGTCACCGTGGAGGAGCTCGAGGACGAGGTCGGCGACCGCGCCGGACTCACCGCCGAGTTCATCGGCGAGGCCGTCAAGGACGACATCCACGCGCAGTACGAGGCGCGCGAGGAGCAGCTCGGTTCCGAGATCATGCGTGAGCTGGAGCGCCGGGTCGTGCTGAGCGTGCTCGACCGCAAGTGGCGTGAGCACCTCTACGAGATGGACTACCTCCAGGAGGGCATCGGTCTGCGCGCCATGGCGCAGAAGGACCCGCTGGTCGAGTACCAGCGCGAGGGCTTCGACATGTTCACCGCCATGATGGAGGGCATCAAGGAGGAGTCCGTCGGCTACCTGTTCAACCTGGAGGTCCAGGTCGAGCAGCAGGTCGAGGAGGTCCCGGTGGCGGACGCGGCGCCGGCCGCGAACCTGGAGAAGCAGGACGCGGTGCCCGCGCAGGCCGGTGGCCGTCCGGAGATCCGGGCCAAGGGCCTGGAATCCCCGCAGCGCCCCGACCGCCTGCACTTCCAGGCGCCGAACGCCGAGGGCGGTGTCGACGAGGGCGATTTCGTGACCGAGGGCGGTCCCACGCGCTCCTCGGCGGACGGTCTGACCCGCGCTGAGCGGCGCAAGCAGCAGAAGGGCCGCCGTCGCAAGAAGTGACGTGAGGTGAGCGAAGGGGCCGGGCACGGGGTGTCCGGCCCCTTCGCGCGTTCCGGCGCGGGCTCGCGTCACCCGTCGACGTCCTGGGTGTCGCGCGGCGGCCGGCCGCCCAGTTCCACCGCCGTGCAGCGCCACCGCCGGTCCTCGCCCAGGGCGAGCCGGAAGGCCAGGGCGTGCAGCCGGGGGCCGACCGCGATGCGGGCGAAGACCTCGAAGCTGCCGGGGGCGGGTTCGAAATGGCCGATGCCGTGCACGGTCGGGCGGGGTCCCGCGCCGGGCGTCAGGGTGCGGCGTTCCACCAGCCACAGCAGGTCGTCGAAGGCCTGATGCGCGGCGTGCCGGGCGAACCAGTGCAGCGGCCGGTCGCCGCTGAGCACCAGGAGCAGGCGCTGGGTGAACAGCTCCGTGGGGTGCGGCGGCACCCGTGGCGGAACGCGCCGCGGTCCCGCGCCGGGGCGACGGCTGTTGCGTCGGCCGGGCGGCCGGGTGTTCGTCCGCGGCCCCCGCCTGTTCATGACCTTCTGCATGACGCCTCCCCATACCGGCCGGTAACTCCTCGTGGGGATCTTGTACGAGGCCGGGGGCGCGGCGGCAAGGACCGGCGGGTGGCGCCGGGGCACGGCGCGGGGTTCGCCTATCAGGGTGACCGCGCAGGCGCGCGGGCCGGATCCCCGGGGGCGTACGGGGGTCGGCGGCGGGCGGGTGTTGACGCCCGGGCGGGTCCGGGCGGCGGCCCGAAGGGGGACGCCCCCACGTATCCTGAAGCCCCCGACGCAGAGCAGAAAGCAGCCGGACCATGCGCGTGTACGTACCTCTGTCCCTGCCTCGACTCGCAGAGGCGTACAAGGCCGGCGAGATCGGGCCCGCGCCCGTCACCGCCTTCGCCGTGACGCCCGCGCTGCGCGAGTGGTACCGGTCCGAGGACATCGAGGAGCTGGAGTACGCGGCCCTGGGCCGCGCCGCGCTCGCCTCGCTGCGGCTCGTCGCCGCCGACCCCGGCGCCGCGCGCCGCCGGGTGGTCGTCGCCGTGGACGTGCCGGACCGGGCCGTCGCCGCCGACCCGGACCGCGGGTCGGAGCAGGGCGCGCTCGGCGAGCTGACGGTGCGCGAGAGCGTGCCGCTGGCGAAGGCCGCCGCCGTGCACGTCGACTCGGGCGACGCGGACGCCGATGTCACGGCCGCCGCCGAGGCGCTCGCCGCGGCCGACCGGGGCGACGACGACGCGCAGTTCGTCGTGGACGGCGCGGAGGACCACGACCTGCTGTGGTTCGCCACGCAGGAGATCCCGGGCCTCCTGGGTGAGGGCGGCCACTGACGGACCGCCGCCAGGTGGGTAGTTTCCTGTCATGGGGAAGCACTTCGGGACGCACGTAGCCGCGCACACGACCACGCACGTGGACATACACATCGTCTGGGACTGGAACGGCACGCTGTTCCACGACAACGACGCCGTCATCCGAGCCAGCAACGCGGCCTTCGCCGCGGTCGGACTCGCACCGATCACGCTGGAGAAGTACCGCGAGCTCTACTGCATACCCATCCCCAAGTTCTACGAGCGGATGATGGGCCGGCTGCCCACCGAGGCGGAGTGGGCGGCGATGGACGGCGCGTTCCACCAGCACTACGCGCGCCACATGGTGGACTGCGGGCTCACCGAGGGCGTCGAGCTGCTGCTCGCCGGCTGGCAGGACTCCGGGCGCAGCCAGTCCATCCTCAGCATGGCCGGGCACGAGGACCTCGTACCGCTGGTGCGCCGGCTGGGGATCGCCGAGCGGTTCGTGCGCGTCGACGGGCGGACGGGCCCCTCCGGCGGCAGCAAGGCCGAGCACATGGTGCGCCACCTGGGAGTCCTCGACGGCGTGGAACCGGAACGGACCGTGGTCATCGGGGACGCGGCCGACGACGCGGTGGCCGCGCTCGCCGCGGGCGCGCAGGCCGTCCTCTACACCGGCGGCTCGCACAGCAGGGCCAGCCTCGAAGGGGTGGGCGCGCCCGTCGTCGACACCCTGGCGGACGCGGTGCGCGAGGCCGAGCGGATGGCCGCGGCGGCCTGAGCCGCACCCACCCGCACCCACTCGCGGACGTCAACCGGAACCGGTGAACCGACCCGTATCCGCAGCATTTTGCATCGACTCAGTTCACCCTCCGCTGTCGGCTGCGTACGCTGTGCTGGAGCCAGTGGCCGGCGAAACGACGGGGGCGAGAGTCATGGGTTTCGGGTTCGGTCAGCGGCGGGGCGGGCAACTCCCCGTGGAAGTCACCACGTTCGTCGGCAGATCGGCCGAACTGGCGGAGGTGCGGGCCGGGTTCGAGCGCGCCCGCCTCGTGACCCTGGTGGGTCCCGGCGGCGTCGGCAAGAGCCGTACGGCGATGCGGGCGGCGGCCGGGCTCGCCGGGCGGTTCCCCGACGGGGTGTGGCTCGTCGAGCTGAGCGCGCTGCGTGACCCCGAGCTGATCCCCGCCACCCTGGCCGCCGTGCTCGAACTGCCGGAACAGGCGGGCATGGAGCCGCTCGACGCGGTCGTCGCGCACCTTCAGGGGCGGCGGCTGCTCATCGTGCTCGACACCTGCGAGCATCTCGTCGACGCCTGCGCCATGCTCACCGACGTACTGCTGCGGGAGACGGCGGGCGTCGGGGTGCTCGCCACCAGCCGGCAGCCGCTCGACGTGCCGGGTGAGCGCTGCTGCGCCATCGCGCCGCTCGCCCCCGACGACGCGCTCGAACTGTTCGTGCAGCGGGCGTCCGCCGTGGTGCCGTCCTTCGCCGTGGACGAGGCGAACCGGGAGCAGCTCGCGGCGCTCGCCCGCCGCCTCGACGGGATCCCGCTCGCCATCGAACTGGCCGCCGTACGCCTGCGGGCGGTGCCGCTCGAACACCTGGTGCAGCGGCTCGGGCAGCGCTTCGAGGTGCTCACGGGCGGGCGCCGCACGGCCCTGACCCGGCATCAGACGCTGCGTACGGCCATCGGCTGGTCGCACGAGCTGTGCACGCCCAAGGAGCGGCTGCTGTGGGCGCGGCTCTCCGTCTTCGCCGGCTCCTTCGAGCTGGCCGCCGCCGAAGTCGTGGGCGCGGGCGGCGAGCTGACGAGCGATGACGTCCTTGAGCAGCTGATCGGGCTCGTCGACAAGTCCGTCGTGCAGCGGATCGGGGAGAACGGCGGGCGCTACCGGATGCTCGACACGATCCGCGAGTACGGCGCCGAGTGGCTGGAGGAGGCGGGGCAGGCGGACGCCGTGCGGCAGCGGCACTCCGCGTACCACCGCGAGCTCGGACAGCGGTACTGGGACGGCTTCCTGACGGCCGAACAGGTCGGTCACTACCGGGTGCTGCGGGCGGCACGGGCCGATGTCAGGGCCGCGCTCGAATACGCGTACAAGAACCCCGACACGGTGGCCTCCGGTGTGTGGTTCGCCGCGCAGCTCGGTCCGTACTGGCGGGCGGTCGGCCAGCTGTCCGAGGGGCGGTACTGGATCGAGAAGGGACTCGCACTCCTCGACGAGGTGGGGCAGGAGCAGGCGTGGGGGCGGTTCATGACCGCCCTGTTCTCCGTGTGGCAGGGAGATCTGCCGGGCGCGCTCGAACTCTTCCAGCAGGCCGTCGACATCGCGCGCCGCTCCGGCAACGACCGGGTGGAGCTGTTCTGCGACGCGTATCTGGGCGGCCTCGGCGCGCTGTGCGGGGAACCCGAGGGGCTCGACGCCATGGAGGACGCGCGGCAGCGGATCCTGGCGCGCGAGGACGGCCTCGGCACGGGCGTCATCCACTACGAAGGGGCCCTGCTGCTCGGCGTGCTCGGGGACACGGACGGCGCGCTCGCCCTGTGCCGCACGGGCCTCGCGCACCTGGAGGACACGGGGGAGCGGCAGCTGTTCGGGTCCACGCTGATGGTGCAGGGCATCATCCTGTGGCTCGCCGGGGAGCGGAAGGAGGCCGTCGCCTCGCTGTGCCGGGGCCTGGAGGCCGCGGCGGAGATCGACGAGGTGCTGGTCGCCGCGCTGTGCTGCCTCGGGCTCGCCTGGTCCGCCGCGCACGACGAGCGGCATGTCCGGGCGGCGTGGCTGCTCGGGTACGCGGAGAACGCGCGGCGGCTCGGGGGCGGTGACCCGGTCGGGATGCTGCCGTCCCTCTTCGAGGAGCAGGAGTCCGTGCGGGGCGCCGTGCTGCTGGCCCTGGGCGAGGAGGAGTTCGGGCGCTGGTGGGGCGTGGGGGCGCGGCTCTCGGGGGTGCAGGTGCTCGACGCCGTACGGTCCGGGGCCGATGCGCCGCCGGTGGCGCCGGTGCCTGCGGCGCGTGGGGGTGGGGTCGATGCGCTCACCCGGCGGGAGCGGGAGGTCGCGGCGCTGGTGGCGGAGGGGATGTCCAACCGGGAGATCGCGGAGCGGCTGGTGATTTCGAAGCGGACGGCGGATGCGCATGTGGAGCACATCCTGGCGAAGCTGGGGGTGGGGTCGCGGACGGAGATCGCGGCGATTTCCTCCGTCGGTGGACCGGACAGGTAGCCGGGTCGGGTGCGCCCCACCGGGGTGAGCGTCGCGGGGCTCTGCCCCGGACCCCGCGCCTCAATCGCCGGCGGGGCTTGTTTTCCCCCAAGGCGAGGCCACGGGTCCTCAGGCCAGCTAGGTATACGGATCCCGTGCCCGCTGCACAGATGCGTATACGGCTCCCGGTCGATACCGATGCCGGGGGCTGTCGGAGACGGACAGGATGTACAGGTGTCGCGTGCTCTGGAGGAACTGCGCGGCGGGGCGCCGGACGGCAATGGTCAACTCCCCACGGCTGTCGTGGCATCGGCCCCCCCCGTCGTTGCGTCCGGGGCACGGCGCGTTTCGGTGGCTGCCCTCGTCGGCGGGGCAGCCACCGCACTTGTCTCCGCGGTGGGGTGTCAGCCCGCCGCCGGCGCCTTCGCCCGCAGCACCGTCAGGAACTCCCGCATCCACCGCGAGTGGTCCGGCCAGGCGCGGGCGGAGACCAGGGTGCCGTCGACGACCGCCTCCGCGTCCTGGAACGTGGCGCCCGCCGCCTGAATGTCCGTCTCCAGCGCCGGGTACGCCGTGACACGCCGGCCCCGCAGCGCGTCCACCGCCGCCGTCAGGAGCGGCCCGTGGCAGATCTGGGCGACGGGCCGGTCGGCGTCGAAGAAGGACTTGATGATCTTGCGGAGTTCGGCGTCGCCGCGCAGGTACTCGGGCGCCCGGCCGCCGGGAATCACCAATGCGGCGTACTGGCCCGGATCGACTTCGGAGAAGGCCAGGTCGGCGGGCCAGGTGTAGCCGGGCTTCTCCGTGTACGTGTCGAAGCCGGGCTCGAAGTCGTGCACCACGAACCGGAGCTTCTTGCGGGTCGGCGCCGCGATGTCGACCTCGTACCCCTCCTCGCGCAGCCGCTGGTACGGGTAGAGGACCTCCAGCGACTCCGCCGCGTCGCCGGTGACGATCAGGATTTTGGGTGCCATTGGTCACACGCTCCCCTCGATGGGATCCGCCGTGTCGTGCGCCCAACGTGCCGCCGCGCCGCCCGGTCGGCAAGAGCCCGTACTACGCAAGGGCTTCAGGGGTTCTGTGCAGAGTGTCAAAGTTCGCCCCCCTGATTTGTACACAAGCGGCTCATGACGTTGCCCCCTCGGGGAGCGATAGCCTGGTCCCGTGATCAGCGCGATATCTCGCGGGGGCATCGTCGCCCCCTGCCCGCGCCGGGAGATCACGACCTGCCACAGCAGCGGTCGTGCCCGGCGCTCAGCCGCTGATCATTTCGGGCGGATGGCCTCTTCGTTGAAAACGGCGCATTGTCGTCCACCCATCTCTCATCCGGGCATAACGTCGTCTCAGACCGGACACCCCGCGTCGGGACGTTGTGCCGAGCGATTCATCTACGCCACGTCTACGTCTCGCAACGGCGCGCGACAGGAGCCAGAGGACAATGCAGACCAAGCTGGACGAAGCCAAAGCCGAGCTGCTCACCAGGGCCGCACGGGTAGCTGAGAACAGCCCGGTAGGGGGGAACCTACCGACCGGGGCGACGGGCAAGGGCACGCAGGCCGCCGGGACCACCACCAACACCGACGGCGTGCTCGCGTTCCTCCAGCGCTACTACCTGCACACCGCACCGGAGGACCTGAGCGACCGTGACCCGGTCGACGTCTTCGGGGCCGCACACTCGCACTACCGCCTCGCGGAGAACCGCCCGCAGGGCACGGCGAACGTGAAGGTGCACACGCCGACCGTCGAGGAGAACGGCTGGACCTGCAGCCACTCGGTCGTCGAGGTCGTCACGGACGACATGCCGTTCTTGGTGGACTCCGTCACCAACGAGCTGTCCCGCCAGGGCCGCGGCATCCACGTCGTCATCCACCCCCAGATCACCGTCCGGCGCGATGTCACCGGCAAGCTCCTCGAGGTACTTCCGGCCGGCACGTCCGCCGAGGGCCACGACGTGCTCACCGAGTCGTGGATCCACGTCGAGATGGACCGCGAGACCGACCGCGCCGACCTCAAGCAGATCACCTCTGACCTGCTGCGTGTCCTGTCCGACGTACGGGAGTGCGTCGAGGACTGGGAGAAGATGCGGGACTCGGCGCTGCGCATCGCCGAGGAGCTGCCGAGCGAGCCGACCGCGGGCGACCTGCCCGACCAGGAGGTCGAGGAGGCCCGCGAGCTGCTCCGCTGGCTGGCCGCCGACCACTTCACGTTCCTCGGCTACCGCGAGTACGACCTCTCCGAGGACGACTCGCTGGCCGCCGTGCCCGGTACCGGGCTCGGCATCCTGCGCTCCGACCCGCACCACGAGCGCGACGAGCACCACCCGGTCTCGCCGTCCTTCAACCGGCTGCCGGCCGACGCCCGCGCCAAGGCCCGCGAGCACCGCCTGCTGGTCCTCACCAAGGCCAACAGCCGCGCGACCGTGCACCGGCCGAGCTACCTCGACTACGTCGGCGTGAAGAAGTTCGACGCCGAGGGCAATGTCGTCGGCGAGCGCCGCTTCCTCGGCCTGTTCTCCTCCGCCGCGTACACCGAGTCCGTGCGCCGCGTCCCGGTGATCCGCCGCAAGGTCCAGGAGGTCCTCAAGGGCGCGGGCTTCTCGCCCAACAGCCACGACGGCCGCGACCTGCTCCAGATCCTGGAGACGTACCCGCGCGACGAGCTGTTCCAGACCCCGGCCGACGAGCTGCGCTCCATCGTCACGTCCGTCCTGTACCTCCAGGAGCGCCGCCGGCTGCGGCTCTACCTGCGCCAGGACGAGTACGGGCGCTACTACTCGGCCCTCGTCTACCTGCCGCGCGACCGCTACACCACGGGCGTGCGCCTGCGGATCATCGACATCCTCAAGGAGGAGCTCGACGGCACCAGCGTCGACTTCACCGCCTGGAACACCGAGTCGATCCTCTCCCGCCTGCACTTCGTCGTCCGCGTCCCCCAGGGCACCGAACTGCCGGAGCTCTCCGACGCCGACAAGGACCGCATCGAGGCCCGCCTCGTCGAGGCCGCCCGCTCCTGGGCCGACGGCTTCGGGGAGGCGCTGAACGCCGAGTGCGGCGAGGAGCGCGCCGCCGAACTGCTGCGCCGCTACGGCCAGGCGTTCCCCGAGGGCTTCAAGGCCGACCACTCGCCGCGCGCCGCCGTGGCCGACCTGGTCCACCTCGAACAGCTCACGCAGGAGAACAAGGACTTCGAGCTCTCCCTGTACGAGCCGGTGGGCGCGGCCCCCGGCGAGCGCCGATTCAAGATCTACCGGATCGGCGCGCCCGTTTCCCTGTCCGCCGTCCTGCCGGTGCTCCAGCGCCTGGGCGTCGAGGTCACCGACGAGCGCCCGTACGAGCTGCGCTGCAGCGACCGCAAGACCGCGTGGATCTACGACTTCGGCCTGCGCATGCCGAAGCCGGCGAACGGCAACGGCGACGACCTCGGCGCCGACGGCCGCGAGCGCTTCCAGGAGGCCTTCGCCGCCACCTGGACGGGCCTCGCCGAGAACGACGGCTTCAACTCCCTGGTCCTGGGCGCCGGTCTGAACTGGCGTCAGGCGATGGTGCTGCGCGCGTACGCCAAGTACCTGCGTCAGGCGGGCTCCACGTTCTCGCAGGACTACATGGAGGACACCCTCCGGACGAACGTGCACACCACGCGCCTGCTGGTGTCGCTGTTCGAGGCGCGGATGTCGCCGGACCGGCAGCGCGCCGGGACCGAGCTGATCGACGGGCTGCTCGAAGAGGTCGACGGCGCCCTCGACCAGGTCGCCTCGCTCGACGAGGACCGCATCCTGCGGTCCTTCCTCACGGTCATCAAGGCGACGCTGCGGACGAACTTCTTCCAGGAGGCGCAGGGCGGCAAGCCGCACGCGTACGTCTCCATGAAGCTCGACCCGCAGGCCATCCCGGACCTGCCCGAGCCCCGGCCCGCGTACGAGATCTGGGTGTACTCGCCGCGTGTCGAGGGTGTGCACCTGCGCTTCGGCAAGGTGGCGCGCGGCGGTCTGCGCTGGTCGGACCGGCGCGAGGACTTCCGTACGGAGATCCTCGGCCTGGTGAAGGCGCAGATGGTGAAGAACACCGTCATCGTGCCGGTCGGTGCGAAGGGCGGCTTCGTCGCCAAGCAGCTGCCCGACCCGTCGGTGGACCGCGACGCCTGGATGGCCGAGGGCATCGCGAGCTACAAGACGTTCATCTCGGCGCTGCTCGACATCACCGACAACCTGGTCGGCGGCGAGGTCGTGCCGCCCGCCGACGTCGTGCGGCACGACGAGGACGACACGTACCTCGTGGTCGCGGCCGACAAGGGCACGGCGTCGTTCTCGGACATCGCCAACCAGGTCGCCGAGTCGTACAACTTCTGGCTCGGTGACGCCTTCGCCTCCGGCGGCTCGGCCGGCTACGACCACAAGGGCATGGGCATCACGGCCCGCGGCGCCTGGGAGTCCGTCAAGCGGCACTTCCGGGAGCTGGGCGTCGACACCCAGTCCGAGGACTTCACGGTCGTCGGCGTCGGCGACATGTCCGGTGACGTGTTCGGCAACGGCATGCTGCTCTCCGAGCACATCCGCCTGGTCGCCGCCTTCGACCACCGGCACATCTTCATCGACCCGAAGCCGGACGCGGCCACCGGCTACGCCGAGCGCCGCCGCATGTTCGAGCTGCCGCGGTCGAGCTGGGCGGACTACAACAAGGAGCTGATCTCGGCGGGCGGCGGCATCTTCCCGCGCTCCGCCAAGTCGATCCAGCTCAACGCCCACATCCGCGAGGCCCTCGGCATCGAGTCCGGCCAGGCGAAGATGACCCCGGCCGAGCTGATGAAGGCCATCCTCCAGGCGCCGGTCGACCTGCTGTGGAACGGCGGCATCGGTACGTACGTCAAGTCGTCGGTCGAGTCCAACGCCGACGTCGGCGACAAGGCCAACGACCCGATCCGCGTCGACGGCAAGGACGTGCGCGCCCGCGTCATCGGCGAGGGCGGCAACCTCGGCGCGACCCAGCTGGGCCGCATCGAGTTCGCCCGCAGCGGCGGCCGCGTGAACACCGACGCGATCGACAACAGCGCCGGCGTCAACACCTCGGACGTCGAGGTGAACATCAAGATCCTGCTCAACGGTCTGGTCTCCGACGGCGACATGACGGTCAAGCAGCGCAACAAGCTGCTCGCCGCCATGACGGACGAGGTCGGCCACCTGGTGCTGCGCAACAACTACGCGCAGAACACGGCGCTGGCCAACTCCTGCGCCCAGGCGCCGTCCCTGCTCCACGCCCACCAGCGGTTCATGCGCCGCCTGGGCAAGCAGGGCCACCTCGACCGGGGCCTGGAGTTCCTGCCGAACGACCGGCAGATCCGCGAACTCCTCAACTCCGGGCGCGGCCTGAGCCAGCCGGAGCTCGCCGTCCTCTTCGCGTACACGAAGATCACGGCTGCCGACGAGCTGATCCAGACCTCGCTCCCGGACGACGCGTACCTGCGCCGCCTGCTGCACGCCTACTTCCCGCAGCCGCTGCGCGAGAAGTACGGCGAGGCGATCGACGGGCACGCGCTGCGCCGCGAGATCATCACGACGGTCCTCGTCAACGACACGGTGAACACCGGTGGTTCGACGTTCCTGCACCGCCTCCGTGAGGAGACGGGCGCGTCCCTGGAGGAGATCGTGCGGGCGCAGCTCGCCGCGCGCGAGATCTTCGGCCTCAGCGAGGTGTGGGACGCGGTCGAGGCGCTCGACAATGTCGTCGCCGCGGACGTCCAGACCCGGATCCGGCTGCACTCGCGGCGGCTCGTCGAGCGCGGCACCCGCTGGCTGCTCAACAACCGCCCGCAGCCGCTCCAGCTGGCCGAGACCATCGACTTCTTCACGGAAGGCGTCACCAAGGTCTGGGACGAGCTGCCGAAGATGCTGCGCGGCGCCGACGCCGAGTGGTACCAGGGCATCCTCGACGAGCTGACCGGCGCGGGCGTGCCGGAGGAGCTGGCGGAGCGCGTCGCCGGGTTCTCGTCCGCGTTCCCGACGCTCGACATCGTCCAGATCGCCGACCGCACGGGCAAGGACGCCCTCGCCGTCGCCGAGGTCTACTACGACCTGGCCGACCGCCTCGCCATCACGCAGCTGATGGACCGGATCATCGAGCTGCCGCGCTCCGACCGCTGGCAGTCGATGGCCCGCGCCTCCATCCGCGAGGACCTGTACGCGGCGCACGCCGCGCTCACCGCCGACGTACTGGCGGCGGGCAACGGGACCTCGACGCCGGAGCAGCGGTTCAAGGCGTGGGAGGAGAAGAACGCGGCGATCCTGGGCCGGGCGCGCTCGACCCTGGAGGAGATCCAGGGCTCGGACTCGTTCGACCTGGCGAACCTCTCGGTCGCCATGCGCACGATGCGCACGCTGCTGCGCACGCACTCGTAGCGGATACGCGAACGGGGGCGCCCCGAGCCGGATTCGGCTCGGGGCGCCCCCGTTTTCCGTACGGGCGGTCCCTACGCGGCGACGGGCGCCTTGGGCTTGGCCTTCGGCTTGGGCTTGGCGGGGCCCGCGGCGTTGGTGAACGCCTCGTACTCCTTGAGGACGTCCTCGGTCGGCCCGTCCATCCGCAGCTCGCCGCGCTCCAGCCACAGCACCCGGTCGCAGGTGTCGCGGATGGACTTGTTGCTGTGGCTGACGAGGAAGACGGTGCCCGCGCGCTTGCGCAGCTCCTTGATGCGCTGCTCGGACCGCTTCTGGAAGGACCGGTCGCCGGTGGCGAGCGCCTCGTCGATCAGCAGCACGTCGTGCTCCTTCGCGACGGCGATCGAGAACCGCAGCCGGGCCGCCATGCCGGACGAGTAGGTCCGCATCGGCAGCGTCACGAAATCGCCCTTCTCGTTGATCCCGGAGAAGTCGACGATCTCGTCGTAGCGGTCCCGCACCTGCTCGCGGGACATGCCCATCGCGAGCCCGCCGAGTCGCACGTTGCGCTCGCCGGTGAGGTCGTTCATGAGGGCCGCGTTGACGCCGAGCAGGGAGGGCTGGCCGTCGGTGTAGATCGCCCCGTTCTCGGTCGGCAGGAGACCGGCGACGGCCTTCAACAGGGTGGACTTTCCCGACCCGTTGGTCCCGATGAGCCCGATGGCCTCGCCGCGATAGGCGGTGAACGACACGTTCTTGACCGCGTGCACCTTGCGCACACCGGCCCGCTTCTCGGCCTTCTTCCGGCCGCCGAGGATGCGGCTGAGGGCGGCGGTCGCGGCGCCGCGCCCCGCGCCCGTGCCGTTGACCCGGTAGACGATGTCGACGCCGTCGGCGATGACGGTGGGGATCCGTTCGCCGTTCGTTTCGGAAAGAGTGTCAGCCACGACCGTACGTCTCCTCGGCCTTCCAGAAGTAGATGAACCCGCCGACCCCGGCGAGCAGCGCCCAGCCGACCGCGAGGGGCCAGATGTGCGGCGGCAGTTGGTCCGCGGTGAAGCTGTCGATGAGCGCGAAGCGCATCAGGTCGATGTAGACGGCGGCCGGATTGGCCTGGAGCAGCGTCCGTACGAACGACGGGATGTCCTGCCCCTCCGTCAGCCGGGTCAGGCTCCACATCACGCCGGACGTGTACATCCATGTACGCAGCAGGAACGGCATCAGCTGCGCGAGGTCCGGGGTCTTCGAACCGAGCCGCGCCATGATCAGCGCGAGCCCGGTGTTGAACAGGAACTGAAGGGTCAGGGCCGGCACGACGAGCACCCAGGACGGGGCGGGCGGCACGCCCGTCGCCAGCAGGATGACCACCAGCGCGCACATGGAGAACAGCAACTGCTGGAGCTGCTGCAGGCAGAACGAGACCGGCAGCGAGGCCCGCGGGAAGTGCAGGGCCCGCACGAGCCCGAGGTTCCCGGAGATCGCCTTGGTCCCCGCCATCACCGACGACTGCGTGAACGTCCATACGAACACGCCCGTGACCAGGAACGGGATGTAGTCCGGCACGCCCCGGCTGGTCCCCAAGAGCTTGCCGAAGATGAGGTAGTACACCGCCGCGTTCAGCAGCGGCGTCAGCACCTGCCAGACCTGCCCGAGCTTCGCCTGGCTGTACTGCGCGGTGAGCTTGGCGGTCGAGAAGGACGTGATGAAGTGCCTGCGCTGCCACAGCCGGCGCACGTACGCGGGCAGCGCGGGCCGGGCGCCGCTGACGCTCAGCCCGTACCGGGCGGCGAGGGCCGCCGGATCCTCGGGGGCCTCGGGGGTGGACCGCGGTGCCTCCTGCGGGGGAGGCGTGTCCAGGACCTGGCTCACATCCGCTGCTTTCGGTCGGGGGGTGGGGCGACGGCCGGTGTTCACCCGCCGTTCACGTCGGGACGGGTCCGTATCGTCGTGACGTGAGAGTAGGGCGGATCGACGTCGGAACGCAACCGTTTCGTCGTCGCGCGCCTATGCTTTGCCATATGACGACCAACGCCGACTCCTCCAAGCCGACGCGTCGCAGGGCCCCCGCAGGCGCGGCCGTCCTGCGCGAGGACGTGACGGAAGCCATCCGTGCGGCGGTCTTCGAGGAGCTGGCGTCGGCCGGCTACGCGCGCATGTCCATCGAGGGCATCGCGCGCCGCGCGGGCGTCGGCAAGACGGCGGTCTACCGCCGCTGGAAGTCCAAGCTCCACCTGGTCCTCGACCTGGTCTCGGCGATCGCCGTGCAGGGCCTGCCCGCCCCGGACACCGGCTCCCTGGAGGCCGACCTCCGCCTCCTCTACGAGGTCACGTCGCGCGCGCTGCGCCACCCCGTGGCCGGCCAGATCATCCCGGACCTCCAGGCGGAGGCGGCCCGCAACCCCGAGATCGCCGAGGCCCTGCAGAAGGCGCTGCGCGAGGGGCAGCACGGGGTGGCGAGCGGGATCGTGCGGGCGGCGGTGGAGCGCGGCGAGCTGCGCGAGGGCCTTGACGAGGAGCTGGCGCTGGATCTGATCTCGGGCCCGCTGTACTGGCGCACGCTGGTGGTCCGGGCGCCGAAGCTGCCGAAGGACCACTTGAAGAGGCTGTCGGCGGCGACGGCGGCGGCGCTCAAGGCGCTCTGAAGGTCTTCAAGGGGACTGTGACGCAGGATGACGCCCGGTTGGTCATCCTGCGTCACAGTCCCGCGTGCTGACACTCAGGTGCTCGCCACCAGGAAGTCCTCGCCGCTCGACGGGCGCAGGGCGTCCGCGCGGGCCGCGAAGTAGCGGGTCGCGAGCTCGGTGCCGGGGACGTGCTCGGCCGTCCTGAAGCCGGCCTCGCGGGCCAGGGTGAGCATGTCCTCGGGGGCGTAGAAGTTGAGGAAGGGTGTGCCGGCGGCGCTCGCGCCCTTCTTGCTGGTCTCCATGCCCGCGCGGTCCGCCGCGTCGATCAGCTCCGGCGGGAGGATGAAGGAGAGCGCGAGCGTCGAGCCCGGGGCCAGCTTCGCGGTCTGCTCCAGGGTGGCGGCCGTGGCCTCGCGGGTGAGGTACATGGCGACGCCCGTCGAGACGACGACCGCCGGGCGGCGCGGATCGAAGCCGGCCGCCGTGAGCCCGTCCCACCAGGACTCCCGGGCCTCGAAGTCGACGGGGACGAGGTGCAGGCGGGGCGGGACCCCGTAGCCGAGCGCTTCCAGGCGGGCGCGCTTCCAGGACTGCGGGCCCGGCTGGTCGACCTCGTAGATGTCGAGGCGAGCGGCGAGTTCGGGGCGGCGCTGGGCCAGCGTGTCCAGGCCCGCGCCGAGGATCACGTACTGGTCGACGCCGCGCTGCGACTCCTGTTCCACCAGGTCCTCGACGAAGCGGGCGCGTGACACCATCGCCGCGCGGAAACCGCGGGTCGCCGTCGGCTCCATGTCGGGGCGCTCGCGCCAGTCGGGCGCGGGCGCGAGCAGGCGCAGGCCCACCTCGTCCGCCAGGACGTGCGGCGCGTCGTCGACCTGGACGTGCATCGCCCGCCACAGGGCGCAGCGTTCGGCGGTGTTGTCTGGGTTCATTGGGGCGATGCTGGCAGGTTCGGTGCCGGCGCGAAACTCTTAAGCCGTTCAAGTGTGATGTCCGTTACGCTCCATTTGTATGCCTTCGAGGACCCGCCCCGCCGCCACCTTCGACCGCACCGACCCCTGGCTGACCAAAGCGCTGCCCCGGCTGCGCGGCATCGAGCCGACCAGAAGTTACGGCTACGGCGGTGAGTTGCTGCACGACGACGGGCGGGCCGACATGGAGGCCTACGGCGCGCGCGTCGCCGAGCTCGCCACGCGGCTCGGGGAGGCGCTCCTGTCGTACGGGGCCTCCGCCGAGGAGGCGGTCGCCGGGATGCTGGTCGTCGCCGAGACGTACGGGCTCAGCTACTGCGAGCCGAGCGTCACGCTCGCCTCCGTGTCGCTGTCGGCGCACGCGCCGGGGGAGCTCACGCCGCTGCACGCGAACCGGGTGATCCGCAAGCACGCCACCGACTTCCGCACGCTCGGCCACATCCACGCGCTCGTGGAGCGGATCAGCGCCAGGCAGCTCGGGCTCGACGAGGCCCGGGCCGCGACCGCGCGGATACTCGACGCCCCGGCGGAGCGGGGGCGGTGGGTGCGGTGGCGGGTGCCCGTGCAGACCGGCTTCGTGGCGGCCGGTGGTGGCATCGCGTTCGGTGGTGGCGCGCTGACCTCCGTGTGCGCGTTCGTCGCGGGGCTGCTCGGGGCGCTGCTGAGCGGGTGGCTGGGGCGTAATGGTGTGCCCGCGTTCTACCGGTCGGCCGTCGCGGCGATGCCGGCCGCCGTGCTCGCCGTCGCGATCAGCCACAGCGCGCCGCCCGCGACCGTGCAGTCCGTCGTCGTCGCCGGGGTGCTGGGGCTGCTGCCGACCGTCACCTTCGTCAGTGCCGTGCAGGACGCGCTCACCGGGCACTATCTGACCGCGCTCGGGCGGCTCTTCGACGCGATGCTGGTGTTCGCGGCGGTGGTCACGGGCGTGGTCGCCGTGCTCGGCGTGGGGCGGCTCGTCGGGTTCGAGGCGCCGGTCGTGCCGACGGCCGAGCGGGCCGAGTACCTGGGGGCGCCCGCGGTGGGCGCCGCGGTGTTCTCGGTGGCCGTGGCGGCGCGGGCGCGCACGCCACGGCGCGACTGGGTGCCCGCCGCGCTGCTCGGGATCGGCGGGTTCGTGGTGGCGGCCGAGTTCGCGGTCCTCGGGCTTCCGTCGCTCGTCGGTACGGCGGTGGTGGCGGCCGGTGTCGGGTGCGCCGCGCATGCCGTGGCCCGGCGGCGGCGGGAGTCCGCGCTGCCGCTCGTCGTTCCCGGGATCGCGCCGTTGCTGCCGGGCAGTGCGTTGTACGTGGCGTTGGCCGCGCTTGCCTCCGGGCGGACCACGACGGGGGTGGGGGGACTGGTGCATGCCGCCGGGGTGACGTTGGCGATCGCCGTGGGGGTGGGGCTCGCGGGGGAGGCGGCGCAGCTTGTCCGGAGGGTCCGGGGGGCGGGGAGTGTTTCGGTGCGGCGGGGTGGGCGTCACGGGGCTCCGCCCCGGGCCCCGCTCCTCAATCGCCGGAGGGGCTTGAACTGGGGCTCGATCTCGCCCACCCGTCCAGCGCGTCCGTCAGGCGCTCAAGGCGCGTCCTCAGGGTTTCGATCTCCTCCAGGTCGAAGCCTGTCGCCGCGGCGATCTGGCGCGGGACCTCGGCCGCGGCGGTCTTCAGGGTCGCGCCGGCGTCCGTGAGGGCGACCGTCACCGAGCGCTCGTCCGTGGCGCTGCGCTCGCGGCGCACCAGGCCGTTCGCCTCCAGGCGCTTGAGGAGCGGGGAGAGAGTGCCGGAGTCGAGGCGGAGGCGTTCGCCGAGGCGCTTGACCGGGAGCGGGCCCTCGTCCTCCGCGGCCTCCCAGAGCACCAGCATGACCAGGTACTGGGGGTAGGTGAGGCCCAGGTCCTTGAGCAGCGTCCGGTAGACGCCGCCGAAGGCGCGGGACGCCGAGTTGAGCGCGAAGCAGATCTGGCGGTCGAGCAGGAGGTACTCGTCGGTGCTGGCCATGGAAACAGGGTACTCGTCGCGCGATTGAGTTGTGCACAATTGAATTGTGTGCTCTATTTAGAGGTACGCAGAGAGCGCAGCGACCAACCGAACCGAGAGGCAGGTCCCCATGGACGCCATCTACACCGCCGTCGCCACCGCCACCCACGGCCGCGACGGGCGCGCCGTCTCCTCGGACGGCGTCATCGACCTCCAGCTCGGCGTGCCCACCGCGATGGGCGGCAACGGCCAGGGCTCCAACCCCGAGCAGCTCTTCGCCGCCGGGTACGCGGCCTGCTTCGGCAGCGCGCTCGGGCTCGTCGGCCGGGGCGCCAAGGTGGACGTCTCCGACGCCGCCGTCACGGCCGAGGTCTCCATCGGCAAGGAGGGGGAGGGCTTCGGGCTCGCCGTCGTGCTCCGCGTCGAGCTGCCCGACTCGGTCGACGCCGAGACCGGCCGCAAGCTGGTCGAGCAGGCGCACCAGGTGTGCCCGTACTCGAACGCGACCCGCGGCAACATCGACGTACAGCTCGTCGTCGAATAGGCCGTCCAGCGGACGCTAAGTGCGCCTGGGTGAGCCCCCGTTGACCCGCGCCAGCGCCTCGCCCGTGCGCGGGCCCCATGCCACGAGCACCGCCTCCGGCGGCAGCCGCTCGTCCCGGTCGAGCAGCAGCCAGCGCACGCGGTAGCGGTCGGCGATCGCCTGGCGTTCGGCGCGGGTGGAGCCGGGGGAGAGGTAGGCGCGCACCGCCGCCCGGCGCCGGTCCCGTTCGGCCCTGTCGACGACCGGGTCGGGGCGGGCGGGCGCGACCAGCGTCGGCCCGTGGCCCGGCAGGGAGCGGACCGCGCGGTAGCCGTCCGTCAGGACCACGTCGCCGGGCGGGATGTGCTGCGCGGCCCACGCGTAGTCGGGCCAGCTCGGCGGCGGGTCGAGGGCCGTGGCCAGGCAGCCGAGCGCCGCGCCCGTCGCCGCCAGCGCGCCGAGCGCCCGGCGCCGCCGCTGCCAAGGACGCGGCGCCGCCAGGGCGATCGCCAGGACGAGCTGGAGCGGCACCACCGTGAGGACCATCGCCGCGCCGTACGCGGAGGGGTGCAGCAGCGCCGCGTACGCGAGGGCGACGACGCCCGCCGCGCACAGGAGTACGAGGGGGTCCCCGCGGTCGCGTCGCAGGCGCAGCCACAGCGGCGGGAGGCCGATGAGCGCGAGCCACGGGACGTGCGGCGTCGCGGGGTCCGTGTCCGGCCACAGCCACACCAGGCCGACCGCCGCGAGCCCCGCCACGGTCCACTGCGCGCCCTGGCGCCGCAGTCGCCACGCCGCCGCCCACACCCAGAACGCGAGCCCGATCGCGAACGTCGACGGGTAGCCCAGGTCGATCGTCAGCGAGCGCAGCGCGAGCGGTTCGGTCCGCCAGTCCGTGCTCGTCCCCCACAGCACCGTCAGCGTCAACAGGGCCAGGACCGGCGCCCATTGGCGGGACGTGAGGGTGCGGACCAAGCGGTTCAGGCCGGTCAGGAGGACCAGCAGGTTGACCGGGCCCGCGAGCTTCATGACCTCCCAGCCCGTCAGGCCCGTCGCCCGAGCGAAGAGGCCCTCCGCCATCGCGTACGGCGAGTAGAGGTACGGGCTGCCCGCGCCCGGCAGGTCGACCAGCGGGTGGCCCGGGTGCGCCAGGCTCACCTTCAGGCGTTCGATCACGGCCGCGTGCAGCCCGTACTCGTAGGCCATCGGCACCCACCAGTACGCGAGCGTCAGCAGCAGCCAGCACAGGCCGCCGAAGACGAAGAACGGGGTCGGGCGCCAGAACTGCCCGCCGCGCAGCGCCGTCGCGCCGCGCGCCGCTCCGCGCACGAGTGCGGTGGTCGTCATGTACGGCATGGGGCATGCGTGCCCCGTCGGCGCGCCCCGCCCCGCCTTTCGTGGGCCGTGCGGGTGACGAAAGGCGGGGCCCGGGGGTCAGCGGCCCAGCAGCGAGCGCAGCCGTCCCTTCGGGCGCGGGGCCTGTGTGGGCACGGCCGAGGCGGTCGACTCGTAGCGCGACACCGGCTGGGCCGGGCGCTTCGCCTTCTTGCCGTCGATGCGGATCATCGAGTGCCCGGCGACCTCCTCCGCGCCGTGCCAGAAGTCCTTGCGGCCGGCGAGCATCGCGCCCAGCTCGGTGCGCACCGGCTCGAACGCGCCCCACGTCCCGTAGAACTTGGTCGCCGTGATGCACAGCGGCTTCAGCCCGGTCGTGGCGACCGCGCCCCACGTCGCGGCCGCGACCCCCGGGCAGTGCTCGGCGCGGAAGTCGTCGAGCACGACGATGCCGTCCTCGCCGAGGAGTTCGCGGGACGCCTCGATGTCTCCGTGCACGTGCTCGTACAGATGCGAGGCGTCGACGTGCACGAAGCGGCAGCTGTCGGGGGCGACCACGGACGTGATCACGTTCGAGGGGCCCTGCACCACCTCGGGCAACTCGTCATGGAAGGCGCGGTAGTTGGCCTCGAAGGCGGTTCGGGTGAGGGTGCTGTAGGACTTGTTCATCTCCTTGTCGTTCGCCTGGTCGTCGGCGGGCGAGTCGAACAGGTCGCAGACCGTGAAGGTCTCCTTCTCCTCCAGGTACTGCCCCATGAAGATGGCGCTCTTGCCCAGGTAGACGCCGAGTTCGAGGAGATCCCCGTCCTGGCCGAGCGCGCGCTGCCGGCTCAGGAACCAGTCGAAGAGCACCTGGTCGATGTTGTGGAACCAGCCTTTGACGTCGTCGAGCGCGGCCGGGCGCGGCAGCTCGGCGGGCGCGGTGTGGGACTCGTGCTGCATGTCAGCTCCAGTACGGATGACGTGGGTGCGGGCCCCGCGGGCGTCGCGCTCGGCCCACGGGGCCCGGGAGGCCATCCGCTCTGGGTAGGTGCCCGGGATGTCCTCGTGGTGGACGGGAGGGAACGAGAGACCCTCCCGCTCGAAAAATCCCGGTTGTTCGCTATTTGACGGCACCCGCCATCACGCCGGACACGAACTGGCGTTGGAACGCGAAGAACACGGCCAGCGGGATCACCATCGAGATGAACGCGCCGGGACCGAGCACATCGACGTTGTTGCCGAACTGCCGCACCTGGGTCTGCAGCGCGACCGTGATCGGCTGGCTGTCGGTGTCCGTGAAGATCAGCGCGACCAGCATGTCGTTCCACACCCACAGGAACTGGAAGATGCCGAGCGAGGCGATCGCGGGCGCGCCGAGCGGCATCACCACCCGCAGGAACAGCCGCAGTTCGCCCGAGCCGTCCAGGCGGGCCGCCTCCAGGAGCTCGCGCGGGATCTCCGCGAAGAAGTTCCGCAGCAGGAACACCGCGAACGGCAGCCCGAACCCGACATGGAAAAGGATCACGCCGAGGATCGAGCCGAAGATGCCGATGTCGCCGAAGAGCCGGGCGATCGGCACGAGCGCGACCTGCACGGGAACCACGAGCAGCCCGACCACGACCAGGAACCACCAGTCGCGGCCCGGGAACTCCATCCACGCGAACGCGTACCCGGCCAGCGAGCCGATCACGATCACGAGCAGGGTCGCGGGCACCGTGATCAGGGCCGTGTTGACCAGGGAACGCGTGATGTCCGAGTTCTCCAGGAGGCTGCTGTAGCTCTCGAAGGTCAGCTGCGCCGGCTTGCTGAACACGGTCCACCAGCCGCTGTCCGCCATGTCCTCGGGAGAGCGCAGCGAGGAGAACAGCAGGCCGATCGTCGGCACCAGCCACAGCGCGCCGACCAGCAACAGCACGAACTGGACGAACCCGCCGCTGAGCATGTCGCCGATCCGGCGCGCGAACGAGCGCGGGGCCTTCACGGTGTCGTCGAGAGTGCTCATCGCCTCGTCTCCCGCCGCAGCCGCCTCATGTTGAACCACATCACCGGGATCACGAGCAGCAGGAGCAGCACCGCGATCGCGCTGGCCAGGCCCTCGTTGTCCTCACTGAACGCCGAGCGGTACAGCTGCAGGGCCAGCACGTTGGCGTCGTCCTGCGAGGCCCCCGGCGCGATGATGAAGATCAGGTCGAAGATCTTCAGTACGTTGATCATCAGCGTGACGAGGACGACCGCGAGCACGGGCGCCAGGAGCGGCACCGTGACCCGGCGGAACACCTGCCACTCGGAGGCGCCGTCCACCCGCGCCGCCTCCAGGAGCTCGCGGGGGATGCCGGCGAGGCCCGCCCCGATGAGCACCATCGCGAACCCGGCCCACATCCATACGTACGCGACCATGATCGAGGTCGTCACGATGTTGAGGTACAGATCGAAGCCGCCGAGGTGGATCGTGAAGAACTTCTTGTCGCCGAGCCAGTCGGCGCCGTTGTACGGCTCCTTGAAGTTGGCCGCGGGAAGCCGGAGTTGGGCGCCGTCGGCCGCTTGCGGGAGCTTGAACGTGCCGTCGGCGGCGGCCGTCGTGGAGGCGACGACCTTGCCGTTCTTGACGGCCTCGACGCGCATGCCCGGGTAGCCGACCTCACTGGCGTCGATCTTGTCGCGGCTGCCCGCGCCCTTGCCGAGGGTGAAGTCCTGCCAGACGGTGCCGGTGATGCCGGTGGCTCCGGTGGCGGGTTCCTTCGCGGGCTTGGCGTCCTTGGGCATCTGGTCGGCGGCGACGCCGACCAGCGGGAGCAGTACGGGAGTTCCGGCCTTGACCGGTTCCTTGGTGAGGAACGGGCCGCCGCTCTTCCCGGTGAGCGTGTCGGGCCCCCGGGGATGCGCCTTCGGGAACGCGGAGGACTCGGCGAACGTGTCGTGCACCCCCACCATGACCGCGTTCACCGCGCCCTTCTCCGGGTCCTGGTCGTAGACGAGCCGGAAGATGATGCCCGCGGCCAGCATCGAGATGGCCATCGGCATGAAGACCACCAGCTTGAACGCGGTGGCCCAGCGGATCCGCTCGGTGAGCACGGCGAAGATCAGGCCGAGCGCGGTGGCGACCGTCGGGGCGAGCACCACCCACCAGATGTTGTTGTTGATCGCGGCCTTGGTGTCCTCGCGCGTGAACAGCGTCTCGTAGTTGTCGAACCCGATGAACGAGCCGCCCGAGGCGTTGAAGAAGCTGCGGACGACCGAGTACCCGATCGGGTACACGACCAGGGCGCCGAGCAGGACCAGGGCGGGCAGCAGGAAGAGCGCGGCGACGGACCTGCGGGTGCCGGTCACGCTCTTACGGGTGCGTGGTGACGTCGCGGCGGCAGCCCCGGGGTCCGGGGCGCCGCCGCTCGCGGCGGAGGTCATCGCCGTGTCAGTCCTTGAACGCCTTGGTCGCTTCGGCCTCCAGGGTCTTCTGGGTGCCCGCGACGTCCTTGGGGTTCATCAGGAAGTCCTGCAGCGCCTTCCACTCGCCCTTGCCGGGTGTACCGCCGAAGGCCTGCGGCATCTGGTCCGACATGTCGAAGCGGAAGTCGTTGCCGACGCCCACCAGCTGCTTGGCGATCTCGCGCTGCACGGCGTTCGGGTACGAGGCGAGGTCCACATTCTTGTTGGGGGAGAGGTAGCCTCCCAACTTGGCCTGGATCGTGGCCGCTTCGGGCGAGGCCAGCCACGTCACCAGCGCCTGCGCCGCCTGCGAGTCCTTCAGGATCACCGCGGCGTCACCGCCACTGACCACCGGACGGTCCCCGGAGCCGACGGCCGGGAACGGGAACACCTTCGCGTCCGTGCCGACCTTCGCCTTCGTCTGCTGGATGTTGACCTGCACGAAGTCGCCCTCGTAGACCATGGCGCCCTTGGGCTGCTCGCCGCCGGTGAAGGTCTGCTCGACCGACTTCGTGAACTCGGTCTGCACGGCGACCTTGTTGCCGCCCGCGAGGAAGTCCTTCTTGCCCCACAGCTCGGCGAGCGTGGTGAGCGCGTCCTTCACGGACGGGTCGGTCCACTTGATGTTGTGCTTGGCGAGCTGGTCGTACTTCTCGGGCCCCGCCTGGGAGAGATAGATGTTCTCGAACCAGTCGGTGAGCGGCCAGCCGTCGGCGCCGCCGACGGAGAACGGCGTGACACCCGAGTCGTAGATCGCCTGAGAGGTGCTCAGGAGGTCCTTCCAGGTGTTCGGCTCCTTGGCGGCCGCGTTCTCGAAGACCTTGGTGTTGTACCAGATCAGGGACTTGTTGGCGGCCTTGTAGTACGCGCCGTACTGCTTGCCGGCGACCTTGCCGAGGTCCTGCCAGCCCTGCGCGTAGTTCTTCGTGAGCTGCGCCTGGGCGTCCTCGCCCAGCGGCTTGGCCCACTTCTTGTCGACGGCCTGCTTGATGGCGCCGGGCTGCGGCAGCATCGCGACGTCCGGCGGGGCGCCGCCGGCCACCTTCGAGCCGAGGAAGTTGATGATCGGGTCCTGGGCGGGGACGAAGGTGACCTTCGCGCCCGTCCGCTTCTCGAACTCCGTGAGCACCTGCTTGAAGTTCTTCTGCTCGTCGCCCGTCCACACGGCGGCGATCTCCAGCGACTTGCCGTTCAGCTTCGGCAGCTTGACCGAGGACGCGGGCGTCTTGCCGCCGTCCCCGCCGTCCTTGCCGTTGTCGTCGTCGCCTCCACAGGCGGTGAGCGTGAGCGCGAGGGAACCGATGGCGAGGCCCACGAGGGCCGTGCGGAAGGTGCTCCTGCGGGTGCTGGGTGTGTGTGTACGAAGAGTGCTGCGAGTGCTGCCCATCACTGCCCCGTTCTCGTCCTGAACGCTGAACGTACGTACTGAGCGCTGTCCCGTGCGCACTGGTCTACGCCCGGCCAGGGAGAACCGGCAAGGGTGCCAGGGCTGTAAACCGGGTGATCGTGACGGGGTCGTGATGCGTCAACCCACGGAGTGCGCAAGGCGGTTGGGCCGGCTAACCCCGCTCACCTCCCACCACCCGCCCCCCTCCGGGGGGCGTCGGCCCCGCGGGGTGCCGCAACCGCCTTGGGCAATCTGCCGCCTTGGGCGGCAGGGTGGGCAAGGCGGCCCCCGGTGCCGCGCGACGGGTCCGACGGGGCGCCGCCCCGTGGCAGGTCGGCCGCGCCGCGGTTGCGGCCTCGGGGCTCTGCCCCGGACCCCGCGCCTCAATCGCCGGCGGGGCTTGATGTGCTCAGAGCAGCGACGGGACCTCGGTGGCCGAGACGGAGCGGGCCGCGCGTTCCAGGGCGCTGGCCAGGAGGGCCAGGTCCGTGGGGCCGTTGCCCAGTTCGCGGACCGGGCGGCGGTCCGGGGGGTCGCCCATGCGGGCCCATTCGAGCGCCACCACGGTGGGCCGCTGCGTGGCCGTGCGAGGGATGCGCCCGGTGACCCGGCCCGCCTGCACCTCCACGTCACGCCCGTCCGCCCCGTGCAACACCCCGCGCCCCGGCGCCGGATCCTCGCTCCCGGTCCCCGGTGCGTCCAGCACCACCCGCGGCCGCGCCGTCCACCCCGCCGCCCCGCCGGAGGCGAACGCCGCGACGAGATGCACCCCGAGCCGCTCCCCGTCCCGTACGACGGCCTCCAGGGCCCGCACGACCGACCCGGCGGCCGGCCGCCCCATCGACCCGAGCGGCGGCGAGAGCAACGCGTCCAGATCGTCCACGACGACCACGAGCCGCGGCAGCGGAGGACCGGCCTCCGCCCGCTCCCGGGTGGCCCCGGGCCGCAGCCGCATCGTCGAGCTCGGCGGCACGTCCACGTCCCCGGAACTCTCGGAGGACGGCGCCCCGCGCTGGGACACGACCCGGCCGGCGACGGCCCGCTGCGTGTGCCACTCCGAGAAGTGCGTACGCCCTATGAGCTCGGCCCGCCGCTTCAGCTCGGTGCTCAGCGCCTGCGCGAACTCCCGCATCCGTACGGGGTCGTTGGCGGCGAGATGCGTCGTCACGTGCGGGAGGTCCGTGCAGACGCGCAGGCCCTCCGCGCGCTCCCCGCCCGACGTCCCGTCGACCAGCACCATGCCGAGCCGGTCGGGCCGCTCCGCCGCGGCGAGCGAGGCGGCGACCGAACGCAGCAGCTCCGTACGGCCACTGCCCGCGGGCCCCTCGATCAGCAGGTGCGGCCCCTCGGCGGCCAGGTCCACGGTCAGCGGGCCGCGCGGCCCGGCCCCGAGCACGGCCCACACGCGCCCGCCGAGCGAGTCCGGATCGTCCCCGGCCGCCGCCCAGCGCGCCATGAGGGACGCCGGTGTGGCACGCGCGAGCCCCAACTCGTCCAGAAGACGGGAGGTCTGCGGCAGCGGCGCCGACACGCGCGAGACCGGCCGGTCCCCGGCACCGCCCACCGCGTCCGGGCGCAACGGCGCGAGCGCCCGCGCGAACCGCTCCGCCCAGGCGAGCGACACCGCGTCGGCCGTACCGACCGTGCCGTGCCCGACGAGCTGTCCCTGCGCCGCCCGGTGCAGCCGCAGCGTCGTCGCCACGTCGCCGCTGAGCAGCGCCACCGCCCCGCACGCGCGGAACGCCGGGCTCTCGGCGCACGCGGCCTCGTAGCTCTGCGTGGCCGGTGAGGCGGGCGAGGCGGCGGGCGCCTCGGCCAGGCACACGACGTGGATCCCGGCCGCGGCCCCTTCGGCGGCGAGCCGCACCGTGGCCTCTCGCAGCGAGGCGCTTCCGGGGTCGCCGTCGATCACGACGACCGTGGCGGCGACGGGCTCGTCGGCGGACTGCGCCGAGGGCCTGAACCCCGCCGCGTGGTCGTCGAGGCGGCGCAGCAGCTCGTTCGTACGCGCCGCCGCCTGCTCCCGGTCGTACGCGAGGAGCAGCCGGCAGTCCTGGCCGTGGGCGGGCCGCACCTGGGGCAGCCAGCCGAGCCAGGACCAGTCGGCGACCCGCTCCTCCAGGGAGCGCGCCCGGTCGGTCGAGATCAGCACGAGCTCCAGGTGCTCCGGCGCGTGCAGCGTCGTGAGCTGGGCGATGGCGCAGCGGGCCAGGCCGGCGAGCCGCGCGCGCGGCCCCGCGAGCCCGAGGGCCCCGGCCTCGGCGAGCCCCACGGTCACCGGCACCGCGGGCAGCAGCCCCACGCCGCCGGGGCCCGGCCGGTCGACGCTGCCGAGCCGCACCGCGAGCGCCTCCGCGTGACCGGGGCCGCGCTCCCACAGACGCGGCCCAGGGCCGAGCGCGGTGAGCAGGAGCGCCGCGGCGTCGGGCCAGGTCTCGGCGGTTCCGGTGACGGGCCTGGGCTCCTCCTCGTACGAGGGGGCCTCATCAGGGAGTGTCCCGGGGTCGGCGACGGATTCCGAGAGCTGCGGGGTGCGCAGCACGTGCGGCTCGTAGATCTCGTGGTGCTGGTCGTCCATGGCGAAGCCGTCGTGCTCGTCGCGCCTGCCGCGGCGCAGCAGCCGGGAGAGCCCGCCGCGCTTGCGCGGGGCGCGCGGCAGCGTGGTGCCGCGCGCGGGGGTGCTCACGCGCGTGCCCTCCGCCTCCTCGGCCGGCTCCGGCTCGGACACGAGGGGCCGCGCGCCGCCCTGGGCGGCATCGCTCGCCGCGCCCCAGGCGGAGTCCCCGTACGCGTGCCGGGTCTCCTGGTCGGGGTCGGTGGCGGGAGCCTGCGCGGGCGCGTCAACCGGCTGCTCGGCGAACAGCACCCGTACGTGTCCCTCCCCGTCCGGCGCCGTGCGCAGCGGCCTGGGGCGGGCGGCGTCACCGGCGACGGAGACCCGCAGCGCCGATTCGCCGAGGCGCACCAGGGAACCGGGGGACAGGCGGACGGGGCGGGCGTCGAGGGGGCGGCCGTCCACCGACGTCCCGTTCGTCGACTCCAGGTCCTCCACCGAGATCCGGCCGTCGGCGCCGAGCGTCACCGCGCAGTGCAGCCGTGACACGTCCGGGTCGTCGAGGGAGACGTCCGCGTCGGCGGAGCGGCCGATGCGGATCTGCCCGCCGTGCAACAGGTGGACGCCGCCCGCGTCGGGGCCCGCGACCACATGGAGCTGGGCCGCCGCGCCGTCCGGCTCGGGGCCGGGGTCGACGGGGGCGCCGAGCGCGATCACCGCGCCGTCGATCAGCGGGGGCTCACCTATGACGCAGCGCTGCGCGTCGAGCCGCTGCGTGCCCGCGTACAGGGTCGTGGAGCCCGCCTCGCCGCCCGCGACGGCGGTGGCCAGGCCGGAGGCGACCGCGGCGAGTGCCGTGCCCGCGGGGGCCGTGACCAGTACGTCGACACCGCGCGCGAGTGTGTCGTCACCACGTGCGAGCATGTCGGGGCGCGTGCCCAGGGGGTCTACGACGGTAAGCCGGATCTGCATCGCCGCCTGCGGTCCCTTCTGCGCGGGCGCCCGGAAACAGAGGGGCTGCCCCGCGGTCCCCCACCGCAGATTCCCCCCACCGCCACGGGCACGTCAGCCAGTGCTGAAGGCATCCTTGCACTTGCCGCTGACAACACGCCCGTCAGCCACCCGTAAGTGATCTTGATTGGTCGGCTCTGCCCGTAAAAGTGCCTGCTCGTTGCCCGCTTGAGATCGGTCACGTCGTCCCGCGGCAACCAACAGCCCCAGCCGTGCGTCTTTCCGTCGAACACGGGTAGGCCCGGGGCCGTACACGGGTGGGGCGTCAGGCGCCCGTCCGGCACGGAAAGCCACAGAAGATCGACAGTCGGTACCGGGGGATCCGCCACTAGAGTGGGTCGGAACACCCGGAACCAGGTGACCCAAGCAAGTACCGATGCAGGGAGCGCATGACGTGCGGCCGGTAGGCAGCAAGTACCTGCTCGAGGAGCCGCTCGGACGCGGCGCCACGGGCACCGTCTGGCGAGCCCGCCAGCGCGAGACGGCGGGCGCGGAGGCGGCCGTCGCCGGCCAGCCCGGCGAGACCGTCGCGATCAAGGTCCTCAAGGAAGAGCTCGCCAACGACGCGGACGTGGTGATGCGCTTCCTCAGGGAGCGCTCCGTCCTGCTGCGGCTCACCCACCCGAACATCGTGCGGGTGCGCGACCTCGTGGTGGAGGGCGATCTGCTCGCCCTCGTCATGGACCTCGTCGAGGGCCCGGACCTGCACCGCTACTTGCGCGAGAACGGACCGTTCTCGCCGGTCGGCGCCGCACTCCTGACGGCCCAGGTCGCCGACGCGCTGGCCGCCTCGCACGCGGACGGGGTCGTGCACCGCGACCTCAAGCCGGCGAACGTCCTGCTCAAGCAGGACACCGGCGAGATGTACCCGATGCTCACCGACTTCGGCATCGCCCGCCTCGCCGACTCCCCGGGCCTGACCCGCACCCACGAGTTCGTCGGCACTCCCGCCTACGTGGCGCCCGAGTCCGCCGAGGGCCGCCCGCAGACCAGCGCCGTCGACGTCTACGGCGCGGGCATCCTGCTGTACGAGCTGGTCACGGGCCGGCCTCCGTTCTCCGGCGGCTCGGCGCTCGAGGTCCTGCACCAGCACCTCAGCGCCGAACCGCGCCGTCCCTCGACGGTCCCTGACCCGCTGTGGACGGTCATCGAGCGCTGCCTGCGCAAGAACCCGGACGAGCGGCCGAGCGCGGAGAACCTCGCGCGCGGCCTGCGCACCGTCGCCGAGGGCATCGGCGTGCACGCGAACAGCGCGCAGATCGCCGCCGCGGAGGGCGTCGGCGCGCTCCTGATGCCGGACCCCACCCCGGCCCAGGTCCCGGGCACCCCCGGCACCTCGGACGCGGACCCGACGCAGGTGCTGCCGAACAACGCGGCGGCCGCCGGCTTCGCGGGGGCGGCGGGCGCGGCGGCCGGTGCCGCGGCGGCGGGAGCGTACGACCCGAACGCGGCGACCAGCGTCATGCGGCAGCAGGGCAACGACCAGGGCGGTGACGCCGCCGATCCGACCGCCGTCATGCCGCCGATGCCGCAGGGCCCGCCGGAGCAGATGCCGGACGCCTGGGGCAACCAGCTGCGCGCGGCCCGCGACCGCAACGAACAGACGCAGGTGCAGTACCTCGACCCGAACGAGGACCCGCTGCGCCGCCGTCCGCAACGCCAGGTCGCGCGACCGCAGCAGCAACAGCAGCCGCAGCAGTACGCGCCGCGTCAGCCGCAGCAGCAGCCCCAGCAGTACGCGCCGCCGCAGCAGCCGCCGCCCCGCCAGGCACCGCGCCGGGAGCCGGAGCCGCGCGAGCCGCGCCGCCGCAGCCCCAACCGGATGCGGATCCCGGGCCTCGGCTGCCTCAAGGGCTGCCTGTTCATGATCGTGATGCTCTTCGTGGTGAGCTGGCTGGTCTGGGAGTTCACCCCGCTCCAGGACTGGATCGGCACCGGCAAGGGCTACTGGGCCCAGATCTCCGACTGGTTCTCCACGGTGTCCGGCTGGATCGGCGATCTGGGGAGCAAGACCGGAAATTAGCGACAGCCGAACCGGCAGCCGAATTGGCAACTGACCGGTGACGTTGGAGATTTGTCGACATCCAGCGGGTGAATTCCCCCTCTGATGCGATGGTTGGCGTCCGAGCCGCGTAGCTTGGGCGCCAACACGCGTCTGTAGGAGCAGCCTTGGCACGGAAGATCGGCAGCCGGTACACCGCACACCAGATCCTGGGGCGCGGCAGTGCGGGCACGGTGTGGCTGGGCGAGGGACCCGAGGGTCCGGTCGCCATCAAACTGCTGCGCGAGGACCTCGCCGCGGACCAGGAACTGGTCGGCCGCTTCGTCCAGGAGCGCACCGCCCTGCTGAGCCTCGACCACGCGCGCGTGGTGGGCGTGCGCGACCTGGTGGTGGACGGCAACGACCTGGCGCTCGTCATGGACCTCGTCCGCGGCACCGACCTGCGCACCCGGCTCGACCGCGAGCGCCGGATGCCGCCCGAGGCAGCGGTCGCCGTCGTCGCGGACATCGCCGAGGGCCTCGCCGCCGCGCACGCCGCGGGCATCGTGCACCGCGACGTCAAGCCGGAGAACGTGCTGCTCGACATGCAGGGCGAGCTCGGCCCCGGCGGCTCGCACCCCGCGCTGCTCACCGACTTCGGCATCGCCAAGCTGATCGACACCCCGCGCCGCACCCGGGCAACGAAGATCATCGGCACGCCCGACTACCTCGCCCCCGAGGTCATCGAGGGCCTGCCCGCGCGCGCGGCCGTCGACATCTACGCGCTCGCGACGGTCCTGTACGAACTCCTCGCCGGTTTCACGCCGTTCGGGGGCGGCCACCCCGGCGCCATCCTGCGCCGGCACGTCACGGAGACGGTGGTCCCGCTCCCCGGCATCCCCGACGAGCTGTGGCAGCTGCTCATCCAGTGCCTCGCCAAGGCCCCGGCCTCCCGCCTGCGCGCCTCCGAGCTGGCCGCGCGCCTGCGCGAACTGCAGCCGATGCTCACGGGCCTGCCCCCGCTCGACGTGGACGAGCCGGAGACCGAGCCCGCCCCCGACGAGCCGGAGCCGCGGGCCGAGACCCCGCAGGACCCGCCGGAGCGCCCCCGCCGCGGCGCCGTCTCCCTGATCCCCGGCTCCGCGCCGAAGGACTCCAACCGCGACACCCATACGTCGATGCGGGTCCCGGCGCCGGACGAACTGGCGGGCGGCGCCCGCGGCACCGCCCGCGCGCCCCGCGCACACGGTTCGCCGCGCCCCGGCTCGGCCCGCAACCGGCACTCCGCGCGCCGCAGACGCATCACGCTCGGCGTGGCCGGGCTCGTCCTGGTCGCCGCGGTCGGCGGCGGCGTATGGGCGGCGACCTCCTCGGGCTCCGACGAGGCGCCCCCCGCAGACAGCAACAATTCCGCGCCCGAGCAGCCGTAGAGGGGGCCCCGGGGGCGGCCGGGGCGGATCACTTGCACCAGCCGTTAGGCTGGTCCTGTGGCAGTCGTCGATGTATCCGAAGAGCTGAAGTCCCTCTCCTCGACCATGGAGTCGATCGAGGCCGTCCTGGACCTCGACAAGATGAGGGCAGATATCGCCGTGCTCGAGGAGCAGGCGGCCGCGCCGTCCCTGTGGGACGACCCGGAGGCGGCGCAGAAGATCACCAGCAAGCTGAGCCACCTCCAGGCGGAGGTCCGCAAGGCCGAGGCGCTGCGCGGTCGTCTGGACGACCTCGGCGTGCTGTTCGAGATGGCCGAGGAGGAGGACGACCCGGACACCCGTGCCGAGGCCGAGTCCGAGCTCACGGCCGTGAAGAAGGCGCTGGACGAGATGGAGGTCCGCACGCTCCTCTCCGGTGAGTACGACTCCCGCGAGGCCATCGTCAACATCCGCGCGGAGGCCGGCGGCGTCGACGCGGCGGACTTCGCCGAGCAGCTGCAGCGCATGTACCTGCGCTGGGCCGAGCGCCACGGCTACAAGACCGAGGTCTACGAGACGTCCTACGCGGAAGAGGCCGGCATCAAGTCGACCTCCTTCTCCGTCCAGGTGCCGTACGCGTACGGGACGCTCTCCGTCGAGCAGGGCACGCACCGCCTGGTGCGCATCTCGCCGTTCGACAACCAGGGCCGCCGCCAGACCTCCTTCGCGGGCGTCGAGGTGCTCCCCGTGGTCGAGCAGACCGACCACGTCGAGATCGACGAGTCGGACCTGCGCGTGGACGTCTACCGCTCCTCGGGCCCCGGCGGCCAGGGCGTCAACACGACGGACTCCGCGGTCCGTCTGACGCACATCCCCACCGGCATCGTGGTCTCCTGCCAGAACGAGCGCTCGCAGATCCAGAACAAGGCCACGGCCATGAACGTGCTGCAGGCCAAGCTCCTCGAGCGCCAGCGCCAGGAGGAGCGCGCCAAGATGGACGCCCTCAAGGGCGACGGCGGCAGCTCCTGGGGCAACCAGATGCGTTCGTACGTCCTGCACCCGTACCAGATGGTCAAGGACCTGCGCACCGAGTTCGAGGTCGGCAACCCGCAGGCCGTTCTCGACGGCGAGATCGACGGCTTCATCGAGGCCGGAATTCGCTGGCGCAAGCAGCAGGAGAAGTAACTCCAGGATTCAACGAATTGAAGGCAACTGCCGTTCACCGAACGGCAGTTGCCTTTCGTTTTGCCCCGCGCCCCCTTTCAGTTGTGGCGCACTTGTGAAGACTGGCCAGCCATTTACGTCACAGTCACATGTTCGTAAGGCGGCCAAGTCGCTCAAGTGTGGACAAAGCGTGCGCAACGCCCTTGACGTTGATCCCAAAAGTGGAAAGGCTGGCGCGCGGCATGCGTATTAGTGGGACGCGTGTGAACGGGGGAGGGGTGCACGAGGCCTCTGCTGCCTCCGGTTGAACGCGGTCCCTGGCGCTGCTCCATTGACGATTGGCTACTGGGGGTAGCAGACAGATGACCAAGAAGACGCGGATCCGCGTTGCGCGGATAGCGGCCGGTGCGGTGATCGCGGCCGGTGCCTCGCTGACCGCCGCGGGTGCGGCATCCGCCGCCACCGTCGACGAGAAGAGCGGCGAGACCTGCGGCCCGCTCGGCCTTATTTGCTGGCCCACCGAGGACGACGGCGCGGACGAAGAGCCGCCCGGCGACGACGACCCGGGCAACGGCATCGCCGGTGTGACCGAGGGCAACACCAACGGCGGCGTCGCGGGTGTGACCGAGGGCAACACCAACGGTGGCGTGGCCGGCGTGACCGAGGGCAATGACAACGGCGGCGGCAACGGTGGTGACGACTCCACCGGCGGCACGATCGGCGGCGACGACTCCACCGGTGGCAACGGCAACTCGGGTGGCAACGGCAACGGTGGCGGCACCGGCGGCGACCAGTCGACCGGTGGCTCCTCCACCGGCGGTTCGTCCTCCACCGGCGGTTCCTCGACCGGTGGCGACGACTCCACCGGCGGTTCCTCCTCGACCGGTGGCTCGTCCACCGGCGGTGGCGACAACACCACGCCCGACGGCAACAACAACCCCGTCGAGCAGGGCCAGGGCAAGGAAGGCCTGAACGACACCGGCTCCGAGCCGGCCCAGCAGACCGGCACCGGCTCCGGCAAGGCCCAGGCCACCGGTGAGCTCGCCGAGACCGGTTCCTCCGGCACCACGTTCCTGGTGATCGGTGCGGCCACGATGATCGCGGGCGGTGTCGGCTTCCGACTCCTGCCGCGCCTCGCGGGCAACCGCGGTGGCGGCGCCGCCGCGTAACACTGCGCACACGCAAAGGGCCCGGAGCCGATCGGCTCCGGGCCCTTTCGCATGTCCGTGTGCGGCGGCTACACCGTCTGATGCGCGAGGAGCGCCATCGCCGCCACGAGCACCGCCACCAGGGCGACCAGCGCCATCGGGCTCAGTGCCGACAGCGGGTTCTGCTGGAGCCGCTCGCGATTCGCCCGGCACACCGGGCAGCGGCCCTCGCTGACGGGGGCCGCGCAGTTCGCGCACACCAATCGGTCGTAGGTCATGCGCTTCTCCTCCTCCCGCGCGGCGGAGCCTGCCACCGGGTACCCCTGGGTTCTCTCCGCTCAACGCTCCGGGAAACGCAACCGTTCCCCCTACCACTGTGCCAGCTTCCCGGATTTTCGGCGCGTCCCGCCGGAAGTGCCGCCCCTGACCAGGTACGGGGTGGACAATTCCGGCGCCGTATGCGGCATCACAGCGGGACAAAACGCTCAACGAGGGACGGCGCCTGCGCTCCGCGCGCGGCTTCGCGTATGGTCACGCACACCTACCTCCGACGCCCCCCGATGCACCGAGGCGCACCCGTGATCCGATTCGACAACGTCTCCAAGGTCTATCCCAAGCAGACCCGGCCCGCCCTCAGGGATGTCTCCCTGGAGGTCGAGCGTGGTGAGTTCGTCTTCCTGGTCGGCTCGTCCGGCTCCGGCAAGTCGACGTTCCTGCGCCTCGTGCTGCGCGAGGAGCGGGCCAGCCACGGCCAGGTGCACGTCCTGGGCAAGGACCTCGGCCGCGTATCCAACTGGAAGGTCCCGCAGATCCGCCGCCAGCTCGGCACGGTCTTCCAGGACTTCCGTCTCCTGCCCAACAAGACGGTCGGTGAAAACGTCGCCTTCGCGCAGGAGGTCATCGGCAAGTCCCGCGGTGAGATCCGCAAGTCCGTGCCGCAGGTCCTCGACCTCGTCGGACTCGGCGGCAAGGACGACCGCATGCCCGGCGAGCTCTCCGGTGGTGAGCAGCAGCGCGTGGCCATCGCGCGGGCCTTCGTCAACCGGCCCAAGCTGCTGATCGCGGACGAGCCGACGGGCAACCTCGACCCGCAGACCTCGGTCGGCATCATGAAGCTGCTCGACCGGATCAACCGGACGGGCACCACCGTGATCATGGCCACCCACGACCAGAACATCGTGGACCAGATGCGCAAGCGCGTCATCGAGCTGGAGCACGGCCGTCTCGTGCGCGACCAGTCGCGCGGCGTCTACGGCTACCAGCACTGAGAACCACGGAACCGCGAGAAGTACGAGAAGTACCGAGCAAAGAAAGCTGCGAAAGGCGTTAGTGACGCTATGCGTGCCCAATTCGTTCTGTCGGAGATCGGCGTAGGACTCCGCCGCAATCTCACGATGACCTTCGCCGTGATCATCTCGGTTGCCCTCTCGCTCGCCCTGTTCGGCGGCTCGCTGCTCATGAGCGACCAGGTCAACCAGATGAAGGGCTACTGGTACGACAAGGTCAACGTCTCGATCTTCCTGTGCAACAAGGGGGACGCCGACTCCGACCCGAACTGCGCCAAGGGCCCGGTCACGACCGAGCAGAAGAAGGACATCCTCGGCGACCTCAAGAAGCTGCCCGTCGTCGACAGCGTGGCGCACGAGTCGCAGGACCAGGCGTACAAGCACTACAAGGAGCAGTTCGGCGACTCCCCGCTGGCCAGCTCGCTGACGCCGGACCAGCTCCAGGAGTCGTACCGGATCAAGCTGAAGAACCCGGAGAAGTACGACGTCATCGCGACGGCGTTCAACGGGCGGCCCGGTGTGCAGTCCGTGCAGGACCAGAAGGGCGTGCTCGACAACCTCTTCCGGCTGCTCGGCTACCTGAACTACGCGGCGGGCGCGGTGATGGCCGTGATGCTCGTCGTGGCGCTGCTGCTGATCGTGAACACCGTGCGGGTGTCCGCGTTCAGCCGACGGCGCGAGACCGGGATCATGCGGCTCGTCGGGGCGTCCGGCTTCTACATCCAGGCGCCGTTCATCATGGAGGCCGCGGTCGCCGGGCTCATCGGCGGCGGCATCGCCTGTGTGTTCCTCGCGGCCGGCCAGTACTTCGTGATCGACAACGGTGTGGCGCTCTCCGACAAGCTGCAGCTCATCAACTTCATCGGCTGGGACTCGGTGTTGACGAAGCTGCCGCTCATCCTCGCCGTGAGCGTGCTGATGCCCGCGCTTGCCGCGTTCGTCGCGTTGCGCAAGTACCTGAAGGTGTGACGAGAGTCCTTCGCGCCACGGGGCGTCGTGCGGGTCAACGGCCCGTACGGCGCCCTTCGTTGTCCTAGACTCACCGACATGTCAGGTCCGGAGCTGTACTCCAGGCCCCGTCGCATCGGCCGCGGGGCGACCCTGACATTGATCTTCGTGACGGTCCTCGCGGCGGGCGCCGCGACCGGCTCCTGGCCGGGGGAGCACCGCAAACCCACGGAAGGCGCGGACAGTTCGCTGGTCGCCGCGCACGAGAAGCCGATCGCGGGCCCGACCGATCCCGGCGCCGCGGCGGCCGAGGCGATGGCCGACGGGAAGTCGCCCACCAAGGCAGCCCAGGACGCCGTCAGCCGCAGCGGCGACCGCTGGGGCTCCGTCTACACGCAGGGCGAGTACGAGGAGTTCGAGCAGGCCCTCGACGGCGAGTACACCGGCATCGGCCTGCGGGCCCGCCGCACCGCCGACGGGAGGGTCCAGGTCTCCAAGGTCCGCCGTGGCTCGCCCGCGCAGCTCGCCGGCATCCGCGAGGGCGACCGGATCGCGGCGGTCGACGGCGAGCCGGTCACCGGCCGCCCCGTCACCGAGGTCCTCGCGCTCCTGCGCGGCAAGCACGCGGGCACGCCCGTGCACGTGGGCCTGCAGCGCGGCACGCGCGCGTGGAGCGAGACCCTGCGCCGCGCCAATCTGTCGACCGACTCGGTCGCCTCGACGCGGCTGCCCGACGGCGCGACGCTCGTGAAGGTGAGCGCCTTCACCAAGGGCGTCGGCGAGCAGGTGCGCACGGCGGTCGCCGAGGCACCCGCGCGCGCGGGCGTCGTGCTCGACCTGCGGGGCAACTCCGGCGGCCTGGTCACCGAGGCGGTCAGGGCGTCCTCCGCGTTCCTCGACGGCGGGCTCGTGGCGACGTACGACGTGCGCGGAGCCCAGCGGGCCCTGCACGCGCAGCGCGGGGCAGACACGTCCAGACCGGTGGTCGTGCTCGTCGACAGCGGGACGATGAGCGCGGCCGAGCTGCTCACCGGCGCCCTGCAGGACCGCGGCCGCGCGGTCGTCGTGGGCACCAGGACCTTCGGCAAGGGCTCGGTCCAGATGCCGAGCCGGCTGCCCGACGGCTCCGTGGCGGAGCTGACCGTCGGGCACTACCGCACCCCCTCGGGCCGCGCGGTCGACGGTCGGGGCATCACCCCCGATCTGGAGGCCGAGGCGGACACCCTGCGGCGGGCGGAGACAGTATTGACTGGCCTCGGGGACCCCTCGTAGTGCGAAAATGGTCAGCACTATGGCCAAGGCAATGTATGTACCGAAGGAGTCCCAGCCCAAGCAGGGCAAAAAGGGGGCGTCGTCCGACAAGAAGGACGGCAAGCGCAAGATGGTCGCGCAGAACAAGAAGGCGCGCCACGACTACCTGATCATGGACACCTACGAGGCCGGCATCGTGCTGACCGGCACCGAGGTCAAGTCGCTGCGACAGGGCCGCACCTCGCTCGCCGACGCCTTCGTCCAGATCGACAGGGGTGAGGCGTGGCTGCACAACGCCCACATCCCCGAGTACAACCAGGGCACCTGGACGAACCACGCGGTGCGCCGCAAGCGCAAGCTGCTGCTGCACCGTGAGGAGATCGACAAGCTGGAGTCGAAGTCCGAGGAGACCGGTCACACGATCGTGACCCTGGCGATCTACTTCAAGGACGGCCGGGCGAAGGCCGAGATCGCGCTCGCCAAGGGCAAGAAGGAGTACGACAAGCGGCAGACGCTGCGCGAGAAGCAGGACCGGCGGGACTCGGACCGGGCGATCGCGGCGGCGAAGCGGCGGCAGCGGAACAACGAGCGGATGGGCTGACGCCCGCCTCCCGTCGACCCTCAGGAATAGGCTGGCATCGTCGTGCGTTGGTCGCGTACGATGGCAGTGCTCCTCCAGCAGGGGCATCGGACCGCAAGGTCCACATTGAAAAAACAACATGGGGATGATCGGTTTCGACAGCGGATGTCGAAGCAGGGGAAGCGTGTCGAGGAAGCGGCAATGATCTCGTTAACCATATGTCGCAACCAATAATCGCCAATTCTAAGAGCGATTCCCAGTCCTTCGCCCTCGCTGCCTAATAACAGCGACTGAAGGACCCTAAAAGGGTGTCAGCCCGGGAGTGTTCCCGGCCCGGATCCTGGCATAATCTAGGGAACTAAACTTTTCCGTCCGGCCACGGGGCGGAAAAGGAAATCAAACAGTGGCTGGGCCCGTTCCGGACTTGTCTGGGTGATCCGGAGGGCCGAGAAAATCGCACCAGACTGCACACGGAGAAGCCCTGTTCCTTCACCGTTGGACGCGGGTTCGATTCCCGCCATCTCCACCACCGCATCCCATGCGATTCTGGCCCGGCTGTTCACACAGCCGGGCCTTTTTCGTTGGCTCAGTTGTGGGTCTTGGCGGGGCTCTGGGGTTCCGGGATGCTCCTGTGCCATGAGCAGACGTGAGGGATCAACTCGTAGCTGGGCCTGGCCGCTCGTGCTCGTCGTGGCCGCCGCGGGACTGTCGTGGAGTGCGCCCGCCGGCGCCGACTCCACGCCCGGTGGGCTGCCGGAGGCCATCGACACGATTCTCGGGGATCCGCGGATGGAGGGCGGCGCCGCGAGCGTCGTCGTGGCCGACGCGAAGACCGGGGAGACGCTGTACCAGCACAATCCGACCGGGCGGCTGATGCCCGCCTCCAACACCAAGCTCGCCACCTCCGCCGCCGCCATGGGGACCCTCGGCCCCGACTACCGGTTCGGTACGGACGCGCTCGCCGGCGGCCGGGTGCGCGGCGGAGTGCTCGACGGGGACCTGTATCTGCGCGGCACCGGGGACCCGACCACGCTGGCCGCCGACTACGACAAGCTCGCCGCCGACGTCGCCGCGGCCGGGGTGAAGCGGGTGAGCGGGCGGCTGGTCGCGGACGACACCCGGTTCGACGACCGCCGGATCGGCGACACCTGGGGCGGCGACGACGAGTCCTCGTACTACGCCGCCCAGATCAGCGCGCTGAGCGTCGCGCCCGACACCGACTACGACACCGGGACCGTCATCGTCGAGGTGAAGCCCGGCGCCAAGGCGGGGGACAAGCCCGCCGTCAGTGTCACGCCGAAGAACGACTATGTGCACCTGGACGTGCGGGCGTCCACCGTCGGGGCCGGGGGAGACGACACCGTCGCCGTCGAGCGGAGGCACGGGACCAACACCATCACCGTGAGCGGCACCGTCCCTGTGGGTGGGGACACCACCAAGGAGTGGGTGACCGTGTGGGAGCCGACCGGGTACGCGGCCGCCGTGTTCCGGGACGCGCTCGCCGCGCACGGCGTGAAGGTCGGCGGGCCCACCAGGCTGGGGCAGGCCACGCCCAAGGGCGCGAAGCGGCTCGCCGCGCACGAGTCCATGCCCCTGAAGGACCTGCTGATCCCGTTCATGAAGCTCTCCAACAACATGCACGCCGAGTCCCTCACCAAGGCCATGGGGTACAAGGCGACGGGGAGGCCCGGGAGTTGGGGTGACGGCGTCGACGCCGTCGCCGACTATCTGAAGGGCGCCGGGGTCGACGCCACCAAGCTGCGGCAGGTCGACGGGTCCGGGCTCTCGCGCAAGGACAACTTCGCCGCCCGGCAACTCGCCGACCTGCTGCTCTCCGTGCAGGACGAGTCCTGGTACGCCGACTGGTACAGGTCGCTGCCCGTGGCCTGCGACCCGGACCGGTTCGTCGGCGGGACGCTGCGCAGCCGGATGTGCGACACGCCCGCCGCCCTCAACGCCCGTGGGAAGACCGGGTCGTTGACGGGGGCATCGGCGCTCTCGGGCTATGTGAAGGACGCCGACGGGCGGCTGCTCGTCTACAGCGTCGTCCAGAACAACTACCTGGTCGACTCCGTGAAGCCGCTGGAGGACGCCATCGTGGTGACCCTCGCGAAGTCGACGGCCGAGGAGGCGAAGGCCGCCGTGCCGAAGTCCACGCGCGCCGTCCCGGCAGCTGAGCGGGACGGCGACCTGGAGTGCTCCTGGCGCAAGCCGGCCGTGTGCTGAGCGGCTAGCGCCGGTCGGGGCGGCGTACGTACGCGTACAGCGCGAGCAGCAGCGCGCACGACGCCGCCGTGACCGGCACCGTGTACGCCGCGGTGGGGCCCCAGTGCTCCACCGCGGCGCCGCCCGACGCCGAGCCGGTCGCGATGCCGGTGAGGATGCCGGTCACGGCGAGCGTCATGCCCTCGTTCAACTGGCCGTCGGGTGTGCGCTGTTGGATCAGGGTCATGCCGGTCACCATCGTCGGCGCCGTGGCCATGCCCGCGATCAGGAGCGCGCCCCCGAGGACGTACAGGGAGCCCGTGGACCACGCGGCGAGCAGCGGCAGGGTCATCAGGGCAGCCATCGCCGCCGCGCAGAGCGGGTGGCGGCGGTCCGCCGGGCCCGTCGGCCGCCACGCACCGTAGAGCAGGCCCGCCGCGCAGGAACCCGCCGCCTGGAGCGCCAGGATGCCGCCCGCCCACACCTTGTGGCCCTGCGCCTCGGCGAAGGCGACCGTGACGACCTCCAGTGAGCCGAAGATCGCGCCCGAGGCGAGGAAGGCGAGCAGCAGGGGCGGCATGCCACGCGCGCGTAGCGGCGTTCTCGTCGCCTTCGTGCGCGCGTGGGGCGGCGGTTCCGTCGCGCGTTGCGCGGTGAAGATCAGCACGCCGGTCACCATGAGTACGGCACCGACCAGGGTGCCCGCCTCCGGGAACAGCGAGCCGCACAGGAAGGCGGCCACGACGGGGCCGAGCATGTAGCAGAGTTCGTCCGCCGCCTGCTCGAAGGAGTTCGCGGTGTGCAGGGCGTCCGGGGTCTCCTTCAGCAGATGTGCCCAGCGGGCCCGGGACAGGCCGCCCGTGTTGGGGGTCGTCGCGGACGCCAGGTAGGCGGCGAACAGCGTCCAGTTCGGCGCCCCGAAGTGCACGCACAGGAGCAGGGCGAGCGAGCCGCAGGCCGATACGACGGTGGCGGGGACCGCGACCCGCGCCTGCCCGTGGCGGTCCACGAGCCGCGCCGTCCACGGCCCGACGAGCGCGTTGGCGACCAGCCCTGTGGCGGTGACGGCGCCCGCGAGCGCGTACGAGCCGCGCGAGCCGGAGATCATGATCACCGCGCTGATGCTGAACATCCCTTGCGGGAAGCGGGCGATGAGGTTGCCGAGGGTGAAGGCGCGGGCGCCGGGGATCGTGAAGAGGCGGGTGTAGGAAGCAGCAGTGGACTCGGTGGCCATGCGAAGAGCGTCTCCGCAGGTCACGTGCATGGTCCAACACTTACTCGGTGCCGATTCACGCATCTGCGTTGTAAGTTCGCCCGATGCCTCCCGCAAACGTCGAACCCCGCCTGCTGCGCGCCTTCCTCGCCGTCGCCGACGAGCTGCACTTCACCCGCGCCGCCGCCCGCCTCTACGTCGCCCAGCAGGCGCTCAGCCGCGACATCCGGCGCCTGGAGCGGGAGCTGGGCGTCGCCCTCTTCGGCCGCACCACGCGGCAGGTGACGCTCACCGCGGACGGGGCCCGGCTGCTGCCGCACGCGCGGCGCGTGATCGCGGCGCAGGACGAGCTGCTCACCGCCTTCACCGGGGCCACCGCCACGGACCGGCCGCTGCTCGTCGACGTCAACAGCCCGGGCCTCGTGCACGAGCGGGTGCTCGCCAGGGCCCGCGAACTCGCCCCGGACCACGAGCTGATGGCCCGCTACGAGAGCGGCCTGACCGGCGCCGCCGCCGAACTCCTCGCGGGGCGGCTCGACGTGTCCTTCGGCCGCTTCGCCGGACTGGACCCCGCCGTGCGCGCCCGGCTCTCCCAACTGCCCGTGCGCTACGAGCCGATGGCGATCATGCTGCCCGAGGACCATCCGCTGGCGGCGCTCGACGCCGTGCCGCTGGACCGGCTCGCCGGGGAATCGGTGTACGCGGGCGCCGGCAACCCCCGCACGCCCGAATGGACCGATCTCGCCAGGCGGTTGTTCGAGGGTCGCGGCATCGGCGTCGCGCCGCCCGCGCCGCTCGCCGTCGGCAAGGAGGAGTTCCGCCGGATCATGGACAAGTACCGCAATCCGGTCCTCACCGGGGTGGACTTTCCGGTCATGCCGGGCTCGGTGCTGCGGCCGCTCGTCGATCCGGTGCCGCTGTCGCCTGTGTCACTCGTGTGGCGAAAGGGGCGTAAACACCCCGGAATCACGGCACTTCGGGCCGCCGCTGACGCCCTCGCGGCGGAGAACGGGTGGCTGGAAAGGCCCCCGGAGGCATGGATTCCAGCCACAGATGTGCAGATTATGTTGAGTCGTGAATGAGGTGTGTGCGTGGGTGTCACTGGTGTGCGCTACATTCTGGACTCGGGTGCGGTGTGATAGTGGGGGCGCCCGGATCGGGTGGGGGCCCGGTTCGGTCGGAGAAGCCCGCGACATCGCCCGCGCACCCATGAATGTGTCCTTGGGGGGATGTGCGTACGGTGGAGAACTCGCGAGAAGACGGCCTGTCAGGGCCGACCCATGACCCGCACGAGGTGACGGTCCAACTCGACTTCACAGGTCGCCAGTTGGGCGGTCCGGTCGGCGCGAGACCGGGCGCGCCCGCACCCGTCGGCGCGGAGCCGGCGGGCGCGGACGACAAGGAACTCCCCGTCTTCGTCGACGATTCGGGGCGGCGCGGCCGCACCTTCCGCCGTTTCGGCGTGGCCGCGGGCCTGGCCATCGCGGTCTACGCGGTCGTCATCGTCGTCACCGTCTTCTCCGGGAACTCCGACGCGCCGTGGCTGCCGATGCCCGCCGAGGGCAAGGGTGCGGGCAAGGTGGGCACCGAGTCCTCGGAGCCCACGCCGACCGTCTCGTCATCCGGGTCGCCGGGCGCCGCGGCGCAGCCCAGCGCCTCCGACAGCGCGCCGCCGAGCGCCCCCGCGGCGCCGGGCGCGAGCGCGTCGCCGACGGCCGGGTCCGGCACGTCCGGGAAGCCGTCCACCGGTGCATCGCCGTCCGGCAGGCCCACGGGTGGCAAGCCGTCGTCGAGCGTGAAGCCCACCAAGCCGGCCGACAGCGACAAGCCGACGACGCAGCCGTCCGGCGGCAGCCCCACCACCCCGTCGACGGACCCGGGCGGCCAGCCGACCGGCCCGGCGGACGGAACCGGGGCCGACGGCGTGGACGCCCTCGCCGGCGCCGGTCTCGCGCGCCTGCTCGCGGCGCCCCTGGTGGAGTCCCTCGTCCCGCCCCTGGAAAGCAGCGTCCTGTAGATGTCCGACCGCTCACGCCGTTCGCACCGCGCACCGGCCGCGGCCCGCAGGCGCCGCCTTCCGCTGCGCTATCTGCTGCCCTCGCTGCTGCTCGTCGCCATGATCGCGATGCTGATGCTGCGCGGCTACGTCCACAGCGAGATCCTCGCCGACCACCGCATCCGCCCCGAGGCGGCCACCGACAAGGTGCCGGAGAAGATCCTCGACGGCGGACCCGTCATCGACACCCGGGGCGGCCAGGAGACCAGCCGTTCCATAGGCAGGCACCAACTGGTGCTCACCTTCGACGACGGCCCCGACCCGGAGTGGACCCCGAAGGTCCTCGACGTCCTCAAGAAGCACGACGCGCACGCCGTCTTCTTCGTCACCGGCACCATGGCCTCCCGCTATCCCGACCTGGTGCGCCGCATGGTGGACGAGGGGCACGAGGTGGGCCTGCACACCTTCAACCACCCCGACCTCTCCTACCAGTCGAAGAAGCGCATCGACTGGGAGCTGTCGCAGAACCAGCTGGCCCTGGAGGGCGCGGCGGGCGTGCGCACGTCCCTGTTCCGGCCGCCGTACTCCTCGTTCGCCGACGCCATGGACGACGCGTCGTGGCCGGTCACCCAGTACATCGGCTCGCGCGGCTACATCACCGTCGTCAACAACACGGACAGCGAGGACTGGAAGCGTCCCGGCGTCGACGAGATCATCCGCCGTGCCACGCCCAAGGACGGCAAGGGCGCGATCGTCCTGATGCACGACTCCGGCGGCAACCGCTCGCAGACCGTCGCCGCGCTCGACCGCTTCCTGCCCGATCTCCAGGGCGACGGCTACAAGTTCGCGAACCTCACCGAGGCCCTCGGCATGCCCAGCGCGCACACGCCCGTCAGCGGCGTCGAGCTGTGGAAGGGCAAGGCGTGGGTTCTGGCGGTGGAGGCATCGGACAACATCACGGGCGTCCTCGTCGTCGGCCTCGCCGTCATCGGCGTCCTCGTCATGTCCCGCTTCGGCCTGATGCTGGTCCTGTCCGCCGCGCACGCGCGGAGGGTCCGCCGCAAGGGCTTCGCGTGGGGGCCGCCCGTCACGGAGCCGGTCTCCGTCCTCGTGCCGGCCTTCAACGAGGCCAAGTGCATCGAGAACACCGTCCGTTCGCTGATGCAGAGCGAGCAGCCGATCGAAGTGATCGTCATCGACGACGGCTCCACCGACGGCACCGCCCGCATCGTCGAGGGCCTGCGGCTGCCCGGCGTCCGCGTCATCCGCCAGCACAACGCGGGCAAGCCCGCCGCCCTCAACAGGGGCCTGGCGAACGCCCGGTTCGACCTCGTCGTGATGATGGACGGCGACACCGTCTTCGAGCCGGCCACCGTGCGCGAGCTGGTCCAGCCGTTCGGCGACCCGAAGGTCGGCGCCGTCGCGGGCAACGCGAAGGTGGGCAACCGGGACTCGCTGATCGGCGCCTGGCAGCACATCGAGTACGTGATGGGCTTCAACCTCGACCGCCGCATGTACGACGTCCTGCGCTGCATGCCGACGATCCCCGGCGCGGTCGGGGCCTTCCGGCGCAGCGCCCTGGAGCGCGTCGGCGGCATGAGCGACGACACGCTCGCCGAGGACACCGACGTCACGATGGCGCTGCACCGCGACGGCTGGCGCGTCGTCTACGCCGAGAGGGCGCGTGCCTGGACCGAGGCCCCGGAGACCGTCCAGCAGCTGTGGTCGCAGCGCTACCGCTGGTCGTACGGGACGATGCAGGCCATCTGGAAGCACCGCAGGGCCGTCGTCGACAAGGGGGCGTCGGGCCGCTTCGGCCGGGTCGGCCTCCCGCTGGTCTCGCTCTTCATGGTGCTCGCCCCGCTGCTCGCTCCGCTGATCGACATCTTCCTCCTGTACGGGCTCGTGTTCGGCCCGACGGAGAAGACGGTCGGCGCCTGGTTCGGTGTGCTCGCGATCCAGGCGGTCTGCGCGGCGTACGCCTTCCGGCTCGACAAGGAACGCATGACGCATCTGATATCCCTCCCGCTCCAGCAGCTCCTGTACCGGCAGTTGATGTACGTCGTGCTGCTCCAGTCGTGGATCACCGCGCTCACCGGTGGCCGGCTGCGCTGGCAGAAGCTGCGCCGCACCGGCGTGGTCGGTGCGGACGCGGGCGCCCGGATGCCGCGGCAGCGGTCGAGCTCGGTCTCCGACGATCAGCGGAGGCCGGTGGCATGACGTATCCGACGAACGGCGGGGGCGCGAACGAGCCCTCCGGGCAGGGGAGTTGGTTCGCCAAGCCCGAGCGCGGCCCCGCGGGCGTGTCCGGGTCCGGCCGGCCGGAGGTGCCGCGCGCGCAGCGGCCCGGCGGCGGCCCGACGCTCACCAACACCGTGGCCGCCGGGGACGTGGCAGCCGAGGCCACCGCCCGGTTCCCCGCGGTCCCGCCGCAGGCCGGGGCCACCGCCCCGCTGCCGGAGGCCGAGCCCGCGCCCAAGAAGCCCGGCCGGGACCGCTATCTCGACCTGCTGCGCTCCATCGCGCTCGTCCGGGTCATCGCGTACCACTTCTTCGGCTGGGTCTGGCTCTCGGTCGTCTTCCCGTCCATGGGCGTGATGTTCGCGCTCGCCGGATCGCTGATGGCGCGCTCCCTGAGCAGGCCGGCACTCGGCGTCGTACGGGGAAGGCTGCGGCGCCTGCTGCCGCCGATGTGGCTGTTCAGCGCGCTGGTCCTGCCGCTGCTCTTCATGGGCGGCTGGAACCCGGGCAAGGACCCGGACACCGGCGGCGGCGCCTGGGGCTGGCTCGGCATCGTCAACTACGTGATCCCGATCGGCGCCCCCGCCTACCCGTGGGAGATCGCCAACCCGCCCGGCTTCCTGGAGACCACATGGGCCGAGCAGGGCATCGGCCCGCTCTGGTACCTGCGCGCCTACCTGTGGTTCGTGCTCGCGTCCCCGCTGCTGCTCAAGGCCTTCCGCAAGCTCCCGTGGGCGACGCTGTGCGCCCCGCTCGCCCTCACGGCCGTGGTCGGCACGGGCCTGGTGGAGATCCCCGGCCGCACCGGCGAGGCCGTCACCGACTTCGCCGTGTACGGCAGCTGCTGGGTCCTCGGCTTCGCGCACCAGGAGGGCGTGCTGCGGAAGGTGCCGCGCTACGCCGCGGTGTCCGTCGCCGCGCTGCTCATGGGCTTCGGCCTGTGGTGGGCCTCGGGCCACCTCTCCGAGGAGGGCTGGGACCTGAACGAGATCCCGCTGGCGCAGGCGACCTGGTCCCTCGGCTTCGTCGTCATCCTGCTCCAGTACGCGCCGTCGTGGCAGCAGCTGCCCGGCCGGCTCGCCCGCTGGGACCGCCTGGTGACCCTCGCCAACAACCGGGCCGTCACGATCTACCTGTGGCACAACCTGCTGATCATGGCGACGTTCCCGCTGGTCGACCTGCTCTACCAACTGCCCTTCATGGACGACCGGTTGAGCTCCGCGCTCGACTCGACGTACATGCTCTGGTCGTTCGTCCTCGTCTGGCCGCTCATCGGTCTCGCGATCGTCTCCACCGGCTGGGTCGAGGACCTCGCCGCGAAGCGCAGACCGCGGCTGTGGCCCGACGGGGCGCGGAAGGGCCGGAAGCGGGCGCGGCACTCCTGACGCACCGCGCCCTCCGGGTCACGATGTGATGGCGATGTGGACATCTCGCATCCAAGTGATGGAGGGGCTCGCTAGCGTTGCTCCGGGGCGTTCGCGACGGACGAGCGCCGACGGGGCGACCAGGTGAAGGTGTGACGTGCAGGCGACGGTGGACGGGTTCGGCTACGGGGCCGTGACCCCGGTTGCGGCGTTCTTAGTGGCGAGTCTGGGAGGCGGCATCGGGCTGCGCTGCACCGTGCGGGCGCGGCAGCTCGACTCGGGGCGGCCCAAGTGGCTGGCGTACAGCGCGCTTTCGCTGGGCGTCGGCATCTGGTCCATGCACTTCATCGCGATGATGGGCTTCCAGGTGCACGGCGCGCACCTCGACTACGACGCCCGGCTCACCTTCCTCAGCCTCGCCGTCGCGGTCCTCGTGGTCGGCGTGGGGGTCTTCGCCGCCGGCTACGGCGGGCGGCGCACACCGGTCCTGCTCGGCGCCGGCCTCTTCATGGGGCTCGGCGTCGCGGCCATGCACTACATGGGCATGGCCGCGATGCGGTTCTCCGGTTCCCTGCACTACAGCGCGCCCATCGTGGCCGCCTCGGTGGGCGTGGCCGTGGTGGCGGCCACCGCCGCCCTCTGGCTGATCATGAACGTACGCGGGTTCCTCGTCAGCCTCGGCGCCAGCCTGCTCATGGGGGTCGCCGTCTGCGCCATGCACTACCTGGGCATGGAGGCGCTCACCGTCGAGCTGATGGCGGCGTCCGGCAACACCGGTTCCGCGGTGTTCACGGTCCTGGTCCCGTATCTCATCGGCCCGTTCCTCGTGCTGTTCTTCGCCGGGGCCGTGCTGCTCTTCGACCCGCAGACGCTGGAGGGCGACCCGGTGGCGCGCTCCTGAGGCTCCGCCCGGGCCTCACCACCTGCCCGCCGGCCGGGTGAGAGCAACGTTCCCCGGTGGTCACGTCAGGCCATGAAGCGGAAATCCCGCCTCCCTACGTTCGGTCGTATCACCTGCGAACCGTGACCTGGAGGCGTGCCATGCCTGGCCCCAAGGAACAGACCCGGCGCCGGAGTTGGATCGAGCGGTGGGATCCCGAGGACGAAGTGTTCTGGGAGGAGACGGGCGCGAAGGTCGCCCGGCGCAACCTCGCCTTCTCGATCCTCTCCGAGCACATCGGCTTCTCGATCTGGACCCTGTGGTCCGTGATGGTCCTCTTCATGGGGCCCGAGTACGGGATCGACCCGGCGGGGAAGTTCTTCCTCGTGTCGATGGCGACGCTTGTGGGCGCCTTCGCGCGCGTGCCCTACACGTTCGCCGTCGCGGTCTTCGGCGGCCGTAACTGGACGATCGTCTCGGCGAGCATGCTGCTCGTGCCGTCCATCGCCGCGTTCCTGGTCATGGAGCCGGGCACCTCGTACACCACCTTCATGTGGTGCGCGGCGCTCACCGGCGTCGGCGGCGGCAACTTCGCCTCCTCCATGACCAACATCAACTCCTTCTTCCCGCTGCGGAAGAAGGGCTGGGCGCTGGGCCTGAACGCGGGTGGCGGCAACATCGGCGTCCCCGTCGTCCAGCTCGTCGCGCTCGCCGTGATCGGCGCGAGCGGCGGGCCGCGGGTGCTGCTCGGCATCTACATTCCGCTGATCGTCGTCGCGACCGTCTGCTCCGCGCTGTTCATGGACAACCTGGCGACCGTGAAGAACGACACCGGGGCCGCGAAGGAGGCCGTGCGCGACGCCCACACGTGGATCATGTCGTTCCTCTACATCGGCACCTTCGGCTCCTTCATCGGCTACTCGTTCGCGTTCGGCCTCGTCCTGCAGACCCAGTTCGGCCGTACGCCGCTCCAGGCGGCCGGCGTCACCTTCATCGGCCCGCTGCTCGGCTCGCTCATCCGGCCCGTCGGCGGCAGGCTCGCCGACCGCTTCGGCGGCGCGCGCATCACGCTGTGGAACTTCGTCGGCATGGCCGCCGCGACGGCCGTCGTGACCCTGGCCTCGGTCGAGAAGTCGCTCACCCTGTTCACCGTGGCGTTCATCGCCCTGTTCGTGCTGAGCGGGCTCGGCAACGGGTCGACGTACAAGATGATCCCCGGCATCTTCCAGGCGAAGGCGCTGGCCAAGGGGCTCACGGGCGAGGAGGCGGCCGCGTACGGGCGGCGCCTGTCCGGTGCCTCCATGGGGCTGATCGGGGCCGTAGGCGCGCTCGGCGGGCTCGGCATCAACCTGGCGTTCCGGCAGTCCTTCCAGACGGCGGGCACCGGCACCGGGGCCTTCGTCGCCTTCCTCGCCTTCTACGCCGTGTGCTTCGCGGTGACCTGGGCCGTATACCTTCGCCGCTCCGCCTCGCGCACCGTCGCGAGTTCGGCGGCGGAGACGAAGCCGCAGCTCAGCTACGCGGAGGTGTGACATTGGCCCCCGTAACACGTACGCAATAACGTTGATCCGGGGCCGACACGGAGCGTTGACAGGCTCGGACGACGCACCGGTCCACCCGGTGCACGGAAGAACGTCGAGCGGGGCGAGAACCAGCATGGACGAGGAACAGCAGACCACGAGGCCGCAGCCGGCCCACGGGCCGATCGAGGGCTTCACCGTGGGCGTGACCGCGGCGCGCCGCGCCGACGAACTCGGCGCGCTGCTCCAGCGGCGCGGCGCCTCGGTGCTGCACGCGCCCGCCCTGCGCATCGTGCCGCTCGCGGACGACAGCGAACTCCTCGTCGCCACCAAGGAGTTGATCGACCACGCGCCGGACGTGGTGGTCGCCACGACAGCCATCGGCTTCCGGGGCTGGGTCGAGGCCGCCGACGGCTGGGGAATGGGCGAGGACCTGCTCGCCCGCCTGCGCGGCGTCGAGCTCCTCGCGCGCGGCCCGAAGGTGAAGGGCGCGGTGCGCGCGGCCGGCCTCACCGAGGAGTGGTCGCCCTCGTCCGAGTCGATGGCCGAGGTGTTGGAGCGGCTGCTCGACGAGGGGGTCCAGGGGCGGCGCGTCGCGGTGCAGCTGCACGGCGAGCCGCTCCCCGGCTTCGTCGAGGCGCTGCGCGAGGCGGGCGCCGAGGTGGTCGGCGTCCCCGTCTACCGCTGGCTGCCGCCGCAGGACATCGGCCCGGTCGACCGCCTCCTCGACGCCACGGTGGCGCGCGGCGTGGACGCGCTGACCTTCACCTCGGCCCCCGCCGCCACGGCGCTGCTGCGCCGCGCGGAGGAGCGGGGGCTCACGGAGGAACTGCTCGCGGCGCTCGGCCACGACGTGCTCGCGGCGTGCGTCGGCCCGGTCACCGCGGTGCCGTTGCAGGCGGCGGGCGTGGACACGGTGCAGCCGGAGCGGTTCCGGCTCGGGCCCCTGGTGCAGCTGCTGTGCAAGGAACTTCCGGCACGCGCGCGTACGTTGCCGGTCGCGGGCCACCAGATGCAGATCCGCGGGCAGGCCGTGGTGGTGGACGACGAGCTGCGCCCGGTGCCGCCCGCCGGCATGTCGCTGCTGCGGACGCTGGCCCGCCGCCCCGGCTGGGTGGTGTCCCGCGCGGAGCTGCTGCGCGCGCTGCCGGGCGCGGGGCGCGACGAGCACGCGGTGGAGACGGCGATGGCCCGGCTCAGGTCGTCCCTCGGGACGCCGAAGCTGATCCAGACCGTGGTCAAGCGGGGGTACCGGTTGGCGCTGGACCCTGCGGCCGACGCGAAGTACGCCAATTAAGCCCCTGCGGCGATTGAGCAGCGGGGCCCGGGGCAGAGCCCCGTGAGCGTGCGCCGGACGGGCCGAAAGACTGGGGCTCTGCCCCATACCCCGCTGCTCAAACGCCGCAGGGGCTTGATCGAAAATCGCCGCAGGGGCTTGATCGGAGCGCCTGCACCAGGCACCCCAGCGCCCCCGTGCACAGCACCGCCCGCACCACGTTCCACGCCATCCACGGCCCCTCGAAGTCCTCCCGCACCCGCGCCGGGTCGGAGATGCCCGCGGGGGCGCCCGCCGCGGCCAGCGCGTCGTTCAGCGGCACGTTCACCGCGGACGTCAGCAGGAACGCCATCGCGTAGCCCGCCAGCGCCGCGAACACCCAGCCGCGCAGCCCCTGTTGGCGCCGCACCCGCCAGGCCGCGTACCCGGTGAGCAGCAGCGCCCCGACGAAGCTCAGGAAGAACACCGGGTTCTGGATGACGTCGTTGATGTTCTGCATCACCTCGATGTACGTACGGTCGTCACTGCGCGCCAGGCCCGGCATCACGCCGCACGAGAACACGTAGAACGAACCTGCCGCCAGGCCCATGGCGACCGTGGCCGCCCCCAGGACCCATCCCGTGACCCGCGTCGTTGTCGTCATGGCCCCAGTCAAGCCGCGGGCCGTGCCGCCGGACATCGTCGATCCGCGCGGCCCCATACGCGAGCGTCCAGAGGCGCGCGTACCGTACGGGCATGCTGATCGACGACCACATCGAACTGCGCCGCGCCGTTCCGGGGGACGCGCAGGCGCTCGCCGACGCCGTCGTCCGCAACCGGGAGTTCATGCGGGCCTGGGACCCGTACCGGCCCGAGGACTACTACACGGCGCGCGAACAGGCCGAGCGGATCGCCGAGCCCAGCGGGGCGACATGGCTGCTGTTCGACCGGACCGCCGATGGGCGCGTGGTCGGCCGCGCCGCGCTCAGCGGCATCCACCTCGGCCCGCTGTGCAGCGCCAACCTCGGCTACTGGGTCGACGCGGACTACCGGGGCCGGGGCCTGATCCCCGCCGCTGTGGAGGAGGTCTGCCGCGCCGCCCGTGAGGAGTTGGGGCTGCACCGCGTCGAGGCGGGCACCCTCACGGACAACGCGGCGTCCCAGCGCGTCCTCGCCAAGTGCGGCTTCGTCCGGTACGGCCTCGCGCCCAAGTTCCTCCACATCAACGGGGAATGGCGCGACCACGTCCTCTTCCAGCGCGTCCTGCACGACGACCCTCCGGCGTACGGGCGCGGGTAGCCCGTCAACCCCCTTTCCGGCAGCGGGGGTTCCGGCCCGGCCCGCGGGCGGGCACTGTAGAGGGCATGGCAGCAGTACCCACTGGGCCCCACCCGCCTGCCCCTGCCCCCTACGAGTTGCGCTTCGACTCCGGGCGTCTCTGCCTGGACCTCCTCGCCACCGCGCACCCCGACGAACGCCTCACGAGCCCCGACCTGCTGCGCGCCTGGCTGGTCGGCGCGGGGCTCGTCCCGGGCGCCGCCGCGCTGCCGGACCGCTCGCCCGCCTGGCTCGCCGCCTTCCGCGAACTGCGCGGCCACATCACCCAGTTGGTGCGCGGCGAACTCTCGGGTCAACCCGCCCCCGCCGCCCTGGAACGGGTCAACCTGCTCGCCCGCGCGGCCCCGCCCGCACCCCGTGCCGTCCGTGCCGCCGACGGCACCCTCGTACGCTCCCTGCACATCGAACCCGGCTGCCCCGCGCTGCTCGCGGCCGTCGCGCGGGACGCGATCGACCTCCTCACCGACCCCGCCGTGCGCGGCGCCCTGCGCCAGTGCGAGGGCGACAACTGCCCGATCATCTACCTCGACATGTCCCGCGGGCGCAGGCGCCGCTGGTGCTCCAGTGAGGTGTGCGGCAACCGGGAGCGCGTGGCCAGACACCGGCGCAGAGCGGCGGCCCTGGCCAGGGCCTGAGACACCGAGCACAACTCCCTTTGAACATCCGCGAGTTCGTCTGCGTATCCCTCCCGTGAGCCCAGCCGAGAGACATGGCCGAACAGGGGACACCGGAGGTAGGCGTGCGCAAGGATTCCGCCGTGGCCGATGAACGCCCGCCCCGGGCCCGACATCGCGCTCCCCGGCCCCCCGAGCCGGACGAGGAGCTGATGCGCGCGCTCTACGCCGAGCACGCACGGCCGCTTCTGGCCTATGTGCTCCGCTTGGTGGCGGGGGACCGGCAGCGCGCGGAGGATGTCGTCCAGGAGACGCTCATCCGTGCCTGGAAGAACGCCGGCCAGCTCAACCGAGCGACCGGTTCGGTACGCCCCTGGCTGGTGACGGTCGCCCGGCGCATCGTCATCGACGGCCACCGCAGTCGGCAGGCCCGGCCGCAGGAGGTCGATCCGTCGCCGCTGGAGGTCATCCCCGCGGAGGACGAGATCGACAAGGCGCTGTGGCTGATGACCCTTTCCGACGCGCTGGAGGACTTGACCCCGGCCCACCGGGAAGTACTCGTGGAGACGTACTTCAAAGGACGTACGGTCAACGAGGCGGCCGAGACGCTCGGCATCCCCAGCGGCACGGTGCGCTCGCGGGTCTTCTACGCCCTGCGCTCGATGAAGCTGGCGCTGGAGGAACGGGGGGTGACGGCATGACGACGGGGCATGAGGCGTACGGTCCCTTCGGCCACGGACCGGCGGGCGGCGACGTGCACGAGACCGTCGGCGCCTACGCGCTGGGCATCCTCGACGACACCGAGGCGAGCGCGTTCGAGGCCCATCTGGCGACGTGCGAGCAGTGCGCGCGGAACCTGGAGGAGTTCGCGGGCATGGAGCCGATGCTCGCCGCCCTCGCCGACCTGCCGCCCGAGCGCGGCGCCCCGCGCCTCGCGACCCCGGAGGTCGGCGACTCGCTGGCCGCCCGTCCGAGCCCCCGCCTCGCGGAGTCCCTGGCCGACGAACTGGGGCGGCGCCGCGCGAAGAAGCGCAGGCGCGGCCTGTTTCTGGTGGCCGCCGCCGCTGCCCTGATCATCGGCGGCCCGCTGACGGTCATGGCGGTGACGGACGACGGGGGCGCGAACACCCTCGCGGACCCGCACCCCACGAGCCCGGCGGAGGACGCGTTCTTCCACCACATGCCCGAGAAGGTGAAGGCCACGGACGCGAAGACGAACGTCACGGCGACGATCGGCATGGAGAAGAAGGCCTGGGGCACCCACACCGTCCTGGAGCTGAAGAACGTCAAGGGCCCGCTGAAGTGCTCCCTCGTCGCCGTCGGCAAGAACGGCGAGCGCGAGACGGTCACCACCTGGGCCGTCCCGAAGTGGGGCTACGGCATCGACAGCAGCACCAACGCGAACGCGAAGCACCCCCTGTACGTGCACGGGGGCGCGGCCTTCGACCGCGGCCAGATCGACCACTTCGAGGTCGAGACGCTCGACGGCAAGCGGCTCGTGGAGGTGAACGCCTGACCGCGCCGCGCAGCACGTAGCCCTACGGGGCCCCTTTCGCGTACCTTTGACGGCTGCCCAGCACGTCAGAAGGGGGCCCGGTGGCCGCTCAGGCTCCGCACGATTCAGCGGTGAAATCGGATACGGACGCAGCGAAGGACGCGAACGCGGACTCGGTGCGCGACCGTGAGCTCGGCGTCGAGCAGGACCATCTCGACGCCGTCTACCGACGGCTCGAAGAGAAGATCCACGAGGCCGAGTTCCTGATGGAGGACGCCACCAAGCGCGGCCAGGTCGGCACGCCCGGCGCGCTCGCCGAGCGCGACGCGCAGGTCTTCCGCGCGGGCATCCACCTCAACCGCCTCAACAACGAGTTCGAGGACTTCCTCTTCGGCCGCATCGACCTGCTTCAGGGCAAGGACGGCAAGAAGGGCCCGGACGGCGCGTACACGGCGGTCGAGCCGGCCGACGGCGCGGTCCGCGAGGACAACACGGCCGACATCGCCGAGACGCTGCACATCGGCCGCATCGGCGTGCTCGACGCGGACTACTCGCCGCTCGTCATCGACTGGCGCGCGCCCGCCGCAGCGCCGTTCTACCGCTCCACGCCGGTCGACCCGGGCCGCGTGGTGCGCCGCCGCGTCATCCGTTCCAAGGGCCGCAAGGTGCTCGGCGTCGAGGACGACCTGATGCGCCCGGAGCTGACCGCGTACCTGGACGGCGAGCGGCTGCCCGCCATCGGCGACGGCGCGCTGATGGCCGCGCTCGGCCAGGCCCGCAGCCACTCGATGCGCGACATCGTCGCCTCCATCCAGGCCGAGCAGGACCAGGTCATCCGGGCCCCCGCGGCCTCGGTGACGTACGTGGAGGGCGGCCCGGGCACCGGCAAGACGGCGGTGGCGCTGCACCGCGCCGCGTATCTGCTGTACCAGGACAGGCGCCGCTACTCCGGCGGCATCCTGATCGTCTCGCCGACGCCGCTCCTGGTCGCCTACACCGAGGGCGTGCTGCCCTCGCTCGGAGAGGAGGGCCAGGTCGCGATCCGCGCGGTCGGCTCCCTGGTCGATGGGGCCGAGGCCACGGTCTACGACTCCCCGGCTGTGGCCCGGATCAAGGGCTCGTCGCGGATGCTGAAGGTGCTGCGGAAGGCGGCGCGCGGCGCCCTGGAGACGGGACGCCCGGCCGCCGCTCAAGAGCAACTCGCCTTCGGCGACGAGGAACCCGGGGCCGCCCCGGCCGAGACCCCCACCCGGCTGCGCGTCGTCGCGTTCGGGCGCCGCCTTGAGCTGGAGGCGGACCAGCTGGGCCGGATCCGGCAGGCCGCCCTCGGCGGCACCGCCCCCGTCAACCACCTGCGCCCGCGCGCCCGCAAGCTCCTCCTCGACGCGCTGTGGGACCAGTCGGGCGCCGGCAGCCGGCACTCCGACCCCGAGCTCGCGGCCGAGCTGCGCTCCTCCTTCGACGACGACGTCATGAGCGAGGACGAGTTCCTCCGCTTCCTCGACGCGTGGTGGCCGGAACTGACGCCCCGCGCGGTCCTGACCGCCATGTCCGACGAGCGGCGCCTCGGCCGCTGGGCCCGCCGCGTCCTCAACCCCGGAGAGATCCGCAAGCTCGCCAAGTCGCTGAAGCGGGACGCCCTCTCGGTCCACGACGTGGCCCTGCTCGACGAGCTGACCGCCGTCCTCGGCGCCCCGGCCCGCCCGAAGAAGAAGCGCGAGTACGACCCGCTCGACCAGCTCACCGGCCTGGAGGAGCTGATGCCGCAGCGCGAGGAGTCCCAGCGCGAGCGCGCCGAGCGGCTCGCCCAGGAACGCACCGAGTACGCCCATGTCATCGTCGACGAGGCGCAGGACCTCACGCCGATGCAGTGGCGGATGGTCGGCCGCCGCGGCCGGCACGCGACGTGGACGGTGGTCGGCGACCCGGCCCAGTCGTCCTGGTCGACCCCCGACGAGGCGGCCGAGGCCCGCGACGAGGCCCTCGGCACCCGGCCGCGCCGCCGCTTCACACTGACCGTGAACTATCGCAACCCGTCCGAGATCGCCGAGCTGGCCGCGAAGGTCCTGGCGCTCGCGATGCCCGGCTCCGAGTCCCCTTCGGCGGTCCGCTCGACGGGCGTCCGGCCGCGCTTCGAGGTCGTACGGGACAGGCTCGGGGACACCGTCAGGGCGGAGGCCGCCCGGCTCCTGGAGCAGGTCGACGGCACGGTGGGCGTCGTCGTGGCGATGAACCGCCGCGAGGAGGCCGCGCGCTGGCTCTCCGGGCTCGGCGAGCGCGTCGTGGCGCTCGGCTCCCTGGAGGCCAAGGGGCTGGAGTACGACGCCACGATCGTGGTCTCCCCGGCGGAGATCGCCGACGAGTCCCCGGCGGGTCTGCGGGTCCTGTACGTGGCTCTGACGCGGGCGACGCAGCAGCTCACGGTGGTCTCCGGCGAACGCGACGAACCGGACGCGAACGGGGTGCCGGACCTGCTCCGCGACTGACCCTTGCCCCTGCAGTCTCCGGTGTTACCGTTGATGACGGCACCGGCTCGATCCAAGCCCCCGGGCCCAACCATCGTCCCTTAGAGGGACCACTTGCCGCGAGGCGAGCATGGCGGGTCGGTGTCGTAAACGTGGGACGAGGCCCACGTCACTCCGGTGGCGTGGGCCTCGTTCCGTTTCCTCTTCCGGTTTCCCGCCACTTCTCGTATGGTGGAAACTACTTTCCAAAAGATGAATGAACGTTAGCTTCAAAACCCGATGCGACTACCACGTACTCACCGGTAGGTGGGACCATCGGACGGCAACAGCTACACGGTGAAAGCAGAGGAAGTCGGCCATGGCAACGGCGCCCAGCGTCTCCTACTCGATGACGGTCCGGCTGGAGGTCCCCGCGGGCGGCAACGCCGTCTCGCAGCTGACCACGGCCGTGGAGTCCTCCGGCGGCTCGGTGACCGGCCTCGACGTCACCGCTTCCGGTCACGAGAAGCTCCGGATCGACGTCACGATCGCGGCCTCGTCGACGTCCCACGCGGACGAGATCGTCGAGCAGCTCCGCGGCATCGAGGGCGTCACGCTCGGGAAGGTCTCCGACCGTACGTTCCTGATGCACCTCGGCGGCAAGATCGAGATGGCGTCGAAGCACCCCATCCGCAACCGTGACGACCTGTCCATGGTCTACACGCCGGGCGTGGCCCGCGTGTGCATGGCGATCGCGGAGAACCCCGAGGACGCCCGGCGTCTGACCATCAAGCGCAACTCCGTCGCGGTCGTCACCGACGGCTCCGCGGTGCTGGGCCTCGGCAACATCGGCCCGAAGGCCGCGCTGCCGGTCATGGAGGGCAAGGCGGCCCTCTTCAAGCGCTTCGCCGACATCGACGCCTGGCCGATCTGCCTGGACACCCAGGACACCGACGCCATCGTCGAGATCGTCAAGGCCATCGCCCCCGGCTTCGCGGGCATCAACCTCGAGGACATCTCGGCGCCCCGCTGCTTCGAGATCGAGGCCCGCCTGCGCGAGGCCCTCGACATCCCCGTCTTCCACGACGACCAGCACGGCACCGCCATCGTCGTGCTCGCCGCGCTCACCAACGCACTGCGCGTCGCGGGCAAGGACATGGGCGACACCCGCGTCGTCATGTCGGGCGCCGGCGCCGCCGGCACGGCCATCCTCAAGCTGCTGCTCGCGGCGGGCGTCAAGAACGCCGTCGTGGCCGACATCCACGGTGTCGTGCACGCGGGCCGCGAGGACCTCAAGGACGCCGACAGCGACTCGCCGCTGCGCTGGATCGCCGACAACACCAACCCCGAGGGCCTCACCGGCACGCTCAAGGAAGCGGTCGTCGGCGCGGACGTGTTCATCGGCGTCTCGGCCCCGAACGTGCTGAACGGCGACGACGTGGCCGCGATGGCCGAGGGCGCCATCGTGTTCGCGCTCGCGAACCCGGACCCCGAGGTCGACCCCGCGATCGCCCGTCAGACGGCCGCCGTGGTGGCCACGGGCCGCTCCGACTTCCCGAACCAGATCAACAACGTGCTGGTCTTCCCCGGCGTCTTCCGCGGCCTGCTCGACGCCCAGTCGCGCACGGTCAACACGGAGATGATGCTGGCCGCCGCGACGGCCCTGGCCGACGTGGTCACCGAGGACGAGCTCAACCCGAACTACATCATTCCGAGCGTCTTCAACGACAAGGTGGCCGGAGCGGTCGCCGGCGCCGTCCGCGACGCCGCGAAGGCCGCCGGAGTGGCTGTGACGGGGGCCACGACCGCCTGATTACCGGCGCGTCGCGGTTTGCGGGGCCCCCGGGCCCCATAGGCTGGCCGGGAAACAGGCCCCCGGCCCGCCCCTGCGACCGGCGTGGTGGCGCTGTCCGTGTGACCCCAAGGGGTGCCGGATTGGCTTTACCGCCGTGGGTAGGGGCAGGATGCCTCTTCAGGCGCAAGGGTCTGGACGACGGACCCGGGTCCTGGGCCTGACCGAGACCCTGGCAGCATCAACTTTGCTGTTGCCCAACACGCGGCCTGGCCGCGTGGCACGCCTCAACGGCAAGAAGAACACGGGAGTACAAACATGAACCGCAGTGAGCTGGTGGCCGCGCTGGCCGACCGCGCCGAGGTGACCCGCAAGGACGCCGACGCCGTGCTGGCCGCGTTCGCCGAGACCGTCGGCGAGATCGTTGCCAAGGGCGACGAGAAGGTCACCATCCCCGGCTTCCTGACCTTCGAGCGCACCCACCGTGCCGCTCGCACCGCTCGTAACCCGCAGACCGGCGAGCCGATCAACATCCCGGCCGGCTACAGCGTGAAGGTCTCCGCGGGCTCGAAGCTCAAGGAAGCCGCCAAGGGTAAGTAAGTCCTAGGCGTCAGAACGGCCTCCCGGAACCTTCCGGGAGGCCGTTCTTTTGCGTTGTGGGTGCGGTCTGCGTGTGGTCGCGTTCGCGCAGTTCCCCGCGCCCCTAAAGACACAAATACAAGGGCCGCTCCCGGTCGACCGGGAGCGGCCCTTGTATTTGCCTACGTGGGGCGAACGGCTAGCCGAGCGCCTTGCCAGGCAGCTCGACCTTCGCGCCGAGTTCGACGAGCTTCTCCATGAAGTTCTCGTAGCCGCGGTTGATCAGGTCGATGCCGTGGACCCGGGAGGTTCCCTGGGCCGCCAGCGCCGCGATGAGGTACGAGAAGCCGCCACGCAGGTCGGGGATGACCAGGTCGGCGCCCTCCAGCTTCGTGGGCCCGGAGACGACCGCCGAGTGCAGGAAGTTGCGCTGCCCGAAGCGGCAGTCGGAGCCGCCGAGGCACTCGCGGTAGAGCTGGATGTGCGCGCCCATCTGGTTCAGCGCGGACGTGAAGCCCAGGCGCGACTCGTAGACCGTCTCGTGGACGATCGAGAGGCCCGTGGCCTGCGTGAGCGCCACGACGAGCGGCTGCTGCCAGTCCGTCTGGAAACCGGGGTGCACGTCCGTCTCGAGCGCGATCGACTTCAGCTGGCCGCCGGGGTGCCAGAAGCGGATGCCGTCGTCGTCGATCTCGAAGGCGCCGCCGACCTTCCGGTACGTGTTGAGGAACGTCATCATCGAGCGCTGCTGCGCGCCGCGGACGTAGATGTCGCCGTGCGTGGCGAGCGCCGCGGACGCCCAGGAGGCCGCCTCCAGGCGGTCCGAGAGGGCGCGGTGCGTGTAGCCGCCGAGCTTGTCGACACCGGTGACGCGGATGGTGCGGTCGGTGTCCATGGCGATGATCGCGCCCATTTTCTGCAGGACGCAGATCAGGTCCTCGATCTCCGGCTCCACCGCCGCGTTCGAGAGCTCCGTGACGCCCTCGGCGAGGACGGCCGTGAGCAGCACCTGCTCGGTGGCGCCCACGGAGGGGTAGGGGAGGCGGATCTTCGTGCCGCGCAGGCGCTGCGGGGCCTCCAGGTACTGGCCGTCCGCGCGCTTCTCGATGGTCGCGCCGAACTGGCGGAGCACCTCGAAGTGGAAGTCGACGGGCCGGCCGCCGATGTCGCAGCCGCCGAGCCCCGGGATGAAGGCGTGGCCGATGCGGTGCAGCAGCGGGCCGCACAGCAGGATCGGGATGCGGGAGGAGCCCGCGTGCGCGTCGATGTCGGCCACGTTCGCCGACTCCACGTGCGAGGGGTCCATCACCAGCTCGCCCGGCTCCTCGCCGGGGCCGACCGTCACGCCGTGCAGTTGCAGCAGGCCGCGTACGACCCGCACGTCGCGGATGTCCGGGACATTGCGCAGCCGACTCGGCGCACTGCCGAGGATCGCGGCGACCATGGCCTTGGGCACGAGGTTCTTCGCGCCGCGGACACGGATCTCGCCCTCGAGCGGGGTTCCGCCGTGGACAAGGAGGACATCGTCGGTGACGGTCATGAATCTCGCGTTCCGAAGAGAAGGGCAGGGCCAGGCTCAAGGGTAAGGGGGGTACGGCCCTTATTCGTATGCCTGTGGGTGCCGGAGAGCGTCATGAGTTCGCTACAACACGAAGCGCGCCGGATGGAGCACAAAGCGTGACGGTTTTGTGAAGTGCGCATCTTCCGCTTCCCCGCGCGCTGAGCTGCGTTCACGCGGGTGTTGCGCTTGGCGCCCCCGACGGCGGCCGGATGCGGGATCATGTCATGCATGACCGAGGTGTCCTCGCTCACAGGGCGGCTGCTCGTGGCCACACCCGCCCTCGCGGACCCGAATTTCGACCGGGCGGTCGTGCTGCTCCTCGACCACGACGAGGAGGGCTCGCTCGGCGTGGTGCTGAACCGGCCGACGCCGGTGGACGTCGGGGACATCCTGGAGGGCTGGGCCGATCTGGCCGGTGAGCCGGGGGTCGTGTTCCAGGGCGGCCCGGTCTCGCTCGACTCGGCGCTCGGCGTCGCCGTCATCCCCGGGGACGACGAGCGGGAGACGCCCCTCGGCTGGCGCCGGGTGCACGGCGCGATCGGCCTCGTCGACCTGGAGGCGCCGCCGGAGCTGCTCGCCGCGGCGCTCGGTTCCCTGCGGATCTTCGCCGGCTACTCGGGCTGGGGCCCGGGCCAGTTGGAGGACGAACTGACCGAGGGCGCCTGGTACGTCGTGGAGTCGGAGCCCGGCGACGTCTCCGCCACCCGCCCCGAGGGCCTGTGGCGCGCGGTCCTTCGGCGCCAGCGCGGCGAACTGGCCATGGTGGCCACGTATCCGGACGACCCCTCGCTCAACTGACCTCGGCCCCGGCCGCCTTGAAGTAGCGCTCCGCCAGCGGGTGGGCGTCCCGCGCCGGGATCGCCAGGTGCACGGCGACGGACGGCGCGTTCTTCAGGCGTACGTGGCGCAGGCCCGGGTGGGCGTGCCTGCGGGCCACCGGTTCGGGCGCCACGCCCACCCCGTGCCCGGCCGCGACCGCCTCCAGCCACTCGTCGAGGTTGTCGGCGGTGCAGGCGAGCCGGGGGCGGCGGGCCGCGGGCCACAGGTCGGGGCGGGTGGTGCCGGTGACCGTGTTCACGACGAGGGGCAGTTCGGCGAGGTCCGCCCAGTCGACGACACGGCGTCCGGCGAGCTCGGCGGAGCCGCGCGCCACGACGGCCGTGCGGGGCTCGTGCAGCAGGACCCGGGAGCGTACGGCGGCGCCCTCGGGCAGTTCGCCGCGGACCACCGCGATGTCGCAGGCGCCCGAGGTGAGCCCGGCCAGCGGGGCGTCGCGGCGCACGAGCCGGATCCCGGCGCCGGTCGCCGACTCGAACTCCGCGTTGAGCCGGGCGCAGGCCTCGGGCAGCAGCGAGGTGAAGCCGAGCCGGAGCAGCGCGGGACCGCTGCCCGCGGCGGCGCGCAGCGTGGCGTCGACGCGGGCGATCAGGGGCCCGAGGTCCTCGCGCAGCCGGCGCCCGGCGTCGGTGAGCGCGACCCTGCGGGTGGTGCGCTCCACGAGCCGGGCGCCCAGGCTCGCCTCCAGGGCGCGCAGGGAGCGGGTGAGCGCGGGCTGTCCGACGCCGAGCCGGTCGGCGGCGTGCGTGAAGTTCAACTCGTCGGCGAGGGCGAGGAATCCGCGCAGGTGGCGCAGTTCCACACCGTCCACGGCGTCCCGTACGTGATCCATGCCCACCGAGCATAAGTGCGCGCCGACGACATTTCCCCGGCGGACCGGAGGCTGCCTACGTTTCCCCCTCGTGCACGGAAACCGAACGGTCCGACGAGGGAGTTGAAGCGCGTGCGCAAGGTCTGGTTGCTGATGGTGGGGGCCTTCACCCTCGGCCTCGACGCCTATGTGATGGCGGGGCTGCTGCCGGTCGTCGCCGGTGATCTGCGGACCACCGTCTCGGCCGCGGGGCAGATGGTCACCGTGTTCACACTCGCGTACGCGGTGAGCGCGCCGCTGGTCGCGGGCCTCGTCTCCGGGGTGCGGCCCCGAACGCTGATCCTCGCGGCGCTCGGCGTCTTCACGGTCGGCAACGCGCTGACCGCGCTCGCGCCCTCGCTCGCCGTGCTGCTGCTCGCCCGCGCCGTGGCCGGGGCCGGCGCGGGCGTGTATTCGGCGCTGTCGACGGCGGCCGCCGCGGCCCTCGTTCCGGGGGAGCGCAGGGGCCGGGCGCTCGCCCTGGTGATGGGCGGCATGAGCGCGGGCACGGTGCTGGGGGTGCCGCTCGGGGTGCTGCTCGCCGGGCAGGCCGGATGGCGCGCCACGATGTGGGCCGTGACCGGGCTCGGGGCGCTCGCGCTCGCCGGGCTCGCGGCGGGGCTGCCCGCCGTGCCGGCCGATCCGCCGGTGAGTGCCCGGGCGCGGCTCGGCGCGCTCACCGACCGGGCCGTGCTGCCGGTCGTCGGGGTGTCGTTCCTCGCGGCGGTCGCCAGCCTCGGCCTCTACACGTATCTCGCCCCGGTGCTCGCCTCCGCCGGTGGCGTGGCGGAGGGCGACGTCACGCCCTACCTGTGGGCGTGGGGCGTCGGCGGGGTGCTCGGCAGCGTGCTCGCCGGGCCGCTCGTGGACCGCACGGGCCGGGCCTTCGCCCTGGTCGGCATCGTCATGGCCGTGCTCGCACTGGCCCTGGGCGCGCTGTCGCCGCTCGGCGCCGCCGCGTTCCCGGCGCTCGTCGTGTGGGGCGCCGCGGGCTGGGCGCTCCAGGTGCCGCAGCAGCACCGGCTGCTCGCGCTGCGCGCCGAACGCGGCACGGTCGCGCTCGCCCTCAACAACTCCGCGCTCTACCTGGGTAGCGCGGTCGGCTCGGCCGCGGCGGGACTCGCGCTCGCGGCGGGCCTCGCGCCGCGCGCCCTGCCGTGGGCGGCGGCGGCCGTCGCGGCGGCGGGACTCGCCCTGCACCTCGCCGGGCGGCGCGCCACGGGCCGTCCGCAGGAACGTGTCGGCGCCTCGGACCAGGTCCGTTCCGGGACGGGGCGGGCTTAAGTACCCTTGGCGGTTATGAGCACTCTTGAGCCCGAGCGCGGGACAGGTACGGGGACCCTCGTAGAGCCGACGCCACAGACGTCGAGTGGCGACGGCGATCACGAGCGCTACGCCCACTATGTCCAGAAGGACAAGATCATGGCGAGCGCCCTCGACGGGACGCCCGTCGTCGCGCTCTGCGGCAAGGTGTGGGTCCCGGGCCGTGACCCGAAGAAGTACCCCGTGTGTCCCATGTGCAAGGAGATCTACGAGTCCATGGGCGCCGGCGGCGACAAGGACAAGGGCGGCAAGGACGGCGGCGGCAAGGGCAAGTAACCGGCCCCTGCCCGCCCTTCCCGGCGGACCTTCCCGGGGAACCCCGGGTGTGCGGTGACGCATGCCCGGGGTTTCGCGTGTCCGCACGTGCCCGGGTCCCACGCGCTCGCCCGACCATTGCGCGAATTGGTCCAGTCCTCTTAGCCTCCGGTCATGGATCTGATCCCCGCACCCCGTCGGCAGGCGCACGCGGGCGACGGCCGCTGCGTGTTCGGCGACCGCACCGGCATCGCGGCGGGGGAGGGGACCCAGGACACCGCGCGCTGGCTGCGCGCGGCACTCGGCGCGGCGACCGGTCTCGCCCTGCCGCCCAAGGACGCGGACGACGGCGACGTCGTGGTCCTGCGCATCGACCCCGCCCTCGAAGCGGAGGGCTACCGGCTGCGCGCGACGGACGCGGGCGTCACGATCGAGGGCGGATCGGCGGCGGGCGTCTTCTGGGGCGCCCAGACGCTGCGTCAGCTGCTCGGCCCCGACGCGTACCGCCGTGCCCCGCTCCCCGGGCGCACCTGGTCCGTCCCGCACGTCACCGTCGACGACGCGCCCCGCTTCGGCTGGCGCGGCATGATGCTCGACGTCGCCCGGCACTTCACGCCGAAGGCCGGGGTGCTGCGCCAACTCGACCTGATGGCCGCCCACAGGCTCAACGTCCTGCACTTCCACCTCACCGACGACCAGGGCTGGCGCGTCGAGATCAAGCGCCGACCGAAGCTGACGGAGGCCGCCTCCTGGCGGTCACGGACGAAATTCGGCCACCGCGCCTCGGAGTTGTGGGAGGACAAGCCGCACGGCGGCTTCTACACCCAGGACGACATCCGCGAAATCGTCGCCTACGCCGACGCGCTGCATATCGCGGTCGTCCCCGAGATCGACGTCCCGGGCCACTCGCAGGCCGCCATCCACGCGTACCCGGAACTCGGCAACACTGATGTCGTCGACACGTCTTCCCTCCCCGTCTGGGACACCTGGGGCATCAACCCGAACGTACTCGCCCCCACTGACAACACCCTCCGCTTCTACGAGGACGTCTTCGAGGAACTCCTCGACCTGTTCCCGTCCACGTTCATCCACGTAGGGGGCGACGAGTGTCCCAAGGGCCAGTGGAGGCAGTCGCCCACGGCCCAGGCCCGCATCAAGGAACTGGGGTTGGCCGACGAGGACGAGCTCCAGTCCTGGTTCGTCCGGCACTTCGACACCTGGCTCGCCGCGCGCGGCCGGCGCCTCATCGGCTGGGACGAGATCCTCGAGGGCGGCCTCGCGCCCGGCGCCACGGTCTCCTCCTGGCGCGGCTACGAGGGCGGCATCACCGCGGCGCGGGCGGGCCACGACGTCGTCATGTGCCCCGAGCAGCAGGTCTACTTGAACTACCGCCAGGCTCCCGGCGACGAGGAGCCGGTCCCCATCGGCTACGTGCGCACCCTGGAGGACGTCTACCGCTTCGAGCCGGTTCCCCCGCAGCTGACCGAGGAGGAGGCGCGGCACGTCATCGGGACGCAGGCCAACATGTGGACCGAGGTGACGGAGGACGAACGGCGCCTCGACTACCAGCTGTATCCGCGGCTCTGTGCCTTCAGCGAGGTCGCGTGGAGCGCGCTGCCCGCACCCGGTGCGCGCGACTTCGCGGGCTTCGAGCGCCGAATGACCGCGCACTACGGGCGACTTGACGCACTGGGGGTCGCCTACCGGCCGCCCGGAGGCCCGTTGCCCTGGCAGCGGCGCCCAGGTGTTCTCGGACGTCCCTTCGAAGGGGAACCCCCGAACGTGTGAGCTTGCGGCCGGTGAGGATCGCGCGGCACCGCGCACCTCACCTCATACACAGGCGCAGAGTGCCAATTCGCGCCCACAGGTGATCTGGTGCGATATCGGTCATCTATGAGGTGGAAGGGGCGAATGCCTCCTACCGGACCCCCTCTCCGGGCCGGAAGGAAGATGTGCCAGAGTTGCCACGTCCGGCCTGTCAGCACGTACCGTACGGCGGAACAGGCGCAACGGCGGGAACGGCGGTCACGCGCGGACCACGCGGGGACCGGCGCCGTTGCCAGGCACGCGGCCGGACATCGGGAAGGGGCAGCCGGTTTGACCACGCACGCACCGCAGGCGACGACACAGGCCGCGGTACTTCCGGGTTCGCTGGACGAGGCAGTCGCGGCGCTCGCCGCCATGCCCGCCGCCGTACCGGTGGCCGGGGGAACGGACCTGATGGCCCAGGTCAACGCGGGTGGACTGCGCCCCGCCGCCCTCGTCGGGCTCGGCCGGATCAGCGAGATCCGCGGCTGGCAGTACCAGGACGGGAACGCGCTGCTCGGCGCGGGCCTCACGCACGCGCGCATCGGCCGCCCCGACTTCGCCGCGCTCATCCCCGGCCTCGCCGCCGCCGCCCGGGCCGCGGGCCCGCCCCAGATCCGCAACGCCGCCACGCTCGGCGGCAACATCGCCTCCGGCGCCCCCGCGGGCGACACGCTGCCCGTACTGGCCGCGCTGGAAGCCACGTTGATCATCGCGGGGCAGGGCGGGGCGAGACGCGAAGTGCCGGTCTCGCACCTGCTGGCCGGCATGGAGATGCTCGCCCCCGGTGAGCTGATCGGCTTCGTGCGCGTGCCCCTGCTGCACGCGCCGCAGGTGTTCCTGAAGGCGACCGGGCGTACGGGCCCGGGCCGCGCGATGGCCTCCGTCGCGCTCGTCCTCGACCCGGCGCGGCGCGGGGTGCGCTGCGCCGTCGGGGCCATCGCGCCGATGCCGCTGCGGCCCCTTGAGGCCGAGCAGTGGGTGGCCTCGCTCATCGACTGGGACGGCGAGCGCGGCGCCCTCGTGCCGGAGGCCGTGCACGCCTTCGGCGAATACGTCGCCGCGGCCTGCGTCCCCGACCCGGAACCCGCCCCGGACGGCACGCAGCAGCAGTTGCCGCCGGCCGTACTGCATCTGCGGCGCACCGTCGCCGTGCTGGCCCGACGTGCACTTGGGAGGGCGCTGTCGTGACGAACGAGTACCCCGGACCCGACGGCTGGGAGCCGGTGCCCCAGGGCGAGTACGACTCTGACGCCACGGCCTTCGTGCAGCTGCCCCCCGAGGGCTTCCCCGACGCGGCGCCGCTGGAGGCGCCGGGGCACGGGTATGTGCCGCCGCAGATAACGGTGAGCCCGGCCACGGGTGCGGCCGCGACGGATCCTGCGGCGACCGGGGTGTGGGTGCTGCCGGAGAACCTGGTCGGTCCCGGTGCGGAGCCGCCTGCCCCCGTGGAGCCTGCGCCCCACCAGGGGCAGACGGGGCAGTGGTCGATTCCGTTGGCCGAGGGGGAACTGCCGGACGAGTCCGGCGAGTTCACCACATCCGCTGCCGCGGTGGGGCGGGCGTGGGGCCAGGAGCCGCCTGCGACGCTTCCCGGTGGGGCGCCTGCGCCGTGGGCCGCGCAGCCGGAGGCCCCGGAGCGGTCGGACGAGCCTGCGTCGCGGGGCTCTGCCCCGGACCCCGCGCCTCAATCGCCGGCGGGGCTTGATGTGCCGAGCCCTGCGCCGGAGCCCGCCGCTCCAGCGGCCGATGTGCCCGAGCCCGTCGACGTAGAGGCCCCCGCGGCTGGGGTCGAAGCCGAGGCCGAGGCTGAAGCTGAAACCGAAGTCGAGGACGCGGCCCCCGCCCGGCCCCCGCTCCACGACGATCACCCCCTGGCCAGCTACGTTCTGCGGGTCAATGGTGCGGATCGGCCCGTCACGGATGCCTGGATCGGGGAGTCGCTGCTGTACGTGCTGCGCGAGCGCCTCGGTCTCGCGGGTGCCAAGGACGGGTGTTCGCAGGGCGAGTGCGGCGCGTGCAACGTGCAGGTGGACGGCCGTCTCGTGGCCTCCTGCCTGGTGCCGGCGGCGACCACCGCGGGCAGCGAGGTCCGGACGGTCGAGGGCCTCGCCACCGACGGCCGCCCCTCGGACGTGCAGCGGGCGCTGGCCGCGTGCGGTTCGGTGCAGTGCGGCTTCTGTGTCCCCGGCATGGCGATGACGGCGCACGACCTCCTGGAGGGGAACCCGAACCCGACCGCCCTGGAGACCCGCCAGGCGCTGTGCGGCAACCTGTGCCGCTGCTCCGGCTACCGGGGTGTCGTGGACGCCGTGCGCCAGGTCGCCGAGGAGCGGCGGGCGGTGGCCGACGCCGCGAGCGAGGACGCGTCGGGCGAGGGTGCCGCGGAAGAGCCGATGATCCCGCGCCAGGCGGGCCCGCTGGCGACCGAGGACATCCAGGGCGACGCGCACCCGCAGGACTTCCCGAACCCCCAGCACCCGCAGGACTTCCAGGACTTCCCGGACGGAGGCCAGGCATGACGAACGAGACGGCCACCCCCTCCGCGGCCCCCACGGCACCGGAAGCGGAGAGCTTCCCGCACGGTCTCGGCATGTCGCTCCCCTCGCAGGAGGCACCCGCCAAGGCGGACGGCACGTTCCCGTACGCCGCCGACCTGTGGGCCGAGGGCCTGCTCTGGGCGTCGATCCTGCGCTCCCCGCACGCGCACGCGCGCGTGGTGAGCATCGACACCAGCCACGCGCGCGAGATGCCCGGCGTCCTCGCGGTCGTCACGCACGAGGACGTCCCCGGCGGGCCGCTGCCCGGACACCGTGCGTCGGACCGCCCGATGTTCGCCTCCGACGTGGTGCGCCACCACGGAGAGGCGCTCGCCGCCGTGGCGGCCGACCACCCGGACACGGCGCGCATGGCCGCGGCCGCGATCATCGTCGAGTACGAGGTCCTGGACCCGGTCACGGACCCCGAGCAGTCCTTCGCGGCGGAGCCCCTGCACCCCGACGGCAACCTGATCCGCCACATCCCGCTCCAGCACGGCGACGCGGGGGCGACGGGCGAGGTCGTCGTCGAGGGCCTCTACCGCATCGGCCGCCAGGACCCGGCGCCGATCGGCGCGGAGGCGGGCCTCGCGGTGCCGCGCCCCGACGGCGGCGTCGAGCTGTACATCGCCTCCACCGACCCGCACGGCGACCGCGACCTCGCGGCGGCCCGCTACGGCCTGGAGCGCGAGCGCGTGAAGGTCGTCGTCACCGGTGTGCCCGGCGCGACGGCCGACCGCGAGGACCCGAGCTTCCACCTCCCGCTCGGTCTGCTCGCCCTGCACACCGGCTGCCCGGTCAAGCTCGCCGCGTCCCGCGAGGAGTCCTTCCTCGGCCACCCGCACCGCCACCCGACACTCCTGCGCTACCGCCACCACGCGGACGCGGACGGCCGGCTGGTCAAGGTGGAGGCTCAGATCCTGCTCGACGCGGGCGCGTACGCGGACACGTCGTCCGACGCGCTCGCGGCCGCGGTCTCCTTCGCCTGCGGCCCCTACGTCGTCCCGCACGCCTCCATCGAGGGCTGGGCGGTCCGGACGAACAACCCGCCCTCCGGGCACGTACGGGGAGAGGGCGCGCTCCAGGTCTGCGCCGCGTACGAGGCGCAGATGGACAAGCTCGCGAAGAAGCTCGGCGTCGACCCGGCCGAACTGCGGCTGCGCAATGTCCTGGCGACCGGCGACATCCTTCCCACGGGGCAGACGGTGACGTGCCCGGCGCCCGTGGCCGAACTGCTCACGTCCGTACGGGACTTCCCGCTGCCGCCGCTGCCCAAGGACACGCCGGAGGAGGACTGGCTGCTCCCCGGCGGCCCCGAGGGCGTCGGTGAACCGGCCGCGATCCGCCGCGGCGTCGGCTACGGCGTCGGCATGGTGCACATGCTGGGCGCGGAGGGCGCGGACGAGGTCTCCACGGCCACGGTGAAGGTCCAGGGCGGCGTCGCGACGGTCATCTGCGCCGCCGTGGAGACCGGCCAGGGCTTCGCCACGCTCGCCCGCCAGATCGTCCAGGAGACGCTCGGCATCGAGGAGGTCCACGTCGCGCCGGTCGACACCGACCAGCCGCCGGCGGGCCCCGGCTGCCGCGGCCGGCACACCTGGGTGTCCGGCGGGGCGGTCGAGCGGGCGGCCAAGATGGTCCGCACCCAGCTCCTCCAGCCGCTTGCGCACAAGTTCGGCATGTCCACGGAGTTGCTCCAGATCGCGGACGGCAAGATCACCTCGTACGACGGCGTGCTGTCGACGACCGTCGAAGAGGCCATGGACGGCAAGGAGCTGTGGGCCACGGCGCAGTGCCGCCCGCACCCCACGGAGCCGCTCGACGCCTCGGGCCAGGGCGACGCGTTCGTCGGCATGGCCTTCTGCGCGATCCGCGCGGTGGTGGACGTGGACGTGGAGCTCGGCTCGGTGCGCGTGGTCGAACTGGCGGTCGCCCAGGACGTCGGCCGCATCCTCAACCCCGCCCAGCTCGCGGCCCGTATCGAGGCGGGCGTCACCCAGGGCGTGGGCGCGGCCCTCACGGAGAACCTCCGCACCCCGAAGGGCATCGTCCGCCGCCCCGACCTGACCGGCTACGCGCTGCCCACCGCGCTCGACGCCCCCGACATCCACATCGTCAACCTCGTCGAGGAGCGCGACGTGGTCGCCCCCTTCGGCGCGAAGTCGGCGAGCGCGGCCCCGGTGGTCGCGTCCCCGGCGGCGGTCGCCTCGGCGGTCCGCGCGGCGACGGGCCGCCCGGTCAACCGTCTGCCGATCAGGCCGCAGGCGGCGGTGGTCACGGACGCGCCGGCGCCCGGAGCGGTCGTGGCGGACGCGACCGGCTGAGGCCGCACCCCGTGCACGACGAAGGGGCGCCCCGCTTCTCGCGGGGCGCCCCTTCGTGCGTGGAGGCCGTGACCGGAATCGAACCGGCGTGCTTCGCTTTGCAGGCGAATCCCTCAGCCACTCGGGCACACGGCCAAGCGCTGACCAAGCTACGGGCCTGATCAGCCGCCCCTCAAGGGTTCCCGGCGCCCCGCAACACGACTGCCATGCGCCGTTCACGAAGCGCCCGGACCTACGACCAAGGGACCAGCTCCGGACCGCCTCAGGACAGGGGTCAGAGAGTCGTACGCCCCTTACTCTGAACCGCATGGCCGCCCTCGAAGACGTCACCGACGACGCCCCCGTACGCACCGTCCCCTCCGCGACCGAAGGTGTCCTCGGCCGCACCCATCGCGCGCTCAGCATCGGCATCGTCACCGTCGTGCTGCTCATCGCCTTCGAGGCGACCGCCGTGGGGACGGCGATGCCGGTCGCCGCGCGGGAGCTGGACGGGGTGTCGCTGTACGCGTTCGCGTTCTCCGGCTTCTTCACGACCAGCCTGTTCGGGATGGTGCTCGCCGGGCAGTGGGCCGACCGGAGCGGACCCCTCGGCCCCGTCACGGCCGGGATCGGGGCCTTCGCCGCCGGGCTGCTGCTCGCCGGGACCGCGGGCACCATGTGGATGTTCATCGCCGGACGGGCCGTGCAGGGGCTCGGCGGCGGCCTGGTGATCGTCGGGCTCTACGTCGTGGTCAGCCGGGCCTACCCGGAGCGGCTGCGGCCCGCGATCATGGCGGCGTTCGCGGCGAGCTGGGTCGTGCCGTCGATCGTCGGACCGCTCGCGGCGGGCGCCGTGACGGAGCACATCGGCTGGCGGTGGGTGTTCCTCGGCATCCCGGTCCTGGTCGTCCTGCCGCTCGCGCTCGCGCTCCCCGAGGTCCGACGGCGAGCCTCCGGTGCCCCCGAGGGTGCCGCCCCGGCTGCCTTCGACCGGCGTCGCATCCGCCTCGCCCTCGGCATCTCGCTCGGCGCGGGACTCCTCCAGTACGCCGCCCAGGACCTGCGCCCGCTGTCGCTGCTGCCCGCGGCTGTCGGCGCCGCCCTCCTCGTGCCGTCCGTGCTCGGGCTGCTGCCCCGCGGCACCTACCGGGCCGCGCGCGGGCTGCCGTCCGTGGTGCTGCTGCGCGGCATCGCGGCCGGGTCGTTCATCGCGGCCGAGTCCTTCGTGCCGCTGATGCTGGTGACGCAGCGCGGGCTCAGCCCCACGCTCGCCGGGTTCTCGCTCGCCGCGGGCGGCGGCACCTGGGCGCTCGGCTCGTGGCTGCAGTCCCGGCCGCGCGTCGAGCCGTACCGGGAGCGGCTCGTCGCCGCCGGGATGGTGCTGGTCGCGCTCGCCATCGCCACAGCGCCCAGCGTGCTGATCCAGGCCGTGCCCGTGTGGACCGTGGCCGTCGCCTGGGCCTTCGGCTGCCTGGGCATGGGCCTCGTGATCTCCTCCACGTCCGTGCTGCTGCTCCAGCTGTCCGCGCCCGAGGAGGCCGGGTCGAACTCCGCCGCGCTGCAGATCTCCGACGGGCTCTCCAACGCGCTGCTGCTCGCCGCGGGCGGCGCCGCCTTCGCGGCGCTCGGCGGGGGAGCGGTGGGCGCGGCGGGGCACGCGGTCGCGCAGGGCGCCGGGGGCTCGCACCCGGCCGCGTTCGCCGCCGTGTTCCTGCCGATGGCCGTCGTCGCGCTGGTCGGGGTGTGGGTGGCGGCGCGGCTGCGGAAGTAGCCGCCGGGGCCGTCCAGTTGATCTGTGACACACGTCCCAACCACGCCCGTCCGGGCCTCGCCGACCATGCCCGTCAACCTCGGCACCGGTAGGGTGGCCCGGTTGTCATACGTAGCCGTGCCGTCCAGCTTTGAGTAACCGGAGACCGTGACTACTACATCCGCCACTCCTTCTGCCTCGTCCGCCCACCTGTCACCCGCCTTTCCCGGCCGCGCCCCCTGGGGCACGGCCAACAAGCTGCGAGCCTGGCAGCAGGGTGCGATGGACAGGTACATCCAGGAGCAGCCCCGCGACTTCCTCGCGGTCGCCACCCCGGGCGCCGGAAAGACCACGTTCGCGCTCACCCTCGCGTCGTGGATGCTGCACCACCACGTCGTGCAGCAGGTGACCGTGGTCGCGCCGACCGAGCACCTGAAGAAGCAGTGGGCCGAGGCCGCCGCGCGCATAGGGATCAAGCTGGACCCGGAGTACAGCGCGGGCCCGCTCAGCAAGGAGTACCAGGGCGTCGCCGTCACGTACGCGGGTGTGGGCGTGCGGCCGATGCTGCACCGCAACCGCAGCGAGCAGCGCAAGACGCTCGTCATCCTCGACGAGATCCACCACGCCGGTGACTCGAAGTCCTGGGGCGAGGCCTGCCTGGAGGCGTTCGAGCCGGCCACCCGCCGCCTCGCGCTGACCGGTACGCCGTTCCGCTCCGACACCAACCCGATCCCCTTCGTCCAGTACGAGGAGGGGCGGGACGGCATCCGGCGCTCGGCCGCCGACTACACGTACGGCTACGGCAACGCGCTCGCCGACAACGTCGTGCGCCCGGTGATCTTCCTCAGCTACAGCGGCAACATGCGCTGGCGCACGAAGGCCGGTGACGAGATCGCGGCCCGGCTCGGCGAGCCGATGACCAAGGACGCCATCAGCCAGGCCTGGCGCACCGCCCTCGATCCGCGCGGCGAGTGGATGCCGAGCGTGCTGCGCGCGGCCGACGCCCGCCTCACCGAGGTCAGGAAGGGCATCCCGGACGCGGGCGGCCTCGTCATCGCGTCCGACCAGGACTCCGCCCGCGCGTACGCGAAGCTGATCCGCGAGATCACGGGCAGCAAGGCCACCGTCGTGCTCTCCGACGACACCGGCGCCTCGAAGCGGATCGACGACTTCGCGGCGAGCGAGGACCGGTGGATGGTCGCGGTCCGCATGGTGTCGGAGGGCGTCGACGTCCCGCGCCTCGCGGTCGGCGTGTACGCGACGACGATCTCGACCCCGCTCTTCTTCGCGCAGGCCGTCGGCCGTTTCGTGCGTTCACGCAGGCGCGGAGAGACGGCCTCCGTCTTCCTGCCCACCGTCCCCGACCTGCTCGGCTTCGCCAACGAGATGGAGGTCGAGCGCGACCACGTCCTCGACAAGCCGAAGAAGGACCAGGAAGAGGACCCCTACGCCGAGTCCGAGAAGGAGATGGACGAGGCGAACAAGGAGCAGGACGAGGACACCGGCGAGCAGGAGCAGTTCTCCTTCGAGGCCCTGGAGTCCGAGGCCACCTTCGACCGGGTCATGTACAACGGCGCCGAGTTCGGCATGCAGGCGCACCCCGGCAGCGAGGAGGAGCAGGACTACCTCGGCATCCCGGGCCTGCTCGAACCCGACCAGGTGCAGATGCTCCTGCAGAAGCGGCAGGCGCGGCAGATCTCGCACAGCAAGAAGAAGCCGGACAGCGAGGCCGACCTCCTGGAGCTGCCGGCCGACCGCCGCCCCGTCGTCTCCCACAAGGAGCTGATGGAGCTGCGCAAGAAGCTGAACACGATCGTCGGCGCGTACGTCCATCAGAGCGGGAAGCCGCACGGTGTCATCCACACCGAACTGCGCCGGGTGTGCGGCGGCCCGCCGAGCGCGGAGGCGACCGGCGGACAGCTGCGCCAGCGCATCGCCAAGGTGCAGGAATGGGCCACCCGCATGAAGTGACATGGGGATCAAGTGCGGGCATTCGCGCACATCTCCGGCCGTTGACTGACCGGATTCTGGACGGAGTCTTCCGCTCAGCGGGACGACCTCGCTACATTCCGGGCAACGCACACGCCCCGTGGCAGAGCCGCCGCGGAGCGCAGCCGGTGCGTCAACTGACAGCCGTAAGCAGCCCAGCGCCTGATCACCGACCGGCGGCCTCTCACGCGCGTCGCCCACGGGACAGGTGACGCGACCCCCGCGCAGGAGGCCGTCGTCCCTCACCACTAAGGAGTGGGCGTCGTGACCGCGGAGACCTCCCAGACGCTCGACCGGGGACTGCGCGTCCTCAAACTGCTCGCCGACACCGACCACGGCCTGACCGTCACCGAGCTCTCCAACAAGCTCGGCGTCAACAGGACCGTCGTCTACCGTCTGCTCGCCACCCTGGAGCAGCACGCCCTGGTCCGCCGCGACCTGGGCGGCCGCGCCCGCGTCGGGCTCGGCGTGCTCCGGCTCGGCCGGCAGGTCCACCCGCTGGTGCGCGAGGCCGCGCTGCCGGCCCTGCGCGCACTCGCCGAGGACATCGGGGCGACCGCGCACCTGACGCTGGTGGACGGAACGGAGGCCCTTGCCGTGGCCGTCGTCGAGCCGACCTGGACCGACTACCACGTGGCGTACCGCACGGGCTTCCGCCACCCGCTCGACCGGGGAGCCGCGGGCCGCGCCATCCTCGGCGCCCGCCAGGGCGTGCTCCCCGAGTCCGGCTACACCCTCACGCACGGCGAACTGGAAGCCGGCGCGAGCGGGGCGGCGGCGCCGCTGCTCGGGGTGACCGGTCTGGAGGGCAGCGTAGGAGTGGTCATGCTCTCGGACTCCGTCCCGGAACGGGTGGGCACGAGGGTCCTCGACGCGGCCCGCGAGGTGGCGGACGCGCTCAGGTAGTCACCTCAATCGCCGGTGGGGCTTGATTTTGCCCGGCAACCGCCACGTTAGAGTCACCCCGTGCTCAATCGCCTCAGCCGTCCCGCCGCCCTGGCCCTCTGCGCCGTCCCGGTCGTCGCCCTCCTCGCGATCGCGGGCTTCGCTCCGCTGCCGTTCTCCGTGGCCCAGCCGGGCCCCACGACGAACGTCCTCGGGAAGTCGGACGGGAAACCCGTCATCGACATCAGCGGCGCCCCCACCCGCCCCACGGAGGGCAAGCTGCGCGCGGTGACCATCGTGGCGACGGGCCCCGACGCCTCCGTGCACCTGGGCGACGTGCTCGACGGCTGGTTCGCCGAGAACCGGGCGGTCATGCCGCGCGACGCGGTGTACCCGTCGGGCGACTCGACGAAGGAGGTCGAGCAGCACAACCAGAAGGAGATGAAGGGCTCGCAGGACGCGGCCACCGAGGCCGCCCTCTCCTACCTCGGCAGGTCCTCGAAGGACATCGAGGTCGACCTCCAGCTCGGCGACGTCGGCGGTCCGAGCGCGGGCCTGCTCTTCTCCCTCGGCATCATCGACATGCTGGACGGCGACGGCAGCGGCGGCGACCTCACCGGCGGCAGGTCCATCGCGGGCACCGGCACCATCGACGCCGAGGGCAAGGTCGGCCCGGTCGGCGGCGTGTCCCTGAAGGTGCAGGCAGCCGACCGCGACGGCGCCACCGTCTTCCTCGTACCGAAGGCGGAGTGCTCGGACGCGAAGGCCTCCGCGCCGGACTCGATGAAGCTGATCTCGGTGAGCACGCTCAAGGGCACGACGACCGCGCTGACGAACCTGGAGAAGGGCTCGGGCGAGGTCCCCACCTGCTGAGCCCCCCCGGCAGGGGCCGTCACTCCTTGACGAAGCCCTCCTTCACCAGCCACTCCTTCGCCACGTCGTGCGGGTCCTGCCCGTCGACGTCCACCTTCGCGTTGAGGTCCTGGGCGACCGTGTTGTTGAGCTTCTTCGTGATCGGCTCCAGGATGTCCGCCATCGCCGGGTACTTCTTGAGCGCCTTGCTGTTGATCGAGGGCGCCGCGTTGTAGTTCGGGAAGAACTTCTTGTCGTCCTCCATGACGTTCAGGTTCATCGCCTTGATCCGGCCGTCGGTCGTGTAGACCTCGCCGAAGGTGCAACTGCCCTTGGACGCCTGGGTGTAGATGATGCCGCTGTCCATCTGCGTGATGTTGGCGGGCGGCACGTGCATCCCGTACGCCTTCTGCATGCCGGGCAGGCCGTCGGCCCGGTTGGCGAACTCGCTCTCCACGCAGAGCGTGACGGCCTTCGGGTCCTTCTTGGCGAGCGCGGCGACGTCGGAGAGCGTCTTGGTGCCGTACTTCTTGAAGTTGGCGTTGTTCATGGCGAGCGCGTAGGTGTTGTTGAGCTCGGCCTGCGGCAGCCACGTGATGCCGTTCTTCTTGTCGGCCTTGGCCACGGCCTCGTACTGCTTCTGCGGGTCGGGGATCGGGTCCGAGTTGCCGAGGTACGTGATCCAGGCCGTGCCCGTGTACTCGTACATGGCGTCGGCGTCACCGGACTTGATGGCCTCGCGGGCGCCGATGGAGCCCTGGATGCCGGTCCGGTCGAGGACGTCCGCGCCGGACGCCTTGAACGCGATGCCCATGATCGCGCCGAGCACCAGCTGCTCCGTGAACTCCTTGGACGTGACGGTGATGTCGGCGCCCTCCAGCGGCTTGTCCTTGCCGATGGAGCCCGGCTGCACGTCGTCGACCAGCGGGCTGCCGCTGGTCAGTCCGCAGCCGCTCGCGAGGAGCGCGATCCCGCAGCTCGCCGCGACGGCCACGCGTACGCGGTACCTCATGTGCTTCACGGGCTTCATGAGCGCACCTCCAACCCGCGCGGGCGCAGCAGCAGTTCGGCCAGCGACGCCAGCCAGTCGACGAGCAGGGCGAGCGCGATCGTGAGGATCGAGCCGAGCATCAGGACCGGCATGCGCTGGTTGGTGATGCCGGTGGTGATGAGGACACCGAGGCCGCCGCCACCGCCGAAGGTGGCCAGGGTCGCCGTACCGACGTTGAGGACGAGCGCCGTGCGCACGCCCGCAAGGATCAGCGGGACGGCGAGCGGGAGTTCGACCTTGCGCAGCACCCCCATCGGCGACATCCCGATGCCCTTGGCCGCTTCGAGGAGCGTCGGATCGTTGGCCTTCAGGCCCGCGATGGTGTTGGAGAGCACCGGCAGGATCGCGTAGATGATGATGCCGATCAGGGCCGACTTCTCGCCGATGCCCAGCCAGATGACGAGCAGGGCGAGCAGGCCGATGGCCGGGGTGGCCTGGCCCATGTTGGCGATCGCCAGGGCGAACGGGGTCGCCTTGCGGAACATCCTGCGGGTCAGCAGGATCCCCAGCGGGATCGCGATGATCAGCACGAAGAACGTCGAGATCACCGTCAGGCTGATGTGCTGGCGCACCGCCTTGCCCACCGCGCCGCCCGAGATGGCGTTCTCGGAGATCGTGTCGAGGTCGGCGTTGCGGAACCACAGCCAGGTGATCACCAGGACCAGGACCAGGAACACCGGAAGGAACGTCAGCTTCTTCCAGGTGATGCGCGGCGGGTCCTTCCGGGCGGCCGGGGAGGGCGGAGCCTCCGGCTCGGCCCGGCCCTCGTCGCGGAACGCGAGGCCCCTGACCTCGTGCTCGCCCTCGGGGCGCTCGCCCTTCGGGGGCGATTTGCGGGACGGTGTGCTCACGCCTTCGCCTCCCCGCCGGGGCCGTAGGAACCCTCCTGCTCCTGGTGCGTCTGCTCGGCGCGCTGCTCCTCCAGCTCGTGCTGGTGCTCGACCGCTTCGAGCCGGTCGGCCTCCAGGAGTTCCTGTACGGAGTTCATCAGCGTCTCCATGTCGACGACGCCCTCGTACGCGCCCCGCCGCCCGGTCACCGCGACGCGGCCCGCGTTGTCGGTGAGGACCGCTTCGAGGGCGTCGCGCAGGGTGGCGTCGCGGGTGACGGTGTCGTGCACGAGGGTGCCCGCGCGGGCGAGGGAGCCCTTGGCGCGCATCAGGTCGCCGCGGCGCAGCCACTTGTAGGGCCGGCCGCGCTTGTCGAGCAGCAGCAGCTCGTTCGTGCCGGCCGCCCGCAGCTTGTTGAAGATGTCCTGCAGCGGGTCGTCGACGCTCACCGTCGGATAGTCGGTGACCTCCACGTCGCGTACGCGCGTCAGGTTGAGGCGCTTGAGCGCCGCGCCCGCGCCCACGAACCCGGAGACGAAGTCGTCCGCCGGGTTGGTGAGGATCGCCTCCGGGGTGTCGAACTGCGCGATGTGCGACTTCTCGCGGAGCACCACGATCCGGTCGCCGAGCTTGATCGCCTCGTCGAAGTCGTGCGTGACGAAGACGATCGTCTTGTGCAGCTCGTGCTGGAGCCGGATCAGCTCGTCCTGGAGGTGGTCGCGGGTGATCGGGTCGACGGCGCCGAACGGCTCGTCCATCAGGAGCACGGGCGGGTCGGCCGCGAGCGCCCGGGCCACGCCCACGCGTTGCTGCTGGCCTCCGGAGAGCTGGCGCGGATAGCGGCCGTGGTACTCGGCGGGGTCGAGCCCGACCAGATCGAGCATCTCCTCGACCCGCGACTTGATCTTCGACTTGGACCAGCCGATCATCTTCGGCACCAGCGCGATGTTCTGGGCGACCGTCATGTGCGGGAAGAGCCCGGAGGACTGGATCGCGTAGCCGACCTTCCTGCGCAGCTTCACCGGGTCCATGTCGGTGACGTCCTCGCCGCCGATGCGGATGCGTCCGCCGGTCGGCTCGATGAGGCGGTTGATCATCTTCAGCGTCGTGGACTTCCCGCAGCCGGACGGGCCGACGAAGATGATCAGCTCGCCCGGTTTGATCTCCATGTTGACGCTGTCCACGGCGGGTTCGCTGGAGCCGGGATAGCGCTTGGTGAGGTTCTCCAGCTCGATGCTGGCCCCGGACGCCTCGGGGGCCCCGGACGGCTCGGTCGCCGCGGTCGTCGTGGTCTCAGGCACGGATCCCCCTCGGGATGGTCAGCCGTCCGATGAGGACGTACGCGGCGTCGAAGAGCAGGGCGAGGATGATGATGCCGAGCGTTCCGGCGAGCACCTGGTTGAGCGCGTTGGCGCTGCCCAGGGAGGCGATGCCGCGGAAGATCTCGTTGCCGAGCCCGGGGCCCGAGGCGAACGCGGCGATGGCGGCGATGCCCATCAGCATCTGCGTGGAGACCCGGATCCCGGTGAGGATCGGCGGCCAGGCGAGCGGCAGCTCCACCTTGAACAGGCGGGCGGTCCGGGACATCCCGATGCCCTTCGCCGCGTCGATCAGCGCGGGGTCGACGCCGCGCAGTCCCACGATCGCGTTCCGCACGATCGGCAGCAGCCCGTACAGGGTCAGCGCGATGACGGTCGGCGCGACGCCCAGGCCCACGATCGGGATCAGCAGACCGATCATGGCGAGCGAGGGGATGGTCAGAATGGTCGAGGTGGCGGTCGTCGCCAGATTCCCGGCCCACTCGCTGCGGTACGAGACGATGCCGATGACGATGCCGATCAAGGTCGCGAGGACCATGCACTGGAAGACGGCGCTCGCGTGCTGATAGGCGTCGGCGAGCAGCTGCTGGTGCCGGGCACCCAGGTAGTCCCAGAAGTTCATCGCACCTCACTCCCGGGCGGTGCTCGGATAGCCGTCAGGAATCTCCTGACGCCTGCTCCACCAACGGGATGATCCGCAGCGGAACAGGATTTTCCATGACGATCGCCGTGGAAGCCCGGACGATGCCATCAAAACCGACAACCCGGTCGATCACACGTTGAAGGTCCGCGTTCGAGCGGGCCACGAGCCGGCACAGCATGTCCCCGCTGCCGGTCGTCGTGTGCAGCTCCAGGACCTCGGGGACGCCGCCCAAATGGGTCCTGACATCGGCTCCTTGCCCCTGCCTGATCTGCAGCGTCGCGAACGCGGTGACCGGGTAGCCGAGCGCCGCCGGGTCCACCTGGGGGCCGAAGCCGCGGATGACTCCGTTCGAGGTAAGCCGGTCGAGGCGGGCCTGTACGGTGCCGCGCGCGACGCCGAGCCGGCGGGACATCTCGAGCACCCCGATCCGCGGTTCGCGCGCCAGCAGCACGATGAGCCGCCCGTCCAGATCGTCGATCGCCATGGGCCCCTCCGGGGATGGTCATCCTGTACAAGCAGCCCGCGGAAACGGGACCGCCACTGGGCAGATTGCCCAGCGAAAACGCAAACTATTGCGCACCTTGCGGTACGGCGGGAACCTCACGGTATGACGCAGACCACAGACCACACCCCCGACACCGCACGGCAGGCCGACCCCTTCCCGGTCAAGGGGATGGACGCGGTCGTCTTCGCCGTGGGCAACGCCAAGCAGGCCGCGCACTACTACTCGACCGCCTTCGGCATGAAGCTCGTCGCCTACTCCGGACCGGAGAACGGCAGCCGCGAGACGGCCTCCTACGTCCTCACGAACGGCTCGGCCCGCTTCGTCCTCACCTCCGTCATCAAGGCGTCCACCGAGTGGGGCACCTTCCTCCAGGACCACGTCGCGGCGCACGGCGACGGCGTCGTCGACCTCGCCATCGAGGTCCCGGACGCCCGTGCCGCGTACGCGTACGCCGTCGAGCACGGCGCCCGCGGCCTCCAGGAGCCCTACGAGACGAAGGACGAGCACGGCACCGTCGTGCGCGCCGCCATCGCCACGTACGGAAAGACCCGCCACACGCTGGTCGAGCGCTCCGGCTACGACGGCCCCTACCTGCCCGGTTTCGCGGCCGCGGACCCGATCGTCGAGCCCCCGGCCAAGCGCACCTTCCAGGCCATCGACCACTGCGTCGGCAACGTCGAACTCGGCAAGATGAACGAGTGGGTCGCGTTCTACAACAAGGTCATGGGCTTCACGAACATGAAGGAGTTCGTGGGCGACGACATCGCGACCGAGTACAGCGCGCTGATGTCGAAGGTCGTCGCGGACGGCACCCTCAAGGTGAAGTTCCCGATCAACGAGCCGGCCGTCGCGAAGAAGAAGTCGCAGATCGACGAGTACCTGGAGTTCTACGGCGGCGCGGGCGTCCAGCACATCGCGCTCGCGACGAACGACATCGTCGCCTCGGTGAAGGCCATGCGCGCGGCGGGAGTTCAGTTCCTGGACACCCCGGACTCGTACTACGACACCCTCGGCGAGTGGGCCGGCGAGACCCGCGTGCCCGTCGAGACGCTGCGCGAGCTGAAGATCCTCGTCGACCGCGACGAGGACGGCTACCTGCTGCAGATCTTCACCAAGCCGGTCCAGGACAAGCCGACCGTGTTCTTCGAGATGATCGAGCGGCACGGCTCGATGGGCTTCGGCAAGGGCAACTTCAAGGCCCTCTTCGAGGCGATCGAGCGCGAGCAGGAGAAGCGCGGAAATCTCTGACGCGGGCTCCTAAGCTGGCCGCATGGCCAGGATGAACGACGTAGGCGGAACGACGGGGTTCGGCGCCATCGACACCACCGATGACGCCGAACCCTTCCACGCGGACTGGGAGGCGCGGGTCTTCGCGCTCCAGCGCGCGCTGCTCGTGAAGAAGGTCTTCAACCTCGACGAGTTCCGGGACGCCATCGAGACGATGCCGCCCCAGGAGTACCTCGCGGCCTCGTACTACGAGCGCTGGTTCCACGCGATCCGCGTGCTCCTCGAACGCAAGGGCGTCATCGAGGAGGGGATCCTCGACCGTGCCTGAACCGACCTTCGCGCCCGGCGACCGGGTCCGCACCTACCGGCACGACCCGCCGCACCACACCCGCCTGCCGCGCTACGCCCGCGGCAAGCTCGGCGTCGTCGTCGAGCCGGAGGGCCGGGCGCCGCTCGCCGACGTGCGCGCGCAGGGGCGCGAGGACGCCCCCGTCGAGATGATCTACGCGGTGCGGTTCGCGGCGCGCGAGCTGTGGGGCGAGGGCGAGCACGACGTCGTCCTCGACCTGTCCGCAAGCTACCTGGAGCCTTACGAGGAGGCCGACGCCGATGTCCGGTGACCACGACGACGCGGTGATCTCCCGCCAAGTACGGCTCCTGGAGAGCCTCCTGGAGGACAAGGGCATCGTCGGCGGTGAGACGGTCGACGAGGTCATCGACGGCTTCCTCGCGGGCGCCTCGCCGGTCAACGGCGCGAAGGTGGTGGCCCGCGCCTGGACCGACCCGGCGTTCAAGGAGCGGCTGCTCGCGGACGGTTCGGCGGCCGTGGCCGAACTGGGCTTCTCCAGCGGGGGAGTCCAGCCCCAGCGGCTGCGGGTCGCCGAGAACACGGAGGACGTGCACAACATGATCGTGTGCACGCTCTGCTCCTGCTACCCGCTGCGGCTCCTCGGCCCCTCGCCCGGCTGGTACAAGAGCGAGGCGTACCGCTCCCGCGTGGTGCGTGAACCACGGTCTGTGCTCGGCGAGTTCGGGGTCACGCTGCCGCCCGACGTCAAGATCACGGTGTGGGACTCCAGCGCGGAAACCCGCTACATGGTCCTCCCGCGGCGTCCCGCGAAAACGGAGGGCCTCAGTGAGTCGGACCTGGCGTCCCTGATCACCCGCAACGGCCTGATCGGCACGGCTCTGGTGTGAGCCACTCAAGCCCCTGCGGCTTCTTGCCTTTCAAGCCCCTCCGGCGATTGAGGAGCGGGGTCCGGGGCGGAGCCCCGTGACCGCAACGACGGGTGACTGCAAGGGGTTCACACGGCCGAAACGGAGTGCAAAGGTGTGATCATGAGCCGCACCCTCATGGAAGAGCTCCGCACGGGCCTGCCCGCGGAAGCGATCATCGTCGACGCCGACATCACCGCCTCCTACGCCCACGACATGGCGAGCTTCTGCGACGCCGGCACCCCGGCCGTCGTCGTCCTGCCGCGCACCGTCGAAGAGGTCCAGCACGTGATGCGCACGGCGACCGCGCTGCGCGTCCCGGTCGTCCCGCAGGGCGCCCGCACGGGCCTGTCGGGCGCGGCCAACGCATCCGAGGGCTGCATCGTCCTCTCGCTCGTCAAGATGGACCGCGTCCTGGAGATCAACCCGGTCGACCGGATCGCCGTCGTCGAACCGGGCGTCATCAACGCCACGCTCTCCCGCGCGGTCAACGAGCACGGGCTCTACTACCCGCCGGACCCCTCCAGCTGGGAGATGTGCACCATCGGCGGCAACATCGGCACGGCCTCGGGCGGCCTGTGCTGTGTGAAGTACGGAGTGACGGCGGAGTACGTGCTCGGGCTCGACGTCGTCCTCGCCGACGGCCGACTGCTGCAGACCGGCAGGCGCACCGCGAAGGGCGTCGCGGGCTACGACCTGACGCGGCTCTTCGTCGGCTCCGAGGGCAGCCTCGGGATCGTCGTGAAGGCGACGCTGGCGCTGAAGCCGCAGCCGCCCCAACAGCTGGTACTGGCCGCCGAGTTCGCCTCGGCCGAGGCCGCCTGCGACGCGGTCTGCCGGATCATGGAGGGCGGGCACGTCCCGTCCCTGCTCGAACTCATGGACCGTACGACGGTGAAGGCCGTCAACGACATGGCGAACATGGGCCTGCCGGAGACCACGGAGGCGCTGCTGCTCGCCGCCTTCGACACCCCGGACCCCACCGAGGACCTCGCGGCCGTCGGCGCGCTGTGCGAGGCCGCGGGCGCCACGCAGGTCGTGCCCGCCGAGGACGCCGCCGAGTCGGAGATGCTGCTCCAGGCGCGGCGCCTGTCGCTCACGGCCCTCGAAGCGGTCAAGGGCACCACGATGATCGACGACGTGTGCGTGCCCCGCTCCAAGCTGGGCGAGCTGCTCGAAGGCGTCGACCGGATCGCCGAGAAGTACGACCTCACCATCGGGGTGTGCGCGCACGCGGGCGACGGCAACACGCACCCCACCGTCTGCTTCGACGCGCAGGACGCCGACGAGGGCCGCCGTGCCCGCGAGTCCTTCGACGAGATCATGGCGCTCGGCCTCGAACTCGGCGGCACTATCACCGGCGAACACGGCGTCGGTGTGCTGAAGAAGGAGTGGCTCGCCCGCGAACTGGGCCCGGTCGGGGTCGAGATGCAGCAGGCGGTGAAGGCGGCCTTCGACCCACTGGGCCTGCTCAACCCCGGCAAGCTGTTCTGATCGCGGGGAGCGCCCCGCGGGGTGTCGCAGGGCGTGCGGCCCCGGTTACGTATCGTCCATATAAAGGACGAAAGCCTCATGTGGCCGGGTGTCGTCCGGCGGGACCCTGAAGGGGTCGCACGGCCGGCCGTCAGGGCGCCGGCCGGCATCCCGCAGCCCGAAGAGGTCCCGCCGATGAGCCACGGCACCGCCGACCGCAACCACGACAAGTCCGCCCGCCGCCGCAGGACGACCGCCGCCGTCCTGGTCGGCGCCCTCGCGCTGTCCTCCGTCGGCCTCGCGGTCGGCACTGCCGTCGCGGACCCGGGTCCCGCCCCGGCGGGCGCCACGCTCACCGGCACCTTGGACCCGGGCACGCCTTCCGAGTGATCCGGCCCCCGTGCCGGTCCCCTCACAGGTCCTCGGAGGACGACTCGTCCCCCGGCCACGGGTCGCACAGGTACAGGTCGTCGGTGGCCGGGGTCGGGGCGAGCAGCTCGGCCAGGGCCTCGTCGATGCCGAGCTGATCGGCCTCCGTGCCCGGCGGGACCGCCCGCAGCGTCCGCTCAAGCCAGGCCGAGACCTGCGCGGCCGGCGCCTCCAGGAGCGCGTCCCCGTCCGGCGAGCTCAGCGCCACCAGGACCACGCTGCGCCCGTCCACCTTCGTCGGCCACACCCGCACGTCCCCGTGCCCGCACGGCCGGAACACGCCCTCCACGAGCAGCTCGCGGGCGAACGTCCAGTTGACGGGGTGGTGCGAGCCGATGTGGAAGGTGATGTGGACGGCGTAGGGGTCGCCGGTTCGGTAGGTCAGTCGGGCCGGGACGGGGATGCTCCGCTCCGGCGAGAGCACGAGCTTCAGTTCCAGTTCGCGTTCCACCACGGTGTGCATGTCGTGCGTTTCCTCTCCGTCGTACGGGTCCGGAGCGGGCCCGTTGGAAGGTGAGAGCGCGATGTGCCGGGAGCATTACGCGAGTTCGTCGAAGTTATTTTTTCGGCGTCCCGGAAGGGGCCTCACGTTCCCCGGAAAGTGGTCCGTAACGGCGGAGCGGCACGGGCGGGCGCGGCGGTCTGATAGATGTGGACCCCACAACAAGACCCCCGAGCAGATACGGGACGACGGACATGAGTGCCCCAACCCCGGCCCCCGGCGACGACAGGCCCCGCGAAGGCTACTACCCCGATCCGTCCATTCCCGGATATGTCCGGTACTGGAACGGGGCCGCGTGGGTGCCGGGCACCAGTCGCCCCGCGCCCTCCGACGGACAGTCCCTTCCGGCCCCGCCCGGAGCGGGCGCCGCCCCCGCCCCCACCTCGGTCTCCGAACCGCCTCCGGCGGAGGAGACCGGACCCGTCTTCCTCGACGAGGAGCCCTCCGTGCGTACGGAGATGGGCCCCCCGGAGCACGGCGCGCCCGCGGCGCCCGAGCCCGCGTCCGCCTGGGGGGCCAACGCCGCCCGGCAGGCGGGCTTCGGTGCCGAGCAGGCCAACCGGGTGTCCTGGGGCGCGGACTCGAACGCGCAGACGCCCGAGCAGTCCGCCCCGGAGGCGTCCGCGCCGCCGGAGCGCACGGACGGCACGGTCAAGCTCCGCGCCATGCAGCAGCCGGGAGCCGGGAAGCCGGCCCCCGCCGACGGCACGATGGCGTTCAGGGCGCTGCCGAAGCAGGACGGCCAGGCGGGGACCGCCACGCCGGGCCAGTCCCAGGCGCAGTCCCGCGCGGGCCTCAACCCGCAGCCCGCCCCGCAGGCCCCGGCCGCCCCGGCCCAGCCGAACGTCCCGCAACAGCAGCCGCAGCAGCAACAGCCCCAGCAGCCGCAACAGCAGCAGCCGCCCCAGGCGCAGGCGCACCTGCAGAGCCCCATGACGCAGGGGCCCGGCGGCGGCTCCCCGTCCTGGCCGCAGCAGGTGCACCAGCTGGCGGGGCAGGGGCAGGCCCCGGCGCCCGCCCCCGCGGCGGAGCCGAACGGTCCGGTGACGCCGTTCAAGCCGGTCTCCACCGACCCGTTCCTCGCCGCTGCGCAGGCCGCCGCCGCGGCCCGCCCGGCCGGCCTCGGCAAGCGGTTCGCGGCCCGGCTCGTCGACTCGGTGATCGTCGGCGCCGTCACCGCGACCGTCGCCGTGCCGCTCGGCACCAAGGCCGCTGACCACATCAACGGCAAGATCGACGAGGCGAAGGCCTCGGGGCACCAGGTCACGGTCTGGCTGCTCGACGGCACGACCGGCACGTACCTCGGCATCATCCTCGCGGTGCTGCTCGTGGTCGGCACGCTCTACGAGGCGCTGCCGACGTCGAAGTGGGGCCACACGCTCGGCAAGAAGCTGTTCGGCCTGACGGTCCGTGACATGGAGGAGCACGACTCCCCGACGTTCGTCTCGGCCCTCAAGCGCTGGATCGCCTACAGCGTGCCCGGCGTCCTCGTGGTGGGCGTCCTCGGCGTCCTGTGGGGTGCCTTCGACCGGCCGTGGCGCCAGTGCCTGCACGACAAGGCGGCGCGCACGTTCGTGGCGGCCGACTGACGTCCGGGTCATCCGGACGGCGGCCCGCCACGTGCAGGGCGGCGGGGTTTGCGTTCCACTCGGGCCATGAGCACCGAACCGCCGCCTGCCGGGTCCGGCCAGCCGCCGGACGACGACCCGTTCCGCAAGCCGCCGCCCAACGACCAGGGCGGCGGCTCTCCGTACGACAACCCCCAGAACCCCTACGGCTCGGCGCCCCCGCCTCCGCCACCGCCCCCGTACGGCGGTGATCCCTACGGGGGCGGCTACGGCGCGGCCGACCCGCTCGCGGGGATGCCGCCACTGGCCGACAGCGGCAAGCGCGTCCTCGCGCGGATCATCGACATCATCCTCATCGCGATCGTGGTGGGCCTGCTGTCGTGGGCCTTCGGGGTCGGCCAGTACAACATCGACACCGACGAGATGAGCGCAGGCAAACGGCTCGGCCAGTCGCTGATCGGAGCCATCCTCTACGTCGGCTACGACACGATCATGACGGCGAAGACCGGGCAGACGCTCGGCAAGAAGTGGCTGAAGCTGCGCGTCGCCAACCTGAGCGACGGCGCGACGCCCGGCATGCAGACCAACCTGCTGCGCGCGGTCGTCCTGTGGGTGCCCGCGGTGTTCTGCTGCGCCTGCATCTGGACGGCGATCTGCGGCGGCTGGAGCTTCTTCGACAAGCCCTACAAGCAGGGGCTGCACGACAAGGCGGCGAAGACCGTGGTGGTCAGCACCGCCTGAGGAAACCGGTCAGCGAAACACCGGCGGGTCCGTGTCTCACGGGCCCGCCGGTTCGCGTGCGCGCGAGGGCTCGGACGGGGCCGAGGGGGAGGGCAGCGTGGTGCTCAGGCGCTGGGCCGGCACCCGCTCCTCCGCGGTGCCCGCCGCGGCGGACTCCCGCTTGCGCGTCGGCACCGACATCGCCACGAACAGACCCAGGATGAGCGCCGAGACGGCGATCACCGGGATGCCGGGACCCGAGCTCGTCCGGGACAGCAGAACCATGGCGATGGTGGAGCAGACGACGGTGGCCGATCCGTAGGCGAGCTGAGCGACAGTCGGGCGAGGCATGGTGAGATCCGTCCTCGTGACATCGGGGGACTATTCGGACCTGTGCCCGAGCAGAGCACCCGGTAAGCATGCCCTAAGCCCTGCCGCCGGAGCATGGGGGGCGCACGGAGTCATCGGGTCCACCAAGTGGACGGAAGGACGCGCCCGTTGCTCGTGGGGAAGCGGCGGACGGAGCGTCCGCATTTCGAACCGGGCGCTCTGCATAGTGCAATGTGAATGTCTCAGTCAAGGTCTGTTATTTCTCCTCTACTTCCGGTCAAATGACGTCACTTGTGACGCGTGGCGCTCACGCCACGGAGGAGGGGACCACTCAAGTGACCACCAAGAGACGGGCGTTGAGATCCGTCGCCGTCATCGCGACCCTCGCCGCCACCGCGGCCACGGGTTCGCTCGCGGCGACCACCGCCCAGGCCGACACCCCGGCCGCGACGAGCTCGACCGCCGGCGGAAAGACGTACGGGGGCAAGGGCCACGTCTTCGACGGCCCGTTCAGCAAGCAGCAGGAGAAGCAGCGCCAGGCCGCGCTGCAGCAGGTCCTCCAGGGCACGTCGAAGGTCCAGGAGAAGCACGGCTCCAAGGTCGTGGAGCTGTCCAAGGGCAAGTACGTCGAGCTGGGCCGCGAGCGCACGGACAAGATCTTCACGATCCTGGCCGAGTTCGGCGACAAGGTCGACAACACCACCCTGGTGGACCGCGCGGACGACGACACGGACGAGCTGAAGCCCAAGTACGGCGGCACGCCAGGACCGCTGCACAACCAGATAGCCGAGCCGGACCGTGCCAAGGACAACAGCACGGCCTGGCAGAAGGACTACGACTCCCAGCACTACAAGGACCTCTACTTCGGCGACGGCAAGTCCGCCTCCGGCAAGGGCGCCGACTCCCTCAAGACCTATTACGAGAAGACCTCATCGGGCCGCTACTCGGTCGAGGGCGAGGTCTCCGACTGGGTCAAGGTCGAGTGGAACGAGGCCCGTTACGGCTCCAACTACTGCGGCGCCGACAACTGCCCGAACGTCGAGGACCTGGTCCGCGACGGCGTCAACGCCTGGGTCGCGCAGCAGAAGGCGGCCGGCAAGTCGGACGCCGACATCAAGGCCGACATGGCGCAGTACGACCAGTGGGACCGCACGGACCACGACAACGACGGCAACTTCAACGAGCCGGACGGCTACATCGACCACTTCCAGATCGTGCACGCGGGCGAGGACGGCTCGGCGGGCGGCGGTGCGCAGGGCGGCGACTCCCTGTGGGCGCACCGCGGTTACGCCTTCTCCCGCGACGACGGCGACACGGGCCCGGCCGGCTTCAAGGCGGGCGGCACTCCGATCGGCGACACGGGCATCTGGGTCGGCGACTACACGATGCAGCCGGAGAACGGCGGCCTCGGCGTCTTCGCCCACGAGTACGGCCACGACCTGGGCCTGCCGGACCTGTACGACACGACGTACACCGGCGAGAACTCGGTCGGCTTCTGGTCGCTGATGTCGGCGGGCTCCTGGCTCGGCACCGGCAAGGAAGCCATCGGCGACATGCCCGGTGACATGACGGCCTGGGACAAGCTGCAGCTCGGCTGGCTGAACTACGACAAGGCGAAGGCCGCCACCAAGTCGACGCACAAGCTGGGTGTCGCGGAGTACAACACCAAGCTGAAGCAGGCGCTCGTCGTCGAACTGCCGAAGAAGAACGTCACCACGGACATCGTGAAGCCCGCCGAGGGCACGAAGCAGTGGTGGTCGGACTACGGCGACGACCTCGACAACACCCTCAGCCGCACCGTGGACCTGACCGGCAGGACGTCGGCCGCCCTCGAACTCGACGGCTGGTACGACATCGAGAAGGACTACGACTACCTGTACACGCAGGTGTCCACCGACGGCGGCGCGAGCTGGAAGACGATCGACGGCACCGCCGACGGTCAGCCGATCCCGCGCGACGGCGGCGACAAGCCGGCCCTCACGGGCACCAACGGCAAGTTCCAGCACCTCACTTACCCGCTGAACGACTACGCCGGCCAGAAGATCGACGTCCGCTTCCGCTACAAGACCGACGGGGGAGTGGCCCAAATGGGCTTCGCCTTCGACAACTTCACGGTCAAGGCGGACGGCGCGACGCTGTTCTCCGACAACGCCGAGACGGAGCAGGCCGGTTGGACCACGCGCGGCTTCTCGCGCATCGGCGCCTCGATCACCGGTGACTTCCCGCAGTTCTACATCGCGGAGAACCGCCAGTACGTCTCGTACGACAAGACCCTCGCGGTCGGCCCGTACAACTTCGGCTGGCGCGACGGCGGGGCCAAGCAGAACTGGGTCGAGCACTACGCGTACCGCCCCGGCCTCATGATCTGGCAGTGGGACACCTCGCAGCGCAACAACAACGTCGGCCAGCACCCCGGCAAGGGTCTGATCCTCCCGGTCGACGCGCACGCGAAGCCGCTGAAGTGGTCCGACGGCAAGCTGATCACCAACAAGATCACGCCGTACGACGCCGCCTTCGGCCACTACCGGGTCCCCGGCATGACCCTCCACAAGCTGGGCGTCGAAACGAAGATCCCGGCGCAGGCCGGCGTCCCGGTCTTCGACGATCACAAGGGCACGTACTGGTACGCGGAGAACCCCACCGGAAGCGTGCGCACAACTGACACCAACACCAAGATCAGCATCGTGAGCCAGCCGCGCGACGGCTCCTCGATGACGGTCAAGGTGGGCCCCTCGGCCAAGAAGTAAGGCAAAACCGCAGGTCAGAAGCGGATCGGCCGCGACCCTCTAGCGGGGTCGCGGCCGGTCGTGCTTAGGTGCGTCCTGTGAGTTCCTTATTGACACTACGTCTCACGGGGGTGTGACAGTCATGTCCGCAGGAGGGTTCTGCAAGCTGCCGGGAGGCACCGTGGTCGTCGCCCTGACCCTGCCCGCGCCCGGCTCCGCCGACGGCGCCGTACGGGTCCTGGTGCACGCCGCGAACCGCCCGCGCGCCCTGACCCGCCTGCGCAACCTGGGCCTGCGCGCGGTCTACCTCCGGGGCAACGCCCACCCGCCGACCCCGGACGAGATAACCGCGGTCCTCCACCACCCGGACGGCCTCATCTGGCGCACGGCCCCGGACACAAGATCGGGCGAACTGTGGCACCCGATACGAGCGCTCTTCCCGGGCCGCGTGAGCGCATCAGGCGTGTAATTGGAGCCCCGCCGGCGATTGAGGCGCGGGGTCCGGGGCAGAGCCCCGCGACCTAGGCCACGACGGGCTTCCCGTTGAGTTCCACCCCAGCCGAGCGCAGCTCATCAAGCGCCGCCTCGGTAGAGGCCGCCGCAACCCCGGCCGTCAGCTCCAGCAACACCTTGGTCCGAAACCCGTTCCGCACCGCATCCAACCCGGTCGCGCGAACGCAGTGATCCGTGGCGATACCGACCACATCCACCTCGGACACCTCCCGCGCCCGCAGCCACTCCGCCAGCGGCACCCCGTTCTCGTCCGCCCCCTCGAACCCGCTGTAGGCGGCCGAGTACGCCCCCTTGTCGAACACCGCGTCGATCGCGCCGGAGGCGACCGCAGGGGCGAAGTTCGGATGGAACCCCACCCCCTCGGTCCCCGCGACGCAGTGCCGCGGCCAGCTGTGCACGAAGTCCGGCGCCTCCGAGAAGTGCTCACCGGGGTCGACGTGATGGTCACGCGTGGCGACGACGTGCTGGTAGCACCCGCCGCCGGCCTGTCCGACGAGATCGGTGATCGCGGCAGCGACATCGGCACCCCCCGCCACCGCGAGGCTGCCGCCCTCGCAGAAGTCGTTCTGCACATCCACGACGATCAGGGCGCGACGCATGATTGCTGTCCTTCTGCTTGGAGACTACGAGCGTAGAAGCTTCAAGTGCGTTGCGGGAGAGGGCATGGAGCGCACTCGGGAAGGCCGTGGCCCTCAGACGTACTCGGTCGGAATCACCGGCTCGCCCCGCGACAGCTGCGTCGCCGACAGCGGCAGCCGGTCGCGGGCCGCGATGTGCCGCTCGCGCACCGTGTCGAGCGGCTCGCGGGACACCACCTCACCGCCCTTGACCAGCTCGACGAGGAGCTGCCGGTCGGCGAGGTCCGCCGGGACGTCCCCCGTGCCGACGACCTCGGCCTCCGCGACCCCGTCCGCGTCCGGCCGGCGCGCGGCCCACTTGCGGCCGCCGATGGAGGTCTTCCCGCCCGCCGACTTCTTCGCCACGGGCACCAGCGGCGCCTTCGGGTCGGCGGACTCGGCGCGCGCCACCAGCTTGTAGACCATGGAGCAGGTGGGGTGCCCGGACCCGGTCACCAGCTGCGTACCCACCCCGTACGCGTCCACGGGCGAGGCGGCGAGCGAGGCGATGGCGTACTCGTCGAGGTCGGAGGTGACGACGATCTTGGTGTTCGTGGCGCCCAGCTCGTCCAGCTGCTGCCGCACCCGGTGCGCGACGAGCAGCAGGTCGCCGGAGTCGATCCGGACGGCGCCCAGCTCGGGCCCCGCGATCTCGACGGCCGTCGCGACCGCCTCCTGCACGTCGTACGTGTCGACCAGCAGCGTCGTCCCCTTGCCCAGGGAGTCGACCTGGGCCCGGAAGGCGTCCCGCTCGGTGTCGTGGATCAGCGTGAAGGCGTGCGCGCTGGTGCCGACGGTCGGGATCCCGTACCGGAACCCGGCCGCGAGGTCCGAGGTCGTCGCGAACCCGCCCACGTACGCGGCGCGCGAGGCGGCCACGGCGGCCAGCTCGTGCGTGCGGCGCGCGCCCATCTCGATCAGCGGCCGGTCCCCGGCGGCCGAGGACATCCGGGACGCCGCGGCGGCGATCGCCGAGTCGTGGTTGAGGATCGAGAGGATCACCGTCTCCAGGAGCACGCACTCGGCGAAGGAGCCCTCGACGCGCAGCACGGGGGAGCCGGGGAAGTAGACCTCGCCCTCGGGGTAGCCCCAGATGTCGCCGGAGAACCGGTAGTCCGCGAGCCACTGGAGGGTCGGCTCGTCGACGACGTCGCGCTCGCGCAGGAAGTCGAGCACCTGGGCGTCGAAGCGGAAGTTCTCGACGGCGTCCAGGACCCGCCCGGTGCCCGCGACGACGCCGTAGCGGCGGCCCTCGGGCAGGCGCCGGGTGAAGACCTCGAAGACCGAATGCCGGTCGGCGGTGCCCCCGCGCAGGGCGGCCTGCAGCATCGTCAGCTCATAGTGGTCGGTGAAGAGCGCTGTCGACGGAACGTCCACCGGCAGGCCAAGGTCCGCTGTGTTCATACGAAGGATGCTACCCCCGATTAACGTCAGGGTGACGATTTCTGCGTCCGTTTGTGCGTGGGGCGGGTGGTGGTGGCAGCATGGGCCCTGTGACGGCTCCAGCACCCCTTGAGATCGAAAGGCCCGAGACGACGGAGGACGCGTCCGTCGTCCCTGAGCCGGACGTCCCATGGATCACGCTCGTCCACAATGATCCGGTGAACCTCATGAGTTACGTGACGTACGTCTTCCAGTCGTACTTCGGGTACTCCAAGGACAAGGCCACCAAACTCATGATGGACGTGCACCACAAGGGTCGGGCCGTCGTCTCCACCGGTTCCCGCGAGGAGATGGAACGCGACGTGCAGGCGATGCACGGATACGGCCTGTGGGCCACGCTTCAACAGGATCGGAAGTAGCAGCATCCCGATGCCAGGACATTTCGAACCGATCCCCGGTGGCGGCGCGGCCGTCGCCCTCGACGACGTCGAGATCTCCATCATCCGCTCGCTCGCGGTCCAGCTCCTCGAGCTGATCGGGCCGGGCCCGGGCGGCGAGGCGAGCGACGACCCGCTCGCGGAACTCTTCGCCGAGGGGCCGAGCGAACCGCCCTCCGACGCGGTGCTGCGCCGCCTCTTCCCCGATGCGTACGGCGGCCCGGGCGTCGAGGGCGAGAGCGTCGAGGACGCCGACGAACTGCGCGCCCACTCCTCGGAGTTCCGCCGCTTCACCGAGAACGATCTGCGGGCGGGCAAGCGCGAGGACGCCCTCGCGGTGATCCGCTCGCTCGACACGCTCAGCCCGGCGGGCGACGGCGGCGCGGTGCTCAAGCTGCAGCAGGGCGAGTCGGTCCAGTGGATGCGCGCGCTCAACGATCTGCGCCTGGCGATCGGCACCCGCCTCGACATCACCGACGAGGAGGACACGGACCTCCTCTACCGGCTCCCCGACGACGACGCGCGCAAGCCGATGGTCATGGCGTATCTGTGGCTCGGCGGGCTGCAGGAGACCCTCGTGGAGACCCTGACGGCCTGACCTTCGGTCAGGTTGTCCTGTTCGCTCAGCGGGTCCTCAAATCCGTATAACGATCCCGTCACCGCGCTCACCCACAATGTGGCGCGGTGATTTGTTTTGTCCTGTTTTTCTGGTGGCGTGCGCCACACGCGCCTCGGCCAACCCCGATGAACGCCGTGATAAATCTTCACGACCACCCGAGGGACGCCACCCCTGTCCTGTCGGGGGGCGCCCCGACCGGCCGACCGCCGGTAGGCACCAGCTCCATCCATCCAGGGGCCCAGACCCCAAAGGATCGTCACAGTCGATCCGAGCCGCGCACGGCACGGATCGGCATGGAGAAAGGCGCACACCATGACCTCAGTGCAGGTCGACGAGCAGCACGACGGCAATGAGGCCGCGCAGGCCGAGACCGACGAGGGTTACCAACGAGGACTCGGGGCCCGGCAGATCCAGATGATCGCCATCGGCGGCGCCATCGGGACCGGCCTCTTTCTCGGCGCGGGCAAGGGCATCTCCAAGGCGGGGCCCAGCCTGATCCTGGCGTACGCGGTCGCCGGCGTGGTCATCTTCTGCATCATGCGGGCGCTCGGCGAGCTCCTCATGTACCGCCCCGTGTCCGGCTCCTTCTCGGAGTACGCACGCGAGTTCATCGGCCCCTTCGCGGGCTTCGCGACCGGCTGGACGTACTGGCTCTTCTGGGTCATCACCGGAATGACCGAGGTCACCGCGGCCGCCACCTACATGACGTTCTGGTGGGACATCCCGCAATGGGTGTCCGCACTCGTCTTCACCGTCATCCTCTACGGCGCCAACCTGATCTCCGTGAAGCTCTTCGGTGAGCTGGAGTTCTGGTTCTCCACCGTCAAGGTCACCGCCATCATCGGCATGATCCTGATCTGCGCCGGTATCCTCACCATCGGCTTCTCCGACGCCGGTGACACGGCCTCCCTGACGCACCTGTGGGACCTCGGCGGCTTCTTCGCCGGCGAGAACGGCATCGGCTCGACGCTGATGACCCTGCAGATGGTGATGTTCGCGTTCCTCGCGGTCGAGCTCGTCGGCGTCACCGCGGGCGAGGCCAAGGACGCCAAGAAGGTCCTGCCGAAGGCCATCAACACCGTGCCGTGGCGCATCGCCGTCTTCTACGTCGGCGCCCTGATCATGATCCTCTCCGTCGTGCCGTGGACGTCCTTCAAGGCCGGCGAGAGCCCGTTCGTGCACGCCTTCGACAAGATGGGCCTCGGCGTCGGCGCCGCCATCGTCAACTTCGTCGTGCTGACCGCCGCGCTGTCCTCCTGCAACTCGGGCATGTACTCCACCGGCCGCATGCTGCGCGACCTCGCGCAGAACAGCCAGGGCCCGAGCTTCTTCACCAAGCTGAGCAAGAACGGCCTGCCGGTCATCGGCACCACGTTCTCCGCCGCGATGATGCTGGTCGGCGTCTGGATCAACTACCAGTGGCCGGGCGAGGCGTTCAACTACGTCGTCTCCTTCGCCACCATCTCCGGCATGTGGGCCTGGATCATCATCCTGATCTGCCAGATCCGCTACCGCCTCAAGTCCGACCGCGGCGAGCTGCCGAAGTCCGAGTTCCGCGCGCCGTGGGGCGTCTGGGTCAGTGGCCTCGCGCTCGCGTTCATCTTCATGGTCATCGTCCTGATGGGCATCGACCCGGACGCGCGCGTCTCCCTGTACGCCGCCCCGGTCTGGGCCGCGATCCTGGGTGTCTCGTACTTCTTCCTGAAGAAGCGCAACCCGGAGGCCGCCGCCTTCTCGAAGCGCAGCTGAGGCGCCGCATCTCAACAGGTGGGCCTCCCCGTACCGCACTCCGGTACAGGGAGGCCCATTTGCTTATGCTGGCCGCATGTTGAAGATTTCCCAGACCCTGGTCGACCAGATCGTCGAGCACGCCCGCAAGGACCACCCCGACGAGGCCTGCGGCGTCATCGCGGGCCCGGTCGGCGAGGGCCGCCCCGAGCGCTTCATCCCGATGCTGAACGCCGCCCGCTCGCCCACGTTCTACGAGTTCGACTCGGGTGACCTGCTGAAGCTCTACCGCGAGATGGACGACCGCGACGAGGAGCCCGTCGTCATCTACCACTCGCACACGGCCACCGAGGCATACCCCTCGCGCACCGACGTCACGTACGCGAACGAGCCGAACGCGCACTACGTCCTGGTCTCCACCGCCGACGCCGACGACGCGGGCCCCTTCCAGTTCCGCTCGTACCGCATCGTCGAGGGCGAGATCACCGAGGAAGAGGTCGAGATCACCGCCTGAGGACGGCTGCGACCTCGACGTTCTCAGCCACCGGACGCATTTCGACCGCATGATGAGATCACATTCCGGGATCCGGACCGGGAATCGATACGATGAGCCCATGGTTTCCCACGACGTGAGCGAAAAGACGCCGGGCATGCTGCTCGTGGCGCGGCTGCACGTCGACCTGTGCCGCCTCGCCAGCGCCATCTGTCCGCGCTGAGCCGGACCGCCGGGCGCCCGCCGAGGGCCCGCTGCTCCCGCCACCCACGCACCTGACCGGAAACGCCCGCGCCCAGGCGCGCTCACCCACACGACTTCCGACTCCCGACAGGAGCCCAGCATGGCCATCGAGGTCCGCATCCCGACCATCCTCCGCACCTACACCGACGGCGCGAAGGCCGTCGAAGGCACCGGGGACAACCTCAGCGAGCTCTTCGCCGACCTGGACACGCGGCACACGGGCATCGCCGACCGCATCGTGGACAACGGCCAGCTGCGCCGCTTCGTGAACGTCTACCTGAACGACGAGGACGTCCGCTTCCTCGACGGCATCGGCACCAAGCTCTCCGACGGCGACAGCATCACGATCCTGCCGGCCGTCGCCGGCGGAATGCGCTGAGCCGGCTCATGCGCTACGACAGCCCGCTGGCCGCGGTGGGCAACACCCCTCTGGTGCGCCTGCCGCGGCTCTCGCTCTCCGACGACGTGCGGATCTGGGCGAAGCTGGAGGACCGCAACCCGACCGGCTCGATCAAGGACCGCCCCGCGCTCCACATGATCGAACAGGCCGAGAAGGAAGGCCGGATCAAGGCCGGGGACACCATCCTCGAACCCACCTCCGGCAACACCGGCATCTCGCTCGCGATGGCCGCCCGGCTCAAGGGCTACAACATCGTCTGCGTCATGCCGGAGAACACCTCGCAGGAGCGCCGCGACCTGCTCGCGATGTGGGGCGCGGAGATCATCCCGTCCCCGGCAGCGGGCGGCTCCAACACGGCGGTCCGGATCGCCAAGGAGCTGGCCGAGCAGCACCCGGACTGGGTGATGCTCTACCAGTACGGCAACCCGGACAACGCGGGCGCGCACTACGCCACGACAGGCCCGGAGATCCTCACCGACCTCCCGTCCGTCACGCACTTCGTCGCGGGCCTCGGCACCACCGGCACGCTCATGGGTGTCGGCCGCTACCTGCGCGAGCACAAGCCCGACGTCAAGATCGTCGCGGCCGAGCCGCGCTACGACGACCTGGTCTACGGCCTGCGCAACCTGGACGAGGGCTTCGTCCCCGAGCTCTACGACGCCTCCGTCCTCACCACCCGCTTCTCGGTCGGATCGGCCGACGCGGTGACCCGCACGCGTGACCTCCTCCAGCAGGAGGGCATCTTCGCGGGCGTCTCCACGGGGGCGGCGCTGCATGCCGCGATCGGCGTCGGCAAGAAGGCGGTGAAGGCGGGGGAGTCCGCGGACATCGTGTTCGTGGTGGCCGACGGCGGCTGGAAGTACCTGTCGACGGGGGTCTACACGGCCGCGACGACCGAGGCAGCCATTGAGGTGCTGCACGGCCAGTTGTGGGCGTAGCCAGTACGTTCAGGCTGTTCATATTCAGCCCCTCCGGCGTTTGAGGAGCGGGGTCTGGGGCGGAGCCCCAGGACCGCAACGCCGGAGGGGCTCAGCCATACCTAATGCCCCAGGTGCCGCACCTGATCCCACAATCCCGGATCGATCACCCCGGCCGGCCGCCGGAAATCCCCCAACGGCACCTGACGCAGCTCGTCCGTCTCCAGGAAGCTCGCCCGCCCCCTCGCATCGCCCACCGACCCCGGCGGCAGCGCGATCACACCCGGCCGCTCGTCGTGGTACCGGCTGGTGATCTTGGCGACCGTCGCGACACCCCTGCGCACCGACAGGACCAGGCACGGCCGGTCCTTCCCGCCGGGCCCGTCCTCGTACGGCACCATCGCCCACCAGATGTCACCCGGCTCGGGCCCACGCGCGTGACCGCCGCGCGGCACGTGCCGTTCCCGGCGGCGGTGACGCGTGCCGCGCCCCCAGCCGTCGACCAGCGTCGCGACGAGCGCGAGCAGTACGACGGCAGCGAGCGCGAGCCACCAGGACGTGTCCATAGGCATGACGGTACCGGTGGGACGCGCGGGGTGCTTCCGCGCCCCGAACCCCTCCGAACCGGTGACAGCGCAGGTGAGTTCGCCCACAACAGCCCGTGACGGAGGAGCCACCCGCCCTTTTGCGCCTTACGCTCGACTGACCCCCTTGGCCCTTGGCCCATGGCTCCACCCCGCATATTCCGACCGCCAGCGCGGAGGTTGAAAGCTCTTATGAAGCTCACCGTCGTCGGCTGCTCGGGGTCGTTCCCGTCCGCGGATTCGGCCTGCTCGAGCTACCTCGTCGAGGCCGACGGCTACCGGCTGCTCCTCGACATGGGCAATGGCGCCCTGGGCGAGCTGCAGCGCCACAGCGGTCTCTACGACCTCGACGCGATCTTCCTTTCGCATCTGCACGCGGACCACTGCATCGACATGTGCGCGTACTTCGTCGTGCGCTACTACCGTCACGACGGCGGCCGTTGCGCCCCCATGCCCGTCTACGGCCCCGAGGGCACCGAGCAGCGCCTGACCACCGCGCACGCCGACACGCCCTCGGCCTCCGCGTTCAGCGAGGTCTTCGACTTCCACACCGTGAAGCCGGGCTCGTACGAGATCGGGCCGTTCTCCGTCCGCATGGAGAAGGTCTGCCACCCGGTGGAGTCGTACGCGATCCGGGTCGAGCACGAGGGTCGCTCCCTGACGTACTCCGGGGACACGGGCCCGTGCGCCGCGCTGGACGAACTGGCGGAGGACAGCGACCTGTTCCTCTGCGAGGCCGCGTTCACGCACGGCAAGGAGAACATCCCGGCGCTGCACCTCAACGGCCGGGAGGCGGGGGAGGCGGCGCAGCGCTCCCGCACCCGCAAGCTCGTCCTCACCCACATCCCGCCGTGGACCGACCCGCAGGTGAACCTCGCGGACGCACGCGCGGTGTACGACGGCCCTGTCGAGCTGGCGGCGCCGGGAGTGACGTACACGATCTGAGCCCGCCCGGATGTGCGAAGGCCCCGGAACCCGCCATCGGGTTCCGGGGCCTTCGTCATGCCCTGCCGGTGAGGCTCACGCCTTCGTGAGGTCCTCGACCTCCTCCTCGGGCTCGCGGCCCGGGGTGGTGAGGTTGAACTTGATGATCGCGAACCGGAAGGTCACGTAGTAGATCGCCGCGAAGACCAGTCCGATCGGGATGATCATCCATGGCTTGGTGGCATGGGTCCAGTTCAGCGCGTAGTCGATGAACCCGGCCGAGAAGTTGAAGCCGGCGTGCACACCGAGGGCCCAGGTGACCGCCATCGAGACGGCGGTGAGCACCGCGTGCAGCACGTACAGGACCGGCGCGATGAACATGAAGGAGAACTCGATCGGCTCGGTCACACCGGTGACGAACGAGGTCAGCGCCAGCGAGACCATCATGCCCATCACGGCCTTGCGGCGCTCGGGGCGGGCGCAGTGCGCCATGGCGATCGCGGCGGCCGGCAGGCCGAACATCATGATCGGGAAGAAGCCGGACTGGAACATGCCGGCCGAGGGGTCACCGGCCAGGAAGCGCGGGATGTCGCCGTGCACGACGTCGCCGGCGGCGTTGGTGAAGTCACCGAGCTGGAACCAGGCGACGGTGTTCACGAACTGGTGCATGCCGATCGGGATCAGCGCGCGGTTCACGGCGCCGAACAGGCCCGCGCCACCGGCGCCGAGGCCGGTCATCCACTCGCCGAAGCTGGAGATGCCGCTGCCGATGGGCTCCCAGACCAGACCGAAGAAGACGCCGACGACGATGCCGACGAAGGCCATGATGATCGGGACGAGCCGGCGGCCGTTGAAGAAGCCGAGCCAGTCCACCAGCTTGGTGCGGTAGAAGCGCTGCCACAGGACGGCCGCGAGCAGACCCATGATGATGCCGCCGAGGACACCCGGGTCGTTGTACGTCGCCGCGACGTCCTCGCCCTTCTTGACCACCGCCTCGGTGACCGGGAAGGCCTCGAGGACCTTGCTGTAGACGAGGAAGCCGACGACGGCGGCGAGCGCCGTCGAGCCATCGGACTTCTTGGCGAAGCCGATGGCGACGCCTATGCAGAACAGAATGGGAAGGCTGCCGGTGAGGGCGCCGCCCGCGTTGTTGAAGACCGCGGCGACCTTGTCCCAGCCGAGGCCGTCCTTGCCGAAGATGTCGTCCTGGCCGAGCCGCACCATGATGCCGGCGGCCGGAAGCACCGCGATCGGCAACTGCAGGCTGCGGCCCACCTTTTGGAGGCCCTGGAAAAGGCCGGAGCCCCGCTTCTTTGCGGGGGCCGCCGTAGCGCTGGCGGTGCTCATCAACTTCCTCCATGAAAAGCAGATGGTCTACACCACTCAGTGGTGTAGACCTGTTGTAGCACGGTCAAGGCGGGATAAGGAACCCTTGATTCCCGCGGCAATCCCGCACCAAAGGGCCCCCGGACCGAGTGGTCCGGGGGCCCTTTGCCGCAGGCGCTCGTGGCCGAGCCGAAAGCGTTATGCCTTGGTGATGTCCTCGACCTCTTCCTCGGGCTCGCGCCCCGGAGTCTTGATGTCCCACTTCGTGATCGCGAAACGGAAGATCACGTAATAGAGGGCGGCGAAGACGAGGCCGATCGGAATGATCATCCATGGCTTGGTGGCCAGATTCCAGTTGATCAAGTAGTCGATCAGGCCCGCGGAGAAGCTGAAGCCGTCCTTGACGCCGAGCGCCCAGGTCACCGCCATCGACACACCGGTCAGGACCGCGTGCACCGCGTACAGCGCCGGCGCGATGAACACGAAGGAGTACTCGATCGGTTCGGTGATGCCGGTGACGAACGAGGTCAGCGCGAGCGAGAGCATCATGCCCGCGACCACCTTGCGCCGCTCCGGCCGCGCGCAGTGCACGATCGCCAGGCAGGCCGCCGGGAGGGCGAACATCATGATCGGGAAGAAGCCCGACTGGTAGATGCCCGCGCTCGGGTCGCCGCTCAGGAACATGTTGATGTCGCCGTGCACGGTCGTGCCGTCGGGCTTCGTGTACGAGCCGAACTGGAACCACAGCGGGACGTTGAGGAACTGGTGCAGACCGATCACGAGCAGCGCGCGGTTGGCGACGCCGAAGATGCCGGAGCCGATGGCGCCCAGACTCTCCAGCCAGTTCGAGAAGCTCTCCAGCGCGTCACCGATCGCGGGCCAGACCCACAGGCACAGCGCCGCGAAGACGATGCCGACGAAGGCCATGATGATCGGGACGAGCCGCCGGCCGTTGAAGAAGCCGAGCCAGGAGACCAACTTGGTGCGGTGGTACCGGACCCAGAAGAACGAGGCCAGGAACCCCATGATGATGCCGCCGAACACGCCGGGGTTCTGATACGTGGCGGCGGTCACCGCCCCGTCCGCCAGACAGCCCGTCGCCACCTCCTTCGACCCGGACGGGCAGTCGATCGGGAACTGGTGGAGCACGCCCCGGTAGACGAGGAAGCCCGCCACCGCCGCGAGAGCCGTCGAACCGTCCGCCTTCTTGGCCATGCCGATCGCGACACCGATGCAGAAGAGCAGCGGCAGCCCGAGGTCGGCGTCGAGCAGCGCGCCACCCGCGCCCGAGAAGACCTTGGCGACATTCGTCCAGCCGAGACCGTCGTCGCCGAAGACGTCGGGCTGGCCGAGACGGTTGACGATGCCCGCCGCCGGCAGCACGGCGATGGGCAGTTGAAGGCTGCGCCCCATCTTCTGGAGCCCCTGGAAGAAGTTGCTCCAGGGGCTCGGTCGTGGTGCGGCGGCAGCGTTGGAGCTCATGAGCATCCTCCCGGAACAAGCCACGCTTGGCGGTCGTTGGATACTGGTGTAGACCAGTTGCGGGGACGGGTCGGTCCGTGCTCGTCATCTTTCGTCACGGGTGGGGTTACCGCCCGAGAAGATGGGCCAACCGTGGGTTACCGTGACAAAGCGGCCCAGAGGCGGGCCCGGAGAACACAGGGAGAACGAAATGGCCACGAAGGCTGAGAAGATCGTCGCCGGCCTCGGCGGACTCGACAACATCGAAGAGGTCGAGGGCTGCATCACCCGCCTGCGCACCGAGGTCTCCGACCCGAGCCTGGTCGACGAGGCCGCGCTCAAGGCCGCCGGCGCCCACGGCGTCGTCAAGATGGGCACCGCGATCCAGGTCGTCATCGGCACCGACGCGGACCCCATCGCCGCCGACATCGAAGACATGATGTGACCCACTGAGGTCCGCCGCAAAAGGCCCCGCCCCCGACGCCGGGGGCGGGGCCTTCGGCGTACCGGATACGCTCGTCCCCATGTCTCGCATCGACGGCCGCACCCCCGAACAGCTCCGCCCGATCACCATCGAACGAGGGTGGAGCAAGCACGCCGAAGGCTCCGTCCTCGTCTCCTTCGGAGACACCAAGGTCTTCTGCACCGCCTCCTTCACCGAGGGCGTCCCGCGCTGGCGCAAGGGCAGCGGAGAGGGCTGGGTCACCGCCGAGTACTCGATGCTCCCGCGCTCCACGAACACCCGCGGCGACCGCGAGGCCGTGCGCGGAAAGATCGGCGGCCGCACGCACGAGATCAGCCGCCTGATCGGCCGCTCGCTGCGCGCCGTCATCGACTACAAGGCCCTCGGCGAGAACACCATCGTCCTCGACTGCGACGTCCTCCAGGCCGACGGCGGTACGCGCACGGCCGCCATCACCGGCGCGTACGTGGCGCTCGCGGACGCGGTGGCCTGGGCCCAGGGCAAGAAGATCATCAAGGCCGGCCGCAAGCCGCTGACCGGTTCGGTGAGCGCCGTCTCCGTCGGCATCATCGACGGCGTCCCGATGCTCGACCTCCCCTACGAGGAGGACGTGCGCGCCGACACCGACATGAACGTCGTCTGCACCGGCGACGGCCGCTTCGTCGAGATCCAGGGGACCGCCGAGGCCGAGCCGTTCGCCCGCGACGAGCTCAACTCCCTGCTCGACCTGGCCGTCGCGGGCTGCGACGAGCTCGCCGCGATCCAGCGCAAGGCGCTGGAGGAGACGCTCGGATAACTGCTTGCGGAGGTAAAGAACTCCCCAAGTAGGGTGGCGGGGCACAGCAACCGCACAGCCATCGACTGCGTCACTACGGGTGGGTGGACGGCCGCACGACACCAACTGCCGTCCGCCCGTCCGTACTTCAGGGGGAGGACCCTTCCATGCCCGCGCGCCACCGCCGTCTCGCCGTACTGGCCGCCACCGCGGCACTCGTCGCGATTCCGGCCACCGTCGGCTGCTCGGCCGTCGACAAGGCACTCGACTGCGCCCGCACCGCCGAATCCATCGCCGACAGCGTGACCGAGCTCCAGCAGGCCGTGGAGAACGCGTCCAACGACCCGACGCAGGCCGACGAGTCCCTCGACAAGATCGACAAGAACCTCGACAGCATCGGCGACAAGACCGACAACGCCGATGTCTCGAAGGCCGTCGACGACCTCAACAAGGCCGTGGACAACGTCCGTACGTCGATCAAGAACGGTGACGAGACCCCGGACGTCTCCCCGGTCACCGACTCCGCCGGCGAGCTGACGAAGGTCTGCACGTCGTAGGGGAGGGGCGGCCGGGGTGCGGGTGGCTGGATACTGGAGGCATGACCCGCCTCATCCTCGCCACCCGTAACAACGGCAAGATCGTCGAACTCCGTTCCATCCTCGCCGACGCCGGCCTGCCCCACGAGCTGGTCGGCGCCGACGCGTATCCCGAGGTCCCGGACGTCCGGGAGACCGGAGTGACGTTCGCCGAGAACGCGCTCCTCAAGGCCCACGCCCTCGCCAAGGCGACCGGGCTGCCCGCCGTCGCCGACGACTCCGGGCTCTGCGTCGACGTCCTCGGCGGTGCGCCCGGCATCTTCTCGGCGCGCTGGGCCGGAAAGCACGGCGACGACCAGGCGAACCTGGACCTGTTGCTGGCCCAGCTCGGTGACATCGACGACGACGTCCATCGGGGGGCCCACTTCGCGTGTGCGGCGGCGCTTGCGTTGCCGGACGGGACGGAGCGGGTGGTGGAGGGGCAGTTGCGGGGTGTGCTGCGGCACGCGCCTGCGGGGTCGGGTGGGTTCGGGTACGACCCGATCCTTGAGGTCGAGGGGGACGGCCGTACGGCGGCGGAGCTTTCGGCGGACGAGAAGAACGCGATTTCCCACCGGGGGAAGGCGTTTCGGGCGTTGGTGCCGGTGGTGCGGGAGCTCTTGGGCTGAGCGTCCGTTACGGTCGACCGCTCCTAGGCCACGGGGCTCCGCCCCGGACCCCGCGCCTCAATCGCCGGCGGGGTTGAATGACCTACCTGCACCGCACGGGCAAGGCTTCCCGCTGCCTACCCTGGCCCGTTGGCCCGCCCATCTCCCACCCACCCGCCCCCTCCGGGGGCTACGGCCCCCGTGGGTGAGGGGCCGTGCTGAGGCGGTGCGTTGGTTGGGGTGTCCCGGTGTCAGGGTGTTTCGCCGCGCGGGGTTCGACGCCGCAGGCCCCTCCTGCCGGCGCCGACATCTGCGTGCCCCGCCTATCTCCCACCCGCCCCCTCCGGGGGGGGGCTACGGCCCCCGTGGGCGACGCGCTGTGCTGAGGCGGTGCGTTGGTTGCGGTGGTCCGGCGCCAGCAGGGCTCGACGCCGCAGATTACTTCTGCCGGGGCCGGTACCTGCGTGAACCTGAGGCCCGTGCCGACGTGGAACGCATCTGAGTCGTCCGGCGCAGCGGGCAAAATCAAGCCCCTGCGGCGATTGAGCAGCGGGGTCCGGGGCGGAGCCCCGAGGCGTAGGAACGGCCGACCGCAACGGTTGCGGAACCCCGCGGGGCCGAAGCCCCCGGAGGGGGCGGGTGGGTGGGAGATGGGCGCCAGGCGGGGGATGGGCGACGCCGGGAAGCAGCACATCCGGCCCGCGGCGCGGGAGGCGCCGACCCCGCCTCAGCAACCCCCGCCCCGCCTCCGGCAGCCCACCGGCCCCCTGCCGACCTCACCCCGCCCCCGGCCTCCGGTCGACCTCACTCCCGCCCCCCCCGGTCCGAGCCGCGCTCAACCGCCCCCGGTCCGAGCGGAGCTCACCCGTCCCCCCGCTCCAACCGCCCCCGCCGCCTCTCCTCCTTCAGGCGGCGCTTCTCCGCCCGTGTCACCTTGCGTTCCACGCCGACCCCGCCCCAGAAGGCGAAACCGGTGACCACCACCCGTGGCGCGCCCGGATCGCCGGGGACACCCTCCTCGTTGTGGTCGAAGCCGCCCATGATGCCGATGCCGCGCACCACGACCTCCACGCCCGGCGGCACGACCACGTTCATCCCGCCCATGACCGCCACGCAGTTGATCACGATCTCGCGCGCCTCGAAGTCCGCCTCGCGCAGATCGATCTCGCCGCCGCCCCAGAACGCGAAACAGTTGAAGCGCCGCGGCGCCGTCCACCGCCCCTTGCGCTGGAACCCGGACATGATCCCGACGCCCCACGTGGAACTCGCCTCGCCCCGGATCCGCGCCGACCAGTCGACGGCCCCCTCCGGCAGCGGCTCCTTCACGAAACTCACGGCCCCCGAAGCCCCCGCCCCGACCGGCAGGTCCTTCGTCAGCGGCGCCAACTCTCCGTACGTACGCGCCTGGTACGCCGCGTCGAGCCGTTCGCCGAACTCCTCCATGTCGAGCCGCCCCTCGGCGAGCGCGTCCCGCAGCCGCTCGGCGACCAGCTCCCGGTCGGCATCGGACGCGCGCAGTTCGGGCCGGGAGTCAGCGGAGGGCCTCGGGAGGCCGGATTCGTCCGTCATGGGTGTCAGCGTACGAAGGTCGGCGTCACGGCGCTACGGACGTGTCCCGCGCGTACATCCTCGCGATCACCGCCTCGATGTCCGGCTCGCGCACCGACAGGTCGACCAGCGGATACCGCTCCGCGATCCGCGCCACGAGCGGCGCCGCCGACTGCCCGGCCGGGAACGCCAGCCACTGCCGCGCCCCCTCCACCTTCACGACCCGCGCGAACTCGACGTCCAGTGGCGGCAGTTCACGCTCCAGGTCCACGACGAGCGTGCGCTCCGCCGCCGCGCCGCCCGTCGCGTGCAGGCCCTCCAGCTCGCCGTCGTACATGAGCTTCCCGTGGTCGATGACCATCACCCGGCGGCACAGCTGCTCGATGTCGGTCAGGTCGTGCGTCGTGAGGAGGACCGTCGTGCCCCGGTCCGCGTTCAAGTCCCGGAGGAATCCCCGGACTTTGACCTTCGACACGACGTCCAGGCCGATCGTCGGCTCGTCCAGGTACAGCACCTCCGGGTCGTGCAGCAGCGCCGCCGCGATGTCCCCGCGCATCCGCTGCCCGAGCGACAGCTGGCGCACCGGCACGTCCAACAGGTCGCCCAGTTCGAGAAGTTCGACGCAGCGGGTGAGGTTCTTCTCGTAGCGGCTCTCCTCGATGCGGTACATGCGGCGCATCAAGCGGTACGAGTCGATCAGGGGCAGGTCCCACCACAGCGTCGTCCGCTGCCCGAAGACCACACCCATGCGCTGAGCCAGGCGCGCCCGCTCCCGCGACGGATCGATCCCCGCGACCCGCAGACGGCCCGCGCTCGGCATCAGGATCCCCGTCAGCATCTTGATCGTCGTCGACTTCCCCGCCCCGTTCGGCCCGATGTAGCCGACCATCTCGCCGCGCCGCACGCCGAAGCTCAGCGAGTCCACGGCCCGCACCTCGCGCCGCTCCCGCCGCATGAAGCCCGTCTTGCGCCGTACGTCGAAGACCTTCTCGACCTCGTCGAGCCGGATGAACTCGTCTCTCATGGGCCCCACTTCCAACGTCAACTCCCCGTGCTGCGATACGTACGAAGCGCCGCCCGCCAGGCGAACAGCGCGAGGGCCAGACAGCCCGCCGCCACCAGCGGCGGCGCGAACGCCACCCACCGCGGCAGATCGAGCGGATAGGGGCGGCCCAGGATGTAGAGGCCGGGCAGCCAGTTCACGAAGGCCAGGGGGAGGACGAAGGTGACGCCCCGCAGCAGCGTGTCGCCGAAGACCGTCGGCGGGTAGCTGAGCATCGCGTTGCCGCCGAACGTCGCCGCGTTCTGCACCTCGGAGGCGTCCTGCGCCACGATCTGGAAGGCCGCGCCCGCGATGAACACGGCCGTGAAGATGGCGCCGCCGCTGACCACCAGGGCCGGGACGAGCAGCACCTTCAGCGGCGTCCACGCCACGTCGATCGCCGTGAGGCCGTAGCCGAGGACCACCACGCCCTGCGTCACCCGCCCCAGCCTGCGCAGTGCGAACCGGTCCGCCGCGACCTGCGCGAGCACCGGCGCGGGCCGCACCAGGAACGTGTCGAGCGTGCCGTCCCGCACCCGCTGCCCGAGCCGCCCCACCGAACCGAACGCCAGGTCGGCGAGCCCGAACGACGTGCCCGCCGCCCCGTACAGGAACGCGATCTCGGGCAGCCCGTACCCGCCGAACCGGTCGACCTGCGAGAACATCAGCAGGATCCCGACGAACTCCAGGCCGGTCACCGCGAAGTTCCCGAAGACCGTCATGAGGAACGACGCCCGGTACGTCATCGTCGACCGGATCCACATCCCGCCCACGAGCCGGTACGTCCGCGCCGCCTCGCCCATCACCGTGCCCCGCTCAGCCACCCTGCAGCACCACCCTCCGTGTCGCGGCGGACTGCAGCAGCCGCCCCGCGCCGAGCAGCACCACCGCCCACGCCCCCTGGAACAGCAGCGCGCCCGCCACGCCCCGCTCACCGAGCAGCACATCCGCCGGCACCTGGAGAAGCGCCGACCACGGCAGCGCGCGGGCGAACTCGCCGAAGGCGCCCGGGAACACGTTCAGCGGCAGCAGCATCCCCGAAAGGAACGTCGACACGAGCCCCGACATCTGCACCACCCCGCTGCCGTCGAGCAGCCAGAACGCGGACAGCGCCACCAGATAACGGATCGCGAAGCTCACCGCCGCCCCCGCGAGCAGCGTCAGCAGGAACGCCACCCACCTCAACGGGTCCGTGGGCAGCGCCAGTCGGAAGATCAGCGACCCCACCGCCATCGGCACGACACCGCGCCCCAGGAACTGAAAGGCCGCCCGGCCCAGGTCCTGCGCCAGCCACCAGCACTGCAGATCCACCGGCCGGTACAGATCGACGGCGATGTCCCCGCTGCGGATCCGCTCCATCAGATCGGTCTCGAAGCCGCCGCCGATCTGCAGCACCATCACCGCGAACATCGCCTGCCCGACCCACACGAACGTCAGTGCCTGCGCCTGGTCGTACCCGCCGAGGTGCGGCCGCTCGTCCCACAGCGCGATGTACGTGCAGGCGATGATCAGGCCGAACACGGTGTTCGTGAAGACCCCGGCGAGCGTCGCCCCGCGATAGGTGGCGTATCTGCGGAAACCTCCGGCCGCGACGGTCGCGTACAGCCGCACTGCTCCCACCAGTCCAGTCCCCCTCGCGAAATGGGCCGAAGCGCAGGAGCCTAGTCACAGGGCGCGTCGCCTGCCACGGATTTTCCGCGTGGTGTAGCAGTCTTGGAGGTCATATGTGTCATACGAGGCGTACGTGACGTACGAGGCGGATCAGGAGTTCCACAGGACATGAGCAGCGACGAGCCGGAGCAGCCGCAGCAGCCCGAGCAGCCTGAGCAGCCGACGGAGCCCCAGGAACCGGCAGCGCACGACGCGGGCGCCACACCCGCCGCCACCGGCAAGGCCAAACGCCCCAAGCGCACCGGTTGGCGGCGCCTGATCCCCACCTGGCGGATGGTGCTCGGCGGCATCATCGGCTTCGTCCTGCTGTGCATCGGCCTGTTCGCCCTCGGCTACGCCCTCGTCGACATCCCCGCCGCCAACTCCGCGGCGACCGCGCAGAGCAACGTCTACCTGTACGCGAACGGCGACCAGATCGCCCGCGACGGCGAGGTCAACCGGGAGAACGTGAGCCTCACTCAGATCCCCAAATCGGTGCAGCACGCCGTGCTCGCCGCCGAGGACCGCGACTTCTACTCCGAGTCCGCCGTCGACCCGCAGGCCATGCTGCGCGCCGCCTGGTACACGCTCACCGGCAAGGGCAAGCAGTCCGGCTCGACCATCACCCAGCAGTACGTGAAGAACTACTACCTCGGCCAGGAGCAGACCGTCTCCCGGAAGGTGAAGGAGTTCTTCATCTCCATCAAGCTGGACCGCGAGAAGTCCAAGGACGACATCCTCGAGGGATACCTCAACACCAGCTACTTCGGGCGCAACGCGTACGGCATCCAGGCCGCCGCCCAGGCCTACTACGGCGAGGACGTCCAGGACCTGTCGGCCGCCCAGGGCGCCTACCTCGCGGCCCTGGTCAACGCCCCCAGCGCGTACGACGTCGCCGCCCACCCCGAGAACAAGGACGCGGCCACCGCCCGCTGGAACTACGTCCTCGACGGCATGGTCAAGGAAGGCTGGCTCGACGCCTCCGACCGCGAGAACATGAAGTTCCCGACGCCCGACCAGGCGAAGGCGCCCTCCGGCCTCTCCGGGCAGCGCGGCTACCTCGTACAGGCCGTGAAGGACTACATCACCGACAACAAGATCCTCGACGAGGACACCCTCGCCGGCGGCGGCTACCGCATCACCACGACGCTGCAGAAGAAGAAGCAGAACGCCTTCCAGAAGGCGGTCGACGACCAGCTGATGTCGAAGCTCGACAAGAACGCCCGCGACATCGACAAGAACGTCCGCGCGGGCGGCGCCGCCATCGACCCCTCCAACGGCAAGGTCCGCGCCATGTACGGCGGCGTCGACTACACGAAGCAGTACGTCAACAACGCCACCCGACGCGACTACCAGGTCGGCTCCACCTTCAAGCCGTTCGTGTTCACGTCCGCCGTCGAGAACGCCTCGACCACCCAGGACGGCCGCCGCATCACCCCCAGCACCATCTACGACGGCACCAACAAGCGCCCCGTACAGGGCTGGGACGGCGGCCACTACGCCCCCGCCAACGAGGACGACCGCTCCTACGGCAACATCACCGTCAGCGAGGCCACCGACAAGTCGGTCAACGCGGTGTACGCGCAGATGGCCGTCGACGTCGGCTCGGACAAGGTCAAGCAGACCGCCCTCGACCTCGGCATCCCCTCCGACACCCCCGACCTGACGGCCTCCCCGTCGATCGCGCTCGGCCCGTCCACCGCCTCCGTACTCGACATGACCGAGGCGTACGCGACGCTCGCCAACCACGGGGAGCACGGCACGTACACGCTGCTCGACTCGATCACCAAGAACGGCGAGGACGTCACGCTCCCCAAGAAGGAGACCCGGCAGGCCGTCCCGCGCGCGGCCGCCGACACCACCACGTCGATCCTCAAGTCGGTCGTCGACGGCGGCACCGGCACCGCAGCCAAGGCCGCGGGCCGCCCCGCCGCCGGCAAGACCGGCACCGCGGAGGAGGACAAGGCGGCCTGGTTCGCGGGCTACACCCCCGACCTCGCGACCGTCGTCTCCGTGATGGGCCAGGACCCCGTCTCCGGCGCGCAGACCCCGCTGTACGGGGCGACGGGCCTCCCGCGGATCAACGGCGGCGGCTACCCGGCACAGATCTGGGCCCAGTTCACCCAGGCCGCCCTCTCCGGCACCCCGGCGAGCGACTTCGACCTGGACCTCCAGAGCGGCGCCGAACAGGAACCACTGCCCTCGGCCCCCGAATCCGCCTCGGAAACGGCGACCGAATCCCCCTCGGACACCGCCTCCGCGACACCCTCGGACGAGGAGACCCCCTCCGACGAACCGTCGAGCGAGACGCCCCCGTCCGAAGAACCGACGGGCAGCGAGGAACCCACCGATTCACCCAGCCCCGGCGACACGGACATCAACCCGCTCGGCGCCCTGAACTCACCTTGAGCCCTGCGATCGGCGTGTGTCGGCGGTCGACTACAGGTACAGCCCCGTCGAGTCCTCGGAACCCTCGAACCGGTCGGCCGCCACCGCGTGCAGGTCCCGCTCGCGCATCAGCACGTACGCGACACCCCGCACCTCGACCTCGGCCCGGTCCTCCGGATCGAACAGCACCCGGTCACCCGGCTCCACGGCCCGCACGTTCTGCCCGACCGCGACGACCTCCGCCCAGGCGAGCCGCTTGCCGACGGCCGCCGTCGCGGGAATCAGAATGCCGCCACCACTGCGCCGCTCGCCCTCGGAGGAGTCCTGCCGCACGAGCACACGGTCGTGCAGCATGCGGATGGGCAGCTTGTCGTCATGGCTGGTGCTGTGCTTATCGGGATTGGCGCTCACGCCGACGAACTTACCTGCACCGAGCGCCCTTGTACGCCCCCGGGTCAGCGCTTGCGACGCCGCGAACCCACCACGAGCAGCCCGGTCACACCCACCACGACGAGCGCGACCGGCACGATCCGCTCCAGACGCGGCGCGCCCTCCTCGGAAACCAGCTGCCCCCTCACCTCGGAGACCAGCCGGTTCGCCCCCACGTACGCCCGCCCGAGCGTGTGGTCGACCTGCGAGGCGACCTTGGCCTTCGCGTCGCCGACGATCGTCTTCGGGTGCACCCGGATCCCGATCTCGTCGAGCGTCTCGGCCAGGGTGTCGCGACGGCGCTTGATGTCCGCCTCGATCTGAGCCGGGGTTCGCGTGTCCGGGGTATCCGGCGTGCTGGACATGTGCGACACCGCGCTGCCTCCAAGGTCGCTGCTCTCACTGCGTATGAGTAATGGACAGTCTGTCAGCTCGCCGCCTCCGCCACCCCCCGGGCACCCCCATTACGCTCAACCGAGTCCACTTGTCACGACGCCCCAGGAGGCCCCCATGAGCGAGCGACTGCAGCCCGGCGACACCGCGCCCGCCTTCACCCTGCCCGACGCCGACGGCAACGAGGTCTCCCTCGCCGACCACAAGGGCCGCAAGACGATCGTCTACTTCTACCCCGCAGCGCTTACCCCCGGCTGCACGAAGCAGGCCTGCGACTTCACCGACAACCTCGACGTGCTCGCCGAGGCCGGCTACGACGTCATCGGCGTTTCCCCCGACAAGCCGGAGAAGCTCGCCAAGTTCCGCGAGAAGGAAAACCTCAAGGTCACCCTGGTGGGGGACCCCGAGAAGAAGGTTCTCGAGGCCTACGGCGCCTTCGGCGAGAAGAAGCTCTACGGGAAGGTCGTCACCGGCGTGATCCGCTCAACGGTGGTCGTCGACGAGGAAGGAAAGGTCGAGCGCGCCCTCTACAACGTGAAGGCGACCGGCCACGTAGCGAAGATCATCAAGGATCTCGGCATCTGAGAATTCCCGCATCCGCCGGACCCGCTCCACGTGCGGAAGTTCGGTCATTGACGGAGGTTAGGGACGAAAGGTTGTGACGAAAGTCCCGATCGCTTGGGACTTTCGTTTGCAACCAACGACCGTGAGCAGGTGGAACCTGGAAGCGCTTTGCAGTCAGAGAAGGGATCCACCCCATGACCACCGACACCGAGGAAGGGCTGGTGCCCGACCCGGAGGCGGTCAAGCGTCACCGCGCCTTGTTCCGCGCCGTCAAGCGGCGCAAGAACCCGCCGCTGCGCCGCACCGACATCACCGTCACCGACGACACCGCGGTGAAGCGCGCGGTGAAGGCGGCCTCGCTCGGTAATGCCATGGAGTGGTTCGACTTCGGCATCTACTCCTACCTCGCCGTCACCATCGGCCATGTCTTCTTCCCCTCCGGGAACGACACCGTCCAGCTGATCTCGTCGTTCGCGACCTTCGCGGTCTCGTTCCTCGTACGCCCGATCGGCGGCATGGTCTTCGGTCCCATGGGCGACAAGGTCGGCCGCAAGAAGGTCCTCGCGCTGACGATGATCCTCATGGCCATCGGCACCTTCGCGATCGGCCTGATCCCGTCCTACGCGACGATCGGCTTCTGGGCCCCGGTCCTGCTGATCCTCTTCCGGCTCGTCCAGGGCTTCTCCACCGGCGGCGAGTACGGCGGCGCCTCCACCTTCATCGCCGAGTACGCCCCCGACAAGAAGCGCGGATTCTTCGGCAGCTTCCTGGAGTTCGGCACCCTCGCCGGCTACGTCGGCGCGGCAGGACTCGTCACGATCCTCACCTCCGTGCTCGGCAGCGACGGCATGGAGTCCTGGGGCTGGCGCGTCCCGTTCCTGGTGGCGGGCCCCATCGGCCTGGTCGGCCTCTACCTGCGGCTCCGCCTCGACGAGACCCCCGCCTTCCAGAAGCTGGAGGACGAGTCCTCGCACCGCGCGACCGACGCCGCTTCCTCCGTGGAGACCACGGCCAAGGGCGACCTGGCCAAGATCTTCCGCGACTACTGGCCCACGCTGATCCTCTGCATCTGCCTCGTCGGCGCCTACAACATCACCGACTACATGCTCCTCTCGTACATGCCGACGTACCTGTCGGACGAGATGGGCTACTCGGAAACGCACGGCCTGCTGATCCTGATCGTGACGATGATCGTCCTGATGTGCCTGATCAACCAGGTCGGCAAGCTCTCCGACCGCTTCGGCCGCAAGCCGCTCCTCATGGCCGGCATGATCGGCTTCTTCGTCCTCTCGGTCCCGTCCTTCCTCCTGGTGAAGAACGGCGCCCTGTGGGCCGTCTCGCTCGGCATGCTGATGCTCGGCCTCTCCCTGGTCTGCCTCCTCGGCACCATGTCGGCGGCCCTCCCGGCGCTCTTCCCGACGCAGGTCCGCTACGGCTCCCTCTCGGTCGGCTACAACCTCTCGGCCTCGATCTTCGGCGGCACGACCCCCCTGGTCATCACCGCCCTCATCGGCCTCACCGGCTCCGACATGATGCCGGCCTACTACTCGATGGCCGCGGCCCTCATCGGCGTCATCGCGGTGGCCTGCATGAAGGAAACCGCCCAGAAGCCCCTGGCCGGCTCCCCGCCCTCGGTGGAGACGGACGAGGAGGCCGCGGAAATGGTCGAATCCCAGGCGCCTACGCCGAGGTTCTGACCCGCTCTTCTCCTCGAACCGCCCCGTTGCCCGTCGGCACGGGGCGGTTCGTCCTTTCCTCAACCGGCAAGCGCCGACGAGGACTTGGCGGCCAGGCCGTGGGCGCGCCCCTCGGGCGGGGAGCACCGTCGTACACTGACGAGGCGGAACGGGCAGCCAAGGCGAGTTGTCCGTTTTGATGCGGTCGTGGCGGAATTGGCAGACGTGTCGGGTTTAGGTCCCGGTGGGAGAAATCCCGTGAGGGTTCGAGTCCCTCCGACCGCACACGCAAAAGGGCGCCCCCGGCATCGGGAGCGCCCTTCTTCGTACGTCGCCGGTCTCAGCCGGTACCGGCTACAGCTCCGCCCCCGTCGACCCCCGCAGCGACGACAGGTCCAAGGCCTCCGCCATCTTGCGGTAGCCCGCGTCGCTCGGGTGGAGGTGGTCGCCGGAGTCGTACTGGTCCAGGAGGCGGCGCGGGTTGTACGGGTCGCGCAGGGCGCGGTCGAAGTCGACGTAGCTGTCGAAGACCTTGCCGGCGCGGATCTGCCCGTTCACGGACTGGCGGACCGCCTCGAGGTTCGGGCGGTAGCCGGGGTGGCCCTGGAACGGCATGAGCGTCGCGCCGACGACCCGCAGGCCGCGCGCGTGCGCCTGCCGGGTCAGCTCGCGCAGGCCGTCGACGATCTTCGCCGGGTCGGTCTGCTGCGGCGTGCGCAGGATGTCGTTGATACCGAGGTCGATGATGACGGCGCGGACGCCGGAGCGGCTGAGCGCGTCCCGTTCGAAGCGGGAGAGGCCGCTCGGGTTGTTGGCGGGGCGGCCGAAGCCGTCGGCCAGTATCCGGTTGCCGCTGATGCCCTGGTTCACGACGCCGTAGCGCGGGGCACCCGACTCCGTGCGCAGCCGCTCGGCGAGGACGTCCGTCCACCGGCGGTTGGCGCCCATGGTGGAGGTGATGCCGTCGGTGAGGGAGTCGCCGACGACGACGACGGTGCCCTGCGCCTCGTTGCTGAGCACGTCGAGGGCGCTGAGGTAGCGCCAGTACGGGCTCTGCTGGTTGTAGAGCGTGCCGCTGGGGTCCTCGGTGCGGTCGCCCCGGGCGACGTACGACATCTGGCGGGCCTGCGGGTGGTACGTGACCGGTCCGGACGGCGTCGGCGAGTACGTGGTGACCAGGATGTCGGAGTCGCTCGGCACGGTGATCCGCAGCGCGTCGCTGACGGCCTGCTGGCCGGGCTGGATGACGACCGAGGAGTTCCCGTTGAACGTCAGGCGCCGCATCGTGTCGGACAGGGCCGTCGGGTTGTTGGGCGCCGAGGCCACGGCGATCGAGGCGTGCGTGATGCGCAGCGGCGACTGGCCGTACAGGTTCGAGAGGGTGATGCGCGCGGCGTTGCCGCCGACGCTGGTGTGCACGATGTTGCGGATGGAGTGGCCGTAGAAGCCGTTCGTCTCCGTGCCGGGTTCGCCGCCTGCGGGGGAGGCGGACCAGCTGCCGGCCCAGGTGCCGGTGGAGGCGGGGGCGGCGGAGCTGCGCGGGTGTGCGCCGCCCGCCTCTATGTTGTCGTCGCCGCCGCCCAGGACTCCGGAGAAGCCCACGTAAATGGCGGCAGAGATCATCACGACGACCGCGACGAGCGCGGTCAACAAGGCATAACCGTGACGCTTGGTCATGCGGTGTGTTTCTCCTCGGGCAGGGGGAGCCCGAGGCTCCGATGTGATGATCCCATGATGCGTCATGGGGCGGGCTGGGGCCGACACTGCCCCCCTCCGGACAGGTAGACGCCGGGAACCTTTGGTTCGTTCCGGGAGTAGGTCAGGAAGGGACAATGTGTGAGGCGGATGACAGTCGAGTCGAAGTCGACGAGTCGGGCCGATGACCGATGCGGAGTGGGCTGAGTGGACGGCGACGTGAAGCGCGGGGCTCAGGGGGCCGATGGGGCGTCCCGGGGTGCGTCTCGTGGGGAGTCCCAGGGGGAGTCTCCGGGGGCGTACGACACAGCGGACAAAGCAGTTGAAGCGGCCGAAGCGGACACCGGGAAGTCTTCCCGCGCCACATCGGGTCAATCCCGGCCCTCCCGGCCCATCCGCCCCGCCCGCCGCTTCGTCGCGGAGTTCACCGCGGCCGACGAGGAGAAGCGGCGCGGCGTGCGCCGGATGAAGCTGACGGCGACCGGGCTGCTCGTCCTCGTGGCGCTGATCTACGTACTGGCGACGTGGGCGGAGCACGCGGGCGCGGGCGCCTGGACGGGGTACGTGGCGGCGGCCGCGGAGGCCGGCATGGTCGGTGCGCTGGCGGACTGGTTCGCGGTCACCGCCCTGTTCCGGCATCCGCTGGGCATCCCGATCCCGCACACGGCGATCATTCCGAAGAAGAAGGACCAGCTGGGCGTCTCGCTCGGCGAGTTCGTGGGCGAGAACTTCCTCTCCGGCGACGTCGTACGGGACCGGTTGCGCTCCGTCGGCATCGCCAGCCGCCTCGGTGCGTGGCTCGCCGAGCCGGAGCACGCCGATCGGGTGACGGCGGAGGCGGCGACGGCGCTGCGGGGCGCCCTGACCGTGCTGCGCGACTCGGACGTGCAGGCGATCGTCGGCGAGGCCATCACGCGCCGCGCGGACAACGCGGAGATCGCGCCGGGCCTCGGCAAGATGCTGGAGAAGGTGGTGGCGGACGGCGGCCACAAGCGGGTCGTCGACCTGGTGTGTGCCCGCGCGCACGACTGGCTGGTGCTGCACTCGGACTCGGTGATGGACGCGGTGGAGGGCGGCGCCCCCGGCTGGACGCCCCGGTTCGTCGACAGGCGGGTGGGCGAGCGCGTCTACAAGGAGCTGCTGCGGTTCGTGACGGAGATGCGCGACATGCCGGACCACCCGGCGCGCGGCGCGCTCGACCGTTTCCTGGGCGACTTCGCGGGCGACCTGCAGTCGGACTCCGACACCCGGGACCGTGTGGAGCGCCTGAAGTCGGAGATCCTGGGCCGTTCCGAGGTGCAGGACATCATCGCCTCGGCCTGGTCCGCGGTCCGCCAGATGATCGTCGCGGCGGCCGAGGACGAGCGCAGCGAGCTGCGCCTTCGGGTGCGGGCGTCGCTGCTCTCGCTGGGCCGCCGGATGGCGACGGAGCCGGACGTCCGCTCGAAGGTCGACGGCTGGGTGGAGGGCGCGGCGGTGTACGTCGTGACGACGTACCGCGCGGAGATCACGTCCCTGATCACGGACACGGTCGCGGGCTGGGACGCCGAGCACACGACCCGCAAGATCGAGGCGCACATCGGCCGCGACCTGCAGTTCATCCGGATCAACGGCACGGTGGTGGGTTCGCTCGCGGGCTTGCTGATCTTCACGGTGTCGCGGGCGCTGGGGGCGTAGGGCAGTGCGGACATGAGCGGAGCGCGGGCGAGGCGCCGTCGGCGGCCGGTGGCGGTCCTCGTACGGGACGGTGTGCTGCCGATGGAGCTGGGCCTGGTCCACCAGCTGTTCGGTACGGCCCGCGATCCGGTCACGGGGGAGCGCCTCTACGAGGTGACGACGTGCGCGCCCCGTCCCGGCCGCATCCGCACGGACGCCGACTTCCCGATCTACGCGGAGCACGGCCTGGAGGCGGTGGCTGCGGCGGACACGGTGCTGGTCCCGGCCTCGCACGAGTCGGACGAGGAGCTCCGGAAGGGGGATCTGGAGTCCGAATTGGAGGAGTCGCTGTCGGCGGTCCGCGGCCGGGTGGCGTCGATCTGCACGGGCTCGTTCGTCCTGGCGGCGGCGGGCCTTCTGGACGGCCGCCGGGCGACGACGCACTGGATGTCGTCGGAGCTGTTCGCCCGTACGTTCCCGTCGGTGACGGTGGACGCGGACGTCCTCTACGTGGACGAGGGCCGGGTGCTGACCTCGGCGGGGGAGGCCGCGGGCATCGACCTGTGCCTGCACATGATCCGCGAGGACCACGGCGCGGCGGTGGCGACGGAGCTGGCGCGCCGCACGGTGGTGCCGCCGCACCGGGAGGGCGGCCAGGCGCAGTACATCCAGCGCCCGGTGCCGCTGGAGGAGGCGGGTGGCCCTGCGTCGACGTCCCGCTCGCGGGAGTGGGCGCTGGGGCGACTGGCGGACCCGCTGACCCTGGCGCAGCTGGCGGCCCGTGACGCCATGTCCGTCCGCACGTACAACCGCCGCTTCCGTGAGGAGACCGGCATGACTCCGATGACGTGGCTGAACCGGCAACGGGTGGACCGGGCGCGGGAGTTGCTGGAGCGGACGGACCACACGGTGGACCGGGTGGCGGCGGAGACGGGCTTCGGCTCCGGCACGTCGCTGCGCCAGCACTTCCAGGCGGTCCTCGGGGTGTCGCCGGGGGCGTACAGGGCGACTTTCCGGGGACGATGACGTCCATGGCAACGGACGAGAACGAGACACACACCCACATCCGCAGGGCAGTCCCGAACGTGTCAGTGCCCGACGAGGCGGCGATGACGGCGAACCGCGACTTCTATGGAACGCTCGGCTTCCGCGAGGCCATGAACATGGGCTGGATCATGACGATGGTCTCGCCGTCCGACCCCACCGCGCAGATCCAGTTCTTCACGCACGAGGCGACGGGCCCGGTGGTGCCGGACATCAGCGTGGAGGTGGACGACGTCGACGCGGTGTACGCGGCGCTGCGCGCGGCGGGCGCCGACATCGTCCACGACCTGCGGGACGAGGAGTGGGGCGTGCGCCGCTTCTTCGTACGGGACCCGCAGGGGAAAGTGGTGAACGTGCTCTCGCACGGCCGCGCCGACTAGGCGGCGCGGCGGTCCACGAGGACGTACGACGCGGCGGCGACGGCCCCGGCGACACCGAACACGGCGGGCCACGCCCCGACCTTCTTGGCCAGCGGGTGCGAGCCGGCGAACGCCGCCACGTACGCGCCCGTCAGCGCCCCCGCGACCTTCCCGCCCCGCGTCTTCGTCCACTGCGTCGCGGCGGCGGCCCCGGCCACGGCGAGCACGGCCCCGCCCAGCTGCCGCTTCTTGGTGAACCGGGCGGTGGCGTAGCCCCCGACGAGTCCGGCGGCGGCTATCGGGGCGGTGGGAAGGGCGCGGGCCATGGGGCGAACCTCCTGCGTAGTGGTGTCCGGAAGCGGCTTCCGGAGGGCGGGCCGGGACCCGTGGGTGGGCCGGTCCCGCCCATTTGTGAGGTTACGCCCTGGGTCCGTCAGGCGAACTGGCCGGGCTGGTAGGACCCGGCGGGCATCTGCACCATGACGTTCATGCGGTTGTAGACGTTGATGATCGCGATCAGCGAGACGAGTGCGGTGAGCTGCTCCTCGTCGTAGTGCTTCGCGGCGTTCGCCCACACCTCGTCCGGGACGCCGCCGGCGGCGTCGGCGATCCGGGTGCCCTGCTCGGTCAGTTCGAGCGCGGCGCGCTCGGCGTCGGTGAACACGGTGGCCTCGCGCCAGGCGGCGATCAGGTTGAGCCGCTGCTGGGTCTCCCCGGCGTGCGCGGCGTCCTTGGTGTGCATGTCGGTGCAGAACCCGCACCCGTTGATCTGGCTGGCCCGGATCTTCACGAGCTCCTGGGTGACGGCGGGCAGCGAGGAGTCGGCGACGACCTTCCCGGCGGAGTTGATGTGCTTGATGACCTTCCCGGCGATGGGGCTGGTGAAGGGGTTGAGGCGGGCTTCCATGTGGACTCCTCGGGTACGCCCTGCGCGGGCCTTGTTGATGGCTACGTAGATGTGACGGAGCCGGGACCGCGAGTGTGACAGCCCGAAGTGTGATCTGGGTCTCACGTGCCGGTGGGGCTGTGACGCGAAATGACAACGGAGCGGCGCTGAGCCGTCACAGTCCGGTCCGCGCCCCGCCACGGGCCGGGTACGGAGAGGTGAGCGCGCGCGGGGCCGGGCACGAAGCGAGCGTGAACGACACCACCTCCGTGCGCGCCCTCGCCCGCCACCCGCTCGCACTCACCCAGGACCAACTCCTCACGCGCGAACAGCTGATGGACCTCGGCTGCGCGAACTCGACCACGAACCGCCGTTGCCACCCTGGCGGCCCGTGGCAGCGGCTGCTGCCGCGGGTCCACCTCCTCCACTCCGGCACCCCGACCCCGCGTCAGCGCATGCGCGCGGCGCTCCTGTACGCGGGTGAGCAGGCCCTGCTGACGGGGCACGCGGCGCTCGCGGTACGGGGTTTCCGCGCGGCGCCGCGCCCGGAGCGGTTGCGCTGGGTGGACGTACTGGTCCCGTACGAGGGGACGGGCGCGCGCGGAACGTCGTACGTGAAGGTGCACCGCACGCGACGGATGCCGGAGGGGTGCCCGGTGGCGGGGTTGCGGTGCGCGGCGCCGGCCCGCGCGGTGGCGGACGCGGTGCCGGCGCTGGCCTGCGAACGCGATGTGACGGCGCTCCTGGCGGAGGCGGTGCAGCGGGGCTTTTGCACGCCGGACGACCTGCTGGCGGAACTGTCCGCGTCGCGGCGCCGCCATGCCCCGTACGTGGCGAGGTCGACGGCCCACTTGATGGCGGGCATCCACTCACCCCTGGAGGCGGACGCCCGTACCTTGATCCACACCTACGCCCTCCCGGAACCCCTGTGGAACCCGAACCTCCACGACCCGCTGACCGGCACCTTCCTGGCGCGCCCGGACGCGTACTGGCCGGCGGAGGGCCTGGCCCTGGAGGTCGACTCCCGCGAGTACCACCTGGACCCGGCCTCCTGGCGCCGCACCCTCTCGCAACGCAACCGCCTCGCCACGGCGGGCCTCCCGGTGCTTGCCGTCACGGCGGAGGATTTGCGGGGGCGGAGGGAGGGGGTGGCGGGGGAGATTCGGGGGGCGTTGACCGCGGCGCGCCGCAACCCGTCACCTTCGCTTCTGGTCAACCCGCCGCGGCCGGGCGCGAGTTCTACCTCACGCCCTGCGGGCCGCGGGGGTGGCGGCCGGGGTCCTGAAGGGAGAGCAGGAACTCGGCCCAGGGGCGGGCGCTGAAGGTAGCGACATGCCCTTCGGGGGCCTTGGAGTCACGTATCGCCATCCCACCGGTGACGGGGCAGGCCTCCACGCACTCACTCGTATTGGCGCCGCTGTACGACGACTTGAACCACGTCCGAGCCGCTGGAAGCGCGGGCCCACCTTGCATTAGAGCTCCTTGCGTACGTTCTGGATCACGGCGGCGGATGCCTCCATGTCCAACGCTTGTGCGCGAAGGTATTCGAACGCAAGCCGGTAGCGCGCGAGTTCCTCCTCCTTTTCCAGGAAGAGCGAGCCGGTGTGGATGTCCACGTACACGACGTCGAGGGCCGACTCCGCCGCTCCCAGGATGACGAAGCTCCCCAGGGCGGCCCCGTGGGCCCCCTTGGCGAACGGCAGGATCTGCAGCGTGATGTGTTCCGACTCGCTGGCTTCGAGGAGCCGGTCGAGCTGCGCCTTCATGATGGCGGGCGAGCCGACGACCCGGCGGATCACGGACTCGTCAAGGACGGCCCACAGGTGGGGAGGGTTCGGGCGGTCGAGGATCGCCTGCCGCTTCATGCGGATGTCCACGAGCCGCTCGATCTCGGACTGGGCGAGCCGTACTTCGTTGGCCTTCTGGAGCGCGGTGCTGTACTCGCGGGTCTGGAGCAGCCCAGGGACGTAGACCGAGCAGAAGTGATCCTCGCGTACGGCCTCGTCCTCCAGGGTGAGCAGCAGGTTCATGCTCTCCGGGATGGAGTCGGTGAAGGAACTCCACCAGCCTTGTTGCTTGGCGTCTTTGGCGATCGCGACGACTGCCTGACGTTCGGCGTCGGTCGCGTCGTACTCCCGGCACAACGCGTCTACGACGAGCCATTTCACAGGGCCGGCCTGCGTCTCGTACCGGCTGACGGTCGCCTTCGATACGCCGACCAGATTCCCGGCCTCTTCAAGGGTGAGCCCCTTGCGTGCGCGCAGCTTGCGCATCATCGCGCCGAGCTGGCGGCGGCGTGTGGTGGTCCGGACGGACATGGACTTCCTCCCCGCAGGCACCGGGTGGCCCCGGAGATCCCAATCAGGCTAGGCGTGGCGGGAGTTGGCGGACCAGCGGATTCACTCGATGGATTCTTGTGAGAAGTTACACAGTGAGACTTCTCTGTGCCATGCTCGTGGTCGTTCCGCTACGCAGCGCAGTCGCATGGATGCGGCGGGCGCAGCGCTGTGTGGCCTCGGAGGGAGTACGGCTATGGCCGACTACGACGTCTCTTCTGAGCCCCAACTCCGTTACGTGCTGCTCTTTGAAGCGGCCCCGATCGAAATGCGGCGACTGCGCCAGGAGGTCGCCGGCCTGCTTGAGCGCTGGTCGCTTGATGCCCTCGTGGAGGAGGTCCAGCTCGTCGTGACAGAACTCGCGACGAACGTCCTGCACCACGTGGGAGCGGGCGCGACGGCAACGCTGATTGCGGAGCTCAGGGGTGGCCGCTTCCGTATTGAGGTCCATGACCAGAGCCAGGCGATCCCGCTGGTTACGGGCGTGGGGTGCGGCGCGGAGTGCGGTCGCGGGCTCCATCTGATCGCCGCGCTCGCTGAAGAATGGGGCACTCTGCTCACGGCTTCAGGCAAGGCGGTTTGGTGTGAACTGGCCCTCCCGGGACGCCAATTCCCCTCCGGTGTTCGGCGTGCCCACGACGCACTCCAGGCCTATCAAGACCACCGCGGGCGTCCGCTCCTGTTCGCGGTGAAGGCCCCGACTGGGCTCGCTCAGCCTGCCGTCGAGTTGATCGCTGACTTGCTGCACTGGGCGGCGGCACGGGGGTGCGATCCGGACGATCTGCTGGATCAGGCGGTTGTGCGGTACGAGGGGGAGGTGGCGTGAGGGGTCGGGCCTTGGGGCTTGTCCGACGCCTTTGGACTCTGGCCGGGCTGGGGGCCGGCCGACGGGGGGCGCGGCGAGATGGGGCGCCGGGCCCTGAGGGCGTCATGACGGTAGTGCCCGAACCGGTCGCAGAGCCGGTGCTTCTGCCAGCGCACCGTTCTCCGTACGGTCTGGATTCACCGATCAGAGGTGAGGAGAATTCGCTGGTGCGGCCGTACCTGGCTGCGGTCGATGAACGCTGCCGACGTGAGGCGCAGGCGTATCGGCGGCTGGCGTTAGTCCTGGCTGCCGACTTTGGCGTGGATCTGGATGAGTGCGTGGCGGTCTGACGCAGGCCGTGGGCCTGGGCGCCCACGGCCTGCGTAGGAAAGGTCAGCTGATCTTCGAGCGATGTTGGGCGAACAAGTCGTGCCGCTTGTGTCCCTGTTGGCCTACGAAAGCTTTGAACTCGCCAAGGCTATAGGCGAGCACGCCATTGGAGCGCTCAGTCGTCTCGATTTCGAAGTCATGGGTGAGGTGGTTAAGGCGCCTCTCCACCTCCGACTCGTCCATCAGCTTTCCCTGCGCTTTGGCGACCTTCGTAATGATCTGATCGATGCTGATCGGGCGGGGAGTCTCCCGGAGTAGCTTGTAGACGGGGTCCAGGACTGTGTCCGTGTTCTCCAGGAGTTCTCTTGGTTCGCCGATCTTCAGGAGTGCCTTACGAATTGCGCTGCCGACCGCCTTGGCGACTGGTGGCGGGAACGCGTTGCCGATCTGACGGTAAACAGAGGTCTTCTTACCCTCGAAATGCCAAGCGAACTCGCCGCCGGTCCAGCCCTGAATCCGGGCGACCATCTCTTTGGTTAGCTTCGGGCCAGGCACATTCTCGGGCGGCTCCCAGCCCGGAGGTGGTGCTGCGTTCGCCACGCCCATGGCGTCGACTCCGAGGGCGGCCCAAGCTCGCTTGGCGCGGGTCGGTCCGAGGTCGGCGCCGCCGTGCTTCTTAGAACCGCCGACAATCGTGGGCGCGATGTCGTTGGCCTGCTTGACCCATGCTTCGACTTTCTCGCGCTCCCAGCCGTTCTCACCCATAAGGCCCTTGAGGAGCTCACCCACGGTCAGGGGCGGCTGCGTGTGCGGATCTGGCCAGTGGAAGTACGGTGCGAAGTCTTTCTGCAGTGCCACGAGTACGAACCGAGGACGGAGCTGAGAGACCCCAAAATCGCTGGCGTGAAGGAGCTTCCATTCCCCGATGTAGCCGAGCTTGTCGAGTCTGTCGAGCACGTGTTGGCGATACGCAGAGAACCGGTTGGCGCTGAGCCCGCGCACGTTCTCCAGCATGAGGGCTTTCGGTTGCACCGTGCCACACAGCTCGATGGCCCACGCGAAAAGATCGCGCTCATCGTTGGCGCCGAGCTGCTTACCCGCGATGCTGAATGGCGGGCACGGAACTCCGCCAGCGAGCAGATCGACGTTGTTGTGTGTGGCCGGGTCCCAGCACTCTGTGTCCGCTACGTCGCCGACCACGACCGTTTTCTCGGCCTCGCTCTGGTCGTAACCAAGGGTGTTCACGAGATTACTCCGAAGAGTAGCGGCCGCGGTCGCATCGAGTTCTACAGCGAGCCGGTGCCGGAACCCGGCGCGCTCCAGTCCGAGGGATTGCCCGCCGGCGCCAGCGCAGATCTCCACGACCTCGAGCTGCTCAGAGAGCGGCGATGTGGACATGGTGATCTCCTTCCAGGCGTGCCGGGCCATCCGGCGCGAAGCGATCCAGCGGTGCTGGAATCCCTGCGGCAACACGGGTGTCCGGAACCTGCTGGTACCGCGTGCAGCACGATATCCGCAGGCCTAAGGCCCTAGAGGGCCATTCCGTTCGGTGAAGCGAGGCAAGAGTGTGAAGTCTACGGTGACCCGCTCATACTTCTGGTCACCGCCAGCATCACCGCCCGCTGTGTTCTGGATCCGGACTAAGGCTTGATGGAGGCCCTCACTTGATCCTGGGCCTGGGCGGGCAGGCGCCTGTAGGCGTTCCATGCTCGCTCCAGCGGGGTGGAGCCTCGTCGGCCACGCTCGATCCATCGGACGAGGCGGCGCCGGTCGGCAGGGTCGAGCGCCGTTATTTCAGCCATCGCTTCGTCGGCCCGGACAGGTGCGCCGTCGGATCCGGCATGGCATCGCTTGCACTCGGTGACGGCCTGAGTGCCGGTCCTCCCGCCGGGAAGGACGGTTTCCCGCATGTATACGGAGAGCACCGCTGTCTGATTGGAGTCGTCCAGGTACGCCTCGCCACCAGTTATGCCGCACACGGTGCACATGTAGTCGTCCCGGGCCATGACTGCCTGCCTCTCCTTGGCCGACAATCCCTTCTGGGGAGCCGCAGCTCGCCGGGCGGCGGGATCCCAGACAGCTGCTCCAGCCTTAACGAAGCGCTGGTCCTCTGCCATCAGTGTGGCGTCGTCGGAGCTCGTGTGAATGACCCACCCGTAGTCCCGGAGGTCGCGGAACCGGCGGTCGGCCTGCGCGACGCCCGGGAACGCTCCCCGAACCTGCGCTTTGGTGAACGTGTTGCCCTCGCCTACCACTTGGATGAGCCACAGGGCCCCCTTGACCATGGTTCCGGCCTTGAGGTTCGGGTCGTTCCAAGCTGGCATGGGCACGTGGGTCTCCGTTCTCCGGTCGAGGCGGCAGCAGCCTTCTTGGCCTCGATTTAATGATCATCGAGGCACTCTCTGAGCGGCTCCTGTAATCATGCATGGAGGAGCGAGTTGAAGATGGTGCTTTGGAGGCGCAGACCATGGCCGTGAACTTTGGGGTTCCCCCTGAGGGCGAGAAGATCCGCACGCTCGTGGCGGAGCGGCTGAGTCAGTCCATGGCGGAAGAGGGAGCCAAGGTCACGGTCGAGTGGCGCGGTGAGCAGAAGCATCTGCATGTCATCTCCATGCCAGTTGACATGCTCTACTTCAATCCAGACACCCACCGAATCCGTGCCCAGATGACCCTTGACCCGGAGCGCTATCGAGTGCTCGTCGAGGAGCCATGGAGCGAGGGCGGACAGGACTACCTGCGATACCTCCTCAGCCGGCGGCCGGCCAACCCGGACCAGGTCGACCCCGATTACACCGCGCTCATGAACGAGCTTGACGACTTCGGGCAGAAGGAACCTGGGATCATCAGTCCCAACGGGATTCTCGTCGACGGGAACACCCGCTGTGCAGCGATGCGCGAGATCGGCATCAAGAACATCAGGGTGGGCGTGCTGCCCCCTGACACCTCCCGTCGGGACATCAACACCGTGGAGCTGTCGCTCCAGCTGCGCCGGGACAAGCGTCGCGACTATTCGTACATCAACCGCCTCATCGCGATCGAGGAGGAGTTGGCGAGCGGACGACGAGAAGAAGACGTAGCCCGTGACTTCAACATCAAGACGACGACGCTCCACCAGGACCGCTGGGTCTACCAGTTGATTAACGACGCCATCGATCGGAGCAGTACAGGCCACGGCGTAGGGCTGCGGCTGGTGGACTTTGAAGATCACCAGGAGAAGCTGCGTGAACTGCATCGCGACTTCACCAAACTGGCCAAGTCTGACCCTGACGCCGCTGAGCGGTTGAAGGAGTCCCGGCTGGCGATGGTGATCTTGAACTATCCCAAGACGACTGTCCGTCTCGCCGAGGCTGACTTCCACGTCCGATACCTCGATGAGCGACTGCCTGGTGAGCTCAAGCCCGAGGTAGAGGAATCAGCGTCAGTCGCCATCCCTGGCCTGCCCGGAGTAGCGGTTCCGGACGCTAGCGCGGAGGTGAAGACAGCGCGGGCGCTTACCGATGCTCTGCTTAAGGCGAAGGCGAAGGCGACAGCGCAGGGTGGAGACATGCTCACCGCCGCTCAGACAGCTGAGGCGGATGGACTCCTCAAGACTGCGCGCACCACGTTCGACCAGGCTGTGAAGATGGCCGGCCAGAACGCTCAACTACAGAAGCGCCAGATTGCCGTACCTGAGCGCCTCACCGACGCGGCTGACTACGTGAACCAGTGCGCGGCCGAGTTTGCGGACGCCAAGCAGAAACGTGCCCTCGACGAGGATGCTTTCGACGATGCCCTCATCACGCTTCGTGCCAGCCTGATGCGTCTCGCCAAGCAGGCAGGCCGTACCTTCAGCACTCCCGGAGACGGTGTGAACTGGCTGCTCGACGCTACGCGGGAGACCTCGTGACGACGCTTGATGCAGCACAGCCGAGTCTGGAGATCGAGTTCGGGGACACCGTGACGCAGGCCAGGCTCAGGGCAGCGGTCGGGCGCGAGGAGGATCTGAGGCGTCTCGCCTTGAGATTTCGGAGCAGCGTCCAGCGTTCGACGACAACTACGGACGTCGAGATCGATGACCTCCTTACGAACCTGGCTGTGCTCGGGTCCTGGCCTGATCCTGCAACGGTGACCTGGGACCCTTCCCTGGCGGCGCTGGCAACTGACTCGGCGATGGACGCCCAAGTCGTTGCGCAAAGACTTGACCCTTCCAGCGGTGGGGCAGGGGAGGTCGAGCCTGGCGAGATCGATGATCTGTTGGGCCCTGAGTGGACGGCTGAACTGACGGAGTTCCAGCGCAGGGACATCGCCAAGCTGCTGTCCCTCCGGCACGGCGCAAACTTCTCAGTCCCCGGTGCGGGAAAGACACGTGTGGGCTTGGCAGTCTTCCAAGCCCTGCGTCGCACCCGAGGTATTGAGCGGCTGCTGATCGTCGGCCCGAAATCCTGTTACGAGTCGTGGCTTTACGAGAATGATCAGTGCTTCGCTCACCCTCTGCGTATGGACGTCCTTTCTCGTGACGTGGATCCATCTGCCGAGGTTCTGATCGTGAACTACGAACGACTGGATGGCGCCGCCGACAGGCTCGGCAAGTGGCTCGCAGCCCGTCCATCCGTGCTGCTTCTGGACGAGGCGCACCGGATGAAACTGGGAGCGGAAGGCAAGTATGGGGCTGCCTGCCTCGCTCTGGGGCCCCGTGCTCGCCACCGTCTGATCCTCACCGGAACGCCCGCTCCGAACGGTGTCAAAGACCTTGAGAACCTCTTCGGTTTCGTCTGGCCCGGACATGGCCGACAGCAGGTGACCCAGGCCGTCGCTGGAGGCGATCTCGCCAAGGCCAGCCAGGTCCTCCGACCACTCTTTACGCGCACCACTAAGGGCGAACTCCGTCTGCCTCCTGTGACAACCACGCTGCGTCCCGTGCCTTTGCCCCCTCTCCACAAGGAGGTCTACGACGCGCTCGTTGGGCGCTTCTCCGCACGCGCCGCAGGGTCTGAGGGAGACTTCCAGGCCCTCGGGAAGATCATCGTCTACATGCTCATGGCCGCCACCAGCCCGGCGCTTCTCGCAGTCGGTACTACGCGCTATGAGCCGCTTGCATATCAGGTGCCGCCGTTGGCGGTCCCGCCAGATTCGCCGCTGTTCGAGCTGATGGCCGACCTGCCGAGCTATGAGCTGTCGCCCAAGTACCAGGAGACCCTCGCTATCGTCGCGGAGAACGCGGCGAAGGGAAGGAAAACTCTGGTCTGGTCAACGTTCATCCGCAGCATCAACACCTTGCAGCGGATGCTGGGCAGGTTTTCCCCGAGCGTGGTCCACGGGGGGACGGAAGACAGAGAGGAACAGATCAACCGGTTCCGCAATGACCCGGACTGCATGGTGCTCCTCTCCAACCCGGCCACCTTGGGTGAAGGCATCAGCCTTCATCACCACTGCCACGATGCGGTCTACGTCGACCGGGACTTCGCGGCCGGGCGGTTTCTTCAGAGCCTCGACAGAATCCACCGTCTGGGCCTGGCGCCAGACACCGAGACACGTATCACGGTGCTCGCTTCGGAGGGCACCATCGACGAGGTTGTAGAACAACGACTCAGCGACAAGTTGCAGTTCATGGGGCGAATCCTTGATGACGCCGCAGTTCAGGAACTCGCGGACCTCGACGAAGAGCCTGCTATTGGCGGTGGCCTTGACTTCCGCGACCTTCAGGCACTGATGGGGCATCTCCGTGCCACTGCCGCCTGAGCCTGTCCTGCGGGCGGCAGCTCGCTGGCTGGAGCGTCTTCCGCGTTCCGGTGCGGCGCGCTGTCGAGCGCTGTTCACAAGCCATCAGGATTTCAGCGACATAACCCCGACGCAGTATGAGGCTGCCTACAGCTGGCTGGATTCTGTGGGCCTTCTTGAAGATCTGCGAGCCGGATCCGCTTCAGCGCACCGCCGTATCTTCAAGGCTGCCGTTTCCGAGAGCGGTACTGCCTGGTTCGCAGATGCGGACCTATTGGTGCGTGGGCCGGATGAACTTCCTGATGATGCGCTACGCGCGGCGTCTGCCTTAGGGCTGGAGGACCACGAAGCGTTCACGGAGATGAGGGCTGCATGGGGGAAGGTCGACACGGCTCGCCGTGAGGAGATCGGTGCTGCGGGGGAAAGGGCGCTTGTCGAGTGGCTTACGGCCTCAGTGGATGGAACCGTAGAGCACGTCGCGGCAGTGTCGGACGGATATGGATATGACGTAGGGGTTCATGCTGGAAACTGCGCGGTGCATATAGAAGCGAAGGCCACTGTTCGACGGCAACGTCGGACAATCTATCTGTCCCGGAACGAATTCGAGACGATGCGTCGTGATCCGCAGTGGGAACTGGTTATTGTGCGCTTGAGCCCGAAGCTTGAGCTGGAGCACATGGCCACGGTGCTGCGGTCCTGGATAGATTCAGTCGTACCTGGAGACCGTTCACGGCTGGGGCGTTGGGAGTCGACACGCCTTGAGGTGCCTGAAGATGCATTGGAGACCGGGGTGCCACGATTGGCCCCGATTCTCAAGGTCGGCGCCGTCTAGAAATGCTGACGATTCCGAGAGGCGGGTCCCGCTCCTCGTTTTTCGCATGAGGCATCATGTTCTCGGCTGAGTGGAGGCGAGTTTGGTGTGGGTGCTGCACTACTCACCCGTTGAGGGCTTCCGTTCTCGTACCGCCTCACAGACCTTGTGCGCGCACTCCTCGGCTGCCTCGTGCTCCCAGAATCGGAGTACGGTCCACCCCGCTGCCCGGAGTTGCTGATCCGTGTCCCGATCTCGGGAGACGTTTCCGGCCACCTTGCTAGTCCAGTAGCCCTCATTGGTCTTGGGGCGCACGTAATGCTCGGGGCATCCATGCCAGTAGCAACCGTCGATGAACACGGCTACTTTCGCCGGCCTGAACACCATGTCCGCCGTGCGCCTGAGGTGAGGGAGGGGACGGGCCGAGACTCGGTAGCGGAGGCCTTGGGCATGAACGAGTCTCCGGATAGCCTGCTCTGGTTTCGTGTCCCGGCTTCGGATTGCCTGCATATTGCGGCGTCGGGCAGCAGATGACGCCCAAGAGCCCTCGGGGGGCTCCCAGCCGGGGTCCGTTGGTGAGCTCATGGTCAGTCTTCCGCTGAGTGAGACTTCGGCGGGCCAGCTCCTACTCCACGGTGACGGCCGTGGAGTAGGCCGGATTCTTGGAGCGGAAGCGTACAAGTTGCCCGGTTGAATAGCTTGCGGGCACCGAAACCAGCTCGCCTCGTTGCCGCCTGCGCCGCTGAGGCAAACGTAGGCTGCGGTCTCCAACAGGGCGTCTGTTAACGGGATCTACGCCCCGCCCCCGTGGCACCCCGAATACGCCACCCCCGACCCGCACCAGCACTCGCTCCCCGCCGCCGGAGGCCACGCAACCGCGCGCCCCCGCGCCGCCAGCGTCGTCGCATACTGCGGCAGCAGCGACACGTCCTCCGGCGACGAACCCTCTGACGCCGCGAAGGCCTCGTAGGAGGGGACCGTGCCCGTGACGATGCCGACGTTGGGTGTGCCCGATGTCGTCAGTTCGCGCAGCGAGGTCTCGATCGACGTCAAGTGGGCCTCGTACGACGGGTATTCCGAGGTCAGCCTCGGGTACGCCGACAGGAGTTCCGTGTACTCCGGCGACGGCCAGTGGAGGACCGCCACGGGGAACGGGCGGGACAACGCCTCCCGGTACGTGCCCAGTTCCGCGCGGAGGCGGGAGATTTCGGCCTGGAGTTCCGCCGGGTTCTCCGAGCCGAGGGCCCACGTGCGCTTCGGGTCGTGGAGTTCGTCGAGGGAGACCGGCGTGCGGTTGGCCTGGTCGGCGAGGGCGTCCCACGCGTCGTGCTCCGAACCGAGCATCCGGCGCACCCGGTGGCGGCCCAGGAGCAGGGGGTGTTTCGGAAGGGGGACCCCTGTCTCCCGCTCCGAAGACGTAACCAGGAGTTCCAGGGCCTCCGTGAACGTCTCGTGGGCCTGTTCCAGCTCGTCGTGGGCCTCCAGGGACTCCGCCACGATCACCCAGGGCGCGGGGTCGCGCGGCGCCGCCGTGCGGATGCCCGTGATGATCGCCCGGGCCTCCGCCTCGTGGCCGTACTCCCACAGGTTCGCCGCCTTGAGCGCGCGGATCAGGGCGGGGGACTGGGGGGAGTCGGCGGCCAGCAGGTTGTCGTAGAGGGTGGTCGCGCGGTCGCGGGCCTCGGCCAGTTCGTAGTGGGCCGCGGCCTGGAGGAGCAGGTGCTCGGCGTCCTCCGGGTACATCGCCGCCGTGCGCTCCAGGCGCTCGGCTTCCGCGACGTGGTTCGCGCGATCGGTCTCGGCGTTCTCGGCGGGCGTGGCAGGGGTGTCGGGGCGCATGGGGGACACCGTACTGCCGGAAGCTTTCGCAGGGACCCGCCCGATCGGGTCGCGGACACCCGGCCACCGCACGCCTGGCCGACACCCCGCCGCCCCACCACCCCACGCACTCCCCGTACTCCCCGTACTCCCCGCGCCCCGCCCCTGGTGACTTCGCGCCCCGCGATCTATCTTGCGCGCGTGCAGCTGCAACGTATGCCCAGGACGCGTACCGACCGGCCCGCCGTCGTCACCCAAGGGCGGGCCCACCGGTCCGCCGCCCGCCGCCTGCTCTGGAACAGCGCCGAGGCCGCCGTCACCCTCGGCCTCGTCGTGCTGCTGCTCGTCGTGCACCAGCTGTGGTGGACCAATCGGCAGGCCAGGGCCGGCGCCGACCATCAGGTGCAGGCCCTGGAGCAGGAGTGGGGGGACGGGCCCGGAGCGAGATCGGGGGCCGGTGAATCCACCGAACCCGCCGCCGGTACCGCCGAACCCACCGACACCCCCACCGACGATCCGTCCGTCGACCCCGACACCCCCGCCAAACCCGCGCCCCGGCCCGACTGGGACCAGGCCTACGCCATCCTCGGCATCCCACGGCTCGGCCTGCGCGCCCCCGTCGCCCAGGGGATCAGCAAGTCCGCCGTCCTCAACCAGGGCTACGTCGGCCACTACCCGGACACCGCGCAGCCCGGCCGCCCCGGGAACTTCGCGCTCGCCGGGCACCGGAACACGCACGGCGAGCCGTTCCGGTACATCAACCGGCTGCGGCGCGGCGACACCCTCACCGTCGAGACGAAGTCCGCCTCGTACACGTACGTCGTGGACAAGACGCTCGCGCAGACCTCGGCCGGGGACGGCGGTGTGATCAATCCCGTGCCGCGCAGTGGCGTCGTGCCGGGGGCCGGGTACGACAGCCCCGGGTACTACATCACCCTCACCACCTGCACGCCCGAGTTCACTTCCAAGTACCGGCTCATCGTGTGGGGGAAGCTCAGCGCCATGCGTCCCAGGTAGTCGCCATGCGTCCCCGGTAGCGACCGACACCCCCGTTAAGCTGCCGTTTCGTGATCAAACGGCCCCATCTGCTCCGGCAACGCCCGCACCTGCTCTGGCTCCTCGTCCCCTTCGTGCTCTACATCGGCGCGCTGCCCCTCGTGAACCGCGTCGAACCCGTCGTGTTCGGGCTGCCGTTCCTGTTCGTGTGGTTGCTGGGGGCCACGCTCGTCACGCCGTTCGCCGCCTGGCTCACCTGGCGCGGCGACCAGCGGCTCAAGCGGGGCCGGTCATGAGCGACGCCGCCGTCGCCACCACCCTCTTCGGCGTCTTCATGGTCGCCACGGTCGCCCTCGGGCTGCTCGCCGTGCGCGGCAAGGGCGGCGGGGGCGGGCTCGCCGAGTGGTCCGTGGGCGGGCGCTCGCTGGGGGCCGTGTTCGTGTGGGTGCTGATGGCGGGGGAGGGGTACACCAGTTTCAGTTACCTGGGCGCTGCCGGGTGGGGGTACAACTACGGCGCCCCGGTGCTGTACGTCGTCGCCTACATGTCCTGCGGGTACGCCATCGGGTACGTCGTCGGGCCGTTGTTGTGGTCCTACGCGCGGCAGCACGGGCTCGTGAGCATCACCGACATGGTCGCCCACCGGTACCGCAGGCCCTGGCTCGGCGCCGCCGTCGCCGTCCTCGTCACCGTGTTCCTGCTCCCGTACATCCAGTTGCAGATCACGGGGATGGGCGTCGTCGTCTCGACGATCTCCTACGGTGCCGTCAGCCTCAACTGGGCCTATTTCATCGGCTTCGCCGTCACCACGTTGTTCGTGGTGGTGAGCGGGTTGCGGGGAAGTGCGTGGGTGTCGGTCCTCAAGGACCTGCTCGTCATCGTCACCCTCGCCTTTCTCGCCTTCTACGTGCCGCTGCACTACTTCGACGGCTACGGGGCGTTCCTCGACCGGCTCGTCGAGGAGAAGAGTGCCTGGCTGACGCTGCCGGGGAGTGGCGGATCGCCGTACGGGGAGGGGTGGTTCGCCACCACGACCTTCCTCAACGCGCTCACCGTCGTCATCTTCCCGACCACCGTCGCCGGGTATCTGGGCGCGCGCAGCGCCGACGCGCTGCGGCGCAATGCCATGTGGCTGCCCGCGTACAACGTGCTGCTGTTCGTGCCCATGCTGCTCGGGATGGCGGCGTTGTTCGTCGTGCCGGGGCTCACCGGGGCCGAGTCGAATCTCGCGCTGTTCAAGCTCGTCGTCGATTCGTTGCCCGCGTGGGTCGTGGGGATCGTCGGGGTTGCCGCCGCGCTGTCGTCGATCGTGCCGATGGCCGTGTTCATGCTGGTCATCGGGACGATGTGGGGGAGCAGCGTCTTCTCCCTCGTGCCGCGGTGGCGGGGCGTCTCCCGGGCGCAGAAGACCGGGGCGCAGGTCGTCGTCGTGGTGGCCGGGTCGCTCGCGCTGGTCCTCACGTATGCCGCGCCCAACACCCTCGTACGGCTGTCCCTCATCTCGTACGAGGGGATGGCGCAGCTCGTGCCGATGCTGCTGGTGGGGCTTGTGTGGCGGAGGTTGAGCTTCGCCGGGGCGGTGAGCGGGCTCGTCGTCGGGGTCGGTGTCGTGTGCGGGCTCGTGTTCAGCGGGCGCGATCCCGTGTTCGGGGTGAACGCCGGGATCGTCGCGCTCGCCGTCAATCTCGTGGTGACGCTGGCCGTGACGTACGCGCGTCCGGCGGACCGCGACGAGCGGGCGGACGAGGACGTGCTGGCCCGGGATCCGGTCGGGGCGGCGGGGTAGCCGTTCCCACCGGATCCCGGGCCGGCCGCTCCTACTCCTGCGCCCCGGCCGCCTCCACCGGCCGGGTGCGCAGTGCCGACCAGGCCGGCAGCAGCGTCGAGGCCAGTGACAGCGAGACGGCACCGGTCACGATCGCCCCGTAGATCCACCAGGGCCCGGACGGCATCCAGGTGTTCGCGGCCGCATGGGCGAAAGGAATCAGCGAGGTGCTCGCGGCCGCCGTGCCGAGCAGCAGTCCGATCGCGGCGACGATCAGGGACTCGATGGTCAGCGCCTTCATGACCTGGCCCTTCGTGGCACCGATCAGCCGCTGGAGCGCGAACTCCCGGCGGCGGCCGCCGACGGAGAGGACCAGGGTGTTCACCACCGCGAGCACCGTGTAGGCCACGATCATCGCGATCAGCAGGTAGTTGATCCAGGCCTGGGTCTGCGCGTCCTCGGCATGGGACTCGATCAGCGTCTCGCGGTCGGTGACGTCCAGACCCGGCGCGAGGGTCGCGAGACCGGCGACGGCCGAGGGCGAGGCCCGGACCAGGATCTGGGAGGGCCGGCCCAGATCCGTGTGGGACGCGAGCAGATCGGCGGGCAGGAAGGCCGTCTCGTAGCCGGGGCGGCCCTCGAACAGCGCGACGACGCGGACGTCGACCTCGGCGCGGTTGCCGAGGCGGAGCGTGAAGCGGTCGCCGACCGCCTTGTGCAGTTCGCGCGCCCGCTCGGTGGTCAGCGCCACGGTGTTCCCGTCGAGTTCGGCGAGGCTGCCCGCGACCGGTCGTACGGCCGTGGTGAGGGAGGCCTGCCGCGCGCTGACGCCCTGGAGCGGGATGCCGTCCTCGTCGGTCACGCCGTCGACGAAGCCCGTGCTCGTGGCGTAGGCGCTCGCCGCCTCGACGCCCTCGGTGCGCCGGACCTCGGCCAGGAGCGCGTCGGAGACCCCGCCCGCCGCCGGTGAAAGCACCGCGTCCGCCCGGAGGTTGGCCGCGTACGCCGATTTCGTGGCGTCGATCTGCGTGGTCTGGAGGTAGAGGTTGCCGGTCGCCATGCCCGTCGCCAGCATCAGTGGCGTCACCGTGGCGGCCATGCGGACGGCGCGGACCCGGGCGTGCGAGACGGCCAGCTTTCCTTCGGCTCCGGTGAATCGGCGCACCGGTCCGCCGATCAGCCACGCCATCAGCTTGGTGAGGCCCGGTCCGAGCAGCGCCAACCCGATGACGGCGCACAGCACGGTCGGTCCCGCGGTGCTGCCCGCGATCGGTCCGTCGAAGAGCAGGACGGTGAGGATCGCCAGCGCGGTCGCGCCGGACAGGAACAGGACCGCCAAGGCGATGCGCAGCGGGTGCGCCCAGCGCAGCTGCACCTCGGCCTCCCGCAGCGCCTCCACCGGCCTGACGTTCACCCCGCGCCGGGCGCCGATCCAGCCGCCGAGGAGCGCGGTGATCAGCAGCGCACCGCCCGCGGCCACGGCCGGGATCCAGCCCTGCGCGTACGTCACTGAGTCGGAGACGAAGCCCGTGTCCTGGAACTCGCCGAACAGCCATCGGCCCACCGGCGGTCCCGCGAACCAGCCCGCGCCCGCCGCGGCCACGGCGACCATCAGCGTCTCGGTCAGCAGCATCCGCCGCAGCTGGCGCTGCGTCGAGCCGATGGACCGCAGCAGCCCGAACTCCCGGCGCCGCTGGCCCACCGACAGCGCGACCGTCCCGGACACCACCATGATCGCGACGATGGTGGTCATGCCGCCGAACACCCCCGCAAGCGCGACCAGATCGCTGCCGCCGGTCAGCACCTCGGGGAACTCCACGGTGCCCCTGCCGTCGCCGGACACGACCTCGAGCGGCTGCCCGTCGAGTGCCGCGGCGACCCGGTCGCGCACGTCACCGAGGTCCGTGCCGGAGTCCGTCGTCACGGCGATGTCCGCGACCGCCGGGGCGAGCGCCCGCGCCGCGTCGTCGGAGAGGAACAGCGCCGCCCGGTCCAGCTGCCGGGCGGTGTTCACCACCGCGCTCACGGTGTACTTCCGCGTACCGTCCCCGGCCGCGATCCGGACCTTGTCACCGAGGCCGACGCCGGCGGCCCGAGCCGTCCCGGTGTCAAGCGCCACCTCGCCGTCCCGCGCCGGCGCCCTGCCCTCGACGATTCCGTACGGCGCGAAGGCGGCCGAGGCCCAGCCGTGCGCCTGCGCCTTCACCGGGCCCGCCCCGTTCCGCACTTCGCCTACGAGCGCCGCGTCGAAGGTCCGCTCGACGACGGCCTCGCGGACGCCCTCGACGCCCCGCACCCGGTCGAGTGCCGCGGCGGGTACGGGGACCCGCTCGGGCATGATCGCCGGGTCCTCGGTGTCGTCACCCTTGGCGGGCGGGGTCACCGACCGGTCGCCCGTCACCACGAGGTCGGCCCGCGCGAGCCGCTGCGCGGGCGCGTTGTTGCGTACGCCGGTCTCCAGCAGCCCACCGCAGGTCATCACGGTGACCGTGCCGAGGAAGAGCGCGAGGAAGGTCGCCGTCAGGCTCTTCCCCCGGTACCGGATGGTGCGCCTGGCCAGCTTCCACATGTCCCCTCGTCCCCTCCGCCTGATCCCACCGATCACGCTAGGGACGAAGGCCGTGCGCGCCCATGGGAGTGGCGCCCGTGTGCGGGGTGGGGAGAACCCCCGTAACGGGGGCGGGCCGGTCGAACTGGAGGACGTCGGGATGCTGCCGGGCGCTGCTCGTACCGCGACGCCTCCTCCAGCCGGTCGTGACCGAGCCTGTATAACTGGCGGGAGACACGCACCCGGGCGGCGAGAGGAGGCAGGCGCATGGCACGCACGACCAGTGGCACCACGGCACTGCGGCCCGTCGCCCTGCTGCTCTTCGTCCTCCTCGGTTCCGCGCTCGTCGACACCGGCAGTTTCGTCGGTGCCGTCGCGCTCGCCGCGACCGCCGCCGCGGGCTCCGCGCTCGCCGCCTGCGCCGTCCTGGCCGCCCGTTCCGCGCCCGCCGTGGCGCGCACCCGCGTGCGCACCGCCATCCGGGACCGCGAACGGCGCACCGCGTTCCTGCCGCAGCGCGATCCCGACGCCTCCGGCCGTCCCAGGCCCCGAGCGCCCGGACGTCCCGTCCCGACGGGCTGCTGAACCCCTGAACCCTCTGGGCTCACCGGTCCGTCACGCCGATTCATTCTTCTTGATTCCGGCACGACGAGACCCCTGGAGGGCTCACCCATGTCGTCGTTCATGTCCGTATTCGCCGGCCTGGTCGCACACCTCGCCGACCTGCTCCAGCCGCTCCTGCACGCCTCCGCGACCGCCGCGGCGATCATCCTGTTCACCGCGTTCGTACGCCTCCTCGTCCACCCCCTGTCGCGCGCCGCGGCCCGCGGGCAGCGCGAGCGGGCCAAGCTCCAGCCGCGCATCGCCGAACTGCGCAAGAAGCACAAGAACAGCCCCGAGGCGATGCAGAAGGCGATCATGGAGCTGCACCGCGAGGAGAAGGTGTCGCCGCTGACCGGCTGCCTGCCGATGCTGTTCCAGATGCCGGCGTTCTTCCTGCTCTACCACCTGTTCTCCAACCGGAGCATCGGCGGCGAGCCCAACGCGCTGCTCGGCCACACCCTCGGCGCGGCCCCGCTCGGCGGCCGCTTCCACGACGCGCTCGCGCACGGCGGGCTCCTCGGGGAGCAGGGGCTCGTCTACGTGGCGCTGTTCGCGCTCGTCGCCGCCGTCGCGACCTTCAATTACCGGCGGACGAAGCGGCAGATGGCGCAGGCGCCGCGGCCGGAGGGTGACCAGCCGGTGCCGGGCATGGCGGCGATGGGCAGGTTCATGCCGCTGATGTCCTTCTTCACCCTGTTCACGGTCGCCTTCGTGCCGCTCGCCGCCGCGCTGTACGTCGTCACGTCGACGACGTGGAGTTCGATCGAGCGGGCCGTGCTCTATCGGGACATGCCGTACGCGGGTGGGGCGGCGGCCGCGCCCGCACTCTGATCGCTCCCGCCGGTGATCCGGGTCCAGTCCGTGAACGGGGTATTGCGGACTGGACGTTCTCCTTGGAGGATCGACCAGTCCTCCGATGGCTGCACGCCGCACCGGGCCGTGGAGGCTCCTCCTACTGCAGAGGGAGTTACACCATGAAGCTGCTGCGAGTCGGTCCCGCCGGAGCCGAGCGCCCCGCGCTGCTCGACACCAAGGGAACGCTGCGCGACCTGTCCGGACTCGTCACGGACGTCGACGGGGCGCTCCTCGCCGACGACGCCGCGATCGAGCGCGTACGGGCCGCGGCCGCGGCCGGGGAACTGCCCGTCCTCGACGCGTCGGGGCTGCGGATCGGCCCTCCGGTGGCCCGTATCGGCAAGGTCGTGTGCATCGGGCTGAACTACCACGACCACGCGGCGGAGACCGGCGCCGAGCCGCCCGCCGAGCCGGTCGTGTTCTTCAAGGCGGCCGACACGGTCGTCGGGCCCGACGACACGGTCCTCGTGCCGCGCGGCTCCGTGAAGACCGACTGGGAGGTGGAGCTCGCCATCGTCATCGGGCGCACGGCCCGCTACGTCGAGTCCCACGAGGCCGCGCTCGCGTGCGTCGCCGGGTACGCGGTGGCGCACGACGTGTCCGAGCGCGAGTTCCAGATCGAGCGCGGCGGCACCTGGGACAAGGGCAAGAACTGCGAGACGTTCAACCCGCTCGGCCCGTGGCTGGTCACCGCCGACGAGGTCCCGGACCCGCAGGCGCTCGGCCTGCGGCTGTGGGTGAACGGCGAGCTGAAGCAGGACGGCACGACGGCCGACCAGATCTTCCCGGTCGCCGAAGTGGTGCGCTACGTCAGCCAGTTCATGACCCTGTACCCCGGCGACGTCATCAACACGGGTACCCCGGCGGGTGTCGCCATGGGCCAGCCCGAACCGAAGCCGTATCTGCGGGCGGGCGACGTGGTGGAGCTGGAGATCGACGGCCTCGGGCGGCAGCGGCAGGAGTTGAAGCCGGCATAGCCGCTCCGCCGCGGTAGGGCTACTTCGTGAAGTGTTCCAGGGCCGCCACCACCAGCTTGTGGTCCTCGATCTGGGGAAGGCCCGAGACCACCACGGCGCCGACGACTCCCGCTCCCTGTACGGAGATCGGGAACGCGCCGCCGTGGGCCGCGTACGTGTCCGGGTCGAGGCGCGAGGCGTCCTCGAACGTCGTGCCCTTGGCCCGGAAGCGGCTGCCGACCAGGTAGGACGAGGCGTGGTAGCGCTCGACCACCCGGCGCTTGCGGGCGATCCACGCGTCGTTGTCCGGGGTCGAGCCCGGCAGCGCCGCGTGGAACAGCTGCTGGCCGCCGCGCGTGATGTCGATCGCGACCGGGGCTTCGCGCTCGCGGGCGAGGTCGACCAGGAGGTTGCCGAGAGCCCAGGCGTCGTCGTATGTGAAGGAGTCCAGGACGAGGCGGCGTTCCTGGTCCTCCAACTCGGGGATCTGCGGGGCGTTCTCGGGGTTGGCCATGACCGGCTTCGTCACAGGGTCACCACCTTGGCGTCGCGGGCCGAGACGCGGGCCGCCTCCAGGACGTCGAGCGCGTCGGCGGCCTGTGTGGCGGGCACCGGGTTCGGGGCGCCGTCGCGCAGGGCCGCGGCGACGGCGGCGTAGTACGCGGGGTAGTCGCCGTCGACCGTCGCCAGCGGGCGGCCGCCGCCGGTCTGCGGGGACTCGCCGGAGCCGACCCGGCCCCACATCGACTCGGCCTCGGCGCCCCAGGGCTCGCCGGCCGTCGGGCGCTTGCCGTCGCGCAGGGCCGCTTCCTGGGGGTCGAGGCCGTACTTCACGTAGCCCGCCTGCGAGCCGAGGACGCGGAAGCGCGGGCCGAGCTGGGCGGTGGTGGCGGAGACGTACAGGTGGGAGCGGACGCCGTTCGCGTGGGTGATCGCGATGAACGTGTCGTCGTCGGCCTCGGCGCCGGGGCGGCGCACGTCCGACTCGGCGTAGACGGAGACGGCCGGGCCGAACAGGACCAGGGCCTGGTCGACGACGTGGCTGCCGAGGTCGTACAGCAGGCCGCCGATCTCCTCCGGGTTGCCGGACTCGCGCCAGCCGCCCTTGGGGTGCGGGCGCCAGCGCTCGAAGCGGGACTCGAAGCGCCAGACGTCGCCCAACTCGCCGTCCGCCAGAAGCTTTTGGAGGGTCAGGAAGTCGTTGTCCCAGCGGCGGTTCTGGAAGACCGAGAGCAGGACGCCCTGCTTCTCCGCCAGTTCGGCGAGCTCGCGGGCCTCGGCCGCGGTGCCCGCGACCGGCTTGTCGACGACGACCGGGAGGCCCGCGGCGATGGCGGCCTTCGCGAGCGGCACGTGCGTCTTGTTCGGCGACGCGATGACGATCAGGTCAAGGTCGTCCGCGTGCTCCCACAGGTCGTCGGGGGAGGCGACGAAGCGCAGGCCCTCGCCGTGCTCGGCGCGGGCCTGGGCCTGCCGCTCGGGGTTCGAGGTGACGACCGTGTCCAGGGTCAGGCCCTCGGTCGCGGCGATCAGCGGGGCGTGGAAGACGGAGCCCGCCAGGCCGTAGCCGACCAGGCCCACGCGGAGGGCTGCACTCGTACCAGTCATGCCTCCACTTAAGCAACGGTGTTGCCAAAGTGCAAGCGCAGGAGACAATGGACTGGTGACCGCACATGTGAGGAGCACCGTGAGGAGGACCATGGCCGCGACGGTGGGCGCCAACCTGAGCGCCCTGCGCGGGCACAACGCGGCGCTCGTGCTCGATCTGCTGCGGACGGCGGGGGAGGCGGGGATAAGCCGCCTTGAGCTCGCCGAGCGCACCGGGCTCACCCCGCAGGCCGTCAGCAAGATCACGGCGCGGCTGCGGGCCGACGGGCTGGCGGTCGAGGCAGGACGCCGGGCCTCCACGGGCGGCAAGCCGCGCACGGTGCTGCGGCTGCTCGCGGGCGCCGCGCACGCGGTCGGCCTGCACCTGGACCGCGACGAGCTGCACACCGTGCTCGCCGATCTGTCCGGGGCCGTCGTCGCGGCCCGGCGCGCGCCGCTCGACCTCGGTGCGGGGGCCGACGCGGTGCTCGCGGCCGCCGCCTGCGAGGTGGACGCGCTGCTCGACGCGGACGGGGGTCGGACGGTCCTCGGCGTCGGGGTCGCCGTGCCGGGGCCGCTCGACCACACGGAGGGGGTGCTGCACCGGGTCACCGGGTTCCCGCAGTGGGACGGCTTCCCGCTGCGCGAGGCGCTCGCGGAGCGGCTCGGCCTGCCGGTCGTCGTGGACAAGGACACGAACGCGGCGGCGCTCGGGCTCGCCCTGGAGGGTGAGGGCGAGCGCTCCTTCGCCTACCTCCACCTCGGTACGGGGCTCGGCGCGGGCCTCGTCCTCGACGGCGCGCTCTACCGGGGTGCGCGCACGGGCGCGGGTGAGTTCGGCCACCAGGTGATCCAGCTGGACGGTCCGCCGTGCAGCTGCGGCAACCGGGGCTGCATCGAGGCCATCTGCCTCGCGGCGGTCGCCTCCGGTACGGAGCGGGGGCTCGACGAGGCGGCGCGGGTGCTCGGGGAGGGGGCGGCGAATCTGGTGAGCCTGCTGGACATCGACGCGGTGCTGCTCGGTGGGCGGACGGTGGCGGCGCACGAGGCGCGGTTCGTACGGGGGGTGGAGCGGGTCGTCGCGGCTCGCGCGGGCCGTGAGGGCGGCGGCCCGGCGATACCCGTCCGGGCGGCTCCCGGCGGCGACACCCAGGCGGTGGAAGGCGCGGCCCACATGATCCTGGCCCCACTGTTCGGGCGAGCGGCTCGGTCGTAAGGGCCCCGTGGCTTGGGCCGTCGTCCTGGGCGCGCGGCACCGGGGGCCGCCTTGCCCACCCTGCCGCCCAAGGCGGCAGATTGCCCAAGGCTCAGTCGACCAGATCAAGCCCCGCCGGCGATTGAGGCGCGGGGTCCGGGGCGGAGCCCCGGGAGCGTAACGCCGGTGCCGGGTGGGCTGAACGAGGGAACCGCCGCGCGCGTCGCGGCGCGCAAACCCCACCCGGTCGCCCCGCGATGGAAACGTTCTGGCCCACGACTGTCGTCAACTCCGCGAACAGTGAAGGGCCTTCATGCGACTGCGCCGCCCGCTCGCCCTCGCCGCCACCACCCTCACCACCTCCGCCCTCACCGCCCTCGCCCCCACGACCGCGGCCACCGCGGACACCGGCACCCCGGCCTGCGCGGCAGCGAAGCACGGCGGCGACTTCCCGGTCGACACCCGGATCGACGAGGGCCCCGCCACCTACCACCCCGGCGACGCCCCCCGGCGCTTCTCGCTCGACCTGACCAACACCACCGCCGCCCGCTGCGCCGACCTCCACCCCGTCCTCGTCCTCGTCGACCGGACCCGGAAACTGACGCCGAAGCGGATCACGCTGGAGTTCCGGGACGCGGGCCGCTGGCGCCCCGTGACGGTCGAGCGGACCGACAGGGACGAGAACATCGGCGTCTTCGACGGCTTCCCGGGGTTCTCGGTCGGCGCGGGCGACACGGTCACCGTCGACGTCCGCCTCGCGTTCGCCGACGGCACCCCGCCCGACCGCGTCGTCGCCAACGCCGCGCTCGTCCGGCGCAAGGACGACGACGGCGAATGGGTGGGCGAGTCCGACGACTACCCGTTCACCATCGAAGAGGCCGCGGGACCGGGCCCGACCCTCGCCGAGGAACTCGCCCGCACGGGCCCGCGCGCCCTGCTCGGCCTCGGGGCCGCGGCCGGCGCCCTCCTCCTCGGCGGCGCGGCGCTCGTGGTGGGGGCCCGGCGGCTCCGCGTCGGCGGACGCTGAACGCCGGCCGTTCACCCGCGTCTGCGACCATCCCCGCGTGGACTACCCGAACGACCAGGCCCCCGGCGCCCCCGTGCGCGACGGCATCCCCGAGCACGGGCGCATCCCGAAGTACTACGCCGTGAAGGCCCAAATCGCCGCGCTCGTCGACGAGTTGAGCGAGGGCGAGCTCCTGCCCGCCGAGCGCGAACTCGCCCTGCGCCACGAGGTGGCGCGCGAGACCGTCCGGCAGGCGCTGCGCGAGCTGCTGCTCGAAGGGCGGCTGCGGCGGCACGGCAGGGGCACCGTCGTCGCGGGCCCGAAGCTGGCGCAGCCGCTCTCCCTCGCCTCGTACACGGAGGGCGTGCGCAGGCAGGGCCGGCGCCCCGGCCGCACCCTCATCGGCCTCGAACGCTTCCCCTGCCCGCCCGCGCTCGCCGCCGAGATCGGCCTGGAGCGCGGCGAGCCCGTCTGGCACATGGAGCGCGTGCTGCTCGCCGACGACGAGCGCGTCGGCCTGGAGTCGACCTACGTCCCGGTGTCCCGGGTGCCGCGCCTCGACGCCGAGTTCGACCCCGACTCCTCGTTCTACTCCTACGTCCACGACCGCCTCGGCATCGAGTTCGGCTCGGCCGACGAGCGCATCGAGACGGTGCTCGCGACCCCGCGCGAGGCCCTGCTCATCGGCACGCCGCCCGCGCTGCCGATGCTGCTCATCCACCGGATCTCGTACGACACGGGGCGCCGGGCCACGGAGCGGGTGCGGACGCTTTACCGGGGGGACCGGTTCTCGTTCACCGCGCGTTTGGGCTCGGACGGCTGGTAACCCCCGCTCTCCCGAGGGCAGTTGACCCGTCACGCCGCTCGCAGGTCACAGAACAATAACGGGTCTGGTCCAAGCTTGGGTGCCCGTTCACCGTCCCGTTGCCGGGTCGCTCCGCGTGCGACATCCGCCGCCAGGAGCGTGGCCGCCGTGAGAGACAACGACCAGAAGCTGAGCGGCATCCGGTTCGACCGGGTGTCGGTCGCGTACGGCGGCACCACCGTTCTCGACTCCCTCGACCTGACCGTCGAGCCCGGCGAGGTGATGGCTCTCCTCGGCCCCTCGGGCTCGGGGAAGACCACCGCGCTGCGCGCCGTCGCCGGGTTCGTGCGGCCCGCGTCGGGCCGGGTGCTCCTCGGCGGGCGCGACGTCACCGACCTGCCGCCGCACCGGCGCGGCATCGGCATGGTCGTGCAGAGCTACGCCCTCTTTCCGCACCTGCGCGTCGAGGACAACGTCGCCTTCGGGATGCGGGCGCAGAAGGTGCCGAAGGGGGAGATCCCGGGGCGGGTCGCCGAGGCGCTCGAACTGACCGGCATGGCCGCCTACGCCAAGCGCCACCCGCGCGAGCTGTCCGGCGGCCAACAGCAGCGCGTCGCCATCGCCCGCGCCCTCGCCGTCCGGCCCGGTGTGCTGCTGCTCGACGAGCCGCTGTCCGCGCTCGACGCCACGCTCCGCTCCGGGATGCTCGCCGAACTGGCCCGCCTGCACCGCGAGTTGCCCGACGTCTCGATCCTGTACGTCACCCACGACCAGGTCGAGGCGCTCACCCTCGCCGACCGCATCGCCGTCATGGACCAGGCCCGCCTCCAGGACGTCGGCACGCCGCAGGACCTGTACCGGCGCCCACGCACCGAGTTCACCGCCTCCTTCGTCGGCAACGCCAACCTGCTCCCCGTACGGGTCGGCACGGACACCGTCTCGTTCGGCGGCGCCGAGCTGAAGGTCCCGACGCGGGACGTGACCGCCGGTGCGACCGCGACCCTGTGCGTCCGCCCGCACCTCGTCGGCCTCGGCGAAGGGCCCAACTCCCTGACGGGGAAGGTGGCCGAGGTCCAGTGGCGGGGCGCCACGCACCGCCTCTACGTCGACGTCGACGGCCACCGCGTCAAGGCCGACCTGCGCGAACTGCGCGAGCCGCCGTCGCTGGGGGAGCGGGTGACCGTGCACTTCGCACCGGAGGACGCCGTACTCCTCACCGCGGGGGTGGGCGCCCATGGCTAGCGCCACGCTCGCCGCGCCTCGGCAGGGCGCCGCCAAGTCCCGTAAGTGGAACAGCGGTTGGATATGGGCGCTGCCGCCCGTCGCCGCGCTCGCGGTCGTCTTCCTCTACCCGCTCTTCCTCGTCGTCCAGCAGTCGCTCACCCCGGACACCGGCGGCACCTCGCTGAAGCCGTACGCCGATGTCTTCGCGTCCTCCGCGTTCCGCGAAGCCCTCGGCACGACGGTGTGGCTGGCCGTCGGGTCCACGGCCGGCTGTCTCGTCCTCGGCTTCGCGCTCGCGCTGATCGTCGCGTTCGTGCCGTTCCCCGGAGCGAAGGCCGTCGCCCGCTTCATCGACGTGTTCCTGTCCTTCCCGTCCTTCCTGATCACGCTCGCCCTGCTGTTCGTCTACGGGCAGGTGGGCATGGCCAACGGGCTGTGGACGGACGTCACCGGCGCCGCCACCGGCCCCTTCCAGTTCCTGGCCACGCCATGGGGCGTGCTGCTCGCCGAGATCACGTACTTCACGCCGTTCGTGATGCGCCCGCTGCTCGCCGCGTTCTCGCAGGTGGAGACGGGGCAGCTGGAGGTCGCGGCGTCGCTCGGGGCGCGGCCCGCGCGGATCGTGCGGCAGGTGATCCTGCCGGAGGCGCTGCCCGCGCTGGCCGCCGGCGGTTCGCTGGTCCTCGTCCTGTGCCTCAACGAGTTCGGCATCGTCCTGTTCACCGGCGCCAAGGGCGTCACGACGCTCCCGACCCTCGTCTACAGCAAGGCGATCCTGGAGTCCGACTACCCGGGCGCCTGCGTGGTCGCCGTCGTCAACGTCCTTGTCTCCGTGGGCCTCTACGGCCTGTACCGGGTGGTGAGCCGCCGTGTCGGTGCGTAGGCGCTCCGCTTCGGGGGCCGGGAGGGGGCGTCCCGGGTCCGAGAGCCCGCCGTCGGCCGCTGCGCCCCGCGGCGCGGCCACCGACCGACACCGTCCGCACGCGCCCCTCGGGCGCGCTCTCAGCCGGGAGGCGAATCCTCGTGCTCGTGCATAGCAAGGCGGCGAGGTGGGTCACCTGGGGCCTCTTCTTCGTCCTCTTCCTGCCCCTCTTCGCCCTTCCCCTCCTCGTCGTGCTCGCGGCGTCCTTCGCCACGAACTGGTCCGGCGCCCTGCCCTCCGGCCTCACCGGCGGGCACTACGAGGCCGCCACCCGCGGCGAGTCCCTCTCCGCCCTGACCACCAGCCTGGTCACGGCCGTCACCGCGAGCGTGCTCGCGCTGGTCGTCGGTGGGTGGGCCGCGCTCGCCGCCGCCGCGCTGAAGAAGCGCGGGCGCCGCGTCATGGACGCCCTGTTCATGCTGCCGGTCGCCGTGCCGTCCGTCGTCGTCGGGCTCGCCGTCCTCGTGGCGTTCTCCCGGCCGCCGATGCTGCTCAACGGCACCCGCTGGATCGTGATCATCGCCCACACGATCCTGGTCACCGCCTTCGCCCACCAGTCGGTGTCCGCCGCGCTCCAGCGCCTCGACCCGGCGTACGAACAGGCCGCGGCCTCCCTCGGCGCCCGGCCCGCGTACGTCCTGTGGAAGGTGAAGCTGCCGCTGCTCCTGCCGTCCCTGAACGCCGCCGCCGGCCTCTGCTTCGCCCTGTCCATGGGCGAGTTGAGCGCCACGATGATGCTCTACCCGCCCGACTGGATGCCGCTCCCGGTGCAGATCTACGCGACCACCGACCGCGGCTCCCTGTTCACCGGCTCCGCGATCGCGGTGGTCCTGATGGCCGCCACGCTGCTCGTCCTGCTGGCCGTCTCGCGGCTCCGCACCAAGGCCTCGTACCGCTAACCCGCCCTCGCCCTACGGGAGTTCAGCACGCCATGCGCAAGCACACGCTCACCACCGTCGCCGCCGTCACCGGCAGCCTCGCCCTCGCCGCGACCCTGACCGGCTGCGGCGGCAGCTCCGCCGCCTCCGACGAGAAGACCGTCACCGTCTACAGCGCCGACGGCCTCAAGGGCGAGAACGGCGACGGCTGGTACGACAAGGTCTTCAAGGACTTCACCAAGAAGACCGGCATCAAGGTCGACTACGTGGAGGGCGGCTCCGGCGAGATGGTGCAGCGCGCCGTCCGCGAGAAGGTCAACACGCAGGCCGACGTCCTCGTCACCCTCCCGCCGTTCATCCAACAGGCCGACGAGAAGGGCCTGTTGGCGAAGTACACGCCCAAGGGCTCGGACCAGGTCGACGGCGCCGACAAGGCGGCGAACGGCACCTGGACGTCCGTCGTCAACAACTACTTCGGCTTCGTCCACAACACGAAGGAGCTGAAGACCCCGCCCACCACCTGGGAGCAGCTCCTCGACGCCAAGTACAAGAACAAGCTCCAGTACTCCACGCCCGGCGTCGCGGGCGACGGCACCGCCCTGCTGGTCAAGGCCATGCACGACTTCGGCGGCAAGGAACAGGCCATGGCCTACCTGAAGAAGCTCCAGGCCAACAACGTCGGCCCGTCCGCCTCCACCGGCAAGCTCTCCCCGAAGGTCGACAAGGGCGAACTCCTCGTGGCCAACGGCGACGTGCAGATGAACTACGCCCAGTCCAAGGACATGCCCAACCTCGGCATCTGGTTCCCGAAGAAGGCCTCGGGCAAGCCGACCTCGTTCGCCCTGCCGTACGCGGGCGGCCTCGTGAAGAACGCCCCGCACACCGCCAACGGCAAGAAGCTCCTGGACTTCATGCTCGACGCGGAGCAGCAGAAGCAGGTCAGCTCCGTCGGCGGCGGCTTCTCACCGCGCGCCGACGTCAAGGCCACCGACGACAACGCCGTCGAACTCGCCAAGATCATGGACGGCGTCCAGATCTTCGAGCCGGACTGGAACGACGTCGCCAAGAACCTCCAGACGTACGTGGACGAATGGAAGACGGCGACCGGCAGCTGAGCCCCGGCCGCCGCCGTACGTTCCTCAGACCCGGTCGACGAGGTCCGCGATCGAGTCGACGACCTCGGTCGGCCGGAACGGGAAACGGTCTATGTCCGACTGGCCGGTGAGCCCGGTCAGGACGAGATACGTCGTCATCCCGGCCTCCAGGCCCGCGAGCACGTCCGTGTCCATCCGGTCGCCGATCATGGCGCTGGACTCCGAGTGCGCCCCGATGGCGTTGAGCCCCGTCCGCATCATCAGCGGATTGGGCTTGCCGACGAAGTACGGGTCCTTGCCGGTCGCCTTGGTGATCAGCGCCGCCACCGAGCCCGTCGCGGGCAGCACGCCCTCCGTGGAGGGGCCGGTGTTGTCGGGGTTGGTGGCGATGAACCGGGCCCCGCCGTTGATCAGCCGGATGGCCTTGGTGAGCGACTCGAACGAGTACGTACGGGTCTCGCCGAGGATCACGAAGTCGGGGTCGGAGTCGCTGAGGATGTAGCCCTCCTCGTGCAGCGCCGTCGTCAGACCCGCCTCGCCGATCACGTACGCCGTGCCGTTCGGCCGCTGGCCGCGCACGAACCGGGCGGTCGCGAGGGCGGACGTCCAGATGTTCTCGACGGGGACTTCCAGGCCGATCCGGTTGAGGCGTGCGTGCAGGTCACGGGCCGTGTACATGGAATTGTTCGTCAGGACGAGGAACGGCTTGCCGGAGTCCCGCAGCTTCTTGATGAACGCGTCCGCGCCCGGGATCGGCACCCCCTCGTGCATGAGGACACCGTCCATGTCGGTCAGCCACGACTCGATGGGCTTGGGCTCTGCCATGTGTGCGGACTCCTCGGCGCTCGATCGACTGGCTGCCATCGTATGCACGAGCCCCGCCCGGTGTGACCTGCCACGGGAGCCTCTCGGGATGCGGAACGCGGCCAGGAGCGTGACCCTGACGTGAGGAGGTTCACGATGCGTGCAGGACTGCTTGCTGTCGGTGTCGCTGGGGCGGCCGTCCTGGTGACCGCACCGGCCACCGCGGCCCAGGCGGCCGAGGGCGGAGGAACGATCACCGTCACCCCGCGGGAGGCACCCGCGGGCACCGACGTCGACCTGCGGGTCACCGGCTGCGAGGGCGCCGCGGGCAGCGCGAGCTCCGCCGCCTTCGTCTCCCCGGCCCGGCTCGCGCCCTCCGCCGACGAACCCACCCTGTTCGCGGAGGCCCGCGTGAAGTCCTCCGCCGCCCCCGACACCTACCCGGTCTCGGTGACCTGCGACGGGGTCGAGGGCAAGGTCACCGGCACCCTCCGGGTCCTCGACGGATCCGCCGAGGGCGCCTCGTCCGCCCCGTCCCCGACCGCCCTCGTGCACGCGGGCGGCGGCGGCACCGCGCAGCGGCAGGCGCTCGCCGTCCACCGGGCCCCCTCCGCCGCGCCGAGCGAGGGCCCCGGCACCCGGCACGCCCTCATCGGCCTGGGCCTCGCGGCGGTCGCCGCGGTCGCCGTCGCCGTCCGCAGCACACGCCGCCGCAGGTCCTCCGGTTCGCCGACGAGGCACTGAGTCCGCCATGAATGACCGGTCGCAGGGGGCCGGGCGACTCCTCACGGGAGTGGCCTGGGCCGTGCTGCTGCTCGGCTTGTGGCTGTGGGGCCACGGCGCCACCGATCTGAACCTGTCCTCGCCGACGACCGGGGACGCGGCCGCCGTCGGCCGCCCCTCGGACGTCGACCTGCCGCCCGCCCACCGGCCCGTCGAGGGCGCGCAGCCGCGCCGCGTCGACATCGCGGCGCTGCGCGTCCAGGCGCCCGTCGTGCCCCGCGGCCTGGACGGGAGCGGCGCCGTCGACCCGCCGCCGTACGCGCGGGCCGGCGTCGTCGGCTGGTACGGCGACGGGGCGGCACCGGGGGAGCGCGGCACCGCCCTGTTCGTCGGGCACGTCGACACCGAGAGCAGGCCCGCCGTCTTCTACCACCTCAGCGAGGCGAAGCCCGGGGACACGGTGCGGGTGACGCGGGCCGACGGCTCCGTCGCCTCCTTCACCGTCGACGACGTCCGGGTGTTCTCCCGCGAGAACTTCGACCCGGCCGAGGCGTACGGGCCGCACCGCTCGGGGCGCGCCGAGCTCCGCCTGATCACCTGCGGCGGCACCTTCGACAAGGCCTCGGGAACGTACGACGCGAACGTGGTCGTGTCCGCGTACCTGTCGGACGTGACCAGCGCCCAGCCGAGGGCGAGTTGAGAGCACGCGGCCCCACCTGTCCGATCGGCGGCCCGCTCCCCCAGGGGCCGCCGACCGGACCGGTCCTCGACCGTGCGGGCGGCGGGCTGCGGGAGGGCCCGGCCTCGGCACGGGAGGCTGTGGTGGTCGGTCGGATCGGACCGGCCGAGGTCTGGGGCCGCTCACCACGACTTTAGAACGGATGGGCAGATCAGCCCATAGCGCGGTCGAGGGTTCCCGAGGAGCCCGTCCGCGCACGCTGTAACAGGTCCTTGACAAGCGCCGTACGCGCTCGTGGCCCGGCAGCGGCGTATGCCAGGATTGAGAGCCAGACAGTGCACCCAAGGGGGAGTGGATGTACCGGAAACTGAGGACTGGAGCGGTCGTCGTGGGGGCGGCGCTGCTCATGTCCGCCTGTTCCTCCGGCGGCGGGGACAACGAGGGGGACGGGGCGACCGACCCCGTGAAGCAACAGCCCAGGGGCGCCGACCCGTTCTGGGTCAACCCCGACAGCAAGGCCGCGAAGGCCGCGTCGGCCCTCGCGAAGGACGGCAAGGACGCCGAGGCCGCCAAGGTCCGCAAGATCGCCGAACAGCCCAGCGGTGAATGGCTGTTGCCGGAGAACGCACAGGACCAGGCGCGCGGCTTCACCGAGGCCGCCCAGAAGGCGAACCGGGACGCGCTGCTCGTCGTCTACAACATCCCGCACCGCGACTGCGGCCAGTACTCGGGCGGCGGCGCGGCGGACGGGAACGCGTACCGGGAGTTCATCGACCAGGTCGCCGCGGGCATCGGGGACCGGCCCGCGACGGTGATCCTGGAGCCCGACGCGGTGCAGCACATGGTGGACAACTGCACGCCGGAGCAGTTCCACGAGGAGCGTTACGACCTGCTCAAGGGCGCCATCGCGAAGTTCAAGTCCCTGAAGGACACGAAGGTCTACCTCGACGCGGGCAACGCGGGCTGGGGCAAGCCGGACCAGATCTACGAGCCGCTGAAGTGGTCCGGCATCGACCAGGCCGACGGCTTCTCGGTCAACGTGTCGAACTTCTACACCACCGACGAGTCGGTCAAGTACGGCAAGGAGCTGTCGGCGAAGGTCGGCAACAAGCCGTTCGTGGTCGACACGAGCCGCAACGGCAACGGGCCGTACACGGGCGGCGCCGCCGACGAGCGCTGGTGCAACCCGCCGGGCCGGGCCCTGGGCGAGAAGCCGACCACCAAGACCGGCGACCCGCAGGTGAAGGCCTACTTGTGGGTCAAGCGCCCGGGCGAGTCCGACGGCACGTGCAAGGGCGGCCCGAAGGCGGGCGAGTGGTGGGGCGAGTACGCCATGAAGCTGGCGGACGCCAAGTAACGCACGAGGGCGGGAGGTTCCCCTCCCGCCCTCTCACGTGTCACGCGCTTTCGTCTACGGAACGTGGACCCACTGCGCCTTGCTGGGCGTCCCCTCGTCGTCCGTCACGAACAGCATGTACCAGCCCGACTCCACCAGCGACCGGCTCTTCGGCACGGACACCGTCACCGAGTCCGCTGACTTCTTCAGGTCGAGCGCGATGGACGTCTGGTCCACGTCCGTGACGTGCGTGGAGGCGCTCGGCCGGATCAGCCGGGCCGTCTTGATGGACGACGCGTGCTCCGTCCTGTACGTCGCCGAGCCACCGCGCCGGATCGTCTTCTCGCCGCCCTCGAGGGCCGGCCGCGAGTCCCGGTACAGATACGGCGGCGTGTACATCTCGATGCGCTGCTCGAACGTGCCGGGCTTGGTGTTGGCCTTGTCGGCGTAGAGCGAGTCCGAGCCGAAGAACAGCACGCGCCCGTCGGGCAGGAGCAGCGAGCCCGAGTGGTAGTTGCGCCCCACGTGCGGGTCGGCGACCCGCTTGAACGCGTTCTTCTTCGTGTCGTAGAGCCGGGCCTCCAGGATGTTGGAGTCGCCGCGCCCGCGGTAGTCCTCCGAGCCGCCGGAGACGAGGATCGAGTCGTCCGGCAGGACCGAGGCCTGCGGGTACCGGGTCCCCTTGTCGAGCTTCGGCCCGTCCACGAACTTCGGGCTCCGCTCCTTCAGGTCGACGATCCGGGTCTTCTCGCTGGAGAGCTTGGACTCGCCGACACCACCGCCGCCGACCACCATGTACTTCTGGTCCTGCGCGGGCGGCAGTTCGACGGTGTTCGCCGTCTCCATCATGTTCGCGTCCGAAAGCCCGGGAATCTTCTGGAACTTGTTGTTCGTCAGATCCCAAATACCTGGCTTGCGACCGACGTTGTCCGGACCGTAACCGGCATTCGCGCCCGAGTAGAAGATCTTCCCGTTCTCCATCTGGAACAGCGCCGGATAGGTCGGGAACTGGCGGACGTCCTTCAGGTACGTCCACTTCTTCGTCTTCGGGTCGTACACCTCGTTCTTGCCCGGCACCAACTGCCCGATCTCGTCGAGCCCGGACACCGAGAGGACCTTGCCGTCGGAGAGCGTGGTCAGCGTCGGGTACCAGCGCGCCTCGTTCATCGGGTCGACCTTGATGTACTTCTCGGCGACCGGGTCGAACTCGAAGCTGTCCCTGATCCCCTGGAAGTCCTTCTTGTCCAGGGCGAGCTTCTGCGCGATGCCGTACACATTGCGGGCGTCCTGGCCGGTCAGGCCCTGCACCCGGTAGTTGTCCTGGGTGCCGGTCTCGTACTTGGAGCCCGAACGCTGCGCCTCGACGTACACCCGGCCGAGGCCCGGCTCATTGCGCAGGAACTTGCCGGTCGCCTTGTCGAAGACCTTCTTGGCGCGCTCGATCGTGATGTTGTCCTTGGCGACGAACGACTTCCCGTTCTCCTTGCCGGTGAAGACCGTGCCCGCCTTGATGGTCTTGGGGGCGTCCGGGTCCTCGTTGTGCACGATCATCAGGCCGCCGGCCTTGGTGACGTCGCCCTTGAGCTTCTCGTAGCGCTTGGTGCCGCCCGCGATCAGCAGATTCCCGTTCGCCAGCTGCGTATGTCCCGTGCAGAACAGGTCGCTGGGCGTCGGGATCTTCTTGATGGTCTTCTTCACCGGGTCGTAGAGCCGGGTGTCGAACTTCTTCGCGTCGAAGTTCTTCTGGTTGTTCCCCGACCCGGCGACGAGCAGGATCTTCCCGGTGTGCAACAGCGCCGCGTGAATCGTGTTCAGGCGCATGTCCTTGGGGAAATCGATGACGTCCCAGTGCCCGTTCTCGGCCTTGTACTCCGGTTTGTTGATCTTGTACTCGTGATACTTGGCCGATCCGAAGCGGTACAGCCAGGGTCCGTTCATCCCGGCCAGCGCCAGGACCACCACCGTGCCGATGACTATGCGCCGGGCACGGCGGCGGCTCGCACCGTCTTTCACTTGTTACGTCCCCCCAGGGAAATCTGCTTGGTCTGTTCATTGCCCCAGTCCACCCGCGCGCCACCGTCGTGCGGCTGGGCGGCCCAACTCGGCTTCTGCTGCGGCGCGGTGTGCGTCCGCGCGGGCGCCGGGCGCTCGGCGGGCTCCGGCTGCGGGGCCTCGGCGGGCTGCTGCTTCGGCTTCTTCTTGTCCTGGCGCAGCATGTAGCGCCACGCGAACATCGGCGCCGCGGTGATCAGCAGCGCGAAGGAGGCCCACGTGATCATCGCCGGGTGGGAGTGGCCGAAGTAGAAGCCGGCGCCGATCGAGCCGCCGAAGATGAGGATGAAGTACCAGTGGTAGCGGAAGGTCCCGAACCAGCGGTCGGGGCTTGCCGAATCGCCCTTGGGGGTCACCACGAACTTGCTCTTGCGGCGCAGTACGGCGTCGAAGAGCGCCTTCGCGTACAGCGGCGCCGACAGCGCGGACATCACCATGCCGGCCACGCCGCCGGAGCCCTCCGGCTCGTGCGGCGAGACGTTGTGCCGGCGGTTCCACACGTAGAGGCCGATCTGCAGCGCCGACGCGTTGCCGTACAGCATCAGCCAGATCGTCGGGTCGATGTTCACGCCCGAGGCGCCGAGACCCAGGAACAGCGCACAACTCAGCGCCGCCAGGATCCAGTTCATCGCGGCCATCGGGTAGAAGATGATCATCATCGTGTAGTTGAAGAGCTTGCTCGGCGGGAGCGTGAAGAAGCCCTTCCAGTACTGCTTGAGGATCGTCTCGTAGGTACCGCGCGACCAGCGCATCTGCTGGGTGAAGAAGTCCGTCCAGGCGCTGGGGCCCTCGCCGACCGCGAGCACGTCCGGCGTGTACACGGAGCGCCACTTCTTGCCGGTGAACGGGTTGCGGTGCCGGTGGATCTCGAAGCCGGTGGCCATGTCCTCCGTGATGGAGTCGTACAGGCCGCCGATCTGCTTGAGCGCCTTGATGCGCACGGCGTTGGACGTGCCGACGAACATGGGCGCGCCGTAGCGGTTGCCGGCCCGCTGGATCAGCGCGTGGAACAGGAACTGCTGGGACTCGGCGGCCTTGGTGATGAAGTTGTCGTAGTTCCCGTACACCTGCGGGCCGATGACGAAGCCGACATCGGGGTCGCGGAAGAAGCCGAGCATCCGCTCCAGGTAGTTGGGCAGCGGCACGTGGTCGGTGTCGACGGAGGCGAAGAAGTCGTACTCGTCCCCGTGCGCGTCCAGCCAGGCGTTGTAGTTGCCGTGCTTGGTCTTGGCGCGGTGCGGGCCCTTCGGCTGGTTCCACTTCGCGACGCCCTTGCGGGAGAAGTGGTGCACGCCGAGCCGCTCGCAGACCTCCTTGACCGCGGGGTCGTCGCCCTCGTCGAGCAGCCAGACGTGCAGCAGACCCCGGTGGCGCAGCTTGACCGCCGCCTCCAGGGTCTTCGTCACCATCTCGAGCGGCTCCTTGCCGGGCACGAACGAGGTGAGGAACGCGACGCGGGTGCCGGTCTCCGGGACCACCGGGATCGGGTCGCGGGCGACCAGCGTCGCGTGCGCGTTCGACAGCACGTTCATGCAGCGGAAGAACTCGATGAGCCCGATGGACACCAGCATCACGATGTCGAGCGCGGGCAGGAAGTCGTAGGCGGGATAGTCCCGTTCGGTCCAGTGTTCGGGCTGCATCAGCCAGAACAGCAGGACGAGGGAGAGCAGCGGGGCCGCGCCCAGCATCAGCGCGGCCCGGATCCTGTGCGGCTCCTGTGAGAGCAGCGATCGGTAGCGCACCTTGTACGGCTTGTTCGGGTCGGGCTGGGTCAGTGGCCCGGCGAGCCGGCTGTAGTGCTCGTAGTCGTAGCGCGGCAACGATTTCCTGATGCGCCGGAAACCGCCAGTGCGGTGCGGTGGCACTCGCAGCTGGGTCGTCTCGGACGGGTCGAATTCCGGCCGGGCGCCCGTCGGCGTCGACGTCATGAGTCATCCCCCCGCACGCGTCACCGCGTGGTCGTCGGTCCTGCGCCCGGGAACGGGCCCCCTGACCGTGCCCCCGGACGTATCACTGGCGGGCCACCGTCCCACCCTTACCTACTTACGTAAGACTGGTACGGCGGCCTTCCGGTTGCATGATGCCCCCCTCGACATCGGTTCATGGGCGGGGCCCCCTCCCCGCGCGCTCGGCAACCGGCTCGGGCCCGGCGTGACACGGTGCCCATTTCAACTGCCTTGTACCGTAAGCATCTTGGGAGCCAATGGCTCCATGACAGAGTGCTGTGCCCCGGTTCATGATCGCAAGGCCGATACATGGTGTTTACCGGCCTTGATGCGGGTTGCGCCACTCCGTGGTCGCGCCCACGGGGCTCCGCCCCGGACCCCGCGCCTCCATCGCCGGCGGGGCTTGATCTGTCCACCCGGGCTCAACGTACGACGAAGGCCCCCGCTGCTGCGGGGGCCTTCGCTTAGGTGCGCCATCAGGGACTCGAACCCCGGACACGCGGATTAAGAGTCCGCTGCTCTAACCAACTGAGCTAATGGCGCCTGTCGACGTCCATAACTTTACCCGAGCCTCCGGGGTGCTTCTGACCACTCGACACGCCGAGGGACTGGGTGAATTCTGGTGATTTCAACCTTTCGGACCGTCAACATGCGACTTGTCTGGACAGTTGAGACGCTTCCTGCGTGCGGAATCGAGGCTCGTTATTCCAAAGTCCGGCACCGGAGTGTGAGGGGAATCGCATGGAGCGGATGGAGCGAGGGGACACGGCGGAGCCGATGGGCGCCCCGGTCTTCGAGGACGTCGACCCGGCCGAGGACTGCGACTGCGCAGGCTGCGCCGAGTGGCGGCGCGCGGTGCCCCACCCGGTGCGCACCAAGGTGGGCGCCCGCCACGCCCTGGTTCTCGCCGCCGCCGCGGGCACCGTCATCGGCGGCCTCCAGACCACCCCGGCGGCCGCGGCCGAACACCACGAGGCCAGACCACTGACCCCGCCCCCGGACGACGTGGGCGGCACGACGCCGCAGGGCGGCAGCGGCCCGCTGCACGGGGCGCCGGCCCCGGCCGCCGGATCCGTGTCCCTGGTCAAGTCCCCGACCCTGCGCAAGACCTCCCGGGCCGCGATCCTCGACCGCGCCAGGAAGTGGGTCGAGGCCAAGGTCCCGTACAACATGAACAAGTACTGGAAGGACGGCTACCGCCAGGACTGCTCCGGCTTCGTCTCCATGGCGTGGGGCCTGCCGGGCAACGAGTGGACCGGCAGCCTCGCCCAGTACGGCACCCGGATCACCAAGGCGCAGCTGCAGCCCGGCGACATGCTGCTCTTCCACAACCCCGCCGACCCGGAGAAGGGCTCGCACGTCACGATCTTCGGCGGCTGGACGGACGCGTCCCGCACCCGGTACATCGCGTACGAGCAGACCAAGCCCGGCACGCGGGTGCAGTCCACCCCGTACGCGTACTGGAGCCACTCGAGCAGTTACGTCGCGTACCGGTACCGGGCGGTCTCGGGCGGCAGCTCCGGGGTGAGCGCGACGACGAAGTTCCCCGGCGCGAAGTACTTCGGCCCCGGCAGGAACAACGCGTACGTGACGCGGCTCGGCGAGATGCTCGTAGAGCGGGGCGGCAAGCGGTTCTACCGGGTCGGGCCAGGGCCGAAGTGGAGCGAGGCGGACCGCAAGGCCACGCGCGCGTTCCAGCGTGCGCAGGGCTGGCGCGGCGAGGCGGCGGACGGCATCCCGGGGCCCACGACCTGGTCGTACCTGTCGACGGGCCAGGGCCGAAGCATCCCGTCCACCGGCAGCGGCGGCGCCGAACGGACCGGGGCCTCCGGCTTCCCGGGCAAGGCGAAGTTCCGGCCCGGCGCGGAGAACTCCGACGTCACGCGGCTCGGCAGGCAGCTCGTGAAGAAAGGATTCGGCAAGTTCTACACCAAGGGCCCCGGACCGCGTTGGAGCGAGGCGGACCGGCGCAACGTCGAGGCCTTCCAGCGGGCCCAGGGCTGGCGCGGCAAGGCGGCCGACGGCTATCCCGGCCCCGAGACCTGGCGCCGGCTGTTCTCATGACGCGCAACGCGGAGGGTTCCATGAGCGAAACCGACGGAGGGGCGCGCGCCGCGCGGCTCATCCGTAACGAGTCCACCACCGAGATCCCGGTCCACCTCCTCTTCCGCGACGACCCGGACCCGGTGGCCGTGCCGCTGCGGCCCGCGGTCGTCACCAAGGCCCAGGTCGAGCGGTCGAGCGCGCGCCGGACGCCCGCACCAGCGGCTCCGGCCCGGCCCGCGCCCTCCGTCGACCCCGGCCTGGAGGAGCGGCCCGGACGGGCGCTGCCCGGTGCCTTCGGGGTGTTCGGCGGGGCGGTGGGCGCGGCAGGGGCCGCGGCCTCGCTCGGCTGGGCGGGGGCGCTGCCCCGGATCATGACCGACCTCGCGGGCCTCGACGGATACGCGGGCGCCGGGTTCGGCCCCGCGCAGTGGGCGGCGATCGCCGGGTCCGGGGTGCTCGCCCTGTTCGGCGTCGGCGGGCTCGCGCGCGGGCGCACCGGCGGGGCCTGGGTGCTCACGCGCTTCGGCCGCTACCGGGGGAGCGTGCGCAGGCCGGGACTGCTGTGGCTGAACCCGCTGCTCGTGCGCCGCCGGGTCGACCTGCGCCTTCGGCACTGGCGCAGCGAGCCGATGCCGGCGGTCGACACCAATGGCGAGGCGCTGCGCGTCGTCGTGCTCGTCGCCTGGCGGATCAAGGACACGGCGCGGGCGACGCTCGGCACCGAGGACCACGAGACGTATCTGCGCGAGTGCGTGGAGGCCGGGCTGGCGCGGGTGCTTTCCAGGCTGCCCGCCGTGGTCGGCGACCGGGACGCGCCCGTGCTGCGCAACGCCGAGGCCCTCGGCGATCTGCTCACCCGGCGCCTCGCCGAGGACGCGGCCCCGGTCGGCATCGAGGTGTACTCGGCGCAGCCCACGCGCATCGAGTACGAGCCGGAGGTGGCCGCGGCGATGCGGCGCCGCCGGATCGCGGCCCTCGACGCGCGGCGCCGGGACAGCGTCCTCACCACGGTCGTGGACTCGGTGGAGGACACCGTGACGCGGCTGACCGCGCGCGGCCTCGTCGATCTCGACGACTACGAGCGGAAGTTGCTCGTGAAGGACCTGACGGTGGCGTTCTACACGGGCCGAGGGGAGTGACGCTCCGGGGGTGAGCGGAAGGGCTCGTGCCGGGAATTGCGATTGGTCTGGACATGCTCAACTCACGGTCCTACATTGTGCGTTGGTCTAGACCTGAACTGTTGAACCATCGCTGTGCGCACGGCTTCCGGCACTCCCAACACCCCCCAGGAGCGGCAGCATGCGAAAGACCTCGAAGCGTACGAAGGCGTACGCGGCCCTGCTCGGCCTGACGACCGCGGGGGCGTTCGCGCTCTCCGCGGGCGGCGCCAGCGGCCACGGCTACACCGATCTGCCGGTCAGCAGGCAGAAGCTCTGTGCCAACGGCGGCGTCAGCGGCTGCGGCGACATCCAGTGGGAGCCGCAGAGCGTCGAGGGCCCCAAGGGCTTCCCGGCGGCGGGCCCCGCCGACGGCAAGCTCTGCTCGGCCGGGCACGGCAACTTCAGTGCGCTCGACGCCCCGAAGCAGCCGAACGGGAACGCGTGGCCGACCACGAAGGTGACGGGCGGTCAGAGCCAGACCTTCCGCTGGCAGTTCACCGCGCGGCACTCCACCACGGACTTCCGCTACTACATCACCAAGGACGGCTGGGACCAGAGCAAGCCGCTGACCCGGTCGGCCCTGCAGACGGCCCCGTTCCTCACCGTCCCGTTCAGCGGGCAGCCGCCGGCGACGCTGTCGCACTCCGGCACGCTGCCCTCCGGGAAGTCGGGCCACCACGTGATCCTCGCGGTGTGGACCGTCGCGGACACGGCGAACGCCTTCTACGCGTGCTCGGACGTGACGTTCTGAGCCCGCGGCCCCAGTGCGCCGCCCCACGGCGCACTGGGGCTCCGGTCGGCGGGGTTGTCGGCGCTCTCCACATCTGACGATACGTCAATTATGGTTCGCCGCCATGGGATCCATGACGACGCGCACCTTCGCGGAGCTGATCCGGGCGCGCTGGGGCGACCACAGGCCCGGGCTCGCGTACGAGGATCAGGTGCTCAGCCACCACCAGGTCGCGGCCGGGGCGGCCTCCCGCGCGGCGCTCCTCGGTGAGCTGCTGCCGCGGTCGGCGCAGCCCCACGTCGGCCTGCTCCTCGACAACACCCCCGAGTTCCCCCAGTGGCTGGGCGCGGCCGCGCTCTCCGGCGCCGCCGTCGCCGGCCTCAATCCGACGCGGCGCGGCGCCGAGCTCGCCCGCGACATCACCCACACCGAGTGCCGCGTCCTGGTCACCGAGCGGGCCCACCTCCCGCTGCTGGACGGCCTCGACCTCCCGGGCATCCGGATCCTGGTGACCGACACCGACGCGTACGAGGAGCTGCTCACGCCGTACGAGGGCGCGAAACCGGAGGTCGACGACCGGGTCGGCCCCGGCACCCGCATGCTGCTCTACTTCACCTCCGGGTCGACCGGGGCCCCGAAGGCGGCGCTGTGCACGCAGGGGCGGCTGGCTGCGGCGGGCCAGTCGCTGGTCTCGAACTTCGGGGTCCGCCCGGACGACGTGCACTACATCTGCATGCCCCTCTTCCACGGCAACGCGGTCATCGCGGACTGGGCGCCGGCCGTCGCGGCGGGGGCGGGGGTCGCGCTGCGCCGCCGCTTCTCGGCGTCCGGGTTCCTGGGCGACGTACGCCGATTCGGCGCGACGTACTTCACCTACGTGGGCCGGGCCGTCCAGTACATCCTGGCCACCGACGAGCGCCCGGACGACCGCGACAACCCCCTCCGGATGGGGTTCGGCACGGAGGCCGGGGCCGTGGACGCGGCGCGGTTCGAGGAGCGGTTCGGGGCGCGGCTCGTCGAGGGGTACGGGTCGTCGGAGGGCGGCGCCGCGGTGCAGCGGACGTCCGGCACCCCGGCGGGCGCGATCGGCCTGGCGGCCCCCGGCAGCGACCTCGCGGTGCTCGACCCGGAGACGAGGACGGAGTGCCCGCCGGCCCGCTTCGACGAGGGCGGCCGTCTCCTCAACGGCGCGGAGGCGATAGGCGAGCTGGTCAACCGCGGCCGCTCACCCTTCGAGGGCTACTGGCGCAACGACGCCGCGTACGCGGAGCGCGTCCGCGAACACGGCTGGTACTGGACCGGCGACCACTTCTACCGGGACGCGGACGGGTTCCTCTACTTCGCCGGGCGCGGCGACGACAAGATCCGCGTCGACAGCGAGAACCTCGCCCCCGCCATGATCGAGAACATCCTCGCCCGCTGGCCGGACGCGGCGGCCGTAGCGGTCTACGGGGTGCCGGACCCGGTGGCGGGCGACCAGGTGATGGCGACGGTGGCGCTCCGCCCGGGCCGCGCCTTCGACCCGGCCGGCTTCGACGCCTTCCTCCGCTCGCAGCCCGACCTGGGAACGAAGATGGCGCCCCGTTTCATCCGGGTGGTGGAACGGATGCCGGTCACGGCCACGAACAAGGTGCGGCGCGGGGAGCTGCGCCGCGAGGGCTTCTGGTCCGGCGGCACCCTGTGGTGGCGCCCACCGACCGCCCCCGCCTACCGCCCCCTGACCCCCGAGGACCGCACGACCCTGACGACGACCTACCGCGACCACGCCCGCGACCACCTCCTCACCCCGCCGTGACCCCTGCGCCCCCGGTGGTCAAAAGCACCCCCTGGGGCCAGGTAGTATTTACCTCGTCAACCGGCGCCATTAGCTCAGTTGGTTAGAGCAGCGGACTCTTAATCCGCGTGTCCGGGGTTCGAGTCCCTGATGGCGCACAGACAAACCGAAGGCCCCTGCAGTAGCGGGGGCCTTCGTCGTGCGCTCGGCCCGGGCGGGCAAAATTGGCCCCGCTGTCGGGCGAAAGCAGTCGCTCCCCGAGGCCTTATCGCCGTCGCCGACAAGCGCGGCTGGGGGTCCGGGGGTTATCCCCCGGGGAATACAGCATCCGCGTGTCCGGGGTTCGAGTCCCTGATGGCGCACCTAAAGGTGAGAGCCCTCCGCATCAGCGGGGGGCTCTTGTCGTTGCGATCGGGCACAAGCGCGGGTGGGCCAATCAAGCCCCGCCGGCGATTGAGGCGCGGGGTCCGGGGCAGAGCCCCGTGGCCGTAACGCCGTCGCCGGTGAGCGGTCAGATGGCCAAGGACAGGAGGACCGGCGCCGCCTCCTTGTTGAGCTGCTCCGCCGCATCGTGCAACCGATGCGCATGCTCGACCGGCAGGGAAAGCGCCAGACACCCGACGGACGCCCCCGCCGTGATGGGAACCGCGGCGCACACCGTACCCACCGCGTACTCCTGAAGATCCAGCACCGGAACCGTCGCCGGCTGCGAGGCCAGTCGGGACAGCAGCACCTTCTCGTTCGTGATCGTCCGCGACGTGAGCCGCGCCATCTTGTGCCGGGACAGATGATCCCGCCGCCCGTTCATGTCCAGCTGCCCGAGGAGGCTCTTGCCGATCGCGCTCGCGTGCGCCGAGACACGGAAGTCCACCCACTCGTTGACCGCGGGCGTCTCGGGCCCCGTCGCCATCTGCGTGACCCGGATCTCCCCGTCGACGTAGCGGCTCATGTAGACCGCCGCGCCCACGTCGTCCCGCAGCCGGTCGAGCGTGCCCTGGAGCTTCGCGGTGAGCGCGGCCGCATGGCCGTCCGCCGCACCGAGCCTGCTCAGGGTCTCGCCGGTGATGTACGCCCCGTCGGCGGTCTGCTGGACGTACCCCTCGCGGCGCAGCATGCGCAGCAGGACAGTCAGCTGCTCGGCGGGCAGCGCCGTGACCCGCGCCAGCTCCGTGTCGGTCACGCCCACGCCTCGGTGTGCGACGGTCTCCAGCACGCGCAACGCGTGCTGCACCGCCTCGTGCGGCTGGTGCGAGGACGCACCCTGCTCGTGCTTCAGCGCCACGGTTCTTCCCCCTGCATGGACCGGTTCCGGACAGCTGGGCTGAAGTCCACGATAGCCGCCAACACCCCTTTCGGGGGCGCCGGTTGGGGAGATTGGTGGCGCGCCCCGTGCCTCTCAACAGGAACGCGCCACCATGGCATATGCCAAAGTCATGCACCACTCGGTGAGCGGCTGGTCACAGGACCGCGCTCAGGAACTCCCTGGTGCGCTCGTGCTCCGGCTCCCCGAACATCTTCTCCGGCGAACCGGACTCGATGATGCGGCCCGAGTCGAACATCAGGACCTGGTCCGAGATGTCCCGCGCGAAGTTCATCTCGTGCGTCACGCACAGCATGGTGATGTCCGTGCTGTGCGCGATGTCCCGCAGGACGTCGAGGACGCCGGCCACCAGCTCCGGGTCGAGCGCCGACGTGACCTCGTCGAGCAGCAGGACCTGCGGGCGCATCGCCAGCGCGCGGGCGATCGCCACACGCTGCTGCTGACCGCCGGAGAGCTGGGACGGGTACGCCTCGCAGCGGTCGCCCAGGCCGACCATGTCGAGCAGCTCCTTGGCCCGGTGCTCCGCCTCGTCCTTGGACAGGCCGAGCACGTTGACCGGCGCCTCGGTGATGTTGCGCAGCACGTTCATGTTCGGGAACAGGTTGAACTGCTGGAACACCATCCCGATGTTCTTGCGGATCTCGCGGATGTGCTTCTCGCCGGCCGGGACGAGCTTTCCGTCCTTCTGCTCGTGCGTGAGGTACTCGCCGCCGACCTTGATGGTGCCCTCGTCGGGCTTCATCAGCGTCATCAGGAGCCGCAGGATCGTGGTCTTGCCGGATCCGGACGGGCCGATCAGCGTGACGTGCTTGCCGGAGTCGACCGAGAAGTCCAGGTTGTCCAGGACGGTGTTGCTGCCGAACCGCTTGGTGACCTTGTCGAAGCGGATGAGCTCGCTGCCGTCGACGGCAGGATTCGGGATTTCCTGGGAAGTGCTGCTGTCAGCGGACAAGACGACGCTCCAAAACTCGCAGAAGAAGAGAAGCCGGGTAGGCGATGACGATGAAGGCGACACCGACGACGCTGATGGCCTCGTAGGTGAAGGTGGTCTGGCTGAAGCCCTGGGCCTCGCCCAGCATGTCCAGCGCACCGATCGCCATGATCTGCGGCGATTCCTTCAGCATGACGATCACGTAGTTGCCGAGCGCGGGGATCACCCTGCGCACGGCCTGCGGCAGGATCACCGCGCGCCAGGTGCGGCCCTTGGGGAGGTTGAGCGCCGTGGCCGCCTCCCACTGGCCGACGGGCACGCCGTCGATGCCGGCCCGATAGACCTCGGACGTGTACGTCGAGTAGTGCAGGCCGAGCCCGACGACGCCGGTGACCAGCGGGGACATCGAGATGCCCCAGGAGGGAACGACGTAGAAGAGGAAGAACAGCTGCACCAGGAGCGGGGTGTTCCGGATGAACTCGGTGACCGCCGTCACCGGCCAGCTGATCCACTTCAACTTCGAGCGCTGGGCGATCGCCCACACAAGGCCGAGGGCGAAGGCGATGACCGCGCCCCCGACGAGCGCCTGGAGCGTGACGAGCAGGCCGTCCCAGAACTGCGGCATGAAGTCCGCGACGTGCGACCAGTCCCAGTTCACTTGGCACCTCCGGCACCGGTCACGGCGTCGATCGTCGACTTGGAGCGCATCCCGCCGAGGAGCACGCGCAGACCGCCCTGCTCGGGCGCCTGGCCGACACGGCTCTTGGCGTGGCGCTCAAGCAGGCGCATGAGGCGCGTGAAGATGAAGGCGAACACGAAGTACAGGACGAGCAGCAGCGTGTAGATCGGCGCGCTGTCGCCGGAGACGAGTCGCTTGAGGTTGCCCGCGAACGTCATGTCGGCCACCGCGATGAGGGACACCAGCGAGGTTCCCTTGAGCAGCTCGATCAGCAGGTTGTTGAACGGCGGGATCATCTCCGGCCAGGCCTGCGGGAGTTCGATGCGGCGCAGGCGCTGGGCGCGCGTGAAGTTGAGGGCGATGCCGGCCTCGCGCTGGGCGGGCGGCACCGCGGCGAGTGCACCGCGCACGATCTCCGAACCGTAGGCGCCGTAGGTGATGCTGAGCGCCAGAACGCCCGAGAAGAGCGGATCGAACTTGATCTGGAACAGCATCGGCACGGTGAACGCGATCCAGAACATGAAGACCAGCGACGACGTGCTGCGGAAGATCTCGAAGTACGCCCCGGAAAGGAAGCGCACGAACCACACATTGGACGTGCGCAGCACGCCGATGATGATCGCGACGACGAAGGCGAAGATCGCGCTGAGGATCGTGATCTCGAGCGTGATCCAGATACCCGGCAGGAACCAGTTCTCGAAGAACTTCGCGGACATCATGAGGCGGCTCCCTTGGCAGGGGGGCAGAGTTTCTCGACCGTGAGGTCGGTCATCTCCTCCTTGGTGAAGCCGAAGGGCGCCATGATGCGCAGGAGTTCACCGCTGTCCTTGAGCTTGTGCAGCTCCTTGTTGAACGCGTCGCGCAGGTTCTTCTCCGACTTCCGGAACGCGAATCCGCCCGCTCCGTAGACCGGCTTTCCGTCCACGTAGGGCTGGAAGGGCTCGACGGCCTCGACCCCGCTCTTGCCCTTGATCACCGTACGGACCGTGACGGCCGTGCCGGCGAAGGCGTCGACCCGGCCCTGGCGCACGGCGTCGAGGCCCGCGACCTGGTCGGGCAGGATCAGCATGTCCTTGATGCCGAGGGCCTTGGCGGTATCGATCTCCGCGTACGCCGTGCCCGTCGCGAACTTCAGCTTCTTGTCCGCGATTTCCTTGTACGTCTTGATGCCGTGCGGGTTCCCCTTGCGCACGATGAACGAGTCGGGCATCAGGTAGTCGGGATCGGAGAACAGCACCTGTGCGCAGCGGTCCGGGTTGATGTACATCCCCGCCGACACCACGTCGAACTGCTGCGCCTGGGTGAGGCCCGGAATCAGCGCGCTGAACTGGGTCGGCACCGCCTTCACCTTGGGCACACCGAGACGGGGGAAAATCACCTTGGCGATCGCCGGCGCCTCTCCGGTGACCTCGCCGTTCTCGTCGATGTATCCGAACGGGACCTCACCCGCGACGCCGATCTTGACCTCCCCGGCGTCGCGCAGCCGGTCCAGCAGATCCCCGCCCTCGACCTTCCCCTCCTCCGGTACGCGGGTACAGGCCGCGGCACCGAAAACACCCAGCGCCGCCGCCCCCGCACCGTAGAGCAGGGAGCGGCGGCGGACTGGTCTGGCGATGAATCCCTCATTGTTACCAAGTGGTGGAGCCATGGCGCGCCATTACCCGAAGCCCCGGGAGGTATGCCTATCGTTTTCGGCCCTTGACAAAGCCGAGATCTGAATTCACGGCAATACGGCCATGTCCTAACTTCACGCGATTCAAGCGTTGTTGGGACTGGCGTGACTCGCCACCCCGGACTCGTAGAACGCGTGCGCGGTCCTGAGCACGAGATCGTCCCTGTGGCGCCCGGCCACGAGCTGGAGGCCGACCGGAAGTCCGTCCCCGTCGAGCCCCACGGGCACCGAAGCGGCGGGCTGCTGGGTCAGGTTGAAGGGGTACGTGAACGGGGTCCAGCCCGTCCATCGTCGCAGGCCGGAGCCGCGCGGCACCTCGACCCCCGCCTCGAACGCGGTGATCGGCACGGTCGGCGTCACCAGCAGGTCGTACGTCGAGTGGAAGGCGCCCATCCGCCGCCCGAGCGCCATCCGGGTGTCGACCGCCGCCAGGTAGTCGAGCGCGCTGTACCGCGCGCCCCGGGTGCATATCTCGCGCAGTCCGGGGTCGAGCAACTGCCGCCTGGACGCCGGGAGATGCTGCACCACGCGCGCGGCCCCGCTGAACCACAGGGTGTGGAAGGCCTCGACCGGATCCGTGAAGTCCGGATCCACCTCCTCGACGTACGCCCCGAGTTCGGCGAGCCGGGTCACCGCCGCGCGCACCACCGCGGCGACGTCGGGCCGCACCGCCACCTGTCCGCCCAGCGTCGGCGAGTACGCGACCCGAAGGCCGCGCACCCCGCCGTGCAGCGCGTCCCGGAAGCCGCCGGTCGGCGGGCCCGAGGCCGACCAGTCCCGGGGGTCGGGGCCCGAGATCACGTCCATCATCAGCGCCGCGTCGGCCGCCGTGCGGGCCAGCGGCCCCACGTGCGACAGCGTCCCGAACGCCGACGCCGGATACAGCGGCACCCGCCCGTACGTCGGCTTGAGGCCGAAGATCCCGCAGAACGAGGCCGGGATCCGCACCGAACCCCCGCCATCCGTGCCGAGCGACAGCGGCCCCGCGCCCACCGCGACGGCCGCCGCGCTGCCGCCGCTCGAACCGCCGGCGGTGCGCGAGGTGTCGTACGGATTGCGGGTCGCGCCCGACAGCGGCGAGTCGGTCACGCCCTTCCAGCCGAACTCGGGCGTCGTCGTCTTGCCGACGAGGACCGCGCCGTGCTCGCGCAGCCGGGCCACCGACGGCGAGTCCTCGTCCCAGCGGCCCTGCTCGGAGACGGTCAGCGAGCCCCGCAGCGTGGGCGCGCCCTTCTGCAGCAGGATGTCCTTCACCGACACCGGCACCCCGTCGACCAGGCCCACCGGATCGCCCTCGCGCCACCGCCGGGCGCTCTCCTCCGCCCGGGCCAGCGCACCCGCCGCGTCGACCCGCACGAACGCGTTCAGCGCCGGTTCGGTCTCCTCGATCCTGGCGAGCACGGCGCGGGTCGCGTCGACCGGGCTGAACTCTCCCTTGCGATATCCCTCGATGAGGTCCTGCGCGGTCAGTCCGATGAGCTCGCTCGTCATCCGCCCTCCAGCACCAGCGCTCGCGATACGTTGCCGGGGGCCTACCCAGGAACACCTCGTCGGGCACGGACATCGCCGCGAAACCGTCCGGCAATGAAGATCCGCTCTGCTGGGGGCGAGGAGTCGGGAACGGGCGGCGAATTCGTGAACTCGGCAAGAATCGTGGGACCTGCCGACATGTGCGGATTGACCCCGCAGGCACCGGAACCTACCGTCGACAACAGAGGTACTCCACCAGGGTTCCTGCACCTAGTTTCGCGCTGTGTCGCTGTCCCGACGTCCCGGCGGTTCGCCGGCTCAAGCACCGCACCGGCAATGATCAGACAGCTGAACTTGGGGCCTGCTCATGGACGTCTCATTCCTGGGGGGACCGAAACCGCAGCGCGGCGTGGGCGTCGTCGCCCCGTTCGACTTCGCCCTCGACCGCGAGCTGTGGCGCTGGGTACCCGACCACGTCTCCCTCCATCTCACCCGTACGCCGTTCGTGCCCGTCGAGGTCGGACTCGATCTGGCGCGGCTCGTCAGCGAGCACGAGACGCTCGGCGAGGCGGTGCGCGCGCTCGGCGCCACCGAGCCCGAGGTCCTCGCCTACGCGTGCGCCTCCGGCAGCTTCGTCGGCGGGCTCGCGGGGGAGCGGGCGCTGTGCGCGGCGATGCGGAGGGCCGGGGAGCTGCCCGCCGTGACCACGTCGGGGGCCCTGCTCGAGGCCCTGTCCGAACTGGGCGCGCGGCGCATCGCCCTCGTCACCCCCTATACGCGGTCGGTCACCGAATCGCTGGAGGAGTATCTGGCGGAGGCGGGGATCACGGTCACCGGGCGGGCCTTCCTCGGGCTGACCCGGCACATCTGGAGGGTGCCGTACCGGGATGTGGCGGAGATGGCCAGGGAAGCGGTGGGCTCCGGGGCCGAGGCGCTCTTCATCAGCTGCACCAACCTGCCGACGTACGACGTCATCCCGCAGCTCGAGGCGGAGCTGCGGGTGCCGGTGATCTCGGCCAATCAAGTCACGATGTGGGCAGCCCTCGCCCGGCTGGGTACCCGTGCTGTGGGGCCGTACCAGGCGCTGCTCGATCCGGCGGCGCGGGTCTGGCCCCCGTCGGAGCTGCCGGAGGCGCTGCCTCCGGAGGAGCTGCCGAGGGAACGGCCGAAGGAACAGGAAGGGTGGGCATAGCGCATGACCTCGCTGGGATTTCTCTACCCCGGACACTCCGCGGAGGACGACTACCCGCGCATCGAGATGCTGATCGACAGTGATGTGCGGCTGCCCGTCGTCCACACCGACATCGGGGAGGACGCGCACCGGGTCGACGCGCTGCTGAAGATGGGCGCGCCCGACCGGCTCGCCGCGGGCGTCGAGGAGCTGCGGCTGTCCGGGGCGGAGGCGGTGGTCTGGGCGTGCACGTCCGGGAGCTTCGTCTTCGGCTGGGACGGCGCGCACGAACAGGTCCGCGGCCTCGCGATGGCGGCGGGGCTGCCCGCCTCCAGTACGTCCTTCGCGTTCGCGCACGCGCTGCGGGAGGTGCGGGCGCGGCGGGTGGCGGTCGCCGCGACCTATCCGGAGGACGTCGCGGACCACTTCGCCACGTTCCTCAAGGCGGCGGGGGCGGAGGTGCTGGCCGTCCGGGGGAGCGGGATCATCACGGCGGCCGAGGTGGGGACGTGGGGCTGGGAGGAGGTCCGCGCCATGGCCCGCGCGGGCGACCATCCCGACGCGGACGCGGTGCTGCTGCCGGACACGGCGTTGCACACGGCGGCGTACGTCCGCGACCTGGAGGCCGAACTCGGCAAGCCGGTCCTCACGGCGAACCAGGTCACGGTCTGGGAGGCGCTGCGACTCGTCGACCGCCGGGTCAACGCTCCGGCCCTGGGCGCCCTCTTCACGAAGGAGCCGGTGGTCCAGGTCTGACGGGTTGCGGCCCCCCGGTCCTACGCCTCGGGGCTCCGCCCCGGACCCCGCGCCTCAATCGCCGGCGGGGCTTGATTTGTCGGCACCGCCCGATGCCGGTCCCGCCTTGGGCAATCTGCCGCCTTGGGCGGCAGGGTGGGCAAGGCGGCCCCCGGTGCCGCGCACCCAGGACGGCGGCCCCGGCCACGATGCGGGAATAAAGCGGAGTAGGCCTCCGTTACGTCGGGGTCGAGACACTCACCCGTACGTACGTATTCGCAGGAGGACCCGTGATCCGCGGCGCAGCCCTCGGGACCGCACCCACCCCGCTCTCCGTCCTGGACCTGGTCACCGTGGGAGCGGGTCGCACGGCCACGCAGGCCCTGCACACCAGCGTCGACATCGCCCGCCTCGCCGAGTCCCGCGGCTACCACCGCTACTGGGTCGCCGAGCACCACTCGATGCCCGGCGTCGCCTCCAGCAGCCCCGCCGTGATCCTGGCCCACCTGGCCGCCCACACCGACCGCATCCGCCTCGGCTCCGGTGGCGTCATGCTCCCGAACCACGCCCCGCTCGTGATCGCGGAACAGTTCGGCACGCTTGAGGCGATGGCCCCGGGGCGTGTCGATCTCGGCCTCGGTCGCGCTCCCGGCACGGACGGTGCCACCGCCGCCGCCCTGCGCCGCACCGACCGGCTCAACGAGGGCGCCGACGACTTCCCGCAGCAGCTCGTCGAGCTCACCCGCTTCCTCGACGACGACTTCCCCGACGGCCACCCGTACTCCCGCATCCACGCCGTCCCGGGCCCGGTCCAGGCCACTTCCCCCGGCGGCGTACAGGACCCGAACCGCCCGCCGGTCTGGCTCCTCGGCTCCTCCGGCTTCAGCGCCCGCCTGGCCGCGACCCTCGGCCTCCCGTTCGCCTTCGCGCACCACTTCTCGGCGCAGAACACCCTCCCGGCGCTCGACCTGTACCGGGAGAACTTCCGCCCGTCCGAGCTGCTGGCCGAGCCGTACGCCCTGATCGGCGTCTCCGCCCTCGCGACCGACGACGACGGCACGGAGGCCCGCCGCCAGGTGCTCGCCGCCGCCCTCAACATGGTCCGGCTGCGCACCGGCCGCCCCGGCCTCGTACCGACGCCCGAGGAGGCGGAGGCGTACCAGTTCAACGAGATGGAGCGGGACTTCGTCCAGTCCTGGAACTCCAACGTCATCCACGGCACCCCCGACGAGGTCCGCTCCGGCCTCGACGAGCTGCAAAAGCGCACGGGCGCCGACGAGTTGATGCTCACGGCCAACGCCCACGGCGGCGACGTACGCCTGCGTTCCTACGAACTCATCGCCGACGCCTACGGGTTGCCGCGCGCCTGACGTCCGAGGACCGTCCGACGGCGGCGGATCACCCGCGCTCCGCGAGGAGCCCAGAGATACGATCCGCCGCCACCGGCCGCGAGTAGAGCCAGCCCTGCCCGGTGTCGCAGCCGAGCCGGCGCAGCCGCTCCGCCTGCTCCGCCGTCTCCACGCACTCGGCGGTCACCGTGAGCCCGAGCCGGTGCGCCAACTGCACGAGCGCCTCCACGATCATCGTGTCCGCCGGCTCCGTCGGCGCGTCCCCGTCCTCCCGGAACCCCCGCACGAACGCCCCGTCGAGCTTGAGCACCGACACCGGCAGCCGGCTGAGGTACGCGAGGTTGGAGTACCCGGTGCCGAAGTCGTCGATGGCGATGCGCACACCCATGTCGTTCAGCGCCCGCAGGGCCTGCAGCGGCCGCCCCGTCGGGCCCATCACGGCGGACTCGATCAGCTCCAACTGCAGGAGTTCCGGCGGCAGTCCGGTCTCGGCGAGGATCTGCGCGACGTCCGCCACCAGGTCCGAGTCCCACATCTGACGCACTGCCACATTCACGCTCACGAACACCGGCGGCGCCTCCCGGTGCTCCACCTGCCAGCGCCGCGCCTGCGCGCAGGCCGTCCGCAGCACCCACCGCCCCAGCTCCACGATGGAGCCGTCCTCCTCGGCCAGTCCGATGAACCGATTCGGCGTCAGCAGGCCGAACTGCGGGTGCCGCCAGCGCACCAGCGCCTCGACCCCGCTCAGTCCGCCGCCCGCCATCTCCACCAACGGCTGGTACTCCAGAGCGAATTCACCCCGGTCGACCGCGGGCCGCAGGCTGGAGGACAGGGCCTGGCGGGTCATCCGGTGGGCGTTGCGCTCCGGGTCGAAGAAGGTCCAGCGGGCCTTTCCGTCGGCCTTCGCCCAGTACAGCGTGGTGTCGGCCGCCTGCATCAGGGCCGTCGTACTGGTCCCCGTGACCTGCCGCTCGACCACGCCGATCGAGGCGGAGACCGACACCTCGTGGCCGGCCAGGTCGAAGGGCTCCCGCAGCGCGTCGAGCACCGTCCGGGCGAGCTCGGCCAGCTGCTCCGTCCCGGTGGAGTCCTCGACGAGCAGCGCGAACTCGTCGCCGCCGAGCCGGGCCACCAGCGGGGCGCCCGTGGCGCTCTGCGCGCGGTCCGCGCAGTGCGTGAGCCGCTCGGCGACGGCGAGGAGCAGCCGGTCGCCGACGGCGTGCCCGAGCGAGTCGTTGACCGCCTTGAACCCGTCGAGGTCGAGGAGGCAGAGCCCCACGCGCCCGGTCGCGCCCGTGCTCTCGTACGCGCCCGCCTCCAGGGCGGCGGAGACGCGCTCGAAGAACAGCGCGCGATTGGGCAGCCGGGTCAGCGGATCGTGCAGCTCCAGATGGTGCAGCCGGTCCTGGAGGCCGCGGTGCGCGGTGATGTCGCCGAGCGAGAGCAGCACGGCCTCCGCGTCCGGGAGCGGCGACACCGTGACGCGCAGCCAGACCGAGTGGCCCGAGGGGTGCTTGAGGCGGCGGGTGCGGCTGAGCCGGGCCTGGCGACCGCGCAGGATCTCCCGGTAGGCGTCCGCGGTGCGCGGGTCCGAGTGCAGGTCGAGCAGTTCGTCGGCGGTGCGGCCGACGAGCTGCCCGGCGTCCGCTCCGGCTCCCTCCGCGGCCGCCTCGCCGGTGTCCTCGCCGCACAGCAGCGCGCGAGCGGCGTCATTGGCCCCGACGATCACGCCGTCGCGGTCGACGACCGCCATGGCCAGCGGCGACGTCGCGAACGCCGGACGGTAGAGGGCCTGTGCGGACGGGGGCCGCGAAGCCGACCGCAGATCATCACTCTCCGTGATCTGGCCGGGTGGGGCCACCCGGCGCGCGGTCGTGGGCCCTTCGGGCTGTGCGCTCACCGCTCGCTCCCGTGGTGCGTCGGATGGTTGCGTGGACTGCTGCGGCCGGGTCCCGGCAGGAAAGTGTGCCGATCATAGAGGCAGGTCGGACGGCCTATCCAGCCTGGATTGCAGTGTGCACGGGTTCCGGACGGCCGGACCCCGCCCCGGTAGATCGTTTCTGCTCGGTGCTGCCACACCTTCTGTCGTGGCCCGATCGCGGCCGATCGACTGTGACGTTCCGTGTTCGGCCGGAGTGTCGTCCACTCACTCATCCGGGCCAGATAAACAGGGCAGATCCATATAAACACCAACACTCTGGGTTGGGTGCCCCGCATTCCCGTCCCGGAGGTCGACTTGCCGCGTCCGCAGCCACTCGGGGGAGTGGACAAGCCGCGCCCGCGTGCACTCACGGCGGCGCTCACCGCCTTCGCCGCCGTCGCCGCCATGGGGCTCGTCGCGGGGCCGGCCGCGGCCGTTCCGTTCGCCGGGCCCTGCGCCCTCGAGCGCACCGCGGCGCACCACTCCGAGGGGCTGGACACGTGGAACTCGGCGTACCCGAAGCCCACGAAGACCCTCAACGCCGTGATGGTCTTCCTCTCGTTCCCCGACTCGCGGCCCCTGTCCACGCCCGACCAACTGGCCTCCGACTACTTCCCGTCCACCAGCCGCTTCTTCGACCGGGCCTCGTACGGGAAGTTCTCCCTGGTCCCGCATCCGCAGCGGCGGTGGATCCAGATGCCGCACGCCTCGACCTCGTACGCCATACAGCGCGACTGGGACGCCGGGCACCGCAGCGCGTATCTGCGGGACGCCCTGGCGGCGGCGGATCCGCACACGGACTTCAGCAAGTACGACGTCGTCTACTTCGTCGCCGATCCGGACGCGCCCGGTGTCGACTCCGACGCGACGAAGGTCGTGAACTTCGACCGGCCGATGCACGCGGACGGCACGGACATCCGCCGCATCGTCACGGTCTTCGAGCGGCACCCGCCGGACCGCAATGTGCTCGCGCACGAGACGGGCCACGTCTTCGACCTGCCGGACCTCTACCACCGGCCCACCGACGGGAAGGGCGACTGGGACACGTACGTCGGGGACTGGGACGTCATGGGCAGCCAGTTCGGGCTCTCGCCGGATCTGTTCGGCTGGCACAAGTGGAAGCTGGGGTGGCTGGACCGGCGGCAGGTGGCGTGCGTGAAGCGGAGCGGTGAGACCCGGCTGACCCTTGAGCCGCTGAGTACGGCGCCGCGGGGGGCGGGTGCGCCGTTCGGTACGGGTGGGGGCACCAAGCTCGCCGTCATCCGTACGGGCGTGGACAGTGCCATCGCCCTGGAGGCGCGGGGTGGCTCCGGCAATGACGCGGCGACGTGCAGCCGGGGCGTCCTGGTGTACCGGGTGCGCAGCGATTCCTCGTCCGGGGGTGGGCCGATGGAGGTGCTCGACGCGCATCCGCGTACGGAGGCCTGTTACGGGGAGTCCGTCTATCCGCCGCTGGCCGATGCGCCGGTGGGGGTGGGTGAGACCTTTACGGTGCCGGGGGACGACATCCGCGTGGAGGCCGAAGGCCGGACGGGCTCGGGGGCCTGGACGGTGAAGGTGACGACGGCCGGGTGATCCCCACCGGCACCGGTGTTGCGGCCACGGGGCTCCGCCCCGGACCCCGCTGCTCAAACGCCGCAGGGGCTTGATTGGCGAAGCCGCGCAGAAACGACGATGGCGGCCCGATTCGCGTTTTCCGCGAATACAGGCCGCCACCGACAACGTGCGCCATCAGGGACTCGAACCCCGGACACGCGGATTAAGAGTCCGCTGCTCTAACCAACTGAGCTAATGGCGCCGGTTGACGTCGTAGACATTAGCACCAGGATCCGTGGCAGGAAAAATCGAAATCCGCACCGCGGCCTGCGCACTCGCGCGGGCCGCCCGGACGCAGGCCCAGCGCATGACCTCGGCGCCCGGGAGCCAGGGGTGCCGGGTGTCCGGGGCGACCACCCAGCGGGACTCCTGGCGCTGGTCGGGGCGGAGCGCGGCGCTGGTCGTGGGGGCGGGTCCTGTGACCGCGTCGCCGGCGCCGTGGAAGAGCAGCGGCGGCACGGAGGGGCCCCACTCCTCCCAGCGCAGGAGGGACGGCAGGCGCTGGGCCGTGCCGGGCGCGGTGAACAGGAGCATGCGGCCCCGGTGCGTGGCGACGGGCCCGGAGCCGGGGCCCTCGGACCAGAGCCGGTCTAACATCCGCCGGCCGAAGATCGCGGGGACGTTCACCACGTCGAAGACGGATCCGCAGGGGAGGACGACGGGGGCCGTGGGCCTGGCCTCCCAGTGGGCGAGCGTGGAACGGGGGTACGCCCCGGCGGAGGCGAGCCAGGCCGCGCCCTCGGGGGTGACGTCGCAGATGTCGAAGTGGTCACGCGCGCCAGGGGCCGTGGCCGACGGGGCGTGGGGGGAGTACGGAGGCGTCGCGGTGCTCATGCCTCATACATCTACAGGGGGTGACGGGGCGATTCCCAGGGGTTGTGGAAAATCGGGACAGGAGGGGGCGGGGTGGAGTATCTTGCCCCTCTGGCATATGCCAAACGATCATTACGGCCCCGGGCCGGCCTCTTTACGTCGACTGCTCCGTGGTCCCGCGCAGCAGGTCGCGGCCGAACTCGACCATCTTCTTCGCGTAGTCCTCGGTCCAGTCCGCGCGCTCCGCGATGTCCGCCGTGGTGAGCCGGTCGAAGCGGCGCGGGTCGGCGAGCTGGGCCGCGGCGACGGCCTGGAACTCCATCGACCGGTCCGCCGCGGAGCGGAACGCGTGCGTCAGCTCCGTGGCACGGGTGAGCAGGTCGCGGGGGTCCTCGATGGACTCCAGGTCGAAGAAGTGCTCCGGGTCGGCCGACGCCTCCGCGGGTTCGAAGATCAGCGGGGCGGGTCGCAGCCGGGGCTGGTGGTTACGGTCGGGCTCCGCCATGGTGCGGCCTCCTGTTGCCGGGGTGGCCCGCGGGTTCGTGCCGGGCCACCTTCCATTGTCCGTCGGGCCGCAAGAGGGCGAACGGGCTCCGCCCGGGAGCGGGCTCAAAAGTTCGGGGCTCTGCCCCGGACCCCGCGGGCTCCCGTTCAAAAGGCGGGGCTCGATCGGTGGACCGGATGCTGCACCCGGTGCTCGCTCAGCCGGGCCAGCACCGAATGGTTCGCCTCCCAGCCGTCGGGGAACTTCACCGTCACCCCGAGCTGCACCGGGTCCGCCGACGGGTGTTCGTCCAGGAGGTCCGCGACGCCCGCCCGGCACACCACCACGCACGCGTGCCGATGCCGCGAGGCCAGTACGCACAGGCGGCCCGTCTCCAGGTGGAACGCCGTCGCGTCCGGGCGTCCCGACAGGGGGTGCAGGACGACCGTGACGTCGAACTCCCGGCCCTGCAGCCGGTTCGCCGTGTCGACCGTGACGTCGTGGACGTCGAGGTCCGCCAGCGCCGCCCGGACCGCCGCCGCCTGGTCGCGGTGCGCGGTGCCGACGCAGATCCGCTCGGCCGTCAGCGCGCCCTCGCCGGACTCGGAGCGCGTGACGCCCTCCCGGTCGAGCAGGCGGCGGACCACCTGCGCCACCGCCCGGACTGCCTCCGGGTCCGTACGGGGCGTGTGCGCGGCGGGCAGTTCCAGCAGGCCCCAGCCGGAGGCCGCCGCCTCGTCGATGACCCGGTCGGGGCCCGAACCGTCCGACTCCACCGTGAAGTCCAGCTCCCGGTCGCCCTCGCCCGTGCCGCTGCGGAACGGCGTGTACGGGTAGAACGCGTCGGAGACGAGCGGCGCCGCCGAGGCCGGGAGCCGCCAGGAGACCGGGAGGCGGTGCTGCGGGAGGTCCGGGTTGTGGGCGAGGAGCGTGGACACCGCCGAGGCCGACGGGTCGTAGGACAGGCCCGCCCACTGCTCCGACCCGACGATCGAGAACGGGTCCAGCTGCCCCGGGTCGCCCACGAACAGCGCCCGCTCGAAAAGACCCGCCACGGCCAGCAGGGCGTCGGAGCGCATCTGGTACGCCTCGTCGACGATCGCGTGCGGCCACGGCTCGACGTCCTTGACGTGCGCCCACTTCGCGGCCGTCGAGACGACCACCGGCAGCGGGGCCAGGTCGCCGGCCTTCGTCGACAGACGGACGTTCGGCAGGTCGTCGAGCGCCTTGTCGTACGCGTCCGGGTCGCTGCTGTGCAGGCGGCCGACGGCGAGCTCCGGGTTCTTCGCGTGGAGGCGCAGGACGAGGTCGTCCACCTGCGCGTTCGTCTGCGCCACGATCATCAATGGGCGGCCCGCGTCCGCGAGTTCGAGCGCCGCCCGCACCACGAGGGTCGACTTTCCCGCGCCCGGGGGCGAGTCGACGACGATGCCGCGCGCCGTGCCGTGCAGGGTGTCGTGGAGGATGGCGGCGGTCGCCTGCCCGGCCGCATCGGACGGGCTGAGGGCGAGGGTCGGCGCGGTCACAGTACGTCCTCCGAAGTCACGGTGTCGGGCGTCTCCGCGTCCGTCCCCGGCGGGCCGCCGTGCGTCCACGGTGTCTCCTCCGGCTCCGGCAGCTTGGGGCCGCCGCGCTGCTCGTGCTCGAACAGCGTCCAGCACACCCGCTCGCCCTTCTCCGGCAGCGAGCCCTCGGCCGGCTCCTTGCCGCGCCCCATCTTGTCCAGGATCCGCAGCACGACCGCGCAGGTGTCGTCCTCCTCGTACCCCACGAACTCGGCCGTCTGCGGCTTGCCTTCGAGCGTGCGGTACACCTTCACGCCCACGCCGAGACGCGGACCGTCGTCCGTCGTGAGCGTGACGAGCGGGCGGGGGCGCTTCTTCTCGTTGTACGCCGGGACCACCTCGGTCACCTCTCCGGCGAAGGCCTCGCCCGAGAGGCGGCGGCCCGCCATCACCAGCGGGTCGTCCAGCGCCTCCTGCGCGTCCAGTCGGGCCTGCTCGCGCTCGCGCGTGGCCAGCTTGTTCGCCGCCGTCACCGCGTCGTCCCGGCGCGGCTGCGGGGGCTCGCCCGCCAGGACCCGGTCGCGGTGCCCGGTGAACGACCAGCGGTCGCGGGTCCAGCGCTCCGCCGCGTACCCGCCCTCGGGCAGCGTGCACAGCTGGTCGAGGCCGCGCCACACCGCGTCCCAGGTGGGGCGTGTCCGGGACTCGACCAGGGCGTTGATCTCCCGCTCCGCCGCGGTCAGTTCGGCGAGCCGGCCCTCCGCCTCGATCGCGTCCTCGGCGGCCGCGTACCGCGTACGGGCCTTGTCGTAGCGCTCGATCGCGGGCGCGAGCAGCTTGTTGTCGAAGGCGGGATCCGTGGCCGGGCCCGCCGGCGGGCAGAGCAGCTGGCCGTGCCGGTCGCGGTCCAGCTCGGCGCCGAGCGCCGCCGCGGCGCCCGACGTGCCCTCCGGCGCCTCGATCCAGGCGAGCAGCGCGCCCAAGTGCTGGTCCTCCAGGCTCGACTGGCCCGTCGCCCAGTGCCGCGACAGCAAGTCCGTCATCGCGAGGAGAAGGGCGGAGCCGGGGACCCGCGCGCGCTCCCCGAAGTGCGTGAGCCAGCGGCCGAGGAGCGGGACGTGCGGCGGCGCCGGGTAGGGCGTCTCCGGGTCCTGCTCGGCGGTGCGGCGAAAGCGCATGGAGCGGCCCAGCAGGCGGACGAACTCGATGCCCGCGCGGCTCGGCACGATCAACTGCGGGGCGTCCGCGCACAGTTCGACCTCGACCTTGACCTTCTTTCCGGTCTCCGGGTCGACCTCGCTGCGCTCCGCCGCCTCGACCTCGGTGGCGTACGTGTCGATGTACGGCAGGACCTCGTCGGCCAGGTGCGTCAGGAACGCGAAGCGGAGGTCGCGGTCGCGGGGCTGCGGGACGACCAGGAGGCGCGGTGACGTGCGCTCGGTGCCGACGAGCGCGCCGAGCGGCGCGCCGGTCTCGCCGGCCGTCGTGAGCGGCACGACCACCAGTGGGCGCTGGGACAGATGGCGGTGCCGAACGGTGGCCGTGGGTTGGGCGCGGCCCGTGCTCGTGGCTTCCAGCCGGGCCAGGTGGTTGATCAGGCTCACCGGCGCTCCTTCTCGGGTTCAGCGCCGACGTGCCGCGTGTTCAGGGTCAGCAACGGGCACCCCCGAGCGCCTCTTGCCGCAACTCCGCCGCACGGCGCAGCGCCGCCACCGTCGGATCCGCAGGATCCCCCGCCTCGCCGCGGGCTGCGGCCAGGACCGCGTCGACCGTCGTCAGCGAGCCGAGTTCGGCGCGCAGGGGGCGGCCGAGGGCCGTCACCGCGCCGCGCTCACGCGCACGGTCACGGCAGTGGAACGCCAGCTCGCACGCCGCCAGGCACTCCGGCGCGTACGTCGCGGGAACCGACTCGACGGCCGCCGTCAGCTCGGCCGCGGGCAGCTCAGGGTCGAAGACCGTGCCCGGCGGGAGCGCCGCCGCGATGTCCTCCACGCGCGTCAGGCGCGCCAACTGGCGACGCGTCACCGCGCGTTGCTTGCGCACGTCGACCGCCGAGGCCGCCGGCAGGTTCGAGAAGTCCTTGGGGCACACGAGCACGATCCGGTCGCGCACCCGCACCTCCGCGTCCGGCATCCGCGCCGCGACCTCCTCAAGGGCCAGCACGTACACCGCGGACTGGCGGGCCGCCGCGCCCACCTTCGACGCGTCCGCCGCGCCGTCGATCATCGGGAAGGACTTGATCTCGACGACCGTCCAGCTGCCGTCCGGATGCACCACCACAGCGTCCGGCTCGAGGAACGCCGGGCTGCCCGCCACGTCCAGTGCCAGCATCGGGTGGTCGAGGAACGTCCAGGTCCCGGGCGACTCGACGGCCTCCCGCAGGGCCAGCGCCGTGCGCGCCGTGCGGCCCTCGGGGCCGATCGCCGACAGGTCCGGGGCCCGTACGAGATCGGGGGTGGGCTCGGGCGCGGCGCCGTCCACGCGCGCGTGCACCAGCCTGAGCAGTTCGGAGCCGCCGTCCGCCTTCACTCGCGCCTCGAACACATTGCCGCGGGCCAGGGCGAACTGGGACTGGCCGAACGAGGACGGTGAGCCCAGCGCATCCGCTATGCGCGCCTTGTCGACGCCCGCGCCGTCCAGGAGCGCCCGCCTTCGGCAGCCCGGATTGGCCGCGAGGGCGGCCAGGGCCCGGGCGTCCAGCGGACGCGGCGGATGGTCCGGGCCGCGCAGCTCAGCGAGCCGGTGCCGCAGCCCCGTCGCTGCTGTCGTGCGACGTGGCTTCCTTGCGCTGTCGGGGAATTCGCTCACCCGGGAAAGTCTGGCACTCTCCACTGACAATCGGGGCGTGCGTGGCGGAAGGGGAGGCCGGCGCCCCCGCGAACACGCCGTACGCCCGGTTCTTCAGGAGGGCCGCGACGAGCCGCACCGGCTTCGTCAGGAGCAGACCGGCGGCCATCACCGCGACCCCGGCGAGCGCGTCGAAGAAGTAGTGGTTGGCCGTGCCCATCACGATGATCGTGGTCATCAGCGGATACACGACGCCGATCGCCTTCACGTACGGGGAGCGCGCGTGCCGCCACAGCAGGACACCGCACCACAGGGCCCAGCCGACGTGCAGGCTGGGCATCGCCGCGTACTGGTTGGTCAGGCCGCCCATGCCCTTGGGGGCGCTGGCCGCGCCGCCCCACCAGCCGTACGAGCTGTAGTGGGCCATCGTGTCGATGAAGCCGTGGTGCGCGGCGAGCAGCCGGGGCGGGCAGGTCGGCAGCAGGACGAAGCCGACGAGGCCGATCATCGTCGAGGTCATCAGCCAGGTCCGGGCCGTCCGGTAGATCTCCGCGCGGCGGCGGAACAGCCAGACGAGGACGATCGGCGTGACCAGATAGTGAAGCGAGGCGTACCAGAAGTCGGCGGGGACGCCGAGCCAGGGTTCGCGGGTGAAGAGACGGTTCAGCGGGTGTTCGAGGTTGAGGTGGACGGCCTGTTCGGCCTTGAGTATCGCGACACCGTGGTCGACGGCCTGACCCACGTCCCCGCGCGCGAGCAGCCGGCCCGCGGAGTAGGCGCCGTACACCAGAAGGATCAGCGGCAGCTCCGTCCACCAGCGGAGCCCGGCGCCGGGTATCGCTTCCGTGCGCGGTGCCTCGTCGGTCTGCGACATGCGGGCCGCTCCCCCTCTTCGCTCGTGCGGCGGCCTCTGGCCACGGCCTCACTCTTACGGTGTACGGGGCTCTGTCCGGGCGACCCCTGACCCTCCTAGACGCAGCGATCACACTGCGGGTTGCCCGCCGGGCGTCCTCCCTGTGGGTTGCGCGATGATGGACGGGGCGATCCTTCCCGCTCGCCCTATGTTCACCCTTGAACCCTTGTAGATGCTTGTAGTTTCGAAAGAGGCCTCCTCATGGCACCGCGCATCCTGTTGGCCCGGCACGGACAGACCGAATGGTCGCTGTCCGGACGGCACACCGGGAGGACGGACATTCCGCTCCTTGAGGAGGGCAGGCGCGGCGCGAAACTGCTCGGCGAGCGCCTCGGGCGCGCGCCGTACGACGGGCTCGACGGGGTCGAGGTGCGCACGTCACCGCTGGTGCGCGCGAGCGAGACGTGCGAGCTCGCCGGGTTCGGTGAGCGGGCGACTCCCTGGGATGCGCTCCTGGAGTGGGACTACGGGGCGTACGAGGGGCTGACGCCGGCGCAGATCCAGGAGCTCAGGCCCGGCTGGTTCATCTGGCGGGACGGGGTGCCGGAGGGCGAGACGCTCGCCGAGGTGACGGCGCGGGCCGACGAGGTCGTCCAGTGGGCGCGCTCCGCCGACCGGGACGTCCTCGTCTTCGCCCACGGCCACATCCTGCGCTCGATCGGCGCGCGCTGGCTCGGCCTCCCGCTGGACTTCGCCGCGCGGATCCGCCTGAACCCGACGTCGCTGTCCGTACTGGGATGGGCGTACGGGGAGCCCGCACTGGAGTCGTGGAACGAGACGGGCCACCTGACGGCGGGCTGAGCCCGGCCCGTCCCCCGTGGGGAGTTACGCCGAGCGGCGCGACAGCGCGTGCGTGTCCAGGAACGTGGAGACGCCCGGGGCGCGGCGGTGCGGGAGCAGTACTCGGGCCGTCGCGGCCAGCATGCCCTCGATGCGGGACGAGCGGACGTCCTGGAGCAGATTGAGGGTGCGCAGACCGGCGGAGGCCGACTCGTCCGGATGGCCCGCGCGCGCCAGGTCGTCGGCCAACTCGGCCGTGTAGAGCGCCATGTTGCGGGTGAAGTGCGGGTCCTGGAGGGCCACCGCGCGCCGCGCGTGCAGGGACGCGCGGTCCCAGCCGCCGAGCGCCGACCAGCACTGCGCCTCCAGGCCCTCCAGCTCGGCCTCGCCGTAGAACGACATCCACTCCGGATCCGCGTCCGACACCCCCCGCGCGAACAGCGCCTGCGCGCGGGCCAGGGAGCGTTCGCAGGAGGACTGGTCGCCGAGTCCCGCCCAGCCGCCCGCCTCGCGCAGCGCGAGCAGGGAGAGCAGGCGCGGCGAGCCGAGGCGGGACGCCACGCGGGCCGCCGCCTGGGCGGCGCGCACCGCCTCGCGCGGGTGCCCCGCGTCGCGCGCCAGGAACGCCGTGTTGCAGAACGCGTGCGCCTCCAGCGCCTCGTCGCCCGCCATCCGCGCCGTCGCGAGCGCCTCCGCGTAGTGCGAGCGCGCGTCGTCGAAGCGGCCCGAGTCGTGGGCCAACCAGCCGACGGAGATCGCCAGTTCGCCCGCGCCGGCCTGCAGGCGCTCGGTGACCTCGCGCCGCCCCGTGCCCGCGTCGAGCAGCTCGAAGGCGGTACGCAGCGGGGCCGAGGCCCGCCGGTACAGGCCGTCGGCGCCGTGCCGGTCGTCGAGCAGCCGGATCCGCCGGATCGCCTCCTCGACGGCGCCGACCCCGGCCCGCGCCGGATGCCGGTCGAGGTCCGCGGGCAGCGTGGGGACACCGAAGGGCGTCAGGGTCGCGACGGCCACGGTGGCGGTCGAGCCGGTCATGCCGGTCATGAATGCGCGACGTCGCACGTCGCTCTCCTCGTCGTACGGAAACTGCGGGTCGGCGGAAGCGGAGACGGGGCGCGCGCCCCGGCCACGTACCGCAGAGCGGGGTGCGAACCCCAGGTCCGCGAGGGTGCGGCCCGGGAACATGTGCAGGAACACCCGCTCGTACGCGTAGTTGGGACAGCGGATCTCGCCGGCCTCCACGCGTCCGATGTAGCGCGCGTCGCAGCTGACCCGCTCACCGATCTCCCGGGCCGCGCGCCGCACCGCGGCCGCGAACTCGCCCGGTGAGCGCTGACCGCGCAGCTCTCGGAAGGCGAGGTTCGGCCGTGGAGACTGCGGCGTCGAGGTGTCCGGGGCGATCGGCGACGACGTCATGAGCGGGTCCTCCCGTGCGAACCGTGCCGGGCGGCAGGGAAGTTGGGAGCGCCCGGATCCCGAGGGGAGGGCTGCCGCAACTTCCTTGTTCCGGCGAGGCTCGAAGGTACCGGCTGTCACGACCGCGACACGCAGGGTTTGGCTACAAACCGGATATCTCACCCACGATCCGCCATGAACTGCCATCCTTTGCGGCGGCGTGCCGCCGTAGCTGTTGACAGCGCGTGCGCGTTGAACCATGCGGCGAATCCCCACGAGTGAGGAGGGGCCGACGTGTTGAACGCGTCCAAGCCCACGGTTTCACTGCCCACGCCCCCCACGACGGTGCGGCATCGGCCGAGCGAGGAGTGCAGCGCTCCGCCGCCCGGCGACTGCGACCTGGTCACGGTGCCGTCCCGGCAGGGCCTCGAGGCGGTCGACATCCTGCGCCGCGGCTGTACGGAAACGGTTGGCCCCGTGCTGCACGACGGGGGCGGCGACACCCTCGGCTTCCTCGTTCCGCCCGGCACCGCGGACGGCTGGGACGTGCCCGGCAGCGACTGCACGCAGACCCGGGGCCGCGGCCTCGCGATCGGCGTGCGGCCCGACCCGCCCGTCGAGGGCACGGGCTGGCTGCTCCCGCCGGACCCCGCGGAGCGGCCCACGGACCTGGTCACCGATCCCGCGGTGCTGCGGGCCGCGCTCGACGAGGCGGCGCGCATGATCGACGCCGCGGACAGCTGCCGCTGAGCCGAACCGCGCGCGGCCGTCGATAATGGCCGAATGGCAAGGTCACGAGGGAGTCAGGGGCGCGGGCGCGCGGGGCGGGAAGCCGTGGTCGAGGAGGTCGACGGCGGGCTCGCCGAGCTGGTGCCCGACCGGGACAGGCCGGCCGGCTGGACGCTGCTCGTGGACGGGGCGCCGCAGTCCCACGTGGACCTCGACGACCCGTCGCATCTGTCCTTCGAGTACCAGCGGCGGATCGGGCACGTCATCGATCTGGCCGCCGAGCGGGGGCGGCCCGTGCAGGCCGTGCACCTCGGCGGCGGGGCGTTCACGCTGGCGCGGTACGTCGCCGCGACCCGGCCGCGGTCCACGCAGCAGGTCGTGGAACGCGACGGGGCGCTGGTCCAACTCGTGCGTTCCACGCTGCCGTTGGATCCGGGGCAGCGGATTCGGGTGCGGACGGCCGACGCGCGGGAGGCGCTGGCCAAGCTGCCCGACGACTGGGCCGATGTGCTCGTGGCCGACGTGTTCAGTGGGGCGCGGACGCCGGGGCATCTCACCAGTACGGAGTTCCTGACCGAGGTGCGGCGGGTGCTGCGGCCCACGGGGACGTACGTCGCCAATGTCGCGGACGGGCCGCCGCTCGCGTATTTGCGGGGGCAGATCGCCACGGCGGCGGCCGTCTTTCCCGAGCTCGCGCTTGTCGCGGATCCGACGGTGCTGAGGGGGAAGCGGTTCGGGAACGCGGTGCTTGTCGCGTCCGCGGGGGTGTTGGACGTGGGTGAGCTGACCCGGCGGGCGGCGGGGGATTCGCATCCGGGGCGGGTTGAGCACGGTAAGGCGCTTTTGGATTTTGCGGGTGGGGCGGTTGCGGTGGGTGATGCCTCGGCGAAGGCGTCTCCGGCGCCGCCGCCATCTGTGTTTCGGTAGTCGTTGCCTACGTCGCGGGGCTCTGCCCCGGGCCCCGCGCCTCAATCGCCGGCGGGGCTTGAAAATCCGCGTTCCGATCGCCGACGAGGGCGAAAAGATCGGGGCGCTGCCCCGTACCCCGCTGCTCAATCGCCGCAGGGGCTTGATCGGGTCAGTAGTTGGCGATTTCTACCGTTGGTTCGTGGTCGTGCCAGGTGCAGAAGGCTGAGACCTTCTTGGCGCCCGAGGTGAATTCGACGCGGATCCACGTGGGCTGTTTCCAGACCTGGACCGACCAGCCGGCCGCCGGGGTCGCGGAGACGAGGGTCGCGGACGTCTTCTGGAGGTCGAAGACGGCGCGGCCGCCGGCCGTCGCGTAGCTCTTGACGGAGCCGGAGGACGGTGGGGCCGGGGACGTCGTGCGCGGGGTGGGCGTGGGCTTCGGGGAGTGGGAGGTGCGGCTCGGGGACGCCGAGGGGGCGGAGGTCGACGCCGACGGTTCCGGGCGGTGGGTCGAGGATGAGACCGGGGGCTTCGCGGTCGGTTCCTCCTGGGTCGCCGCGACGGGGAGCGCCTGCGGCGGGTCGTACACCGTGCCCGCCATCACCGTGTGCACGCCCCACCACGACAGCGTCACCGCCGCCCCGGTCGCGAGCAGCCACGCCGCCCCGTGCACCAACCGCCGTCGGGCGGGGTGCGGGCTGCGCGGCGTTCCGGGGGTCTCGTGCATCGCGGGCCATACTGCACCACACCCGCCCCGGCTGTCCCGCGAGGCCCGCGACCACCCGAAAGAGACCCGGGAACCGTCGGATGGCGTACGGTGCCGTCCCATGGCAAGTGTGCTCGTGGTCGAGGACGACCAGTTCGTACGCTCAGCCCTCATCCGGCACCTGACCGACGCCGCGCACACCGTGCGCAGCGTCGGCACGGCTCTGGAGGCGCTGCGCGAGGTCGCCCATCTCCGGTTCGACGTGGTGATCCTGGATCTTGGCCTGCCCGATCTCGACGGGGCCGAGGCCCTGAAGATGCTGCGGGGGATCACCGACGTACCCGTGATCATCGCCACGGCCCGGGACGACGAGGCCGAGATCGTGCGGCTGCTCAACGACGGTGCCGACGACTATCTGACGAAGCCGTTCTCGCCCGAGCACCTGTCCGCGCGGATGGCCGCCGTGCTGCGCCGCTCGCGGGGGAACACCGGCGCCGAGCCGCCCTCGCGGGTGATCCGGGTCGGCGGGCTCGCCATCGATCCGCTGCGGCGGCAGGCCGAGCTGGACGGGGCGCCGCTGGATCTCACACGGCGCGAGTTCGACCTGCTGACCTTCCTCGCCGGGCGGCCCGGCGTGGTCGTCGCCCGCAAGGAACTGCTCGCCGAGGTGTGGCAGCAGTCGTACGGGGACGATCAGACCATCGATGTGCATTTGTCGTGGTTGCGGAGGAAGTTGGGGGAGACTGCCGCGCGGCCTCGGTATCTGCACACCCTGCGCGGTGTCGGGGTGAAGTTGGAGCCCCCTCGGGCGGAGCCGCCCGCATGAGGTGGGCGCTCGTCAAGGTGTGTCTCGCCGTCACGACGATGGTCGTGGTCGCCTTCGCCGTACCGCTCGGCCTCGTGATCAAGGAGATGGCGCGGGACCGGGCCTTCTCGAACGCCGAGCGGACCGCCGCCGCCATCGGCCCCACCCTCTCCATCACCACCGACCGCGACCAGCTCGACCGCGCCCTCGCCACCGCGCAGACCGGCGGCGAGGACCGCATGTCCGTGTACGTGCCGGCCGGTGGCGGGCATGAGGAGATCCGGCTCGGGGAGCAGCGGGTCGGCCGGGACCGGCTCGACATCCGGCAGGCCACCGTCGTGGACGTGCCGGGCGGCTCGGTGTGGCTGCAGCCCATCGCGGTGAGCACCGGCAAGATCGCCGTCGTCGAGGTGTACGTGCCCCAGGACGAGGTCACCAACGGTGTGACGACCGCGTGGGTCGTGCTCGGCGGCGTCGGCATCGCGCTGATCATCGGCTCCGTCGCGGTCGCGGACCGGCTCGGCGGGCGGATGGTGCAGCCGGCCCAGCGGCTCGTGGGGGCCGCGCACGACCTGGGGGACGGGAAGCTCGGGGCGCGGGTGCCCGAGGACGGGCCGACCGAACTGCGGCTCGCCGCCGTGGCGTTCAACTCCATGGCCGATCAGGTGGTGCAACTGCTCGCCAACGAGCGGGAGTTGGCCGCCGATCTCTCGCACCGGCTGCGGACTCCGCTGACCGTGCTGCGGCTCAACGCCGCCTCGCTCGGCGACGGGCCCGCCGCCGAGCAGACCCGGGCTGCCGTGGAGCAGCTGGAGCACGAGGTCGACACCATCATCCGGACGGCCAGGGACGCCAAGCCGCAGACCGCCGCCGCGGGGCCCGGGGCCGGCTGTGACGCCGCCGAGGTGATCCGCGAGCGCATGGACTTCTGGTCGGCGCTCGCCGAGGACGAGGGCCGCAAGGTGCGGGTCGCCGGGGTCGACCGCCCCGTACGCATCCCGGTGGCGCGCGGCGAGCTGGCGGCGGCGCTCGACGCGCTGCTCGGCAACGTGTTCCGGCACACCCCGGAGGGCACGGCGTTCGCGGTCGACGTGCACCGGGCGGACGGCGCGGTCATCGTGCTCGTCTCCGACGCGGGGCCCGGGATCGCCGACCCGGAGGCCGCGCTCGCCCGCGGCACGGAGGGCGTCGAGGTCGGCTCGACCGGGCTCGGCCTGGACATCGTGCGCCGGGTCGCCGAGTCCACCGGCGGCGACGTGCGCATCGGCTCGTCCGTGCTCGGCGGCACCGAGGTGCGGATCTGGCTCCAGCTGGAGGGGTACCGGCCGGTCGCGGGGCGCCGCGGACACGGGCGGCGCGGCCGGGACCGAAAGGGCGGGAACGGCAGCCGAAAGAAGTCGGTCGTGCACGGATTGGTATCGACCTTTAACCGGTCCCGATCCCTCACTTAAGCCAACCCTAAGATCCTCAACACCCTTCCCTGTTGCCCGAATTGCCGGGTTGCGGATCGCTAGCGTGCTGCCGCGCCCCACCTCCTCGTGGGCGCACCCACCCCCCACGTAGACCTAAGGCAGGCACGCGATGAGCAGCAGCACGCACCGGCGCAGGATCAGCGGCAGGAAGAAGGCGGTGGGCGGTGTCGTGGCCGCCGCGCTCGTGGGCGGCGGCGCCTTCCTCTTCGCCTCCGGCGCGTCCGCCGAAGTGACCGACGCGGGCGCGGCGTTCGCCCCGTACGTCGACACCTCGCTCCAGCCGAAGTTCGACCTGGTCGGCTCCTCCAAGGCCACCGGCGTCAAGGAGTACAACCTCGCCTTCATCACCTCCGGCGGCGACTGCGCGCCGAAGTGGGGCGGCGTCACCGACGTCGGCAGCGACGAAGTCGCCGCGCAGATCGGCGACTTGAGGTCGGCGGGCGGCGACGTACGGGTCTCGTTCGGCGGCGCGAGCGGCACCGAGCTTGCGCAGGCCTGCTCCTCGGCCTCCGATCTGGCGGCGGCGTACCAGAAGGTCATCGACCAGTTCGACCTCACCAAGGTCGACTTCGACATCGAGGGCGGCGCGCTGCCCGACACGGCGGCCAACACCGAGCGCGCCGAGGCGATCGCGACGTTGCAGAAGGACAACCCCGGCCTGAACGTCTCGGTCACCCTGCCGGTGATGCCCGAGGGGCTCACCCAGGACGGCGTGAACTTCCTGAAGAACGCCAAGGACAACGGCGCCTCGCCCGACCTCGTCAACATCATGGCGATGGACTACGGGGCCTCGTACAGCGGCGACATGGGCGACTACGCCGAGCAGGCGGCGACCGCCACGCAGGCGCAGGTGAAGTCGGCGCTCGGCCTGTCGGACGCGGACGCCTGGAAGGCCGTCGCGATCACTCCGATGATCGGCGTCAACGACGTCTCGACGGAGGTCTTCAAGGTCGAGGACGCCACGCAGCTCGTCTCCTTCGCCAAGGAGAAGGGCCTCGGCGGCCTGTCCATGTGGTCGGCGACCCGCGACAAGGCCTGCGAGGGCGGGGCCTCCAACTCGGCGCAGCCGACGTGCAGTTCGATCGAGCAGGAGGCGAACGCCTTCCAGAAGGCGTTCGCCTCGTTCAACTGACCTCTGGGGTCACGCCTTTGAGGCCTGCCACTCCTCCGCGTAGTCGTTGAAGATGCCGCGCAGATGGTGGCCGATCTTCAGGTAGTCCAGATTGTCGAGGTTGGCCAGCGAGACGCGGACCGACCACTCGGGGCCCTCGAAGCCGCCGCCGTTGAGGAGCACCACGCCGGTCTGCTGGGCGAGCCGGAACAGGGCGTCGACCGGCTCGTAGTTCTTCTCCAGGAACTGGGCGAACGACGTGCCGTGGACGCGCTCGGCCTCGGCGAGGAGGTCCAGCTCGATGTAGTAGGCGGCCCGGTACGGATCCTCGTGGATCTTCATCTGGGCGCCTTCGAGGAGCAGGTCGAGGCGCTGGTGGACGATGGAGCGGATCTTCTCCTTGTACGCCTGGCCCTCCTCCAGCATGTCGAACAGGGAGAAGAGCGTCATCATCACCTGCTGCGGCAGCGACAGGCCCGCCGTGTGGTTGAGCGCCACCTGCCGGGAGTCCGCGACGAGCCGGTCGATGAACCTGATCTTCTCCGGCTCCAGGGTCAGCGAGCCGTACCGCTTGTTGAGCCGGTCCTTCTCCTCCTGCGGCAGCTGGGCGATCCGCTCGTCGATGATGTTGTCGTCGTGCAGCCCGATCACGCCGAGCCGCCAGCCCGTGCACCCGTAGTGCTTCGAGTACGAGTAGACGAGCAGGGTGTTGCGCGGCAGGTCGGCGGCGATCGAGCGGAAGCCCTCGACGAACGTGCCGTACACGTCATCGGTGACGAGCAGCAGGTTCGGGTTCCGCGTCGCGACGATCTCCTTGATCTGGTTCGCGACCCGGGTGCTCAGCGCGAGCGACGGCGGGTTGGAGGGGTTCACCAGGCAGACGAGCTTGATCTCCGGGTCCGCCAGCTTGGCGACCTCCTCCTCCGGGTACCGCCACTCGCGCACGCCCGTCTCGGCGAACTTGCTGGCCGAGATGTACGTGACGTCGAACTCGTAGGTGTCGAGCTCGGGGATCTCGATGTACGGGGTGAAGACCGGGACCATCAGGGCGATCTTGTCGCCCTTCTTCAGCAGCCCGTTCTGCATGAGGGAGTCGAAGATGTAGCACATGGCCGCCGTGCCGCCCTCGGTGGCGAACAGCGACAGGTTGTTGTCCGCGGGCGCCTTCTTGTCGAACATCTCGTCCGCGAGATAGCCGCGCACCACCTGCTCGCCGTGGGCCAGCATCCGGTCGGGGACCGGGTAGTTGTCGCCCGTGATGCCGTCGGTCAGCTCGTGCACCCACTCGTCCTTGTCGAACCCGAAGCGCTGGATGCCGTGCTGGACGCACTGCGCGAGGAGTTCGATGCCCGGCAGGTCCGGGTGGCGGCGCACGAACGTGTCGAAGCGCTCGTACGCGCCCTGCTTCTCCGGCATCCCGCCGAGGTTGTCGGCGGTCCACACGCGCCGCGACTCCTCCAGGGCGAAGTAGCCGAGCGCGTAGAACGCCTCGCGGGGGCCCGTGGCGATCCAGTTCGGGTTGCCGCGGCCCGCGTTGAGCATCTGGCGGCTGGACTTCTCCTTCTGGCCCGGCTTGTCGGCCTGCGCCTGCTCGGCGAGGTCGATGAAGATGTTCTTCAGCTCGAAGGGGGAGAGCTGGGCGTACTGCTGGATCTCTTCGCGCGTGAACGTCGTCTTGGTCATCTGCGGTCCTTAAGTGCGGTGCGGGGGCTCAGTGTTGGAGGAGGACGATCACGGCACCCCAGATGGTGAGGAGCACGTTGCCGACGGCGTACGGGATCGTGTAGCCGAGGGTCGGCACCTGGGAGCGGGAGGACTCGTTGATCGCGCCGATCGCCGCGGTGGTGGTCTGGCCGCCGGCGAGTACGCCCATCAGGATCGGGAAGCGGATCTTCTGCACGTAGTGGCCGAACAGGAAGCCGATGATCAGTGGGACGACGGTGGCGACCGCGCCGAACACCAGCAGGCCCCAGCCGGCGTCGGAGAGCCCCGAGGTGAAGCTCGGGCCCGCGTTGATGCCGACGATGGCGACGAACATGCACAGGCCGAGCGTGTCCATGAACCACTGGGCGCCGGGCGGGACGTTGCCGTACGTCGGGTACTTGCCGCGGATCCAGCCGAAGACGAGGCCCATGATGAGCGCGCCGCCCGAGGTGGACAGCGAGATCGGGACGCCGGAGACGGTCAGCGCGGGGATGCCGATGCAGCCGCCGAGGAAGATGCCGAGCCCGACCCAGATCATGTCGGTGGCGAACGAGGTCGGCACCGGCTTGCCGAGCGCCGCGCCCGCGGGGTCGACGAGCCGCTTGGGTCCGGTGAGTACGAGGGTGTCCCCGCGCTCGACCTTCGAGGAGAGGCGGTACGGGAACTCGGCACCGGACCGGTAGATCTTGTCGATGTAGACGCCGACCATGAACGGCTCGCGGCGCAACTCCGCGACGGTCCGGCCCAGTTGGGCCTTCTCGGACGCCACCACGTGCAGCGTCTCCGTCTCGTAGCCGAGCAGTTCGACGTCGTCGGTCTCCCCGCCGATGTGGGTGCGGGCGTCGTAGTCGACGAGCGAGCCGCGCAGGGCGCTCACCGCGACGATGTCGCCCTCGCGGAGCACGGTCTGCTGGGTGTGGTCGAGGATCCTGCCGTCGCGGCGCACCCGCGTCAGGTAGATGCGGTGGCCGAGCTCCTTCTGCTGGTTCTCGAAGTCGTCGATGGTGCGGCCGACGATGTCGGGGCGTTCGATGGTGTACGCCCGCAGCACCACCTCGTAGTAGCCCTCGGCGAGGTCCGGGTCGTTGTCGGGGGCGTCCAGCTCCTTGGCCATCTGGGCAGATTCGGCGGCGAGGTCCTTCTTGTAGAGCCTCGGCAGGATGTTGGCGAGCAGCATCGCGCACAGGATGGTGCCGAGCGGATACGTCACCGCGTAGCCGATCGCGACGAGGTTCTCCTCGTGCTTGGCCGCCCCGGAGGACAGACCCGGCAGGGTGCCGATGGCGTCCTGCGCGACACCGATCACGGCGGACTGGGTGAGCGCGCCGCCGAGCAGCCCGGCCGAGAGCCCGGGGCCGTAGCCGAGCATCGCGGCGAAGACCCAGCAGATCAGCAGGCCGGAGACGCACACCACGACGGCGTTGAGGACCTGCGGCAGGCCGTCCGTCCTGAGGCCGCGGAAGAACTGCGGGCCGACCTTGTAGCCGAGGGCGAACAGAAACATGATGAAGAACAGGCTCTTCACCGTGCCGTTGATCTCGACCTCGGTCCAGGCACCGAGCAGCAGGCCGGCGACGAGGCAGCCGGTGACGGCGCCGAGCGCGATGGCCTTGTAGCGGATCTTCCCGAGCAGGAAGCCGAAGGCGACCGTGATGAAGATCAGGAGTTCCGGATAGGGCTGGAAGATGTTCCGGTTGAGGAAGTCGATCACGTGACGGGCCGTCCCCTCAGTTGCCGAGGATGCCGACGAGCACGGGGCCGGTCAGCGGGAGCAGGAAGTTCGAGAGGGCGTACGTGATCGTGTAGCCGAGCATCGGCACGGACGACTGCGCCACCTGGGTGACCGCGGTGATCGCGGGGGTCGAGCACTGCTGTCCCGCGATGGCGCCGATCAGGAGCGGTTTCTCGATCTTGAGCAGCTTGCGCCCGATGACCAGTGAGATCGTCGCGGGGATCAGTACCATGGCGATCCCGGCGAACGGGAGCAGCGCCCCGTACTCCTTGATCAGCGGCCAGGCCTGCGGCCCGGAGACGAGGCCCGTGCAGGCGATGAAGACCGCGAGCCCCATGTCCTTGATGGTCGAGGCGGCCTGCGGCGGGAACGCGCCGAAGGTCTGCGAGCGCGAGCGGAACCAGCCGAAGAGCAGCCCGGAGATCAGACAGCCGCCGCCGGTGCCGAGCGACATCGGGATGTCGCCGAACTTGACGACGACCTGCCCGAGCAGCGAACCGGCCGCGATGCCGAGCCCCAGATAGATGAAGTCGGTGGCGTCGTTCTTGACCACGGAGCCGATCCGGGCGACCAGCTTGTTCAGGCCGGAGCGGGCGCCCACCAGGGTCAGCACGTCGCCGCGGTGCAGCACGGTGTCCCCGTTGGCGGGCATGTCCTGGTCGCCGCGGGTGATGTCCGTGACGTAGACGCCGTCCTGGTAGAACTCGGGGTAGGCCTTCTGCACCTCGTCGATGGACTTCCCGTCCAGCGTCTTGTCGGTGACCGACACCTCGCGGGAGGCGAGCGGCGAGTCGAGCCCCGGGACGCCCGGCGTCTCCGGGCCGATCAGCCGGCCCGCGTCGATCACGTTCGCCCGGCGGCCGACCAGGAGCACCAGGTCGGAGAGGGTGAGTTCGAGTCCGGGCGCGACGTCGAGGACCTTGCTGCCGCGCTTGACGGCCTCGACGGTGACCCGCTCGCCGAGCGAGGACCGCAGGTCGCCGACCGTACGGCCGTCGGCGGTCGTCACCAGGTACGTACGGCCCACCATGCCCGGCAGGGCGGGGCGCTCGTCCGCCTCCAGGCTGCCGCGGCTGCGCGTGCGCTCCCACAGCTCGCGGGCGGCGTCGCGCAGGTTGATGCGCATCATCATCGGCATGATCTGGCTCGTGTAGAGCACGATCGTGATCAGGCCGAAGAGATAGCAGACCGTGTACGCGGTGGCGACGTTGCCCTGGTACTCGGTGATCTGGGCGGCGGTCAGATCGCTGAGCTTGCCGATGGACTCGGTGGCGGTGCCGACCACGGCGGACTCGGTGGCGGCGCCGGCCAGGATGCCGGAGGCCGTGCCGACGTCCAGGTCGAACCAGCTCGCGAGGCCGAGCGCGATGCCGATGACACAGACCAGCTCGATGCCGCACAGCACGAAGAAGCGCAGGCTCTTCTTGTTGAGGTTGCGGAAGAACTGCGGCCCGGCCATGTAGCCGAGCGCGAAGATGAACAGCGCGAAGAACACGGTCTTCACGTCGTCGGAGACATGGGCCTTGGTCCAGGCCCCGAGCAGCAGCGAGACGATCAGCGTCCCGCAGATGCCGCCCAGCGTCAGCGGCCCCACGCGCAGCTTCCCCACGAGGTAGCCGAGCGCGAGGCTCACGAACAGGACGAGTTCCGGATGGTCCTTGAGCACACCCATGGCGCTTCAGGACCGCTCGTATAGGTAAGTATCGGGCATATGCGAAAAATAAGGGCCGATGCGCGCTGCTGCCACACAGCGCGCACCGGCCCTCCGCCCGCCGGGGTCAGGATTCGGCGGGCAGCCCCCCGGCTCGTGCCACCCGGGAGTACCAGGCGGCGCTGGACTTCGGGATGCGCTCCTGCGTCTCGTAGTCGACGTACACGGCGCCGAACCGCTTGCCGTATCCGTAGGCCCACTCGAAGTTGTCGAGCAGCGACCAGAGGAAGTAGCCGCGGACGTCGGCGCCCTGCTCGATGGCGGAGTGGACGGCCGCGAGGTGGCCGTGCAGATAGGCGATGCGGTCCGGGTCGTGCACCCGGCCCTCGGCGTCGACCACGTCCTCGTACGCCGCCCCGTTCTCGGTCACGTAGAGCGGGATGCCCGGGGCCTGCGCGGTGTGGTCGAGCAGCAGGTCGGTGAGGCCGGTCGGGTCCACGGGCCAGTTCATGGCGGTCAGTTCGCCGGGCGCGTGGTGGAAGGCGACGTCGTCGGCGGCCGGCCACGGCGTGTGCTCGCCCCCGCCGTGGCCGTCGAGACGGGGCCCCGTCCGGTCGGGGCCGGCGGCCGAGACGACGGCCGGCGTGTAGTAGTTCAGGCCGATGAAGTCGAGCGGCTGGTGGATCGCCGCGGTGTCCCCGTCCCGTACGAACGACCAGTCCGTGACGGCCGCCGTGTCGGTGATCAGGTCGCGCGGGTAGGCGCCCTTCAGCAGCGGCCCGGTGAAGACCCGGTTCGCCAGCGCGTCGATCCGGCGCCGGGCGTCCAGGTCGGCGGGGGCGTCGGTGAGCGCCCGGACGACACTCGGATTCAGACTGATGCCGATCTTGGCGCGGGCCGGCAGCACCTCCCGCAGGGCCGAACTGGCAAGACCGTGCCCGAGGTTGAGGTGGTGCGCCGCCCGCAGTGCCGCCGCCGGGTCGGTCCGCCCGGGGGCGTGCACCCCGGACCCGTACCCCAGAAAGGCGCTGCACCAGGGCTCGTTGAGGGTCACCCAGCTCTCGACGCGGTCACCGAGCGCCTCGCCGACGAGCCGCGCGTACTCCGCGAACCGGTAGGCGGTGTCCCGCTCGGGCCAGCCGCCCGCGTTCTCCAACTCCTGCGGCAGGTCCCAGTGGTAGAGCGTCACCACGGGCTTGATCCCATGGCCGAGCAGCTCGTCCACGAGCCCCCGGTAGAAGTCGAGCCCGCGCTGCACGGCGGGCCCGCGCCCGGTCGGCTGCACCCGCGGCCACGCCACGGAGAACCGGTACGCGGTGAGCCCCAGGTCGGCCATGAGCCGCACGTCGTCGCGCCACCGGTGGTAGTGGTCCACGGCGACGTCCCCGGTGTCCCCGTTCACCACCTTCCCCGGCGTATGACTGAACGTGTCCCAGATCGACGGCGTCCGCCCGTCCTCCCGCACGGCCCCCTCGATCTGATACGAGGCGGTGGCCGCCCCCCAAAGAAACCCAGCGGGAAACCGGGTACCGACGACCGCGTCGGCGAGCTCGGGGCTGCTGTTGTCGGTGGTGGTCATAGGAGCGCTCCCATAGGTAGTAATCATTCGGGCGGACGCATCGGCGGGCAGCCCCCATCAGCGGGGCTGCCAATCAGCGGGTGGGCCAATCAGCGGGCGGGCAAATCAAGCCCCTGCGGCGATTGAGCAGCGGGGCCCGGGGCAGAGCCCCGAGACGTAGGACCGGACGGGGCGCAACGAAAACACCCCGCCCACCCCGGCGGGCGCTAACCCTTGACCGCGCCCTGCATAATCCCGCCCACAATCTGCTTCCCGAACAGCAGAAACGCGACGAGCAACGGCAACGTCCCCAACAACGCCCCCGCCATGATCACCGAGTCGTCGGGGATGTACCCCGTCCCCAACGCGTTCAGCGCGACCTGCACCGTCGGGTTCTCCTGGGTGAGCGCGATGATCGGCCACAGGAAGTCGTTCCAGGCCATGACGAAGGTCAGCAGCCCGAGCACGGCCATCGCCGGCCGCGCCGCGGGAAAGACGACGTGCCACACGACCCGCAGGCTGCTCGCCCCGTCGACCCGCGCCGCCTCGATGAGCTCGGACGGCAGCGCCTGCACCAGGTACTGGCGCATGAAGAACGTGCCGAAGGCGGACACGAGCGTCGGCAGGATCACGGTCTGCAGATGGTTCGCCCACCCCAGATCCGTCATCCACAAGTACAGCGGTACGACGGCCAGTTGCGGCGGAATCATCATCGTGCCGATGGTCATCAGGAGCAGCGTCGTCGAGAACCGGAACTTCAGCTTGGCGAAGGCGAACCCGGCCAGCGTGGAGAACAGCACCGTGCCGACGGTGATGGCCGACGCGACGAGGATGGAGTTCCACATCGCCGTGCCGAGACCGGCCTGGTTCCAGGCGGTCTCCAGGTTCTTGAACAGGTTCCCGCCGATCCAGAACGGCGGCGGCGTCTGCGCGAGGCGCGCGTTGGTGCGCGAGGCCGCGACCACCGTCCACAGCAGCGGGGCGAGGGAGATCGCGGCGAACAGGGCGAGCGCGACGTACGTGACGGGTCCCGCGTGCAGCTGCTTGCCCGCGCCGAGCACCCGGCGGCGCTTCGGCCGCGTCACATCTTCGATGGTGGTCATTGGGACTTCCTCAGCCGGCGGGAGATCAGCATGTTGATCGCGGCGACGACCAGCAGGATCAGGAACATCGACCAGGCGATCGCGGACGCCTTGCCGAGGTTGCCGACGATCCAGCCCTGGTCGTACATGTAGAGGCCGATCGTCTGGTACTGGTGCTCGGACCCGCCCTTGGTGCCGCTGACCCCGCCGAACAGCAGGGGCTCACCGAAGAGTTGCATCGCGCCGATGGTGGAGACGACGACCGTGAACAGGATCGTCGGCCGCAGCATCGGAATGGTCACGTGCCGGAACTGCTGCCAGCGGTTGGCCCCGTCGAGCGCCGCCGATTCGTAGAGGTCGGCGGGGATGGCCTGCATCGCCGCCAGATAGATCAGCGCGTTGTACCCGGTCCACCGCCAGATCACGATCGAGGACACGGCGAGCTGCGACCCCCAGTCGGACTCCCGCCAGTTGATCTTGTCGAGCCCGATGGAGTCGAGGACCCAGTTGATCATCCCGCTGTCCGGGGCGAAGAGCATCACGAAGACGAGCGTCGCGGCGGCCACCGACGTGGCGTACGGGGTGAGCACGACGACCCGCCACACGACCGAGCCGCGCAGCCGGTAGTTGAGCATGTGGGCGAGCCAGATCGCCGCGATCAGCTGCGGCACCGTGGAGATCACGCCGATGGTGAGCGTGTTCTTCAGCGCGTTCCAGAAGAAGTCCGACTGGAACAGGTTGGTGTAGTTCTCCAGGCCCGCCCAGGTCTGGCCGTCCAGGTTCGACAGCTGCACGTTGTGCAGCGAGTACCAGGCGGTGTAGAGCAGCGGCACCAGCGAGAAGGCGCCGAAGATGAGGAAGAAGGGGGAGATGAACGCGTACGGGGACGCCTTCATGTCCCAGCGGTACAGCCGGCTGCGCCAGGAGTCGGCGCTCTTCGGCGTACCGCGACCCTGAGCGCCCCGGGCCGCGCCCGACTCCTTCGTGGAGTCGGACGCGGCGTCGGCGCTCGACGCGGTCTGCGCGAGAGCCTCGTTGGAGCTGGTCACTGGCCGAGCACGTCCTTGACCTCATTGGTGGCCGCGTCCCAGCCCTGCTTGGGCGACTTGCCCTTCTGCTCGACCTGGAGGATGCCGGTGTCGGTGATCGCGGTGTTGATCGGCTGGTCCTTGATGCCGAAGATCTGCACCGGGATGGTCTTCGCCGAGTCGGAGAAGATCTGCGTCAGCGGCGCGTCCGAGAAGTACGCCGTGGTGTCGGCCTTCGGCTTCAGGCTCGCGTACGCCGACGGGGTCGACGGGAAGCTGGCCTGCTTGGCGAAGACCTTCGCCTGCTGCTCGGGGGCGGTCAGCCACTTCGCGAGGGCGATGGCCTCCTTCTGGTGCTTGCTCGCCGTCGGCACGCCGATGAACGAGCCGCCCCAGTTGGCCGCGGTCGGCGCGGCCGCCACGTCCCACTTGCCCTTGCCGGAGTCACCGGACTTCTCCTGGATGTAGCCGATCATCCACGCCGGGCAGGCGACGGTGGCGAAGGTGCCGTTCGCGTAGCCCTGGTCCCACGGCTTGTCGAACTGCTTCAGCTTCGCCGACATGTTGGAGGTCGCCACCTCCATCGCCGCGTCCCAGGAGTCCTTCACACCCTGGGACTTGTCCCAGATGACCTTGCCGCTCTCGTCGTAGTAGCGGTCCTTCGCGCCGCCCAGCGCCGCGTTGTAGACCGACGAGGCGGAGTCCACGAACTTGGTGCCGCCCGGCGCCTTCTTCATGTAGTCCTTGCCGACGTCGACGTACTTCGCCCAGTCGCCCTTCCACATCTCGGCCAGCTTGTCCCGGTCGGTGGGCAGTCCGGCCTTCTTGAAGAGGTCCTTGCGGTAGCAGATCGCCATCGGGCCGACGTCGGTGCCGAGGCCGATCAGCTTGCCGTCCTTGGTGGTGGCCTGCTTGTTCTTCCAGTCCAGCCACTGCGACTTGTCGACCTCCTTGCCGAGGTCGACGAACTTGGCCGCCTGCGTCTGCACGGCCTCGGTGATGTTGCCGATCTCGATGGCCTGGATGTCGTCCGTGCCGGAGCCGGCCTGCAGGCGGGTGAGGGTCTTGGGCCAGTAGACGTCGGTCCTGGTGGTGACGTTCTCCTTGATGGTGATGTTCTTGTGCAGCTTCATGTACTCGTCGTAGAGCCCGGCCTGCTTGTAACCGAAGGTGCCGAAGGTGCCGACCGACAGCGTGGTCGAGCCCTTCTTGTCCCCGGAACCTCCGGCGCCCCCGGAGCCGCCGTCGTCGTCATCGCTCGCACAACCGGCAAGCAGCCCTGTGGCCAGGGCGGCGACGACCGCGAAGGTCATCGCGCGTCGGGACGTACGGGCACTGCGCATTGCGTCCTCCAAGTGCTCATGTGCTCTTGATGCTGAGACGTGCAGATCCCGGCCTGCTGCCAACTGCTGTACTGGGCCCGTTCGTTCACGTGCGGCTCGGGCGGGGAACGTGCGGCTTCTGTATGCGTCCAGTAGGGTGGGAGCGCTCCCACCCGTGATGAGTTGAAGGGTCGTCGCTCGGACCCGGGGTGTCAAGACACTCGGCGGCGACAAGTTCGTGCGGTTATCGGGCTGTTAGATTCCGCTCAAGATCTGGGGAGGTAGGAGTCATGGTGGCTCACGGCACGCACGGCAGGCGCCCGACCCTCGAGGAGGTCGCGGCCCGAGCGGGCGTCGGCCGGGGCACGGTCTCCCGCGTCATCAACGGATCGCCGCGGGTCAGCGACCGCACCCGCGCCGCGGTGGAGGAGGCGGTCGCCGAGCTCGGCTACGTACCGAACACGGCGGCCCGGGCCCTCGCGGCCAACCGCTCCGACTCCATAGCCGTGGTCGTCCCGGAGGCCGAGTCCCGGTTCTTCTCCGAGCCGTACTTCTCCGGCATGGTCGGCGGCGTCGGCCTCGCCCTCGCCGAGACCAACCTCCAGCTCCTGCTCACCTTCGCCCGCGGCGAGCGCGAGCAGGACCGGCTCGCCGCCTACCTCGCCGCCCACCGGGTCGACGGCGTCCTGCTGGTCTCGGTCCACTCCGACGACCCGCTCGCGGACCGCCTGATGCAGATGGACATCCCGACCGTGATCAGCGGCCCCCGCTCCGCGGACGAGCCGCTGCCCTCGGTCGACACGGACAACTACGCGGGCGCCCGCTCCGCCGTCGAGCACCTGGTCTCCCGGGGCCGCCGCTCCGTCGCGATCATCACGGGCCCGCTCGACGTGTACGGGGCCCAGCGCCGGCTCGTCGGTTACCAGGACGAGCTGGCCGAGGGCGGGCTCTCGTACGACGAGAAGCTGGTGGCGTACGGAGACTTCACGGAGGAGGGCGGCAGGCGCTGCATGGCGGAGCTGCTGGAGCGCAGCCCCGGCCTCGACGCGGTCTTCGCCTGCTCCGACCTGATGGCCTCCGGCGCCCGCCAGGTGCTGCGCGAGGCGGGCCGCCGCATCCCCGACGACGTCTCCCTGGTCGGCTTCGACGACTCGGTGATCGCCCGCCACATGGAGCCCGGCCTCACCAGCGTGCGCCAGCCCACCCGGGACATGGGCCGCGCGATGACGGAGCTGCTGCTCGACGAGATAGCGCTGGCCGCGGAGGGGAAGCGGTCGTCCGTCCGCCGGGGCACGCAGCGCCACCTGGTGCTTCCGACGGAGCTCGTGGTCCGCGCCTCGTCGTAGCCGCGGCCACGGGGGGACCGGTTCGCCCCCGGGAACGCCGAAGGCCCCAGTTCTCTCGAACCGGGGCCTTCGGACCCTTCAGGGTGAGTGACGGGACTTGAACCCGCGGCCACCTGGACCACAACCAGGTGCTCTACCAACTGAGCTACACCCACCATGTCCGGTCGTTTGTCTTTCTTCCGACCGGCCGAGAAAAAGTGTACAGGGTCCGAAGGGGTGCTCGCGCACACCTTTTCCCGAGCGGGCCCGGACCCCGTACACAGGGGTTTACGAGGGGTTACTCGGCAGGCAGGACGTACTTCGCCGCGATGGTCTTCGCGGTGTCCGAGTCGGGTCCGGGCTGCGGGACGAAGACCGCCTCGCGGTAGTAGCGCAGCTCGGCGATGGACTCGCGGATGTCGGCGAGCGCCCGGTGGTTGCCGTTCTTGTCCGGACTGTTGAAGTACGCCCTCGGGTACCAGCGCCTGGCGAGCTCCTTGACCGAGGACACATCGACGATCCGGTAGTGGAGGTAGTCCTCCAGCGTCGGCATGTCGCGCAGCAGGAATCCGCGGTCGGTACCGACCGAGTTCCCGCACAGCGGGGCCTTGCCCGCGTCCTTGACGTGCTCACGTACGTACGCCAGGACCTGCTCCTCGGCGTCCGCGAGCGTCGTGCCGCCCGCCAGCTCGTCGAGGAGGCCCGAGGCGGTGTGCATCGTGCGCACCACCTCGGGCATCTGTTCCAGGGCCTCGTCCGGCGGGCGGATCACGATGTCCACTCCGTCGCCGAGTACGTTCAGCTCCGAGTCGGTGACCAGTGCGGCCACCTCGATGAGCGCGTCGTTCGCCAGCGAGAGTCCGGTCATCTCGCAGTCGATCCACACCATGCGATCGTTCATGCGCCCAACCCTACGGGTCCGACCTTCTCACTGGCAGACGACGGGCGTCGGCTCCTGTGCCCGGTGCCGCGTCCCGGGGCTACGAAACCGTGCGCGGGCCCGGGAGTCCCGAGTGGCCCGTCGGCATCGAGGCCGCCGGCGGACCGAGCGCGTTCGCGGCAGCCGTGCGCCGCGACTGCGCGGGGACCGGTGCCCCCTCGCCGCCCGGCACACCCGTGAGCTCCACCGGCCTGTCGGGCTTCTCCGGCTTGCCCTGCCCCTCGCCCTGCTGCGGCCTGCGCGCCCGGTAGGCGGCCCGGTACGCGGCGGGCGACGAGCCGAGCTGGCGCCGGAAGTGCCCGCGCAGCGCGACGGGGGAGCGGAAGCCGCAGCGGCCCGCCACCTCGTCGACCGAGTAGTCGGAGGTCTCCAGGAGCCGCTGGGCCTGCAGCACCCGCTGCGTGATCAGCCACTGGAGCGGGGCGGACCCCGTCAGCGACCGGAAGCGGCGGTCGAAGGTGCGGCGGCTCATATAGGCGCGGGCGGCCAGCGTCTCCACGTCGAACTGTTCGTGTAAATGCTCCAGCGCCCAGGCGACGACCTCGGCCAGCGGGTCGGCGCCGATCTCCTCCGGCAGCGACCGGTCGAGATAGCGCTCCTGCCCGCCGCTGCGGCGGGGCGGGACCACCAGGCGGCGGGCGAGCGCCCCGGCCGCCTCGTTTCCGTGGTCCGTGCGCACGATGTGCAGGCACAGGTCTATACCGGCCGCCGTGCCGGCGCTCGTCAGTACGTCGCCGTCGTCCACGAAGAGCTCGCGCGGGTCCACATGGACCGACGGGTAGCGCTTGGCGAGCGTCGGCGCGTACATCCAGTGCGTGGTCGCCGGACGGCCGTCCAGCAGGCCCGCCGCGGCGAGCACGAAGGCTCCCGTGCACAGGCCGACGATGCGCGCGCCCTCCTCGTGGGCGCGGCGCAGGGCGTCCAGCGCCTCCTCCGGTGGCGGAGAAGTGATGGACCGCCAGGCGGGCACGACGACCGTGCCCGCTCGCGATATCGCCTCGAGCCCGTGCGGCGCGGTGAGCTCGAGTCCCCCCGTGGTCCTCAGGGGTCCCTCTTCGCCCGAGCACACGAGCAATCGATAGCGCGGAACTCCCGCGTCCTGTCGGTCGATCCCGAACACGGAGAGTGGAATGGAACTCTCGAAGATGGGTCCGCCGCTGAACAGCAGCACCGCGACGATCTCTCGTCGGCGGCGCCCCGACAGCTTGCGAGCCGCCGCCTCCGGCGCGGTGGTGGCGTCGTGGCTCATGCTGCTAAGCCCCCCTCGGTGATCCCGGCTCCCTCAATATTTTGACGGGTTGTTCGCTCCTGCACGTTTCCCCTCGGTGATGCACGAAGTCCCCCGCCGCCTTCAGATCAGACAGTCATGATCGAATCTACTGCGTCCCATGGTGCCGTCGTGACCAGTTAAGAACCTGACAGATTGTCGACATGGCAACTTGGCGTGAAGCATTCGATCACGAAGCGTCGCACTCAGGGGCGTTGCTGGGAAGTGGGCCTCAACTCCGTGGCCGGTCCCCGTAGGGCGGAAGCGCTTTTGGACGTGGTTTCCGCCCTGGTGACAAGGGGGTTGGGGGAGGCGGAACGCAAGGGAAGGCCCACTGGCCCAAGTTGGCTGAAAATTATCGGAGCGCCGCGTTGAAACCGGTCAGCCAACCGGCGTATCCCACCCGGCCCGGCGGCCGCCGTCCCGCGTTTGCGATCCGCTTCCGTCGCACTGAACACGATGCGCGCCGCATTGTTCACTGTGCAACTGTGCAGCCCCGCGTTCCGACTGGCGAAGGAGCAGCCGGCACGCCGCGGTGATCGCCGCGAGGCCCAGGGCCGCGCCGCCGGCGCCCGCGGCGGACGAGCCGTACCAGACGAGTACGAGCGGAACCAGGACACAGCTGAAGGCGGCCCAGCGGGCGGGCAGGGGTGTGTCGTGGTGGGGCGCGGCGCTGGGTCGCCGGTCGGGGGTCGGTCCGGGCACTGAGCGCTCCCTGTGTCTTCGGTACGCGAGTTCAACGCCGCCGACCGGCCCAGGTCACTTCGTCGGGGGAGGGCAGACGCCCAGTTGAGTGCGCAAACCGCCTGTACGGGGCAGCAACCATTGCCATACGGTCGCCCCTCGTGCATGCTCCCCTGAACGCGGCGGAGCGAGACCATCGACGAAGAAGGCGCAGCTCTGGGGCCCGGAATCAGAGTCTGGGCAGAGGAGGAGTGTCGCCGTACCCTTGGGGGTATGGGGTTGGGAAGATGATTCCCGGACACAGCTCCGCCGATCAGTTGTCGTCCCCTCTTTAGAGGCCCACGAGGTACACGCCGAGACACTCATGGCCGGTCACGAAATCCCCGAACCCGCGGACCGCAAGCGGCAGGTCGCCGACCCCACGGCGACGCCCCGAGCGGCGGAAGAGACACGTCAAGCCTGTGATCCCGCTTTCAAGCACGGTGTCGTCGTCGGTTTCGACGGCTCGACGTCGAGCGAGCGGGCGCTGGCGTACGCGATCGGCATGGCCCACCGTTCGGGCTCGGGGCTGATCATCGTCCATGTGGCCAACCGGCTGCCCACCACGGTGTGGGCGGGCTGCGAGCCGCCCGTGTTCGTGGACGTGCCGGATCACCGCACGGAGGTCCTGGGGCTCGAACTGGCCTGTGCGGAGTATCTGTCCGAGGTGCCCTGGATCCTCGTCGAGCGCGGTGGCGACATCTGCCACGAGCTGGAGGAGGTCGGGCACGAGTACTCGGCCGACGCGATCGTCGTGGGCTCGACCCACGGGCTCGTCGGGCGGATCTTCGGCTCGGTCGCGGGGCGGCTTGCGCGGCGCGCGCAGCGGCCCGTCATCGTCATCCCGTAAGTCCCCGCGGGGGGCCGGGAGTTGAGTGGGCGTCGAATTTCCCGCCGCTGGATAAATCTACTCTCGCGTAGAGGTGCTTTGTGCCCTTGTGAAGGGTAAATACGGGTCGCTGGAAGATGCTGGGCGGGCTGATGACCGGCGGGTGACGGCCGCCGGTCGACGGCCAAGGGCCGGGGCAATGGGCGGCCCCGGCCCTCTCGAAAACGGGTCCCGTGCGCATGGTGGCGCGTACGGGGCCCGTTTGTGTCGGCTCGAGCTGTACCTACTCGACCGTGACCGACTTCGCCAGGTTGCGGGGCTTGTCGATGTCGCGGCCGAGGGCCAAGGCCGTGTGGTAGGCGAGGAGTTGGAGCGGGATGCCCATCAGGATCGGGTCCAGCTCGTCCTCGTTCTTCGGGACGACGATCGTGCGGTCGGCCTTCTCCTGCTCCTGGTGGGCGACCGCGAGGATGCGGCCGGAGCGGGCCTTGATCTCCTCCATCGCGGCGCGGTTCTTCTCCAGGAGGTCGTCGTCCGGGACGATCGCCACCGTCGGGAGCGCGGGCTCGATGAGGGCCAGCGGGCCGTGCTTCAGCTCGGAGGCCGGGTAGGCCTCGGCGTGGATGTACGAGACCTCCTTGAGCTTCAGGGACGCCTCGCGGGCCACCGGGTAGCCACGGACGCGGCCGATGAACATCATCGAGCGGGCGTCCGCGTACTCCTCGGCGATCTTCTTGATCTCCGCCTCCTGCTCCAGGATCTCGGTGATCTGGGCCGGGAGCTTGCGCAGGCCCTCGATGATCCGCTTGCCGTCGGCGACCGAGAGGTCGCGGATCCGGCCGAGGTGCAGGGCGAGCAGGGCGAAGGCGACCGTGGTGTTGGTGAAGCACTTGGTCGAGACGACGCAGACCTCGGGGCCCGCGTGGACGTACACGCCCGCGTCGGACTCACGCGCGATGGCCGAGCCGACGACGTTCACGACGCCGAAGACGCGGGCGCCCTTGCGCTTCAGCTCCTGGACCGCGGCCAGTACGTCGTACGTCTCGCCGGACTGGGAGACCGCGATGTAGAGGGTGTCGGGGTCGACGACCGGGTTGCGGTAGCGGAACTCGGAGGCCGGCTCGGCGTCCGCGGGGATGCGGGCCAGCTCCTCGATCATCTGGGCGCCGATCAGACCCGCGTGGTACGAGGTGCCGCAGCCGAGGATCTTCACGCGGCGGACTGTGCGGGCCTCGCGGGCGTCCAGGTTGAGGCCGCCCAGGTGCACCGTGGAGAAGCGGTCGTCGATGCGGCCGCGCAGCACGCGGTCCACGGCGTCGGCCTGCTCGGAGATCTCCTTGTGCATGTACGTGTCGTGGTCGCCCATGTCGAAGGAGGCGGCCTCGAGGTCCACGGTGGTCGGCTCGTTCGCGGTGCGGGTGCCGGCCGTGGTGTACGTGCGGAAGTCGTCGGCCTTCAGCGTGGCCATCTCGCCGTCGTCCAGCGTGACGATCTGGCGGGTGTGGGTGATCAGCGCGGCGATGTCCGAGGCGACGAACATCTCCTTGTCGCCGATGCCGAGGACGACCGGCGAGCCGTTGCGCGCGACGACGATGCGGTCCGGGAAGTCGGCGTGCACGACCGCGATGCCGTACGTGCCCTCGATCAGGTGCAGCGCGTCACGGACCTTGTCCTCCAGGTCCGTGTGCTGGGAACGGGCGATGAGGTGGGTGAGGACCTCGGTGTCCGTCTCCGAGCTGAACTCGACGCCCTCGGCGGTCAGCTTGGCGCGCAGGTCGGAGGCGTTGTCGATGATGCCGTTGTGGACGACCGCGACCTTGTCGTCGGACGACATGTGCGGGTGCGCGTTCTCGTCGGAGGGGGCGCCGTGCGTGGCCCAGCGAGTGTGGGCGATGCCCGTGGTGCCCTTGAAGCGGGCCGGGACCTTGGCCTCCAGGTCGCGCACCCGGCCCTTGGCCTTGACCATCTTCAGGCCGGTGGCCTTGGGGCTGGTGATGACCACGCCCGCCGAGTCGTAGCCCCGGTACTCCAGGCGCTGCAGCCCTTCCAGGAGGAGCGGCGCGACGTCACGCTTGCCGATGTAACCGACGATTCCGCACATAAGTGTTGAGATTCCCCTCAGCCGTAGACGATGCGGCGCAGCTGGCGGAGGGAGAGCTCCGGCGGCGACACCGCCCGGTAGCGCAGATCCGCCAGGATCCGCTCGAAGATCTCCGCGTTCACCAGGCCCTGACCCTGGAGTTCGCGGTGTCGGCGGCGGACGTAGTCCTCCGTCGACTCGTCGAAGTAGGCGAGCACGTCCTGGATCACCCGCAGTGCCTCGCCCCGAGTCAGGGCGGTGCTGCGTGTCAGGTGGTCGATCAGGTCCTCGTGCACGAGCCGATCCTCGGGGGTGCGGGTGGGTTTTGCAAGAATCCTGCCCGATATCGGGCAGGAGTTCGCTCGGGTGGTCGTGGTTGACGTCGCGGGGCTCTGCCCCGGACCCCGCTGCTCAATCGCCGCAGGGGCTTGAAGAGCGCCTCAATCGCCGGCGGGCTTTTATGTGTGGCTTGCTTGTGGCCGTGTTCACCTGGTGTATCCCTGGTGGATAGGTGCCTCAAGCATCTTTCCGGGCATGGACATTCCACGTATGGGCGTACCCGCCGAGCTCGCCGATCGGTCGCTCGCCGAGCAGCACGAGTATCTGCGCAGCCGGTTCTCGCGGCGGACCGTGATGCGCGGCGGGGCCGTCACGCTCGGCGCGGTCGCGGGCGGGGTATTCGTGCCGGGGGCCGCGAGCGCCGCGACCACCAGGGCCCCGGCGGCCGCCGCGGAGGCCGTCGACGGTGCGCTCGTCGCGCCCTTCGGACGGCACCTGTCGTACGGCGACGACGCGCGCACCGAGATGACCGTCTCCTGGCAGGTGCCGGTCGCGGTGAAGGACCCGTTCATCCGGGTCGGGTCCAGTGCCGGTGAGCTGTCGCGAAAGATCCCGGCCGAGCTGCGCGCGCTGTACACCCCGGCGGGCGTCGGGACCAGCGCCGACCACACCCAGTACTACGTGCACGCCAAGCTGACCCACCTCAAGCCCGGCAGGACGTACTACTACGGCGTCGGCCACCAGGGCTTCGACCCGGCGTCGCCGCGCTTCGCGGGCACCATCGGCACGTTCACGACCGCGCCCGCCCGTTCGCAGCCGTTCACGTTCACCGCCTTCGGCGACCAGGGCGTCAGCTACCACGCGCTCGCCAACGACAGCCTGATCCTCGCGCAGGGCCCGTCCTTCCACCTGCATGCGGGCGACATCGCGTACGCGGATCCCTCCGGGCAGGGGAAGACCAGCGACACGTTCGACGCGCGGACCTGGGACCTGTTCCTCGCGCAGACCGAGACCGTCGCCAAGTCCGTGCCGTGGATGGTGTCGTACGGCAATCACGACATGGAGGCCTGGTACTCGCCGAACGGGTACGGCAGCCAGGAGGCCCGGTTCGCCCCGCCGCGCAACGGGCCCGACCCGAAGAACCTGCCGGGCGCCTACTCGTTCGTGCACGGCAACACGGCCGTCGTCTCGCTCGACGCGAACGACGTGTCGTACGAGATTCCGGCGAATCTGGGGGTGAGCGGGGGGACCCAGACCACCTGGTTCGAGCGGCAGTTGAGGAAGTTCCGGGCGCCCGGGTCCGGGATCGACTTCGTTGTGGTGTTCTTCCACCACTGCGCCTACTGCACCGCCACCGCGCACGCCTCCGAGGGCGGGGTGCGCAAGGAGTGGGTGCCGTTGTTCGAGAAGTACACGGTCGACCTCGTGATCAACGGGCACAACCACGTGTACGAGCGCACGGACGTGCTCAAGGGCGACAAGGTGACCAAGGAGCTGCCGATCGGGGGCACGGCGTACCCGGAGTCGGACGGCGTCGTGTACGTCACCGCCGGCGCGGCGGGCAAGGGGCTCTACGAGTTCCCGGTCGAGGACTCGTACGAGGGGCACGAGAAGGAGGTCGATCCGTTCGCCTCGTACGTGACGCAGGAGGGTGGCAAGAAGGACGTCACGGTGGACTGGTCGCGGGTGCGGTACACCAACTATTCGTTCCTGCGGGTCGATGTGGAGCCGGCGCCGGTGGGGCGGACGGCGAAGCTGACGGTTCGGGGGCTGGCGGAGACGGGGGCCGAGGTCGACCGGTTCGTGGTCGCTCGGAAGGTGCGGGCGTAGGGGTTGCGGTCGCGGGGCTCTGCCCCGGACCCCGCTCCTCAATCGCCGGAGGGGCTTGAAAGTCGCTTCAGCACCGCCGACTTCGCCAGGGTGAACTCCTCCTCGGTCAGGACCCCCTGGTGGTGGAGGTCGCCGAGTTCGCGGAGGCGGCGGAGGAGGGCGTCGTGGTCGTCCTCCGTCGGGGGCTGTGGGGGAGGCGGGGTCTCCTCCAGGGCCGGGGGCGGGGCTGTGTGGGGGAGGCGGGCCTGGACCGCAGCCGCCACGAGGGCCATCAGCGGGTCCTTCTTGAAGCCCCACAGTTCGATGGAGTTGGGGTCGTACTTCGGTGGCGCCTTCGTCGGGGACGAGCGGACCGTGAAGCGCAGGCAGCCGTTCTCCAGGCCGATGGCCGGCTGCCACTCGACGGCCGCGATGTCGGCGAGCGCGAGCACCCGCGTGCCCGCGGAGGACTTCGCCTCCTCGGTCTTCCAGTTCCACTCCAGGCGCACGCGCTCCCCGTCGAAGCTCGCCGTGCCGTCCCCCGCGGAGACGGACAGCGGCACGGCGGGGCCGGGCAGGAGGTAGGAGGAGCACGGCGTGGCGGGGACCTCGTCCAGGAGCAGCGCGTTGCGCACCTCGTCCACGAAGTACTCGGCGACGCCGTAGCGGTCCGATTCGACGGTGAGCTGGTACGGGTCCGCGGTGTCGGACAGCTTGCCGCCGGTCGCCTGGAGCAGGGGGTCGGCGCCGTCGCGCAGGCGCAGGCGCAGCCGGCCCGTCTTCTTGCCCTGCTCGAAGGACGCGCCCGCCAGCGCCGTCAGCGGCACCGTCAGCTCGCCCAGCGCCTTGCGGAGCGGGCTGACACCCTTGTCACGGCCCGGCACGAGCCGCAGCGTGTCCCCGAGATACGTCCACGTGCCGTCGCGCTGGATGATTTCCGCCATGCCCACATTCTCGTACGGGAAAGGGGCTCGGGAGGACCGTCTCCCGAGCCCCTGGTCCACAGGACCGGCCAAACCCCGTTACGCGATGGGGTTCTCCAGGTCGCCCACCAGCTGCAGGGCGCCCGACGGGTCCGCCAGGTCGACCATCTGCTCGTTGTTGCGCAGCTGGAGGCGGTTGAGGGCGGAGAGCGAGAAGTGCGGGGCGAACATGTCGAACCGCTCGAACTTCTCCGCCAGTTGGGGCATCGACTCCTGGTAGTCGCGCACGCAGTCCGCGACCGCCGACCAGAACGTCTCCTCGTCCACGACGCCGTCCTCGACGAGGTTCGCCGCGAGGAAGCGGAAGAAGCAGTCGAAGACGTCCGTGAAGATCGACAGGAGCTTCATGTCGTCGGGGACCTCGGCCTTGATCCGCTCCACGGCGGGCGGCAGGACCGCGTCCATGTCCATCACCGCGATCTCCTCGGCGATGTCCTTGAAGATCGACCGCTTGACGACGCCCTGCTCGTCCAGGACCAGGATGACGTTCTCGCCGTGCGGCATGAACACCAGGTCGTAGGCGTAGAAGCTGTGGAGGAGCGGGGTGAGGTACGACTTCAGGTACGGCTTCAGCCACTCGCGGGGGGTCAGGCCCGAGCGTTCGATCAGGGCGCCCGCGAAGGACCTGCCCTCGCGGTCCACGTGCAGGAGGGACGCCATGGTCGCCAGGCGCTCGCCCTCGCCGAGCGAGTTCACCGGGGACTCGCGCCACAGCGCCGCCAGCATCTTGCGGTACGGCGAGTAGCGGTCGGTGGCGGCCTCGTACTCCAGGTGCCGGTAGCCGACGGCCGCGCGCTCGCGGATGATCGTCAGGCCGGTCTCCTTGAGCACCTCGTCGTTCTCGATGAGGTTCGCGAGCCAGTCGTTGATCGCAGGCGTCGCCTCCATGTACGCCGCCGAAAGGCCGCGCATGAAGCCCATGTTGATGACCGAGAGGGCCGTCTTCACGTAGTGCTTGGCCGGCTCGCTCTTGTTGAAGAACGTGCGGATCGACTGCTGCGCCAGGTACTCGTCGTCGCCCTCGCCCAGGCACACCAGGTTCTGCTGCGCGACCTCGGCGGCGAACGTGACGGAGAGCTTGTTCCACCACTGCCACGGGTGGGCGGGGATGAGGAGGTAGTCGGCGGGGTCGAGGCCCTTGTCGCGCAGGACCGTGTCGAAGCGTGCGATCGTCCCGTCGCCCAGCTCGGCGCGGAGGAACGACTCGTAGTCGAGGCCCGTGCCCGCCGTGAAGGCCGCGCGCTCGCGGCTCGCCGCCAGCCAGACGAGGCGGACGGGGCTCGCGGTCTCGGGGGCGTACGAGAGGTACTCGTGGACGCCGAAGCCGAGCCGGCCGTTGTTCGCGACGAAGCACGGGTGGCCCTCGGTCATGCCCGTCTCAATCGCCTGGAAGTCGCCGGTGGCGGCGAGTTCGGCGGAGTCGACGTACGGCTTCGTCAGTTTGAAGCAGGTGCCGGAGAGCGTGGAGGAGATCTCCTCCAGGTAGACCGGGAGGGTCGAGTCGCTCAGGCCCAGGCTGTCCTTCAGCTCGATGAAGAACTGCAGGGCGTTCAGCGGGAGTTCGGCGCCGTCGCGGTGGCGGGTGATCGAGTCGGCGGAGACCTGCCAGTGGTCCAGGCGCAGTCGGCGCGCGGTGAACTCGTAGCGGGTCAGGCCGTCGTCGCTGAGGACGGAGTACCGGTCGGGGCCCGTGGCGGCCTCGGGTATGAGGAGCCGCTCGTGGCTGAACTCGGCCAGGGCCTTGCGGATGAGGAGGCGGTTGGCCTCGGCCCAGCGCTCGGGGGAGAGGTGGGTGGCGGCGTCGGCGATGGTCATGCTGCGGTCGTCCTTCCCGTTGCCGCTTCGAACTGGGCGCGCGTGCAGAAGCTCAGCAGCGCCTTCTTCTCGGGCTTGTCGATCTCACGCTCGGGGACGAAGCCGACGGCCTCGTTCAGGGCGTGCACTGCCTTGTTGCCGACGTCGGGCTCGACGACGACGCGGTTCACCGACGGGTCGGCGAACAGGTGCTCCATCACCGTGGTGATCACGGCGCGCGTGAAGCCCGGTATCCGGACGTCCGAGGGCGCGGTGAGGAAGTGCATGCCGATGTCGCCGGGCTCGGGATCGTACAGGCCGACCAGCTCGACGTACCGGGGGTCGTAGCGCTCCATCAGGAACGCGGGCTCGCCGTCGTGCAGGCCGAGGAAGGCGTCGTGGTGCTCGTGTGCCGCGATCGACATGTACTCGCGCTCGACGTCCTGCAGCTTGGCGTCCTGCATCAGCCAGAACGCGGCCTTGGGGTCGGTGACCCAGCGGTGCAGCAGCTCGGCGTCACCCTGGGGGTCGACCGGCCGGAGGGTCAGTTTCCCTACGGTGCTTTTCGTGGTGCTCGTGTTGCTCATGCTGCGAACTCCTGGAACGCGATGGTCTTCTCGACGGGGTAGTACTCGGTGCCGAGCAGCTCGCCGATGATGTAACTGTTGCGGTAGGCGCCCATGCCCAGGTCCGGGCTGGTGATCGAGTGGGTGTGCACGCCCGCGTTCTGCAGGAAGATGCCGCGGCCCGTGGTGTCGATCGAGTAGTTGCGGGCGACGTCGTAGCGGCCCCGGCCGTCCCAGCGGATGCGGTCCTTGACCGGCTCCAGGAAGGCGGGGGTGGCGTACTTGTAGCCGGTGGCGAGGATCAGGCCCTCGGTCTCGAGCTCGAACTCCTTGTCCTGCTCCTCCTGGTGCAGGCCGAGGGTGTACGTGCCGTTGTCGTGAGTCGCCGTGCGCAGCGCGGAGTTGGTGAGCAGCCGCGTCGGGACCGGGCCGTTCAGACCCTTCTGGTAGAGCAGGTCGAAGATGGCGTCGATCAGCTCACCGTCGATGCCCTTGAACAGGCCCTTCTGCCGCTCCTCAAGGGAGTAGCGCTTCTGCTCGGGCAGCGCGTGGAAGTAGTCGATGTAGTCCGGGGACGTCATCTCCAGCGTGAGCTTGGTGTACTCCAGCGGGAAGAAGCGCGGCGAGCGCGTCACCCAGTTCAGCCGGTAGCCGTGCACGTCGATCTCGCTGAGGAGGTCGTAGTAGATCTCGGCGGCGGACTGCCCGGAGCCGACCAGCGTGATCGACTTCTTCTTCTGGAGCTGCTCCTTGTGCTGCACGTAGCGGGAGTTGTGGATGACGCCGTCGCCGCCGAGCCCCTGGCAGGCCTCGGGGACGTACGGCGGGGTGCCGGTGCCGAGGACCAGGCGGCGGGCCCGGTGGGTCTCGCCCTTGTCGGTGTGCACGAGGTAGACCTCGGCCGCCTCGTCGTAGTGGACCTCGGTGACGGTCGTCGAGAAGCGGATGGACGACAGCTTGGCGGCCGTCCAGCGGCAGTAGTCGTTGTACTCGACGCGCAGCGGATAGAAGTTCTCGCGGATGTAGAACGAGTAAAGGCGCCCCGATTCCTTCAGGTAGTTGAGGAAGGAGTACGGCGAGGTGGGATCGGCGAGCGTCACCAGGTCCGACATGAACGGGGTCTGGAGGTGCGCGCCGTCGAGGAACATGCCCGAGTGCCACTCGAAGTCCGGCTTGGACTCGATGAACAGGCCGGTCAGCTCGTCGATCGGCTCGGTGAGCGCGGCGAGGCCGAGGTTGAAGGGGCCGAGCCCGATCCCGATGAAGTCGTACACGGTGTTCTTCGCCGTCTCGTTCGTTCGGTCAGGATGCGCGGTCAAGGGTGTCTCCCAGGTACTGCTCGGCGTGGCCGGCGATGAGGTCGAGGACGGCTCGGATGTCGGCGAGCGTCGTCTCGGGGTTGAGCAGGGTGAACTTCAGGTACTGGCGCTCGCCCACCTTGGTGCCCGCGACGACGGCGTCACCGGAGGCGAACAGGGCCTTGCGGGCGTGCAGGTTGGCGCGGTCGATCTCCGCGGGGTCGGTGGCGTCGGCCGGGATGTAGCGGTAGACGAGCGTGGACAGGCTCGGCTCCACGACCACGTCGAAGCGCGGGTCGGCGGCGAGCAGCTGCCAGCCCTCGTACGCCAGGTCGCAGACCTCGTCGAAGAGGGAGCCGATGCCCTTGGCGCCCATCACGCGCAGCGTCAGCCACAGCTTGAGCGCGTCGAAGCGGCGCGTGGTCTGCAGGGACTTGTCGACCTGGTTGGGGATCCGCTCGGCGACCGTGCGCCGCGGGTTGAGGTACTCCGCGTGGTACGTGGCGTGCCGCAGGGTGGCGCCGTCGCGGACCAGGATCGCGCTCGAACTCACGGGCTGGAAGAACGACTTGTGGTAGTCGACGGTGACCGAGTCGGCGCGCTCGATGCCGTCGAGCCGCTCGCGGTTCTTGTTCGACACGAGCAGTCCGCAGCCGTACGCGGCGTCGACGTGCATCCACGTGTCGTACTGGGCGCACAGCTCGGCGATCTCGGGGAGCGGGTCGATGGAGCCGAAGTCGGTCGTCCCCGCGGTGGCGACGACGGCCATCGGGACGAGGCCCTCCTCGCGGCAGCGCTGCAGCTCGGCGGCGAGGGCCACGGTCTGCATGCGCTTCTCGCGGTCGACGGGGATCGAGACGACCGCCTCCGGGTCGAGGCCGAGCAGCGTCGCGGACTTCTTGACGCTGAAGTGGCTGACCTCGGAGGCGAAGACGCGGAGTGTGGCCAGGTCCTTCGACTTGGCCTCCTCCCGGGCGAGCAGCAGGGCCTGAAGGTTGGACTGCGAGCCGCCGGAGGTGAACACGCCGTCGGCCGCGGGGCCGAGGCCGATCCGTCCGGTGGTCCAGTCGATGAGCTTGCGCTCGATGAGCGTGCCGCCCGCGGACTGGTCCCAGGTGTCGAGCGAGGAGTTGACCGCGGCGAGGATCGCCTCGCCGAGCACGGCCGGGATGACGACCGGGCAGTTGAGGTGGGCGAGATAGCGGGGGTGGTGGAAGTAGACGGCGTCGCGGAGGTAGACGTCCTCCAGCTCGTCCAGGGCGGCGATGGTGTCCTGGAGCGGCTCGTCCAGATCGACGGCGTCGACGGTGGGGGCGAGAGCGTCGGGAGTGACGCCGGTGAACGGCCTTGTGGTGGTGGCGAGTTTGGCCGCCACCCGCTCGACTCCCTCGGTCACGGAGCTGCGGTACAACTCCGCGGTGGTGTCATTGAGCAGGTGCGAGCGCATGAACGGTTCCTCCGGGTGGGGTGGGGTGGTTCCCGGGTGGGGCAGGAAAAAGGGCGAGGTCGCGAACCCTTCGATTAGGTTAGCCTAACCTAACTTCGGCTCGCGACCCCGCCCCCTGTTCTGTGGCTGGAATGGCTGGAATGTTCTGTTGTGGGTGCTGTGGGCGGTGGTGTTACGCCGCCCGCAGCGCGTCCTCGCTCAGGCCGCGCCGCCAGTAGCCGACGAACGTCACCGCACGCTTGTCGTAGCCGCGCTCGCGCACCAGGTGCCGCCGCAGCTCCTTCATGGTTCCGGCCTCACCGGCCAGCCAGGCGTACGGACTTGTGGCCTCGGGGAGCCGGGCCGCGCGCACCGCGTCCACCACGGAGGGCGCGCCCTCGTCGCGGACCAGCCAGGTCACCTGGACGTCCGCGAGCGTGATGATCGGCTGGATGTCCGCGCGGTGCGGAACCTCCAAGTACACGTGCGCCGAGACGTGTTCGGGCAGCCAGGCGAGCACGCCGAGCGCGGCGGGGAGCGCCGTCTCGTCGCCCCACATGAGGATCTGGTCGAAGTCGTCCTGTGGGCGGCAGCGCACCGCGGCGTTGTCGGCGATCGCCGGGCCGAGCACGACGGCACGGTCGCCGGGGGCCGCGGCGCGGGCCCAGCGGCAGGCGGGGCCCGAGGTCGACGGGTCGTCGTCGTGCAGCACGAAGTCGATGTCGACTTCCTCCGCGGGGAAGCGGCGCTGGCCGCTCAGCGTGTACGAGCGCATGATCGCGCGCTCGTCGTCCGGGATCGCCCGGTAGGCGGTGTGCCAGCCGCGGCCGTCGTCGCCGGGGATGACCGGCGGGAGCACGGGGGCGTCCTGGCCCGGGTGCGGCAGGAAGAGGGAGAGGGACTGGTCCCGGCCGCCGCCGTGGAAGGCGGCGAGCTCGGGCCCGGTGAAAGTGACCCTGAGGAGCGACGGGCCGAGCCGCCGCGTGCGGACCACTTGCAGATCGAAGAATCGGAAGGGGGCAACAGCGGGGGCTTCGGCCGTCGTCGTCATGGGATCAGGACACCTTCTTCGCCGTCTCGATGGCCTTCGCGAGGTTCTCCAGCATGGGAGCGCACTTGTCGTAGGAGAGGATCGGCTCGGGGGAGCGGGCGATGACCTGGCCGGCCTTGACCGCCGGCAGCTTCTTCCAGGTCGGCTCGTCGATGTCGGCGGGCTGAATCGCCTGGGCGCGGTCGTCCATCATGATGATGTCGGCCTTGTGCTTGTTGACGTTCTCCCAGCTCAGGTTCTCGAACCAGCCGCCGGACGCCTTCTTCGCGGCCTCCGAGGGCTCCACGAAGTTCACGCCGAGCGCCTTGAAGTACTCCAGGTCGATGGAGAGGTTCGTGCCCGAGACGTAGAAGATGTCGGGGCTCGCGCTGCCCGCGAGGACCTTGATGTCGGGGTTGGCCTTGGCCGCCTTGCGCAGCCGGGCCGCGGCGTCCTCGAAGCGCTTCTTGGCCTTGACGACCTTGTCGGCCTTCAGGTCGGCGCCGAGCGACTCGGCCAGCTTGTAGACGTGCTCCAGCGGGGTCGTCAGCTGGCGGTCGTAGACGGAGATGCCGACGCTCGGGGCGAGCTTGGCGACCTTCTTGGCGGACTCCTCCGGGACGTACCAGAGGGTGCCCGCGCCGTCGAAGATCGTGGTGATCAGTACCTGGGGGGCGAGCCCCGCGTACTTCTCGATGTTGAACTGGCCCCACTCGTTGCCGATGACCGTGACCTTGTCGACGGGCATGTCGCCGGCCTGGACGTCGGGCTTGCCGCCCTTCGTGGTGGTCGGGCCGAAGACGCCCTTGACCTGGATGCCGTAGTCGTAGAGGGCGGCGCCCATGCCGGTGAAGGCGACGATCTCCGTCGGCACCTTGTCCAGCTTCACGGTCTTGCCGCGGTCGTCCTTGTACGACCAGGGGCCGGACTTCTTCGCGGCACCCGCCGAGCTGGAGCCGCCGTCTTTGGAGCCGCCGTCGCCGCAGGCGGCGAGCGCGGCCCCGAGGCCGATGGCGCCGGTCGCGGCGAGTATGCCGCGGCGGGTGGGGCGGGACAGTCGGGCGTTGGGCATGACGGGCAACTTTCGGATGTGCCATGGCGGCGACCGGGTGGGGCGAAACTCAGGGTAGGTTAACCTAAGTTCCCCGGTTTTAATCAAGCCCCTGCGGCAGGTATCTCAAGCTCAAAAGATTGGGGCTCTGCCCCATACCCCGCTCCTCAATCGCCGGAGGGGCTTGATAGGGCCGACCCGGCTCTAACTGGTCAGGCCCAGCTCCCGCGCGATCAGCATGCGCTGCACCTCGCTCGTGCCCTCGCCGATCTCCAGGATCTTGGAGTCGCGCCACATGCGGGCGACCGGGTACTCGTTCATGAAGCCGTAGCCGCCGTGGATCTGGGTCGCCTCGCGCGCGTTGTCCACCGCCACCGTCGACGAGTACAGCTTCGCCAGCGCCGCCTCCTTCTTGAACGGCTCCCCGGACACCAGCCGCGACGCCGCGTCCCGCCAGGCGAGCCGCGCCGTGTGCGCCTTCATCTCCATGTCGGCGATCTTGAACTGGATCGCCTGGTAGCCGCCGATGGCCCGCCCGAACGCCTGGCGCTCCTTGGCGTACTTCACCGACTCGTCGACGCAGCCCTGCGCGAGCCCCGTGGCGAGCGCCGAGATCGCGACGCGCCCCTCGTCGAGGATCCGCAGGAACTGGGCGAAGCCCCGGCCCTCCGTCCCCAGCAGGTTCGCGGCCGGCACCCGTACGTCGTCGAAGTGCAGCTCGCGCGTGTCCGACGCGTTCCACCCCACCTTCGAGTACGGCGCCGCCACCGTGAAGCCCGGCGTCCCGGACGGGACGATGATCGAGGAGATCACCGGTCGGCCGTCCGCCGTGCGGTCGGTCACCGCGGTCACCGTCACCAGACCCGTGATGTCCGTACCGGAGTTGGTGATGAAGCACTTCGTGCCGTTGATGATCCAGTCGCCGGTCTCCTCGTCCCGGACGGCCGTGGTGCGGGTGCCTCCCGCGTCCGAGCCCGCCTCGGGTTCGGTCAGCCCGAACGCGCCCAGGATCTCGCCCGCGCACAGCCTCGGCAGCCACTCCCGCTTCTGCTCCTCCGTGCCGAAGAGGTGGAGCGGCATCGCGCCGAGCGAGACCCCGGCCTCCAAGGTGATCGCGACCGAGGAGTCGACGCGCGCCAGCTCCTCCAGGGCGATGCCGAGCGCCAAATAGTCGCCGCCCATGCCGCCGTACTCCTCGGGGAACGGCAGCCCGAACAGGCCCATGCGGCCCATCTCGCGGACGATCTCGTAGGGGAACTCGTGCCGCTCGTAGAAGTCGCCGATCTTCGGGGCGACGACGTCGTGCGCGAACTCCTCGACGGTGCGCCGGAGTTCCTCGTGCTCGGGGGAGAGGTGGTGATCCATGACTGCCTCACTGCTCCTGGCCGGGATCGGCATGGGTATCGGCGTCGGCCTCGGGTGCGAGGGCGCGAACGGTGCGGGACGGGCTGGGTCGGCCCAGGTGTCCGGCCATCCACCTGCTGGTGTCGGTGAGAAGGCCGAGGTCGACCCCGGTCTCGATGCCGAGTCCGCGCAGCATCCAGACGAGGTCCTCGGTGGCGAGATTGCCGGTGGCGCTCTTCGCGTACGGGCAGCCGCCGAGGCCGCCCGCGGAGGCGTCCACCGTCGTCACGCCGTGCTGCAGCGCCGCCAGGGTGTTGGCGAGCGCCTGGCCGTACGTGTCGTGGAAGTGCACGCCGATCGCGTTCGTCGGCACTCCCTCCTCGTTCAGCTCCGCGAGCAGCGTCTGTACGTGTCCTGGTGTGGCCACGCCGATGGTGTCGCCGAGGCTCAGCTCGTCGCAGCCCATGTCCATCAGGGACTTGGCGACGGAGACGACCTGGTGGACCGGGACCAGGCCCTCCCACGGGTCGCCGAAGCACATGGAGAGGTAGCCGCGGACGTGCGCCCGCGACTCCTTCGCGCGCGCCACCACCGGTTCGAACACGGCGAGGGACTCCGCCACCGTGCGGTTCAGGTTCGCCTTGGCGAAGGACTCGGTGGCGCTGGCGAACACGGCGACGCGGTCCGCCCCGAGGGCCAGGGCCCGGTCCAGGCCGCGTCCGTTCGGTACGAGGACGGGGAGGTGGACTCCCTCGATGTCCTGTACGCGTGGGAACAGGTCCTCCGCGTCCGCCAGTTGGGGCACCCACTTGGGGTGCACGAAGCTCGTCGCCTCGATCGTCGTGAGGCCTGCGCGCGCCAGGCGGTGGATGAACTCCGCCTTCACCTCGGTGGGGACGGCCCGCTTCTCGTTCTGCAGCCCGTCCCGCGCGCCCACCTCGTGGATCCGGACGCGGGCCGGGAGGTCCTGGGTGGGGACGACCATGGGGAGCGGGGTGCTCATCGCGTGGCCTCCCCGCCGTCCTCGGTCTCCGCCGGTGCGACGACGGCCAGCACCTGGTCCATCGCCACCGTCGTCCCCGGTGACACGTCCAGCTCGCTCACCGTGCCCGCGTGCGGGGACGTGATCACGTGTTCCATCTTCATCGCCTCCACCACCAACAGGCTCTGCCCCGCGGTCACCTGGTCGCCCACGGCGACCTTCACCACCGTCACCGTGCCGGGCATCGGCGCCGTCAGGGAGCCCGCGCCGCCGGCCCCGGACCCGGTCAGATGCGCCGCCACCGGGTCGTGGTCCCGTACGTGCCAGGCGTCGCCCTCACGCGCCAGCCAGTCGCCCGCGGTCGCGGTGAGGCGGGCGGGGGCGGTCGGCACGCCGTCGACCAGGACCTCGGTGCCGCGCACCCGGACCTCGACCGGGTCGTGGCCCGCGGCCTTCAGGGGGTGCACGGTCCACGCCGGTTCGCCGCCGAGCCGCCAGCCGGACGGCCGGTCGAACGGGTCCGTCCAGCCACTCCCCGTGGGCTCCAGGGCCTGTTGGCGCAGCACGCCCGCCGCCGCGTAGACCCCCGCCGGGACCTCCGCGTCGACCAGCTCGTCCGTCGCGCGCTCCACCAGGCCGGTGTCCAACTCGCCTGCCACAACGTCCGGGTGGGCCAGCAGGCGCCGCAGGTATCCGGCGTTCGTCGGCACGCCCAGCGTCACCGTGCGTGCGAGCGCCGCCCGCAGCCTGCGCAGCGCCGTGTCCCGGTCGGGGCCGTACGCGATGATCTTCGCGAGCATCGGGTCGTAGAGGCTGGAGACCTCCGTGCCCTCGGTGAGGCCCGAGTCGACCCGGACGCCCTCGCCCTCGGGTTCGTGCAGTGCGATGACCGTGCCGCCGGAGGGGAGGAAGCCGCGCGCCGGGTCCTCCGCGCAGAGGCGGGCCTCCACCGCGTGGCCGGTGAGCGTGATGTCGTCCTGGGCGAAGGGCAGTTGCTCGCCCGCCGCGACCCGGACCTGCCACTCCACCAGGTCGACGCCGGTGACCAGCTCGGTCACCGGGTGCTCGACCTGGAGGCGCGTGTTCATCTCCATGAAGCAGTACGCCGCCGGGTCGTCGCCCGGCACGATGAACTCCACGGTGCCCGCGCCCCGGTAGCCGCAGGAGCGCGCCGCCTCGACGGCCGCCGCGCCCATCGCCGCGCGCGTGGCCTCGTCGAGCAGCACCGAGGGCGCCTCCTCGACGATCTTCTGGTGGCGGCGCTGGAGGGAGCACTCGCGCTCTCCCAGGTGCACCACGTTCCCGTGGCCGTCCGCCAGGACCTGGATCTCGATGTGGCGTGGGCGGTCGATCCAGCGCTCCACGAGGAGCGTGTCGTCGCCGAAGGAGGTCCGCGCCTCGCGCCGGGCGGCCGCGATCTCCTCCTCCAGCGTCGTCAGGTCGCGGACGAGCCGCATGCCCTTGCCGCCGCCGCCCGCGCTCGGCTTCAGGAGGACGGGGGCGCCCAACTTCCGGGCCGCCTCGGCCAGTTCCGGGTCGCGGCCGCCCGGTACCACCGGGACGCCGGCCGTGCTCACCGTCTCCTTGGCGCGGATCTTGTCGCCCATCAGGGCGATCGCCTCGGCGGGCGGGCCGATGAAGACGAGGCCCGCCTCCTCGCAGGCCCGCGCGAACTCCGCGTTCTCCGCGAGGAATCCGTAGCCCGGGTGCACCGCCTGCGCGCCGGTCGCCGCCGCGGCCTCGATCAGCCGCTCCGCCACCAGATAGCTCTCGGTGGCCGCCGGAGGGCCGATGCGCACCGCCTCGTCCGCCTCGCGCACATGGCGCGCGTCCGCGTCGGCGTCGCTGTACACGGCCACGGAGCGGATGCCGAGCGCCCGCAGCGTACGGATGACGCGCACCGCGATCTCGCCGCGGTTGGCCACAAGTACCGTCTCGAACACGTCTGGTCCGCCCCTCACATCCGGAAGACGCCGAAGCCGGCGGACTTCTCCGGCAGCGGCGCGTTGGCACACGCGGTCAGGGCCAGGCCGAGGACCTGGCGGGTCTCCATCGGGTCGATCACGCCGTCGTCCCAGAGCCGGGCCGTCGCGTAGTAGGCGTTGCCCTGCGACTCGTACTGGGCGCGGATCGGGGCCTTGAAGGCGTCCTCGTCCTCGGCCGCCCACTCCTCGCCGCGCGCCTCCATCTGGTCGCGCTTGACGGTCGCGAGCACCGAGGCGGCCTGCTCGCCGCCCATCACGGAGATCTTCGCGCCGGGCCACATCCACAGGAAGCGCGGCGAGTACGCCCGGCCGCACATCGAGTAGTTCCCCGCGCCGTAACTGCCGCCGATCACCACGGTCAGCTTCGGCACGCGCGTGCAGGCCACCGCCGTGACCATCTTGGCGCCGTGCTTGGCGATGCCGCCCGCCTCGTAGTCCTTGCCGACCATGAAGCCCGAGATGTTCTGGAGGAAGAGCAGCGGGATGCCGCGCTGGTCGCACAGCTCGATGAAGTGGGCGCCCTTCTGGGCGGATTCGGCGAACAGGATGCCGTTGTTCGCGACGATGCCGACCGGGTGGCCGTGGATCCGCGCGAACCCGGTGATCAGCGTCTGCCCGTACTCGGACTTGAACTCCGCGAACCGCGAACCGTCCACCACGCGCGCGATGACCTCCCGCACGTCGTACGGGGTCCGCGAGTCGACCGGCACCGCGCCGTAGAGCCCCGCCGGGTCGACCTTCGGCTCGATGGCCGCCTTCACGGCCCACGGCAGCGGGCCGCGCTCCGGCAGCGTCGAGACGATCGTGCGGACGATCCGCAGCGCGTGCGCGTCGTCCTCCGCGAGGTGGTCGGTGACGCCCGAGACCCGCGAGTGGACCTCGCCGCCGCCCAGCTCCTCGGCCGTCACCACCTCGCCCGTGGCCGCCTTCACCAGCGGCGGGCCGCCCAGGAAGATCGTGCCCTGGTTGCGGACGATCACCGCCTCGTCGCTCATCGCCGGGACGTACGCCCCGCCCGCCGTGCACGAACCGAGGACCGCCGCGATCTGCGGGATGCCCGCGCCGGACATCCGCGCCTGGTTGTAGAAGATCCGCCCGAAGTGCTCGCGGTCCGGGAACACGTCGTCCTGCATCGGCAGGAACGCGCCGCCCGAGTCCACCAGGTAGACGCACGGCAGCCGGTTCTCCAGGGCCACCTCCTGCGCGCGCAGGTGCTTCTTCACCGTCATCGGGTAGTACGTGCCGCCCTTGACCGTGGCGTCATTGGCCACGATCACGCACTCGCGGCCGCTGACCCGGCCGATTCCGGCGATCACCCCGGCCGCCGGGGCCTGCCCCTCGTACATCCCGTCCGCCGCCAGCGGCGCCAGCTCCAGGAACGGGGAGCCGGGGTCGAGCAGCGCGTCCACCCGGTCGCGCGGCAGCAGCTTGCCGCGCGCGGTGTGCCGCGCCCGCGCCTTCTCGCCGCCGCCGAGCCGGGCCGCGGCCAGCTTGGCGCGCAGCTCCTCGCCGAGCGCCCGGTGCGCCGCCTCATTGGCCCGCCAGGCCTCCGAAGCGGGCTCCGCCGCGCTCGTCAGCTCCGGTGCCTCCTGCATGGCTTCGAGCCCCCTTGCCCGTACCAGAAAGTTAATGAGCGTTAACCGTCTGACGTCAGGTTAACGCTCGCTAACCTCCCTGTCTAGAATTGCTTCATGGCCACGAGAACCGACGCCCCCACCCGCCGCGAGCAGATCCTCAGGGAGGCCGCGCGGCTCTTCGCCGAGCGCGGGTTCCACGGCGTGGGCGTGGACGAGATAGGGGCGGCGGTCGGCATCAGCGGCCCCGGCCTGTACCGGCACTTCGCCGGCAAGGACGCGATGCTCGCCGAGCTGCTGGTCGGGATCAGCGGGCAGCTCCTGACCGGCGGCAAGCGGCGGGTCGCCGAGGCGGAGCACGGCCCCGAGGCGCTGCTCGACTCGCTCATCGAGGGGCACATCGACTTCGCGCTCGACGATCGCGACCTGATCACGCTGCACGACCGGGAGCTGGACCGGCTGCGCGACAGCGACCGCAAGCTGGTGCGCCAGCTCCAGCGCCAGTACGTGGAGCTGTGGGTGGAGGCCGTGCGCAAGGTCTACCCGGAGCTGGTGGAGGCGCATGCGCGCGTGGCCGTGCACGCGGTCTTCGGGCTGCTGAACTCGACGCCGCACCTGAGCCGCCCGAGCTCGCTGCCGAGCCGGACGGCGACGGCGGGGATGCTGCACAAGTTGGCGCGTGGCGCGTTCGCGGCGGCTGCCGCAGAGTGAGGTCGGCGGCTGCCGCGGAGTGACCTGTATCTCTGGACGCTCCTCGCGACTCGCGGGTAACCTGCCTCTGAGCAAGCGCTTAGTCGCCTGCCATCGTCCGCACACTCGTCGTAGAGGGAGAGTTCTCCGTGCGCCGTACCGTTTTTGATGAGGACCACGAGGCGTTCCGGGAGACCCTGCGCGCCTTCATCGAGGCCGAGGTCGTCCCCCACTACGACGAGTGGTTCCAGCAGGGCATCGTGCCGCGCGAGCTCTACTCGAAGATGGCCGACCTGGGCCTCTTCGGCATCAACGTGCCGGAGGAGTTCGGCGGCGCCGGGCTCGACACCCACAAGTTCGAGGCCATCCAGTACGAGGAGACCGCCCGCGCGGGCGTCTCCTTCGGCGGTTCGGGCGTGCACGTCCTTCTCGCGCTCCCGTACCTCAAGATGCTCGCCACCGACGAGCAGAAGAAGCGCTACCTGGAGAAGTTCGTCACCGGCGAGGAGATGTGGGCCCTCGCGATGACCGAGCCGGGCACCGGCTCCGACCTGGCCGGCATGAAGACCACGGCCAAGCTCTCCGACGACGGCACGCACTACGTGCTCAACGGCTCGAAGACGTTCATCACCGGCGGCGTGCACGCCGACCGCGTCATCGTCTGCGCCCGCACCGCCGCGCCGACCGCCGAGGACCGCCGCCACGGCATCTCGCTGTTCGCCGTCGACACCAAGTCCGAGGGCTACTCGATCGGCCGCAAGCTCGACAAGCTCGGCCTCAAGACCTCCGACACGGCCGAGCTGGCGTTCGTCGACGTGAAGGTCCCCGTCGAGGACCTCCTCGGCGAGGAGAACAAGGGCTTCTACTACCTCGGCAAGAACCTGCCCTCCGAGCGCTGGGGCATCGCCTACGGCGCGTACGCGCAGGCCAAGGCCGCGGTGCAGTTCGCCAAGGAGTACGTCCAGGACCGCACCGTCTTCGGCAAGACCGTGTCGTCGTTCCAGAACACCAAGTTCGAGCTGGCCGCCTGCCAGGCCGAGGTGGACGCGGCCGAGGCCGTCGCCGACCGCGCCCTGGAGGCCCTCGACGCCGGTGAGCTGAGCGCCGCCGAGGCCGCTTCCGCGAAGCTGTTCTGCACCGAGGTCGCGCACCGCGTCATCGACCGCTGCCTCCAGCTGCACGGCGGCTACGGGTTCATGAACGAGTACCCGATCGCCCGCCTGTACGCGGACAACCGCGTGAACCGCATCTACGGCGGCACCAGCGAGATCATGAAGTCGATCATCGCGAAGAACATGGGCCTGTAACCAGCAGAGAATCTTTGCTCGGTACAACTGATCCCATGCATCAGGCACTCGAATCCCTCCTCGATCTGCTCGACCTCGAGCAGATCGAGGAGGACATCTTCCGCGGCCAGTCCCGGTCCTCCGTCGTCCCGCGCGTCTTCGGCGGGCAGGTGGCGGCCCAGGCGCTGGTCGCGGCCGGGCGCACCGTCCCGGCCGACCGGCACGCCCACTCCCTGCACGCGTACTTCCTGGTCGCGGGGGACCCGGGCGCGCCCATCGTCTACACCGTCGACCGGATCCGCGACGGCCGCTCCTTCACGACGCGGCGCGTCGTCGCCGTCCAGCACGGGCAGCCGATCTTCCACCTCTCCGCGTCCTTCCAGACATACGAGGTGGGGCTCGACCACCAGGCCGACATGCCGCCCGCGCCCGACCCGGAGTCGCTGCCGACCGCCGAGGAGATGCTGCCGCGGTACGCAGGCGACGTGCTCAAGCCCGAGGTCGTCCAGCGTCTCCTGGAGGCTCGTGAGGCGGTCGATCTGCGGTACGTCGACGCGCCGCCGTTCGCCTTCGTCGGCGACCCGCAGCCGCCGCGCTCCCAGGTCTGGTTCCGCGCGCGCGGCAAGCTCGCGGACGATCCGTTGCTGCACGTCTGCCTCGCGACGTACGTCTCCGACATGACGCTCCTCGACTCGGTGCTGCTCGCCCACGGGCGGGGCGGCTGGGCCGTCGGCGACGTCGTGGGCGCGTCCCTCGACCACGCGATGTGGTTCCACCGGCCGTTCCGGGCCGACGAATGGCTGCTGTACGACCAGGAGTCGCCGTCCACGTCCGGTGGGCGCGGGCTCGGTCAGGCGCGGATCTACACGCAGGACGGACGGCTCGCGATCACCGTCATCCAGGAGGGCGTCGTTCGCGTTCCGCGCTGATCGGACATAACGTCCCGTACATGGATGTACGGGTGGACGACGGTGCGGGCGGCACGGAAGAAGCGGGCGGGGAGAGCGTCTTCACGGTGCTCGTCGCCGCGGCGGCCAACCTGGGCATCGCCCTCGCGAAGGCCGTCGCCGGTGTCATCAGCGGCTCCAGCGCGATGCTCTCCGAGGCCGCGCACTCCTTCGCCGACACCGTCACCGAACTGCTGCTGCTCGCCTCCCTGAAGCGCAGCGACAAGCCCGCCGACGAGGAGCATCCGCTCGGCTACGGGGGCGAGCGGTACGTGTGGGCGCTGCTCGCGGCCGTCGCCACGTTCGTGGGCGGCGCGGTCTTCTCCCTGTACGACGGGATCCACACGCTCGTCGTGGGCGAGGAGCTGGGCAACCCCGTCGTGTCGTACGTGGTGCTGGGTGTCGCCTTCGTGCTGGAGGGGTTCTCGCTGCGGACCGCCGTGAAGCAGGCGCGGGGCGAGGCGACCCGGGTGCGGGTGCCCTTCGGTACGTATCTGCGGCACACGCCCGACACGGCGGTGAAGGCGGTCGTACTGGAGGACAGTGCGGCCCTTGCCGGCCTGCTGCTCGCGGGCGGCGGGCTGCTCGGCTCGCAGCTCACCGGGTCGGGGGCGTGGGACGGGGTGGCGTCCCTGTGCATCGGGTTGCTGCTGTTGTGGGTGGCGTGGGTGCTCGGGCGGTCCAATGCGGAGCTGTTGGTGGGGCGGCCGTTGCCGAAGCCCTTCCGGGACGAGATCCGGGAGATCGTGCTCGGGGTCGCGCACGTCGAGGCGGTGCTCGAGCTGACGACGTTGGTGCAGGGGCCGCGGGAGGCGTTGGTCGCGGCGAAGGTCGATTTTCGGGATGCGTCCACCGCGGCGCAGATCGAGTGGGCGTGCGAGGACGCCTCGCGGCGGATTCGGGAGCGGTTTCCTGCGGTGCGGCGAGTGTTTTTGGACCCGACCCCGGGGTTCGCGGCGCGCCGCACGGAGGGGCTCAATCCGTGGTGAGCAATTCAAGCCCCTCCGGCGATTGAGGAGCGGGGTATGGGGCAGAGCCCCATGTCTTTTGAGGCGGCGCCGTGGTTGACGACTCGGGGCTCTGCCCCGGACCCCGCTGCTCAATCGCCGCAGGGGCTTGACATGCTCGACCGGCGCTGGGGCTAAACGAGGCCCGCCGCGTCGAGGAGGTAAGCCGTCAGCGGGTCGTAGTGGCGGGGGCTTGTGACGTGGTCGTCCAAGGGGATCGTCACCTGCATCGTGCCCTCGGCCTCGCCCACGAAGAGCGCCGGGTCGTTGCAGTCCGCGTAACCGACGGAGTCCAGGCCCCGCTGCGCCGCGCAGCCCGCCCAGCCGTGGTCGGCGACGACCAGGTCCGGCAGCGCGCGGCCCTCGCGGGCGAGGCCGTCGAGGATCGCAGCCATGGGGTCGGGGGAGTGCGTGTGCCACAGCGTCGCACCGCGCTCCAGCATCGCCACGTCCGCGAACTGGAAGACCATGCCCTCGTCCGTGGCAAGCCCCTCGGGGATCGTCATGATCTCGCAGCCCGCCGCGCGCAGGGCGGCCGCCGTCGCGCGGTGGACGTCCAGGAGACCGCCCGGGTGCCCCGTGGCGAACAGGACCCGCTGGTTGTCCTCCGCCGCCTTGCGCAGGCGCGCCGCCATGCGGTCCAGGGCGTCGACCGTCAGCTCGGGGTCGATCGTGTCCTGGCCCGAGCGGTGCGCCGCGTCGGGCACGACCCCGCAGCGTTCGGCCATGACGGCGAGCACGTCGGCCTCGTCCGTCCAGCGGTCGCCGAGTTCCAGGCCCAGCCAGTAGTGGCGGTCGCCGTTCGCGAGCTTTCGGTAGTGCGAAAGGTTGTTCTCGCGGGGCGTTGCCACGTCGCCCGCGATGCGCGTGCGGACGAGGTGCTTGATCAGGGCGGCACGGGTCGGGACGTCGCTGGGCAATCCGGGTATCGGCATGAGCCCATTGTGCAGGGGGCCGCCGCGCGGCGGTGATCGGTTCCGGGGAGTGGAACGACGGTCACACCGTCAGCGCGGCCGGCGCAGTGCGAACCACAGCTCCATGCGGGTGTCCGGGTCGTCGAGGTCCGTGTCCAGGAGTGTGGCGCAGCGGGCGATGCGCTGGCGGACCGTGTTGCGGTGGATCGACAGGGCCAGGGCCGTGCTCTCCCAACTGCCGTGCAGGGAGAGCCAGGTGCGCAGGGTCTCCAGGAGGGCCGGCTTGTCGGACAGCGCGGCGAGGGTCGGCGCCGGGGTGTCGTCCGGGCGGTGGTGGGCCAGCGGGCTGCGGGTCGCCCGGGCGCGGGTGAGCGCGTGGGCCGCCTGCGCGTCGGCGAGCGGCAGGTCCCGGGGGAGCGCCGGGGCGCTGACCCCGAGCACGTGGCCCGCGTGCGGCGTGACGTCCTGGTCGGACGGAACGAGGGCGCGGGTGAGCGGGTCGTCGGGGGAGGTGGAGGTGGCGGTCAGGGGCGTCGCCAGGTCCGGGGCCGGGCGGGGCGACAGCGGGCGGGCGTGGATCACGCGCCACGTGGTGTCCGCGCCGAGGAGTTCCGTCGCCGCGTCCGCGCGGTCCGCCCCGAGGAGGAGGTCCACCAGGGTCGCCGCACGGCGCGTGTCACCCGTCGAGCGGTGCTCGCCCGTGAGGAGCGAGAGCAGGACCACCGCCGCCCCCGCGATCGTGTGGTCGCCCGGCGAGCGGACCCGCGTCGCGAGGCCGAGCGCGCCGCCCGTGCTCAGCGCGTACGCCGACAGATGCGTGCCGCCCACCGTGTCCGCTGCCGACGACGGGGTGGGGAAGAGGTGCGTGGCGTGCGGGCGGACCACCGCCGTCAGCTCGGCCAGCGCCTCGCTCACGGCGCGCGGCGGGCGCGCCCCCGCGTGGTGCGGCTCGTCGCCCTCCGGCGTGACGGCCACCGCGAACCCGCCGGTCCGCTGGGCGAGTTGGCGAAGGACGGAGGGCAGCGGGTCGGGCCTGGCCGCCGCCGAGGCCAGCGCCTGCTGAGCCTCCGTCACCCGGCGCAGCTCCGCGTTCCTGGCCTGCGCCATCAGCTCCCAGACGGCGCGCGCGATGCCGCTGAACGTGGTCCGCGGAGGGACCTCGACGAGCGGGATCCCGCGCCGCTCGCAGGCCGCGACCAGCTCCGGCGGCACCGTGTCGAAGACCGGCGTCACACCGAAGCCGAGCGCCACCGCGCCGCCCCGCGCGACCCGCTCCGCGTACTCCTCGAAGTAGCCGTCGACGGGCGCGGCGGGCGCGTGCACGCCCGCCGTGAGCAGCAGCTCGCCGCCCAGCAGGTACGGCTCCGGGTCCGTCAGCTCCGAGGTGTGCGCCCCGTGCACGAGGACGTCCGCCGCCGCGGGCCCCGCGATCTGGCGAAGGCCCAGGTCGGCGCGGGCGAGCACCGCGGCGAGCGGAATGCCCTGTGTGGGGGGTGCGGTCACGGTCACCTGTGGACGATTCCTCTGCTCTGATCCTGGACAGTGGATGAAACGTACACTTCAGCGCCGCTTTTCGGCCACCTAGATTTCTTCCGACCGGTGGGTGCGGGTACGGGCGGATGTCCCCGACACCCCCAGGGGCCCAGCAGGGGCTCCACAGCCGGACACACTCCCTTGCACGACACGCCACCGAGGTGGACGAAGGAGGACAGCCCCATGGCCGTCGACTACATCGTGATCGTCGTCTACCTGGCAGGCATGCTGGCCATGGGCTGGTGGGGCATGCGCCGCGCCAAGTCCAAGAGCGACTTCCTGGTCGCAGGACGGCGCCTCGGCCCCGCCATGTACTCCGGGACCATGGCCGCTGTCGTGCTCGGCGGCGCCTCCACCATCGGCGGCGTCGGCCTCGGCTACCAGTACGGCCTGTCGGGCGCCTGGATGGTGTTCACCATCGGCCTCGGCATCCTCGCCCTGTCGCTCTTCTTCTCGGCGCGCATCGCCCGGCTGAAGGTCTACACGGTCTCCGAGATGCTCGACCTGCGCTACGGCGGCGGCCGCGCCGGGATGATCTCCGGCATCGTGATGTGGGCGTACACGCTGATGCTGGTCGTCACGTCCACCATCGCGTACGCGACGATCTTCGACGTGCTCTTCGACGTGCCGCGCACCCTCGCGATCGTCGTCGGCGGCACCATCGTCGTCGCCTACTCGACGCTCGGCGGCATGTGGTCGATCACCATCACCGACATGGTGCAGTTCGTCGTGAAGACCATCGGCGTGCTGATCATCCTGCTGCCCGTCGCGGTCATCAAGGCCGGTGGCTTCAGCGAGATGAAGGCCCAGCTCCCCACCTCGTACTTCGACCCGCTGGGCATCGGCGGCGAGACGATCTTCACGTACGTGCTGATCTACACGTTCGGCATGCTCATCGGCCAGGACATCTGGCAGCGCGTCTTCACCGCCCGCAACGACAAGGTGGCCCGCTGGGGCGGCACCGTCTCCGGCGTCTACTGCCTGCTCTACGCGATCGGCGGCGCGGTCATCGGCACGGCGGCCAAGGTCCTGTACCCGAAGGGCCTCGGCCAGGCCGACGAGGCGTTCGCGCAGATCGTCAAGGACGAGCTGCCCGTCGGCATCCGCGGGCTCGTCCTCGCCGCCGCCCTCGCGGCCGTCATGTCGACGTCCTCCGGAGCGCTCATCGCCTGCGCCACCGTCGCCAACAACGACATCTGGAAGCGGCTGCGCGGAGTGAAGGCCGAGGTGTCCGTGGAGGACGAGCACGACGAGGTGAAGGGCAACCGGATGTTCATCCTGGGCCTCGGCATCGTCGCGATCGTCATCTCGGTCCTCCTCAACAACGTCGTCGAGGCGCTGACCGTCGCCTACAACCTGCTCGTCGGCGGGCTGCTCGTGCCCATCCTCGGCGGGCTGCTCTGGAAGCGCGGCAACGTCAACGGCGCCCTCGCCGCCGTCACCGTCGGCGGCCTCACCGTCATCGGCGCGATGTGGCGCTACGGCATCCTCGCCAACGAGCCCGTGTACTACGGCCTCGTCGCGTCACTCGTCGTCTACGTGGCCGTCTCCCTGGCCACCCGGCCCACCGACGCCGCCGTCCTCGCCAACTGGCGCGAGCGGCTCGCAGGGCGCGGCGCCGAGGCGCCCGAGCCGGCCCCCGCCGCGGCGCAGTAAACAGCAGCACCGCAGTAACCCTCGTAGGAAAGAAGGCATGCGCGCAATGAACAGCAACGAGACGCCCCGCGTTCCCAACGGCCCCACGGGCGCCGTCGGACCGGTCGACTCCTCCCGCGTCCCGCGCTACGCGGGCCCGGCGACGTTCGCCCGCCTGCCCCGGCTCGACGAGGTGGACGCCGCCGATGTCGCGGTCGTCGGCGTCCCCTTCGACACCGGTGTCTCCTACCGGCCCGGCGCCCGCTTCGGCGGCAACGCCATCCGCGAGGCCTCCCGCCTCCTGCGCCCGTACAACCCGGCGCAGGACGCGTCCCCGTTCGCGCTCGCCCAGGTCGCGGACGCCGGTGACATCGCGGCCAACCCGTTCAACATCAACGAGGCCGTCGACACCATCGAGGCCGCCGCGGACGATCTGCTCGGCTCCGGCGCCCGCATGATGACGCTCGGCGGCGACCACACCATCGCGCTGCCGCTGCTCCGCTCGGTCGCCAAGAAGCACGGCCCGGTCGCGCTGCTGCACTTCGACGCGCACCTCGACACATGGGACACGTACTTCGGCGCCGAGTACACGCACGGCACCCCGTTCCGCCGCGCCGTCGAGGAGGGCATCCTCGACACCTCCGCCCTCTCCCACGTCGGCACCCGCGGCCCGCTGTACGGCCGCTCCGACCTCACCGAGGACGAGAAGCTCGGCTTCGGCATCGTCACCTCCGCCGACGTCTACCGGCGCGGCGCCGACGAGGTCGCCGACCAGCTCCGCCAGCGCATCGGCGACCGCCCGCTGTACATCTCCATCGACATCGACTGCCTCGACCCGGCGCACGCGCCCGGCACCGGTACGCCGGAGGCGGGCGGCATGACCTCCCGCGAGCTGCTCGAGATTCTTCGCGGCCTTTCTTCGTGCAACCTGGTGTCCGCGGACGTCGTCGAGGTGGCGCCCGCGTACGACCACGCGGAGATCACGTCCGTCGCCGCCTCGCACACCGCGTACGAGCTGACGACGATCATGTCCCGCCAGATCGCCGACGCACGCGCGTAAGACCTACGCGCTCAGAAGGAGACGGGCACCAAGTGACGCACGACCACGACCTGGAACTGACGCCCACCCCGGAGCAGACCGAGGCGGCGCTCAACCCGCCCGCCGGCCGCAAGGGCGGTGACCTCGTCGTCGAGACCCTGCACGGGCTCGGCGCGTCCACCGTCTTCGGTCTGCCGGGGCAGCACGCGCTCGGCATGTTCGACGCGCTGCGCCGGTCGTCGCTCAGGTACGTGGGGCTGCGCGTCGAGAACAACGCCGGATTCGCGGCGGACGCGTACGGCCGGGTCACGGGAGAGGTGGCGCCGCTGCTGCTCTCCACCGGGCCCGGCTCGCTGATGTCGCTCGCCGCGCTCCAGGAGGCGGCCGCGGCCTCAGCCCCGGTGCTCGCGATCGGCAGCCAGATCCCGGTCGCGGGGCTCGGCGGTGGCCGCCACGGCTACCTGCACGAACTCCGCGACCAGCAGGCCTCGTTCCGGGACGTGGTCAAGTCCGTCCACACCGTCCGTACGCAGTCCCAGATCCCGTCGGCGATCGCCGCGGCCTGGGAGTCGGCGCTGAGCGCCCCGCACGGACCGGTGTGGGTGGAGATCCCGCAGGACGTGCTGCTCGCCGAGACGATCCTGCCGGTCGTCACGGGCGTGGACGCGACCCCGCACGACCTCGTGCCGCGTCCCGAACTCACGGCCGTGGCGGCCGACTTGCTCGCTCGCGCCGAACGTCCGGCGATCATCGCGGGCGGCGGCGTCGTCCGCGCGGACGCGACGGGCAAGCTGCGCGCGCTCGCCGAGCGGATCAACGCGCCCGTCGTCTCCACCTTCGGCGGCAAGGGCGCCTTCCCCTGGGAGCACCCGCTCTCGCTCCAGTCCTGGATGGAGGACCGGCACACGACGGACTTCCTGGAGGACGCCGACGTCCTGCTCGTCGTCGGCTCGGGACTCGGTGAACTCTCCTCGAACTACCACACGTTCAAGCCGCGCGGCCGCGTCATCCAGATCGAGGCCGACGCCGGGAAGCTGGAGTCCAACCACCCGGCCCTCGGCATCCACGCGGACGCACGCCTCGCGCTCCAGGCCCTCGCCGAGACGGTCGCCGAGCGCCCCGACGCCGAGGCGCCCGCGCGCGTCGCCGCGGTCCTGAAGGCCGTACGGGAACGGATCGACGCGCAGGAACTCACCCTGGAACAGGGCGTGTTGGCGTCGGTGCGCGAGGCGCTCCCGGCCGCTTCCCCGTCCTTCTGGGACATGACGATCCTCGCCTACTGGGCGTGGTCGGCGTGGCCCGGCGCCATGCACTCGGCACAGGGCGCCGGCGGCCTCGGCTACGGGTTCCCGGCGGCGCTGGGCGCGGCCGCTGCCGACCCGACCACACCCGTCCTCGCGGTCTCCGGCGACGGCGGCGCCATGTACTCCATCGCCGAACTGGCCACGGCGAAGCAGTACGACCTGAACGTCACCTGGCTGATCGTCGACGACGGCGGCTACGGCATCCTGCGCGAGTACATGACCGACGCCTTCGGCGAGGCGACCGCGACGGAACTGGCCCGCCCCGACTTCGTGGCGCTCGCCGAGTCCTTCGGCGTCCCCGGGGTGCGGACGACCCCGGAGACGCTCAAGGACGACCTGGCCGAGGCCTTCGCGGCGCCGGGGCCGCGCGTGGTGGTGCTCCCGGCGCTGCTCAGGATGTTCGCGCCTACCCATCTGGGCTGACGCGGAGGGCACCTACCAGATCGACCCGACCCACTCCGGGTGGTCGATGAACGGGTTCCGGTTGTGCTGGTAGGTGTCGAAGATGACGTCGTTGCGGTTCTGCTCGAAGGCGTCCGGCGGGTCCTCGTCGCTCCACTTCTTCAGGACGGAGAGCTTGCCGATGTTCGGCGCGCTGCCGTTGTCCACGGAGTCGTTGGGTTCGAGGTCGGCGAAGGAGTCGTCGCCCTCGTAGCGGACCGCCATGTAGAGGATCATCCGCGCGACGTCGCCCTTGACGGCGTCGCGCGGCTCGAACGAGTCGTCGTCGGTGAGGCTGCCGCCGCCGTTCGCGACCTCGCTGCCGCCGTTGTCGAAGTCCTTGTTGCCGCGGATCGAGTTGACCGTGACGTCCTCGGGGCGCAGGTGGTGCAGGTCGGTGCCGGGTCCTGTCGCGGTGCCGAAGTCGCCGTGGGACTTGGCCCAGACGTGCTCGCGGTTCCAGTCCCCGCTGTCGCCGCCGTTGGCGGACTTCGCGCGTGAGGTGCCGCTGTACAGCAGGATCACGTTGGAGCTGTTGGCCGGGTCCTGGTCGGTGGTCTTCAGGGCGTCCCAGACCGCGTCGTAGGAGAGCTTCGTCTGGTCGCTGATGATCGTGTGCAGCGCGCTCTTGAGCTCGGCGCCGGTCTTGCCCTCGGCGTCCTGGTAGTACGTGTCGTCGTACGCGGCGGTGGTCACGGGGGCCGGGTTCGCCGTCGCCGCCGTGGGGAGGGCGAGGGCGGCCAGGACGGCCGCGGTGGTGAGGGCGAAGGTGCGTATGGGGATTCCGGGCATGTGGGGTGTCCGTCCGTTCTACGCGGGTTGATTGGTGGAACGGAGCGTGACATGAACACGTATGGATTGGGTGAATGCCAGGCGTCGATCCTGTGACGACAAGGGCCCCTGACCGGCTGCCAAGGGCCCTTGTGGTGCGTCGAGTTGTGGGATCAGTTCACGTCGGACGGGTCGAGGCGGTACAGCGACTGGGAGTCGGTCGAGTCGCTGGACTTCTTGCTGTACTCGCTCGACTTCACCGCCGTGCCGTGCTTCTTCACCCACTTGGTGACCGCGGAGCTGACGTCGCTGCCGCCGCCCATGGGGCCGCCCATGCCGCCCTCGCCGACCTGGATGTAGTGCAACTGGCCGCTCTTCACCAGCTTCTCGAGCTTGGCGACGGTCATGCCCTTGTCCGAGCCCGTGAAGCCGTACATGGAGATGACCGGCTTCTTCGTGCTGAGGATGATCTGGGCCGCGGACTGCGAATTGGACACCGCGAGCAGCCACTTGGCGCCGTCCTGGTGCTTCTCCAGGTACGAGATCAGGTCGCTGTCGACGTTGCCGCCCATGCCGCCGCGCATGGCTCCGCCGCGCCGGCCGGATTCCTGCTTGCCGGAGCCGGAGCCGGACTCCTGGCCGCCGGGCATCTCGCCGCCGCCCTGCGGAGAGCCGCCTTCCGGGGAGCCGCCACCGGGGAAGCCGCCCTCGGGAGCCTGGCCACCGCCCGGCATCTCGCCACCGCCGGGCATCGAGCCGCCCTCGGGCATCTCGCCGCCGCCTTGCTGCGAACCGCCGCCCTGCTGGGAGCCGCCCTGCCGCGAGCCCCCGCCCGGCATCTCGCCGCCGCCCGGGAAGCCGCCCCGGCCCCCACCGGGACCGCCCATGCCGCCACCCGTCGTCGGCCCCGCCGTCGGGTTCGTGCCGCCCATGCCACCGCCCGCTCCGGAGGAGAAGGGCTCCGCGAAGGAGTACGCCGCCGGGCCCGCCACCGACGCGACCACGGCAGCCGCCACGGCCACCGCGAGCAGCCGCAGCCGGCGGCCCGTCGACGTACGGAGGACGAGCAGCCCCGCGATCGCGAGCGCCATGACGAGCGCGACCACCGGCCACAGCCAGCCGTTCCAGCCGGAGGCGCGGCGCAGCAGCACGACCGCCCAGATCCCGGTGACGCCGAGCGCCACGGGCAGCACCCACGCCCACCGCTTGTCCGTGCGGAACGCGCGCAGCAGCATCACGCCGCCGCCCCCGCACAGCGCCGCGATGCCCGGGGCGACCGCGGTCGTGTAGTACGGGTGCATGGTGCCCTCGGCCGTCGCGAACGTGACGTAGTGCAGCACCAGCCAGCCGCCCCACAGCACCAGCGCGGCGCGCGTGAGGTCGGTGCGCGGGGCGCGGCCGCGCAGCACCAGGCCGCCGACCAGGGCGATCACCGCGAACGGGATCAGCCAGGAGATCTGCCCGCCGAGCGTGTCGTTGAAGAGCCGGCCGAGGCCCGCCGTGCCGGAGAAGCCGCCGCCTCCGCCGCCACCGCCCCCGCCGTTGCCCTCGCCGCCGAGGATCCGGCCCAGGCCGTTGTAGCCCATGATCAGGTCCCAGGCGGAGCCGTCCGTCGAGCCGCCGATGTACGGGCGCTCGTCGGCCGGGACCAGCGAGACCGCCGTGGCCCACCAGAAGCTGGAGACCACGAGCACCACGGCCGCGAGCACCAGGTTGCGCGCCTTCTTCGCCCAGCCCAGGTGGGACGCGTACACGTACACGGCGAAGACCGCCGGCAGCGCGATGTAGCCCTGCAGCATCTTCGTGTTGAACGCGAGCCCGAAGCACGCCGCGGAGGCGAGCAGCGGCAGCAGCCGTCCGTCGCGGGTGGCGCGCAGCGCGAGGGCCGCGCCGCCCACCATCAGCAGGACGAGGAGGGTGTCCGGGTTGTTGTCGCGGTTGATGGCGACGGTGATCGGGGTCAGCGCCAGGACCAGCGCGGCGATCGCGGCGGCCGCGTGTCCCCACACCCGCTTCACGGACGAGTGCAGGATCCAGATCGTGCCGAGCCCGGCCGCGATCTGCGGCAGCATCATCTGCCAGGTGCCGAAGCCGAGGATCCGGCAGGAGAGGCCCATCGTCATCAGCGAGAGGGGCGGCTTGTCCACGGTCAGGAAGTTGCCCGCGTCGATGGAGCCGAAGAACCAGGCCTTCCAGCTCTGGGTGCCGCTGTAGACGGCGGCGCTGTAGAAGCTGTTGAGGCCGGACGAGGACAGGTTCCAGGCGTACAGCACCCCGGCGAGCACGAGGATCGCGAGCAGCGCGGGCAGTGACCAGCGCGGCGTGCGGCGCTCGGCCGGCGGTTCCACCGGCGGAGGAGGTGCGGGTGCGTCGGAATGCGTATCGGTCATGGAGGTCACCAGTGCACGGTGCACGGCGCCGGTGGGGGTGGGCTGTGGTGAAGCTGGGTGACACCTGTGGATGCGGCCGGGGGCCCGAATCGTTCACGGGAAGTCCGCCCCGGCGTCGCCGCCCGCGCCCTACCGTGACCCCATGTCGCGCAGATCAGTACGTTCCGTGCTCGCCCTCGCCGCCCTGTCGGCCGCCTGCCTGACGGTTTCGGGACCGGCGCACGCCGCCGGGGCCGCCGGGAACTGCTCCCGCTCCGTCTCGGTCACCGGCTACTCCGACGCCCTCGACAAGACGACGTACGAGGGCACCTTCGTCGGCAACATCTCCGCGCTCGCCGCCGACCGGGGCGGCAGGATCGCCGCGCTCTCCGACCGCTCGTCCCTGTTCACGCTCGACGGGAAGACCCTCGCGCCGCGCTCCGTCGCACGGCTCGCCGACGAGAAGGGGGCCGCGCTCGACTCCGAGGGCCTGGTCGTCGACCGCGACGGCACGTACCTCGTCACGTCCGAGACCGAGCCCTCGATCCGCCGCTACGACCGCTCGGGCGCCCGGATCCTCGACCGCCTCCCGGTCCCGGAGCCGCTCACCGCCAGGGCCCGCGCCAACGCCTCCTTCGAGGGCCTGACCCTGCTGCCCGGCCTACGCACCCTCCTCGCCTCCATGGAGTCCCCGCTCACCGGCGACGACGCCAACCGGCTCCAGACCTGGCGGCGCACGCCCACCGGCTCCTTCGCGTCCGCCGCCCAGTACGGCTACCGCACCGACCCGAACCTCGGCATCTCCGAGGTCACCGCGGCCCCCGACGGCCGCCTCCTCGTCCTGGAACGCGGCTTCACCGCAGGCGTCGGGAACACCGTCCGCCTCTACGCCGCCGACCTGCGCGGCGCCGCCGACACCTCCGGCATGGAGACCATCGGCCCCGGCACCCGCCTCGCCCACAAGACGCTCCTCGCCGACCTGGCGCACTGCCCGTCGCTCGGCGCGCCCGCCCACCAGCCGCAGCCCAACCCGCTGCTCGACAACATCGAGGCGATGACGGTCACGGGGCGTGGCCCGCACGGCGCGCTGCGCCTGCTCCTGGCCAGCGATGACAACCAGAGCGCGAACCAGATCACCCGTTTCTACTCACTGACCGTGTCCGGGCGCTGATCCGGGCGGATTGTTACAGCGGGATGAAATCCGCTCCTGGTCGCGTTGGCCCTTCGGCAGCTCAGGGCGAGAGGTCAAGCGAGCGGGAGGCGGCACGGCGTGGCGGAACAACGGGGCTGGGCGAAACGGCTGGCCGGGTACGCGTGGCGGTACCCCAAGGACGTCGTCCTCGCGCTCGGGGCCTCGCTCGGCGGCATGGGCGTCATGGCGCTCGTACCGCTGATCACGAAGGTGATCATCGACGACGTGATCGGGACCCACTCCCGGTCCATGGCCGTCTGGGCGGGCGCCCTCATAGGGGCGGCCGTGATCGTCTACGTCCTCGCGTTCGTCCGCCGCTACTACGGCGGCCGGCTCGCCCTCGACGTCCAGCACGACCTGCGCACCGAGATGTACGGCTCGATCACCCGGCTCGACGGCCGCCGCCAGGACGAGCTGTCGACCGGCCAGGTCGTCGGGCGCGCCACCAGCGACCTCCAGCTGATCCAGAGCCTGCTCTTCATGCTCCCGATGACCATCGGGAACGTCCTGCTGTTCCTCATCTCCCTGGTGATCATGGCGTGGCTGTCGCCGCCGCTGACCCTGGTCGCCCTCGCCGTCGCCCCCGCCATCTGGTTCATCGCCAGGCGCAGCCGCTCCCGGCTGCACCCCGCCACCTGGTACGCGCAGGCGCAGGCCGCCGCCGTGGCCGGGGTCGTCGACGGGTCGGTGAGCGGCGTCCGCGTCGTGAAGGGCTTCGGGCAGGAGGAGCAGGAGACCGGGAAGCTCAGGACGGTCGGCCGCAGGCTCTTCGCGGGGCGCCTTCGCACCGTCCGGCTGAACTCGAAGTTCACCCCGGCCCTCCAGGCCGTGCCCGCCCTCGGGCAGGTCGCCATGCTGGCCCTCGGCGGCTGGCTCGCGGTGCGCGGGCAGGTCACGCTCGGCACCTTCGTCGCGTTCTCCTCGTACCTCGCGCAGCTCGTCGGCCCCGTCCGGATGCTCGCCGTCGTGCTCACCGTGGGGCAGCAGGCCCGCGCCGGCGTGGAGCGCGTCCTCGAACTGATCGACACCGAGCCGAGCCTCGTCGAAGGCACCAAGGAACTCCCGGCGGACGCCCCCGCGACCGTCGAGTTCGACGACGTGTCCTTCACGTACTCGGACGCCGAGCACCCCGTCCTCGACGGCCTCTCCTTCGAGATCAGGGCCGGTGAGACCCTTGCCGTCGTCGGCTCCTCCGGCTCCGGCAAGTCCACCGTCTCCCTGCTGCTCCCGCGCTTCTACGACGCCACGCACGGCGCCGTCCTCGTCGGCGGCCACGACGTGCGCGAGCTGACGACGGCGTCGCTGCGGTCCGCGATCGGGCTCGTCCCCGAGGACTCCTTCCTGTTCTCCGACTCCGTGGGCACCAACATCGCGTACGGGTTCCCGGAGGCGACACAGGAGCAGATCGAGACGGCCGCGCGCGCCGCGCAGGCCCACGGGTTCATCAGCGCGCTGCCCGACGGCTACGACACCAAGGTCGGCGAGCACGGGCTCACGCTCTCCGGCGGCCAGCGCCAGCGCGTCGCGCTCGCCCGCGCCATCCTCACCGACCCCCGCCTCCTCGTCCTCGACGACGCGACGTCCGCCGTGGACGCCCGCGTCGAGCACGAGATCCACGAGGCGCTCAGCCACGTGATGGCGGGCCGCACGACGCTGCTCATCGCGCACCGCCGCTCCACCCTCGGCCTCGCCGACCGGATCGCCGTGCTCGACGGCGGACGGCTCGCCGCGATCGGCACGCACGAGGAGCTGGAGGCGTCCTCGCCGCTGTACCGGCGGCTGCTCACCGACCCCGACGAGCTGGGCGGCGTCTCGCCCGGCCACACCGCGCCCGCCGCCGGGGAGCCGGTGGAGGACACCTCCGTACGCGAGGAGCTGGACGCCGAGTTCGACGCCGAGCGCGGCGTCACCCCCAGGCTGTGGACGGGCGACCGGGAGCCGCGGGACGCCGCGCTCGCCGGGACCCCCGCGACCCCGGAACTCCTCGCGCAGGTCGACGCGCTGCCGCCGGCCACCGACACCCCCGACATCGACGAGGCGCGGGCCGTCACGCCCGAGGAGTCGTACGGGCTGCGCCGCCTCCTGCGCGGGTTCGGGGCGCCGCTGCTGATCAGCCTCGCGCTCGTCGCCGTCGACGCGGGCATGGGTCTGCTGCTGCCGATCCTGATCCGGCACGGCATCGACGAGGGCGTCTCGCAGCTCGCCATCGGCGCCGTGTGGGCGGCGTCCGCGCTGGCGCTCGGCGCCGTGCTCGCGCAGTGGGCCGCGCAGTTCGGCGAGACGCGGATGACGGGGCGCACCGGTGAGCGGGTCCTCTACTCGCTCCGCCTCAAGATCTTCTCCCAGCTCCAGCGGCTCGGGCTCGACTACTACGAGCGGGAGCTGACGGGCCGCATCATGACCCGCATGACGACGGACGTCGACGCGCTCTCGACGTTCCTCCAGACGGGCCTCGTCACGGCCTTCGTCTCGCTCGTCACGTTCTTCGGGATCATGGTCGCGCTCCTTGTGATCGACGTACAGCTCGCGCTCGTCGTCTTCGCGACGCTGCCGCCGCTGATCATCGGGACGTTCTTCTTCCGGCGCTCCAGCGTCAAGGCGTACGAGCTGGCGCGCGAGCGGATCTCCGTCGTGAACGCCGACCTCCAGGAGACGGTGGCGGGGCTGCGGATCGTGCAGGCCTTCCGGCGCGAGAAGGACGGCGGCGAGAAGTTCGCGGCGGGCAGCACCAGTTACCGCAAGGCGCGCATCCGCGGCCAGTGGCTGATCTCCGTGTACTTCCCGTTCGTGCAGCTCCTGTCGGCGGTGGCCACGGCGGCCGTCCTCGCGGTCGGCGCGCACCGGGTCGACGCGGGCACCCTGACGACGGGCGCGCTCGTCGCGTACCTCCTCTACATCGACCTGTTCTTCGCACCCGTGCAGCAGCTCTCCCAGGTCTTCGACGGGTACCAGCAGGCCACCGTCTCGCTCGGCCGCATCCAGGAGCTGCTGCGGGAGCCGACGTCGACGAAGAACGCCGAGCGGCCCCGCGAGGTGCCGGCGCTGCGCGGCGAGATCGCCTTCGAGAACGTGGACTTCGCGTACGGCGACGGCGAGGTGGCCCTGAGCGATGTGGACCTGCGCATCCCCGCGGGCCAGACCGTCGCGTTCGTCGGCGAGACGGGCGCGGGCAAGTCGACGCTGGTCAAGCTCGTCGCCCGGTTCTACGACCCGACGGCGGGCCGGGTCACCGCCGACGGCATCGACCTGCGGGAACTCGACCTCACCGAGTACCGGCACCGGCTCGGCGTCGTCCCGCAGGAGGCGTACCTCTTCCCCGGCACGGTCCGCGACGCCATCGCGTACGGCCGCCCCGGGGCGAGCGACGCCGAGGTGGAGGCGGCGGCGCGGGCCGTCGGCGCGCACGAGATGATCGCGACGCTCGACGGGGGCTACCTCCACGAGGTCGCCGAGCGCGGCCGCAACCTCTCCGCGGGGCAGCGGCAGTTGATCGCCCTGGCCCGCGCCGAGCTCGTCGACCCGGACATCCTCCTGCTCGACGAGGCGACCGCCGCCCTCGACCTCGCCACCGAGGCCCAGGTCAACCAGGCCACGGACCGCATCTCCGGCAAGCGCACCACCCTGGTCGTCGCCCACCGCCTGACGACGGCGGCCCGCGCGGACCGCGTGATCGTGATGGATCACGGCCGCGTCGCCGAGGATGGCACGCACGACGAACTCCTGTCACTGAACGGCAAGTACGCCACCTTGTGGCGGACCTTCCTGGGGGAGCCCGTCGAGGTCGGCTCCTCGACGTGAGGGTGGGCGGCGCAACCGCCCGGCCCGTGTGGCGCGTCAGTTCAGCAGTACGCTGGTGCCGATGTGACAGGAGGGGCTGCGGTGCGCGGACAGGGGGCTGGACGGGACGGCATACGCAGGCCGCGCCGGGGGCTCGCGCCTGTCCTTTCGGTCCTCGTCGCGGCGGCTGTTCTGGTTCTCGGCGGGCCCGCCGTCGGCAGCGCGCAGGCCGCCCCGCTGTGCGGCGGCCACCACGCCCGCACCCTGCGCTTCGAGACGGGCCGCGTCGTCCTCTACAAGCAGAGCGGCTACGTCTGCGCCGTCACCTACGCCAAGCGCACGGGCGCCCGCCGCACCATGTCCGTGAGCGTCCAGGCCCGCGGCAACCGGGCCGTCGTCGACAAGGGCCGCTACACCCGGCACGCGGGCCCCGTCACCGTGCACGCCGGACACCGCTGCGTCCGGGTGAAGGGCTCCGTGGGCACGAAGTCGGTGCGCACCGGCTGGATCCTGTGCTGAACACCGAGCCCCGCGCGGCCCTCACACCGTGACCGCGCACCCGACCGGTTTGCTGCCGCCCAGGGTCACGTAGAGCGAGGTCGACGGCGGGCACGCCGAGCGGGAGAGCACCGCCGTGACCACCCGGTAGCGCGGGGCACGGGCGCCCGTCGCGGCGCAGGCCGTCTCCCGCACCTGACCCTTGCCCGCCTCCGCGAGGCAGTCGCCGACGATCGTGCGGGGACCGCCACCGCCGCCCGGGTCGCCGGGGTGCGGGGGATCGAGATTGCGCATGCAGGCGTAGCCGCGGTCCACGGACCCGTCGCCGTTCTCGTCGGCCGCGGGCCGGTTCTCGCTGATGTGCAGCACGAAGTCGGTACGGGCCGGGCAGGCGGGCCCCTCCGAGGTCTCGCCGTCGTGCCGGGCGAGGACCCGGGCCACCGCCCGCTCGCTGCGGCACGGCACCTCGTTGAACGACGTGCGCCCGCGCGAACTGCACTCGCCCGCCGCGAGGAACACCGCCCCGTACCCGGCGGAGGACGCGTGCGAGGACGGTCCTTCGCCGGAGGAGCCGGGAGACCCCTGGCATCCGGCGAGCGCCAACGCCAGCAGCGGCACCGCGCACACCGCTCCGACCGACCGCCCAAGCATGGCAAAACCCCCCGATATCCCTACCAGCGTGGCCCGTGGCGGCGGGCGCACGCCAGGTGTGCGGGGGGCTTTGCGTCAGTTGGGGGTGGCGCCCGCCGATCACGGCGTACGCCCCCTACGGACGGGTCAGTACGACAACCCGTAGCCGATCGGGTAGAGGACCTGCGCGGGATCGTCGGCCTTCTGCACCGGCACCGGCAGCTTCCCGCGCGGCTCCGCCTTCCCGGCCAGCACCCGCACGGCCGCCCGCAGTTCGACGTCGATCCACGAGTACGCCGCCACGTGCGCGTCGGCCGCGGACAGCTGGGCGACGTCGTACGGATTGCGCATGGACAGCGTGATCACCGGCACCCCGGTCGCGGCCACCGCGTTCACCAGGGACTGCTGCGCGCTGCCCGCGGCGACGTTGTACGTCCCGATGACCACGGCGTCCTTGCCCTTCGCCGCCCCCACGGCCTGCGCGATCACCGCCTGGGACGGCGCCGTGCCGGTCGGGAGCACCGTGGCGGTGAAGCCGAGTTCGGTGAGCGCCGCGCCGATCACGGTGGTCGGCGGGCCGTCGCTGAGGGACGGGGAGGCCGGGTTGGCGCCGAGCACGAGCACGTTCTTGTGCGTGCGGCGCGACAGCGGCAGCAGCTTCTTCTTGTTGACCAGGAGCGTCGTCGTGCGCTCGGCGATGCGGTCGGCCGCGGCGAGGTGCGCGGGCGTGCCGACCGTGCGGTCGACGCCGGAGTGGGAGACGTACGGGTCCTTGAGGAGCCCCAGCTTCGACTTCAGGCGCAGGACGCGCAGGATCGACTCGTCGAGCCGCGCCTCGGTCAGCTCGCCGCCCCGGACGGCCGCGAGCACCGCGTTCCACGAGACCGACAGGTCAGGCGGGTTGAGCAGCTGGTCGACGCCCGCCTTCAGCGCGAGCACCGGGACCCGCTCGTCGCCGTACTTGATCCGTACGCCCTCCATGCCGAGCGAGTCGGTCACCACGACCCCGTCGTAGCCGAGCTGCTCGCGCAGGATGCCGGTGAGGATGGGGCGGGAGAGCGTCGCGGGGTCCTCGCTCGGGTCGAGCGCGGGGACGACGATGTGGGCCGTCATGATCGAGTCGATGCCCGCCGCGATCGCCGCCCTGAACGGCGGCGCGTCCAGCTGCTCCCACTGCTCGCGGGTGTGGGAGATGTACGGGATGCCGGTGTGGCTGTCCGTCGCGGTGTCGCCGTGCCCGGGGAAGTGCTTGGCGGTCGAGGCGATGTGCGAGGACTGGTAGCCCTTGACCTCCGCCGCCACGAGCCCGGCGACGGCCTGCGGGTCCGCGCCGAAGGAGCGCACGCCGATGACGGGGTTGGCCGGGTTGACGTTGACGTCGGCGTCGGGCGCGTAGTCCTGCCGGATGCCGATGGCGCGCAGCTCGGCGCCCGCGATCTGCCCGGCCTTGCGCGCGTCGCCCCGCGAACCGCCGGCCCCGAACGCCATCGCGCCGGGGAAGAGGGTGGCGGGCTTGCCGACCCGGGCGACGATGCCGTGCTCCTGGTCGGTGGAGATCAACAGCGGTATCCGGGAGGGCTGTTGGAGTCCCGCCTTCTGGATCCCGTTGCTGAGATCGGCGATCTGGTGCGGATCACGGACGTTGTGCGCCCACGCGAAGTAGATGATGCCGCCGAGCTTGTACTTCTCGATGAGCTCGGCGGCGGTGCGCACGCCGAGCTCCTTGAGGTTGGCGTCGATGTCGGCCTGGTCGGGCTCCGTGGCCGAGTGGCCGTAGACCCGCATCACGAAGAGCTGGCCGACCTTCTCCTCCAGGGACATCTTGGAGATGATCTTCTTGAGGGCCTGGTCGGACGCGGGGGCGCCCGCGGCCCGTGCGGCGGGGGCGGTGAGGCCGACCGCCGCGGCGCCGACGGTGGCGGCGGCGAGCACGGTACGTCTGGACAGTGGCACGATCGCTCCTTCCGGAGGAGGCGCGGACCCTGAAAATAACTTCCGCGCGCAACGAGTATCCGGAAAATTTCTGCCAGTCAAGAGCCCGCGCACGCACGGGAGTTGGCGGAGGGTCGCCCTGGAGAAGGGGCCGCCACCGGCACTTTGGAGGGGGCGCACCGGTGACGGCGACGCTGCCGGCCGCAGGCGGCGGAGAGGGTTTGTCAGCGTTCGCAGCCAGCAGCGATGCCGACACCGCACTGCGGTGACTCTCCGGCAGCGTGTCCTTCTGACGGAAGCATGCTGGCACGGGTTCCCGGAATTCGCGGATTCCGTGAAATCGGTGCGGATGGGGTGAACGGGGTGGCGGTGGCGGCCATCAGACCCCGTCGTCGACCAGGCACGCGCGCCCGCGCTCGCGCAGCGCCTCGACGGCCGCGCGGACCGCCGGACGGCGGGCCGTCCCGCTGCGCCACAGCGCGTACAGCCGCCGTCGCGGCACCGGATCGAGCCGCACCGCCACCACCCCCTCGGGCAGGGGGCCGCGCCCGAGCCGGGGCAGCACCGCGATGCCGAGTCCCGCCGCCACGAGGGCGGCCAACGTCGGGTTCTCCTCGGCCTGATGGGCGATGAGCGGCTCGAACCCTGCCGCCCGCATCGTCCGCAGCAGCCAGTCGTGGCACACGCGCCCCGGCGGCTGCGACACCCACCGCTCGCCCCCGAGCTCCTCGCGGCGCACCGCCGCCCGCCCGGCCAGCGGATGCCCCGCGGGTACGACGAGGTCGCACAAGTCGTCCCCGATGACGGCCTGTTCGACGCCAGCGGGGGCCGGCAGTGGCGCGATGTCCCAGTCGTGCGCGACGGCCAGGTCGACGGCGCCCTTCGCCACGAGATCCACGGACAGGTGCGGGTCGACCTCGCTGAGCCGGGTGTCGAGCGCGGGATGCCGCGACGCCAGCTCGGCGAGCGTGTCGGGCAGCAGCCCCCGCGCGGCCGAGGCGAACGCGGCGATCGTGAGCTGCCCCGCAGGCACCCCGCGACGCTCCTCCAGGCCGGTCTCGGCGCGCTCCATGATGGCCATCAACTCACGTGCGGTCTCGGCCAGTTGGAGCGCCTCGTCGGTGAGCCGGACGCCCCGCCCCTCCCGCTCGAGGAGCGGCGTACGGGTCTCCCGCTCCAGCTTCGCGATCTGCTGCGAGACGGCGGACGGGGTGTACCCGAGCGCGGTCGCGGCGGCGCCGACGGTGCCGTGCACGGAGACGGCGTGCAGCGCGCGCAGCCGCTGAAGATCCAGCATCCACGGCCTCCCTCCGATTCCACTTCGATTAGCGGTGCTTCATCCAACCATGCAGCAAACATCGCTGGTGCTAAAGGGTCGCGGCCGGTGATCCTCGACGCATGAAACCCGCGCACACCGCCCTCGCCGTCCTCGTGGCGGCGCTCTGGGGCGTCAACTTCGTCGTCATCGACATCGGCCTCGCACACTTCCCGCCGCTGCTCTTCTGCGCCCTGCGCTTCCTGCTCGCGGCGGTGCCCGCGATCTTCCTCGTGGGGCGGCCGAGGGTCGCGTGGCGCTGGGTCGTGGGGGTGGGGCTCGCGCTCGGCGTGGGCAAGTTCGGGCTGCTCTTCGTCGGCATGGACGCGGGGATGCCGGCGGGCCTGTCCTCCCTGGTCCTCCAGGTCCAGTCGGTCTTCACGGCGGTCCTCGCCTTCGCCTTCCTGCGCGAACGCCCGGGCCCCGTACGGGTGGTGGGCATGGGCGTGGCGCTCGCGGGCATCGCCGTGGCGGCGGTCGACGAGGGCGGCTCGGGTCCGCTCGGCGCGTTCGCGCTCGTCCTGGTCGCGGCGGCGTTCTGGGGCGTGTCGAACGTCCTGACCCGCAAGGCGTCGCCCGAGGCGCCGTTCGCGTTCATGGTGTGGACGAGCGCGGTGCCTGTGCTGCCGCTGCTTGCGCTGTCGCTGCTGTTCGAGGGGCCGCGGCGCGACGCGGACGCGCTCGCCGCGCTCGACCTGTCCGGGGCGGGGGCGATCCTCTACGTGGCGCTGGTGACGACGTTGTTCGGGTTCAGCGCGTGGAGCCGGCTGCTCCGCCGTTACCCGGCGTCCACGGTGGCCCCGTACACCCTGCTGGTCCCGGTCTTCGGCATGTCGTCGGCGGCGGTCTTCCTGGGGGAGCCGGTGACTCCGCTCCAGTGGTGCGCGGCGGCGCTCCTGGTGGGCGGCGTGGCGCTCACGTCACGGGGCTCGGCCCCGGACCCCGCTGGCTCTCGTCCAAGAGCGGGGCTTGACTTTGCCCACCCACCGCAGGGCTCGACGGAAATCGAGCAGCCAATTCAAGCCCCGCCGGCGATTGAGGCGCGGGGTCCGGGGCGGAGCCCCGCGGCGTAGGGGGACGGTGGGCGCAACGAAACGACCGACCTAGGCCGACTCGTTCAGGAGACGCGCGACGTGCTCCCGCCCCCCGCCAAGAAGCCCCGGCAGGGGAGCCGCGGACGGATACCACCGCGCCTCGTACTCCCAGCACAACCACCCGTCCCACCCCTCCCGACTCAGCACCTCCACACACTCGGCCAACGGAAGCACCCCGTCCCCGAGCGGCAGCGGAGTCGTGTCGTCGGGACCCGCGATGTCCTTGACCTGTACGTATCCGAGGTAGGGGGAGAGCGCCGCGTACGACACCATCGGCTGCTCGCCCCCGAGCCACGTGTGCATCACGTCCCACAGCGCGCCCACGTTCCGGTGCCCGACGACGCCGAGGATGCGGGACGCGGCCGCCCCGGTCCGGTGCGAGTCGTGCGTCTCGAGGAGCACCCGTACACCCCGGTCCGCCGCGTACTCGGCGGCGACGCCCAGGCGCCGCGCGGCGGTGGCGTCGGCCTCCTCCGGGCCCTGCTCGTCGCCCCCGCCGGGGAACACCCGTACGTAGGGAGCGCCGAGGTCGCGGGCGAGGTCCACCAGGGCCCGCACCTCGTCGAGCACGGGACCGTCCTCGCCGGGCGCCGCCACGCGCGCGTACCCGGCCACGCCGAGGACCTCCACCCCGGCCTTCTTGAACCGGGCGGCGACGTCCGCCCGTTGCTCCCGGTCGATGCCCGGATGCACCGGCTCCTCGGGATGGGCGCGCAGTTCGACGCCGTGATACCCGTGCGCGGTGGCGAGCGCGAGCACGTCGTCGAGGGGGAGACCGGGGACACCGAGTGTGGAGAACGCCAGCTTCATGGGCCGGACCCTACCCGTCAGTCCGCCGTCCTATGGAGGGCCATTTTCCAGTCCTGGCCGATCAGGTCCGCGCCGAAGGAGCGGTGCGGCTTCTCGCCGACGAGGACGAAACCGTGCCGCTGGTAGATCGAACGGGCCGACTTCAGCACGTCGTTCGTCCACAGGACCATCTCTCGGTATCCGACCCCGCGCGCGAAGTCGATGCACGCGCGCACGAGACGGTCCCCGATGCCGAGGCCGCGCGCCTCCGGCTCGACCAGCAGCAGCCGCAACCGGGCCGTGCCCGGGGCCTCGTCGCGCACGCACATCACGCAGCCCACCGGACGGCCGTCCAGCTCGGCGATCCACACCCGCTCCAGGTGCGGGTCGTGGTCCTGCGCGAAGTCGGCGACGATGCGGGCGACCAGGCCCTCGTAGTCCGCGTTCCAGCCGAACTCGGCGGCGTACAGGGCTCCGTTGCGCGCCACGATCCAGCCGAGGTCCCCGGGGCCCGGCTCGCGCAGCAGGACGTTCTCGGGGTGCGGGGCGGCACGGCCGTCGCCGAGGATCTCGCGCACCGTGCGCAGCGCCTCCGACAGGCGCTCGCGGTCGGCGGCGGGGACGGTGCCGAGGAGTGCGCCGACGGTCTCCCGCGAGCGCTCCTCCAGCAGTTCGGAGGTGGTGCGGCCGCGCGCGGTGAGGGTGATGCGGCGGCGCCGCGAGTCCCGCTCGGAGGAGCCGCGCTCGACGAGTCCGTCCCGCTCGAACTTGCCGAGGATGCGGCTCAAGTACCCGGCGTCCAGGCTGAGTCGAACCCGCAGGTCGGCGGCGTCGACCTGCTCCGTGTGCGCCAGCTCGTACAGCACGCGGGACTCGGTGAGGGTGTACGGGGCGTACAGGTGGCGGCTGTAGTCGAGCGCGCCGATGACGTTCGTGTAGAAGCGGTTGAAGGACCGGATGTCGTGCACGGTCATGGGGCACCTCGCTGCTCGGACAGTTGACTCAGTCAGAGGTTCGGGGTGCTGCCCACAGTACGCCGGGGGTGGGGGCGCGTCCACGCGTCGCGCCCGCGGTGAGGTGTCAGTCCCGGGCTCCCGGCCACGCCGCCAGCGCGAACTCGGCGACCTGGGCCAGCTCCCGCGCGTCGGCGCCGTCCCGCGCGCGCTGCGACAGGCCCTGCACCACGGCGGCGAAGTACGAGGCGAGCGCGGCGGTGTCCGTGTCCTTCGGCAGCTCGCCCGCCGCCCGTCCCTGGCGCAGCCGCTCGTCGAAGGATGCGACCCCGGCGTTGCGGACGTCGCGCAGGAAGGCGGCGACCTCGGCGTCCTGCTCCGTCACATTGGTCGCGGCGCTGTTGGCCAGGCAGCCCGCGGGGTGCGAGGGGTCCGCGTAGAGCTGGGCGGCCTCGCGCAGGATGCGGGCGAACGCCGCGTACGCCGTCGCCTCCTCGGCGAGCGCCACGCCGACGAAGGCGCCGACGGGGGACCGCCCGTAGACCTCGACGGCCTCCCTGAACAGCGACTTCTTGTCGCCGAACGCGGCGTAGAGGCTGGCCGGGCGGATGCCCATGGCTGCGGTCAGCTCGCCCACCGAGGTCGCCTCGTAGCCCCGCTCCCAGAACAGCCGGACGGCCACGGCCAGCGCCGCGTCGCGGTCGAACGTGCGCGGGCGTCCGCGCGGCCGGGTCTTTCCCTCAGTCGTACCGCCAGTCATGCCGCCACTGTACCGACTCTTCTTGAGCGAGCACTCAAGAAGAGTGCTACGGTCCTCTCGGATTGTTCTTGAGTCATCGCTCAACAAATAATCGCTCCGCACCTAGGGGCGATCACCGGACTGGGGGCACGGCACATGGTGGCGACGGACGAAGGGCACACCCTCGCGGGCTGGACCGGCTGCGCGCTCGCCGCGCTCGGGGCGGCGGCCACGGGCGTGGGAATCATCGGCTGGCGGGCAGGGCTCTGGCTCGGGCCCGCCGTACTGGTGCTGGCCGCACTGCTCGCCTGGGCGCTGCATCTCGCGGGCTGGGGAAAGCCGCCGGGCCCGCGACCGGCGGCCCAACACCCCCTCGGCGTACGGGACATGGCCGCCCGCGAAGGTCATGCGGAGTGCGTCGGGTGCCGGCTCGCGGGGCGTCGCCCCCGCGAGGCCGTGTCCCGCTAGCAGCGGCTACGCGCGCGGCTTCCCCGTCGATCCGCGCACCACCAGTTCCCCGCGCACCTCCACGATCCGCCCCTTGGGTGCCGCCTCCCGGCCCATCGCGATCCGGCCCGCCCGTGCGGCCGCCTCGGCCAGCGGGAGGTGGAACGTCGTCAGCGGCGGGGCCGCGTCGATGCTGAAGGGGAGGTCGTCGAAACCGACCACCGAGACGTCCTCCGGGATGCGCAGGCCCGCCTCCCGCAGGGCCGCGCACGCGCCGAGTGCCACGCTGTCGTTCGCCGCGACCACGGCCGTCAAGTCGGGCTCCCGGCGCAGCAGTTCGGCCGTCGCCCCATAGCCCGACGTGCGGTCGTACGAGCCGTGCGCCACGAGGCCGTCCGACTCGCCCACCCCGGCGGCGGCCAGCGCCTCGCGGTGGCCCTCCAGGCGGTGGCGGGTCGTGGTGCGCTCCTCGGGGCCCGCGACGTAGCCGATCCGGCGGTGCCCGAGCGCGAGCAGATGCTCCGTCAACTCGCGTGCCCCGCCCCGGTTGTCGAAGGTCAGCGCCACCGCGTCGGTGTCCGGCACCGGCGGCCGCCCGCACAGCACCACCCGCGTGCCGGCCTCCGCGAGCCGCCGCAGCTTGCTCGCCACGGCCGCGACATGGGCCTCGTCCTCGATCGCCCCGCCGGTGAGCACGACCGCCGCCGCGCGCTGACGCTGCAGCAGGGTGAGGTACGTCAGCTCGCGCTCGGGCTCGCCGCCCGTGTTGCAGACCACGGCGAGCCGCTCGCCGCCCGCCCGGCCGCCGGGCCCGACGATCTCCGACTGCACCGCGGAGGCCATGATCCCGAAGAACGGGTCGGCGATGTCGTTGACCAGCACTCCGACCAGGTCGGACGTGGCGGCGGCCAGTGCGCTGGCCGGGCCGTTCAGCACGTAGTCCAGGTCGTCCACGGCCTTGAGCACCCGCTCGCGGGTGCTCGCGGCGACGGGGTAGTTCCCGTTCAGCACGCGCGAGACGGTGGCGGGGGACACCTGCGCGCGGGCGGCCACGTCCGCCAGGGTCACGGTCATCGAGTCAGCCTCCGGGAGGGGTCCCGGGTCCGCGGCAAGCCCTCCGTGGACCCCGGTCTCGTATCCGCTCTTGTCCGAGCGGCAGTCCAGAGGCTAGCTTCTTCTTACGTAGAAAGCGCTTGCTACGAAAGATTCGGCGGGCGCCGCCTCGCGTATGCGGCAATACGTGGGGCACGAGTGGCCGGTCGGCCGGAGGAAGGGACTCACGTGACACGCAAGACGGTGCGCATCGCCATGAACGGTGTGACGGGGCGCATGGGCTACCGCCAGCACCTCGTCCGCTCCATCCTCGCGCTGCGCGAGCAGGGCGGACTCGACCTCGGCGACGGCACGGTGCTGTGGCCCGAGCCGGTCCTCGTCGGGCGCCGCGAGCACGCCCTGAAGGCGATCGCCGAGCAGCACGGCCTGGACCCGGCGAACATCTCCACCGACGTCGACGCCGTGCTCGCGGACGACAGCATCGACATCTTCTTCGACGCCGCGATGACCCACACCCGCGAGGACTTCCTCAAGAAGGCGATCGCCGCGGGCAAGCACATCTACACCGAGAAGCCGACCGCCACCGGCCTGGAGGGCGCGATCGAGCTGGCCCGCCTGGCGCGCGAGGCGGGCGTGAAGTCCGGTGTCGTGCAGGACAAGCTGTTCCTGCCGGGCCTGCTCAAGCTGAAGCGGCTCATCGACGGCGGCTTCTTCGGCCGGATCCTGTCCGTGCGCGGCGAGTTCGGCTACTGGGTCTTCGAGGGCGACTGGCAGGAGGCCCAGCGGCCGTCCTGGAACTACCGCTCCGAGGACGGCGGCGGCATCGTCGTCGACATGTTCCCGCACTGGGAGTACGTGCTGCACGAGCTGTTCGGCCGCGTGACCTCCGTCAACGCCCTTGCGTCGACGCACATCCCGACCCGCTGGGACGAAAACGGCAAGCCCTACGAGGCCACCGCCGACGACTCCGCGTACGGCATCTTCCAGATCGACAACCCGCAGGGGCCGATCGTCGCGCAGATCAACTCCTCGTGGGACGTGCGCGTCAACCGCGACGAGCTGGTCGAGTTCCAGGTCGACGGCACGGAGGGCTCCGCCGTCGCGGGCCTGCGCAACTGCCGCGTCCAGCACCGCAGTTCGACGCCGAAGCCCGTCTGGAACCCGGACCTCCCGGCGACGTACTCCTTCCGCGACCAGTGGCAGGAGGTCCCGGACAACACCGAGTTCGACAACGGCTTCAAGGTCCAGTGGGAGCTGTTCCTCAAGCACGTCTACACCGGCGCCGACTACCACTGGGACCTGCTCGCGGGCGCGCGCGGCGTGCAGATGGCGGAGCTGGGCCTCCAGTCGTCGGCCGAGGGCCGCCGCCTCGACGTTCCGGAGCTGTCGCTGTGACCATCCATCTCCCCAACTCCGCAGGCGAGTTGACGGCCTACGAGCCGCGCGCCGAGCCCCTCGCCTTCGACACCGGGGCGCCGCTCGCGTCCCGCGTCGTGTTCTCGGCGGCGCACGTCGTCGCCGACCCGCTCGCCGACACCACCCCCGACTCCCCGGCCGCCGTCGACTGGGACGCCACCCTCGCCTTCCGCCGCCACCTGTGGTCGCACGGCCTCGGGGTCGCGGAGGCCATGGACACGGCGCAGCGCGGCATGGGCCTCGACTGGGCGGGCGCCGCCGAGCTGATCCGCCGCTCGTCGGCCGAGGCCAAGGCGCTCGGCGGCCGGATCGCGGTCGGCGTCGGCACCGACCAGATCGCGCCCGGCGCCTCCCTCGACGAGGTGCGGGCCGCGTACGAGGAGCAGCTCGCGGTCGCCGAGGAGGCAGGGGCCCAGGTCATCCTGATGGCCTCGCGCGCCCTCGCCGCCGCGGCCTCCGGGCCCGAGCAGTACGCCGAGGTCTACGGCCACCTGCTGCGGCAGGCCGCCGAGCCCGTCGTCCTGCACTGGCTCGGCCCGATGTTCGACCCGGCCCTGGAGGGCTACTGGGGCTCGTCCGACCTCGACGCCGCCACCGACACCTTCGTCGAGATCATCAAGGCGCACTCCGACAAGGTCGACGGCATCAAGGTCTCGCTCCTGGAGGCCCGGCGCGAGGTCGACATCCGCCGCCGCCTCCCGAACGGCGTGCGCTGCTACACCGGCGACGACTTCAACTACCCGGAGCTGATCGCCGGCGACGACCGCGGCTTCAGCCACGCGCTGCTCGGCATCTTCGACCCGCTGGGCCCGCTCGCCGCGAAGGCGGTGCGCACCCTCGACACGGGCGACGTCCAGGGCTTCCGCGACCTCCTCGACCCGACCGTCGAGCTGTCGCGCCACCTGTTCCAGGCGCCGACCCGCTTCTACAAGACCGGCGTCGTGTTCCTCGCGTGGCTCTCCGGCCACCAGGACCACTTCGCGATGGTCGGCGGCCAGCAGTCCTCGCGCTCGCTCCCGCACTTCGCGCGCGCCTACCAACTGGCCGACCAGCTGGGCCTGTTCCCGAAGCCGGAACTCGCCGAGGCCCGCATGAAGAACCTGCTCGCCCTGTACGGAGTGACCTCATGAGCTTCACCGCGGACCCCCGCTTCTCCATCAACCAGATGACCGTGAAGCAGCTCGGACTCCCGGAACTCGCGGACACCTGCCGCGAGTTGGGCGTCCAGCACCTCGGCACCTGGCGGGCACCCGTCCAGGAGTACGGCGTCGAGGCCGCGGCGAAGCTGCTGCGCGACAACGGCCTGAACGTCACCACGCACTGCCGCGGCGGCTTCCTCACCGCGATCGACGAGACCGAGCGCAAGGCCGCGATCGAGGACAACAAGCGGGCCGTCGACGAGTGCGTGACGCTCGGCACGGACGTCCTGGTGCTCGTCTCGGGCGGCCTCCCGGCCGGCTCGTACGACCTGAACGCCGCCCGCGAGCGCATCGGCGACGCGCTCGTCGAACTCGCCCCGTACGCCGCCGAGCGCGGCGTCCGGCTCGCCATCGAGCCGCTGCACCCGATGTACGCGTCCGACCGCTGCGTCGTCTCGACGCTCGCGCAGGCCCTGGACATCGCCGAGCACTTCCCGGCGGAGCAGGTCGGCGTCTGCGTGGACACGTACCACATCTGGTGGGACGACCGGGCGCCCGAGCAGATCGCGCGGGCCGGGGCGCAGGGGCGCATCGCGACGTTCCAACTCGCCGACTGGACCACGCCGTTGCCCGAGGGCGTCCTCAACGGGCGCGGTCAGATCGGCGACGGCGCGATCGACATGCGGTACTGGCGCGGTCTCGTCGAGGCGCAGGGGTACACGGGGCCCATCGAGGTCGAGCTGTTCAACGACGGCCTGTGGGCCCGTGACGGGCGCGAGGTGCTGGCGGAGACGGCGGAGCGGTTCACGGCTCACGCCGTTTAGAAGTTTTCTCCGCAACCACGTACAACCCTCCGCGCCGCCCGCGTGTCGTACTGGGTGTCGGAACACCCAGGGGGGAGATCTGGGGGGATCGGGGGGTTCCGGCTCAGGAGGGGGAAAGCCCGAGGGGCCCGGTCCGCGGACCGGGCCCCTCGCAGCGCGTCACGGCCGAGCGGATCTCGCGGTCAGAAGAAGACCCCGCAGCGCAACAGAACGTTCGCGTACGGGCGCGCCTCTCCCGTGCGCACGACGAGCCGCGCGTGCGCCGACAGCGCCTTCAGCTCCTCGTGCGTGACGAAGCCGAGGGGCTTCAGGCGGTCCTGGAGAAGCCCGGCGGTGTCCGGGTTCGCGTCGCGGACCTCGCGGGCCGCCGTCGCCGCCTCCACCACCAGCTCGTCGAGCAGACCGTCGAGGACCTCGGCGAAGGACGGCACGCCGGCCCGGAAGGCGAGGTCGACGACGCGCGGCCCCGCCGGGATCGGCATGCCGGCGTCGCAGATCAGCACCCCGTCGCCGTGTCCCAACTCCGCGAGGGCGCCCGCCAGATGACGGTTGAGTATTCCGGCCTTCTTCACAGCGCGGCGACCTCCTCGGCGGTCGGGTACGAGGCCTGCGCGCCCTCCTTCGTGACCGCCGCGGCGCCCACCTTCGCGGCGTAGGCGGCGGCCTCGGCGAGCGACTCGCCGGTGCCGAGGCGCCACGCGAGCGCCGCCGTGAACGCGTCACCGGCGCCCGTCGTGTCGACGGCCTTCACCTTCACCGCCGGCACCCGCTGCGAGCCCGCCGCGTCCGCGACGAGCGCGCCCTCGGAGCCGAGTGTGACGACGACCGAGCGCGGGCCGAGCGCGAGCAGCTGCCGCGCCCAGTCCTCGGGCTCTTCGCCGAGGTCCGTGCCCGCGATGACCTTCGCCTCGTGCTCGTTGACGATCAGCGGGTCGCAGGCGGCGAGGACCTCGTCGGGGAGCGGTGCGGGCGGCGAGGGGTTGAGGACGAGGCGGGCGCCGTCCGCCAGACTCCGCGCGACCTCGGCGACCGTCTCCAGCGGGATCTCCAGCATCATCGAGACGACCCGCGCGTTCGCGAACAGCCGGCCCGCCGCCCGTACGTCCTCGGGCGTGAGCCGCCCGTTCGCGCCGGGCGACACGACGATCGAGTTGTCGCCCGACGGGTCGACGGTGATCAGCGCGACGCCGGTGGGCGCCCCGCCGACCAGCACGCCGGACGTGTCCACGCCCGCCGCCTCCATCGAGTCGCGCAGCAGCCTGCCGTGCCCGTCGTCGCCGACCCGCGCGAGCAGCGCCGTACTCGCCCCCAGCTTGGCGGCGGCGACCGCCTGGTTGGCGCCCTTGCCGCCGGGGTGGGTCGTCAGGTCGGAGCCGAGGACGGTCTCGCCCGCGCCCGGCCGCCGGTCGACGCCCACCACCAGGTCGGCGTTGGCCGACCCGACGACGAGGAGGTCGTACGTGTTCATGCTGTGCCTTTCTCCCAATGTCACGCCAAAGGGTACGAGTGCGTCACTTGAAGTCGGCGACGTTCTTCGCCGTGACGACCTTCACCGGCACCTTCACGGCCGAGGAGATCTTCTTGTCCTTCGCCGCGGAGATCGCGTTCTGCACGGCCATCTTCCCGAGCTCGCGCGGCTGCTGGGCCACGGAGGCGTACAGCGTGCCCGCCTTGACGGCCTTGAAGCCGTCGGGCGTGCCGTCGAAGCCGATGACCGGGACGGACTTGCCGGCCTTGGAGCCGAGCGCCTTGATCGCACCGAGCGCCATCTCGTCGTTCTCGGCGAAGACGCCGTCGACGTCGGGGTGCGACTGCAGCATGTTCGTCATGACGTCCAGGCCCTTGGTGCGGTCGAAGTCCGCGGGCTGCTTCGCGACGACCTTGATGCCCGGGTAGTTCTTGAGCCCGGCGGCGAAGCCCGCGCCGCGCTCACGGCTGGCCGACGTACCGGCCTGGCCCTGCAGGACCGCGATCTTCCCCTTGCCGCCCAGCTTGTCGGCCATGATCTTCGCGGCCTGCTTGCCGCCCGCGACGTTGTCCGAGGCGACGAGGGTGGCGGCCTTCGCCTTGTTGACGCCGCGGTCGGCGGCGACGACGGGGATGTCGGCGTCGTTGGCGGTGCGCACGGACGGTCCGACGGCGTCGGAGTCGACCGGGTTCACGATGACGGCGCTCATGCCCTCACTGGTGAAGTTCTGCAGCTGGTTGGCCTGCTGTGAGGCGTCGTTCTGCGCGTCCGTGACGGTCAGCTCGACGCCCTGCTTCTTCGCCTCGGCCTGGGCGCCCGCCCGCATCTCCGTGAAGAACGGGTTGTTGAGCGTGGACACGGCCATGCCGAGCTTGAGGTCCTTCTTGCCGCCGGAGCCCCCGGTGTTGTTCCAGACCGCGAGGCCGCCCACGATCGCGATGGCGACGACGGCCGCGATCACGTACTGCATCCGCTGCTTCGGGCCGCCGGTCCCGGCGCCCGCGGCGGCGGGCTGCGCACCGGCCTTGCGGCGCGCGGTGTCGAGCAGCACGGCGAGCGCGATGACGACGCCGATGACGACCTGCTGCCAGAACGCGGACACGGAGAGGAGGTTGAGGCCGTTGCGGAGCACGGCGAGGATCAGCGCGCCGATGAACGTGCCCGAGGCCTTGCCGGTGCCGCCCGCGAGGGAAGCACCGCCGATGACGACGGCGGCGATGGCGTCCAGCTCGTAGCCGTTCGCGGCCTGCGGCTGCGCGGAGGCGAGCCGGGAGGCGAGCACGATGCCCGCGACCGCGGCGAACAGGCCGGACAGGCCGTAGATGACGAGCTTCTGCCGCTTGACGCGCAGACCGGAGAGGCGGGCCGCCTCCTCGTTGCCGCCGATCGCGTACATGGACCGGCCGATGAACGTACGGCCGAGAACGACCGCGGTGATGAGCCCCATCACGATCATCACGATGACCGGCACGGGCAGCCAGCCGCCGAGCGTGTCACCGAGCTTGGAGACCGAGTCGGGGAACGGGATCGGCGAGCCCTGCGAGATCACCAGCGAGAGTCCGCGCCCGACCGACAGCATCGCCAGCGTCGCGATGAACGGCGGGAGCTTGCCGTACGAGATGAGCAGGCCGTTGACGAAGCCGCAGGCGATGCCGGTGACGACGGCGAGCAGCACGGCTATGACGACCGGCACGCCCTCGTTGGTGGCCGCCCACGCGAGGACGGTCGCGGACAGTGCGGCGACGGACCCCACGGACAGGTCGATGCCCGCCGAGACGATGACGAAGGTGACGCCGAACGCGAGGATCGCGGTGACGGCTGCCTGCACGCCGACGTTCAGCAGGTTCTGCGTGGTCAGGAAGTCGCCGGACATCAGCGACATGGCGATGACCAGGACGACGAGCGCGGTCAGCGCGCCGTTGTCGAGGAGCAGCCGCAGCAGGCTCCCGTTGTTCTTGGCCTGTGTGTTCTTGAGCGTGTCAGTGGTCACGGGAGCCCTCCTCCTTGAGGGACGGGGTGTTGCTTACGGCGAGTGCCATCACGGAGTCCTGGGTGGCGTCCTCGGCGGCGAGTTCACCGGCGATGCGTCCTTGCGCCATCACAAGGACCCGGTCGCTCATGCCGAGCACTTCGGGGAGATCGCTGGAGATCATCAGCACGGCGTGCCCGGCGGCGGTCAGCTCGTTGATGAGCTGGTAGATCTCGACCTTCGCGCCGACGTCGATGCCGCGCGTCGGCTCGTCGAGGATCAGCACCTTGATGTCGGCGAGCAGCCATTTGCCGATGACGACCTTCTGCTGGTTGCCGCCGGACAGGGTGCGCACGTGCTGGCCGAGCCCGGCCATCCGGACGCCCAGCTGCTTCGCGATCCGCTCGGCGGCCTCGTGCTGCCCCTGCCGGTCGACGAACCCGGCGCGGGTCGCCGTCCGCATGGTGACGAGCCCCAGGTTCTCCTCCACCGACTGGTCGAGCACAAGGCCCTGCCCCTTGCGGTCCTCGGGGACGAGCCCGACGCCGGCGGCCATCGCGGCGATGACGTCGTGCCGGGGGAGCGCGGTGCCCGCGACCTCCACCGATCCCTTGTCGTACGGGTCGGCGCCGAAGACGGCGCGTACGACTTCGGTACGGCCCGCGCCCACGAGGCCGGCGATGCCGACGACCTCGCCGGCCCGCACCTCGAAGCCGACGTCGTGGAAGACGCCGTCCCGGGTGAGCCCCTCGACCTTGAGCAGCGCACCACCGGTGTCCGGTCGCTCCCTCGGGTACTGCTGGTCGATGGAGCGGCCCACCATGAGGCGGACGAGCTCGTCCTCGGGGGTGGAGGCGGGCACCTGCCCGACACTGCGCCCGTCGCGGATCACGGTCACCCGGTCCCCGAGCGCGGCGATCTCCTCCAGGTGATGGGTGATGAAGACGACCCCGACACCGTCCTCGCGCAGCTGCCGCACGATCGCGAACAGCTTGTCGACCTCCTCCGAGGTCAGCACGGCGGTCGGCTCGTCCATGATGAGCACGCGCGCGTTCAGGCTGAGCGCCTTCGCGATCTCCACCATCTGGAGCCGGGCGATGCCCAGTTCGCGCACCCGCGCGCGTGGCGACACATTGACGCCCACGCGCGCGAGGAGCTCCTCGGCGTCGGCCTCCATCCTCTTCCGGTCGACGAGCCCGAACCTCCGCGGCTGCCGCCCCAGGAAGATGTTCTCGGCGACGGTCAGATCGGGAACGAGATTGAACTCCTGGTAGATCGTCGCGATCCCGAGCCGTTCGGCGTCCTGCGCACCGTTGATACGGACCTGCTCGCCGCCGACGGTGATACGGCCCTCGTCGGGCGTATAGGCACCGGAGAGCATCTTGATCAGCGTGCTCTTCCCGGCCCCGTTCTCACCGAGCAGGACGTGCACCTCCCCGCGTCGCAGGTCGAAGTCGACGCTGTCGAGCGCGACCACGCCGGGGAAGGTCTTCCGTATCCCTTCGATACGCAGCAACTCTTCGGAGCTGCTCATCCGTTGCTCCTCTCCATTGAGGTGGGCGTCTGTGGGGGTTCGCCGCAGGAGCGCCGTACGACGAGGTGGGCGGGGAGGGCGACCGACTCGGGCACCCGCCCCTCGATCCGGTCGACCAGGGCGCGCACGGCGGCCCGGCCGAGATCCTTGGTGGGCTGGGCGATCGCCGTGATCGGCGGATCGGTGTGCACGAACCACGGGATGTCGTCGAACGCGGCGACCGCGATGTCGTCCGGGACGCGCAGCCCGCGCGCGCGGATGGCGTCGAGCGCGCCGAGCGCCATCAGGTTGTCGGCGGCGAAGACGGCCTGCGGCGGCTCCGGCAGATCGAGGAAGGCCTCGGTGACGCGCCGCCCGCTGTCGGCCTGGAAGTCGCCCTGCCCTGTGTAGGCGTCCGGCAGCTCCAGCTCGTACGAGGCGAGGGCCTCCCGGAAGGCGTCGACGCGCTCGCTGCCGGTCGTGGTGGCGGCGGGCCCGGCGATGATCGCGAGCCGCCGGTGCCCGAGCGCGTGCAGATGGGCGACGAGGTCGCGCACGGCGCCCCGCCCGTCCGACCGCACGACGGGCACGTCCACACCGGGGATCCACCGGTCGACGAAGACCATGGGGGTGCCGGCCCGGGCGGCGTCCAGCATGAGCGGGGAGCCGCCGTCGGTGGGGGAGACGAGCAGCCCGTCGATGCGCCGGTCCAGGAGGTTCTGCACGTGGTGGTCCTGCAGCTCGGGCCGCTCGTCGGCGTTGCCGATGATCACGCTGTAGCCGAGGGCGCGGGCCTCCTCCTCGACGGAGCGGGCGAGCTCGCCGAAGTACGGATTGAGCACGTCGCTGATGACGAGCCCGAGCGTGCGGGTCTGCGCGGTGCGCAGCGAACGGGCCACGGCGTTGGGCCGGTAGCCGAGCGACTCCACGGCGGCCAGCACGCGGGCGCGCGCGTCCGGGCTCACGGACGGATGGCTGTTCAGGACGCGAGAAACCGTGGCAACGGAAACCCCGGCCGCGGCCGCGACATCCTTGATACTCACCATCGCGCCACCTCCTTGTGGCTACGTGGAATCGATTACACGGAGGATTGGAATCGATTACACGGGTGCGTGACAAGGGGGCCTGGGGTGGTCGTAACGGGATCGTGATGGGGGATGGGGCTTTGAGCGCCAGGTGAGCAGATCAAGCCCCTGCGGCGATTGAGCAGCGGGGTACGGGGCAGAGCCCCGATCTTTTGAAGCCCCGCCGGCGATTGAGGCTCGGGGTCCGGGGCGGAGCCCCGCGACCGCAACCACGTCACAGGCCGAACGGAATTGTCGGTGCCGCGTGCGAAGGTGGAGGAACCGCAACGCACCACGGATGACGGAGACGGAGCAACGGACGTGAACCACGCGCAGCTCACCGCACTAGGCCGCGCCCTCCGGGTGCTCGGCGAGCACGGCGAGAAGCTGACCGGCGACACCCCGGACGACGTGCTGCACGAGATCCGCGGCGACCTGACCCGCGCCCTCGACCAGCTCGACGACGCCGTGTCCGGCGAGAAGCCCACGACCCGCTGCAAGGAACACCCGTACGGCCCGGTCGAGGAATCCGCCCCCGACCTGTGCCTGTTCTGCGAGACCCGCCGCCGCAAGGCCCGCCGCTCCCAGATCTCGGGGGAGGCGGGACCGGCCGGCCGTCCCACCGCGGAGCGCCCGGTGCTGTCCCGTTACGGCACCCGCGAGGACCGCCCCCAGCCCCAGCAGCGCTGGATCCCGGAGATGTGGAACGGGCAGGTGTGGCAGCTCTGCGGCACGCCGCGCCACGACCGCCGCGAGGCGGACCTCTACCTGGCGGCCCAGCGCCGCCGTCCGGACGCGGCGATGGCGTACCGCCTGGTCCACGAGTTCACGGACTACGAGGTCGTCCGCGTCTGGGGCACTCCCGTGCGCGTCGACCCGGAGCCGATGGGCGGGATCTGACCCCCGCCGTCGCGTACCGGGGCCCGGCGGCCCCTCCCACGTTGTCGGACCCTGCCGCTACCGTCGGATCATGTCCAACCAAGCGGCGGGGGCGCGGCAGACGGCCCGGCTCGAGGGCGTCCTCGAGCGGATCACGTACGCCAACGAGGAGACGGGGTACACGGTCGGCCGGGTCGACACCGGCAGAGGCGCCGGGGACCTGCTGACCGTCGTCGGCTCGCTGCTCGGGGCGCAGGTGGGGGAGTCGCTGCGGATGGAGGGCCGTTGGGGCTCCCACCCGCAGTACGGCAAGCAGTTCACGGTCGAGAACTACACGACGATCCTCCCGGCGACGATCCAGGGCATCCGCCGCTATCTCGGTTCCGGCCTGGTCAAGGGCATCGGCCCGGTCTTCGCCGACCGCATCACGCAGCACTTCGGGCTCGACACCCTCGACATCATCGAGCAGGAGCCGAAGCGGCTCATCGAGGTGCCGGGCCTCGGGCCCAAGCGGACGAAGAAGATCGCTGACGCCTGGGAGGAACAGAAGGCCATCAAGGAGGTCATGGTCTTCCTGCAGTCGGTCGGCGTCTCGACCTCCATCGCCGTGCGCATCTACAAGAAGTTCGGCGACGCCTCCATCTCCGTCGTGAAGAACCAGCCGTACCGCCTCGCCGCCGACGTCTGGGGCATCGGCTTCCTCACCGCCGACCGCATCGCCCAGTCCGTGGGCATCCCGCACGACAGCCCGGAGCGGGTCAAGGCCGGTCTCCAGTACGCCCTGTCGCAGTCCACCGACCAGGGGCACTGCTTCCTCCCCGAGGAGCGGCTCATCGCCGACGCCGTGAAGCTCCTCCAGGTCGACACCGGACTCGTCATCGAATGCCTGGCCGAACTCGCCCTGCCCGACGAGGATTCCGGCGACCCCGGAGTGGTACGCGAGACGGTGCCGGGCGAGGACGGTCAGCCGGTCACCGCGATCTACCTGGTCCCCTTCCACCGGGCCGAACTCTCCCTCTCCGCCCAGCTGCTCAGACTGCTGCGCACGGAGGAGGACCGGATGCCCGCCTTCCAGGACGTGGCGTGGGACAAGGCGCTCGCCTGGCTCGCCGACCGCACGGGCGCGCAGCTCGCGCCCGAGCAGGAGGAGGCGGTCAAGCTCGCGCTCAGCAAGAAGGTGGCCGTGCTCACCGGCGGCCCCGGCTGCGGAAAGTCGTTCACCGTACGGTCCGTGGTGGAGCTGGCCCGGGCCAAGCGCGCCAAGGTCGTGCTCGCCGCGCCCACGGGCCGCGCCGCCAAGCGGCTCGCCGAGCTGACCGGGGCCGAGGCCTCCACCGTCCACCGCCTGTTGGAGCTGAAGCCGGGCGGGGACGCCGCGTACGACAAGGAGCGGCCGCTCGACGCCGACCTGGTCGTGGTCGACGAGGCCTCCATGCTGGACCTGCTGCTGGCCAACAAGCTGGCGAAGGCGGTGCCGCCCGGGGCGCATCTGCTGTTCGTGGGCGATGTGGACCAGCTGCCGAGCGTGGGCGCGGGTGAGGTGCTGCGGGACATGCTCGCCGAGGAGAGCCCGGTCCCGGCCGTGCGGCTGACGCGGATCTTCCGGCAGGCCCAGGAGTCCGGCGTCGTCACGAACGCCCACCGCATCAACTCCGGTACGCAGCCGATCACTTCGGGCCTCAAGGACTTCTTCCTGTTCGTCGAGGACGACACGGAGGAGGCCGGCCGGCTCACCGTGGACGTCGCCGCGCGCCGGATCCCCGCCACCTTCGGCCTCGACCCGCGGCGCGACGTCCAGGTGCTCGCGCCGATGCACCGCGGCCCGGCGGGGGCGGGCAACCTCAACGGGCTGCTCCAGCAGGCGATCACCCCCGGCCGCCCGGACCTGCCCGAGAAGCGCTTCGGCGGCCGCGTCTTCCGGGTGGGCGACAAGGTCACCCAGATCCGGAACAACTACGAGAAGGGGGCCAACGGCGTCTTCAACGGCACGGTCGGAGTCGTCACGTCGCTGGACTCGGAGGAGCAGAGACTCACCGTCCGCACCGATGAGGACGAGGAGGTTCCCTACGACTTCGACGAGCTGGACGAGCTGGCGCATGCCTACGCTGTGACCATCCACCGCTCCCAGGGCAGCGAGTACCCGTGCGTGGTGATCCCTGTCACGACGGGGGCGTGGATGATGCTCCAGCGCAACCTCCTCTACACGGCGGTCACGCGCGCCAAGAAGCTCGTCGTTCTGGTCGGTTCGCGCAGAGCGATCGGCCAGGCGGTGCGTACGATTTCGGCCGGTAGGCGGTGTACCGCCCTGAATTTCCGGCTGTCAGGCGCTGCCGTTCAAAAGATTTGATCGATCAGATGCGTCACGAAGGTCACAAGCACTTCCGGAACCAGGGCGAAGGGGGCAGGATGAGCAAGTTGGCGGCACTGAGTGCCGTCGATGAGCCCAATGGGCGACCCCGAGTGCACTCTGCTGGGCCAAGTGGGGGAAGGTAGAGACAGTCAGGGCACCTCGAAGAAGAGGCACTACGTCGGTGAGGGATGACGTGAGCGAGCAGAACGAGAAGGCTGTAGTACTCCAGTACGGCGACGACGAGTACACCTACCCGGTGATCGACAGCACCGTGGGCGACAAGGGCTTCGACATCGGGAAGCTGCGGGCCCAGACGGGCCTGGTGACCCTCGACAGCGGATACGGCAATACCGCCGCCTATAAATCCGCGATCACCTATCTCGACGGTGAGCAGGGCATCCTGCGGTACCGCGGATACCCGATCGAGCAGCTGGCCGAGAGCTCGACCTTCGCCGAGGTCGCCTACCTGCTGATCAACGGCGAGCTCCCGACCGTGGACGAGCTCTCCACCTTCAAGAACGAGATCACCGGGCACACGCTCCTGCACGAGGACGTGAAGCGGTTCTTCGACGGCTTCCCGCGGGACGCCCACCCGATGGCCATGCTGTCCTCCGTGGTCTCCGCGCTGTCCACCTTCTACCAGGACAGCCACAACCCGTTCGACGAGCAGCAGCGTCACCTCTCGACGATCCGCCTGCTGGCGAAGCTGCCGACGATCGCGGCGTACGCCTACAAGAAGTCGATCGGCCACCCGTTCGTCTACCCGCGCAACGACCTCGGCTACGTCGAGAACTTCCTGCGCATGACGTTCTCGGTGCCGGCCCAGGAGTACGTGCCGGACCCGGTCGTCGTCTCCGCGCTCGACAAGCTGCTCATCCTGCACGCGGACCACGAGCAGAACTGCTCGACGTCCACGGTGCGCCTGGTGGGCTCGTCGCAGGCCAACATGTTCGCGTCGATCTCCGCCGGTATCTCCGCGCTGTGGGGTCCGCTGCACGGTGGCGCCAACCAGTCGGTGCTCGAGATGCTCGAGGGCATCCAGCGCGACGGCGGCGACGTCGACGCCTTCATCCGCAAGGTGAAGAACAAGGAAGACGGCGTGAAGCTCATGGGCTTCGGGCACCGCGTCTACAAGAACTTCGACCCGCGGGCGAAGATCATCAAGGCGGCGGCGCACGATGTCCTCTCGGCGCTCGGCAAGTCCGACGAGCTGCTCGACATCGCGCTGAAGCTGGAGGAGCACGCGCTCTCCGACGACTACTTCGTCGAGCGCAAGCTCTACCCGAACGTCGACTTCTACACCGGTCTGATCTACCGGGCCATGGGCTTCCCGACCGAGATGTTCACGGTCCTCTTCGCCCTCGGCCGCCTTCCGGGCTGGATCGCCCAGTGGCACGAGATGATCAAGGAGCCGGGCTCCCGCATCGGCCGCCCGCGCCAGATCTACACGGGCGTGGTGGAGCGCGACTTCATCCCGGTCGAGCAGCGCTGATTCATCTTTCCTCGGCGGCGGTTCGGCATATCAAGCCCCGCCGGCGATTGAGGCGCGGGGTCCGGGGCAGCGCCCCGCGACCGTAACCCCGCCCCACCGCAACAAGCCGGGTCGAGCTGCGCAGCAGAAAGCGCCCCGCTGTCGGTCCCCCCACGGGCCGACAGTCGGGGCGCTTTCCTTTACCCGGGTCGGATTCCCCCCACGGGATCCGGCCTGGGGGTCTGTGGTGCGTCGGCCGCCGGAACACGTACCGACGGGTGGGCCGCTCAAGCTTCCCGGCGCACGTGCCCCGGCCAACGCTGTCGGGACCGCCCCCCAAGGCGGGCCCTCCGGTGCGGAAACGTCCCCCAAGACGTTCCTGCATCGCCTCCTTAGACTCACGAGAGCCGCAAAGGGTTACGTCCAGACCAATGTGATCTGCGTCTCTTGCATATGTCCCGTGCGTGCGCAAGAGGTCCGATATGGGGATATCGGCCTCTGTGGGGGAGTGCTGCAATTGTGCCGTGTGGATTGTGTGGAGGTCCAGAGCTCTCTGGCCCCTCTCTGGGAAAAGACCATCGCCGCGCCCGCCATCGGATGGCGGACGCGGCGATGGGGGCCGAGGGCTCAGACCAGTTCGTACCCCGCCTCGTCCACCGCGGCGCGGACCGCCTCCTCGTCGAGGGGGCTCGTGGAGACGACCGTGACCTGGCCCGTCGCGGCGGAGGCCTGGACCGAGGTGACGCCGTCGAGCTCGGAGATCTCGCCGGCGACCGCACCCTCGCAGTGGCCGCAGGTCATGCCCTTCACCTCGTAGACCGTGGTGAAGGCGCCCTCGGCGACCGCCGTGTCGCCGTGACAGGCGCCGCCGCAGCAGGAACCGGCGGACTGGGTGTCGGCCTGGGGGAGCTCGGTGTGGGCGCTCATGGCGTACTCCTTGGTGATGAGGGGCGTCTCCTGATGCGCTCGACTCTATACCCCTAGGGGGTATTTCTCCAAGAAGGATCACGGCGGGCGAGTGAACGCACCCATGTGAGCGCCAGCAGCGTGATGACGGCCAGCCCGCCGACCGAGAAGAGCGTGAAGAGGTGCTGCTGGGCCTCGGTGGGCTTGGGGATGTAGCCCTCGGCGAAGAGCGTGCGGTCCAGGCCGGACGTGGTCAGCTCGGCCACCAGCCAGATCGCGATGCCGTGCATCGAGTCCCACAGGGCGTGCAGGAGGGCGACGCCGAGGTACGTGCCGATCACCGGCGCCGCGAAGCGGTAGCGGCCGTCCGGGCGGCGGAAGGAGAGCAGGACCGCTCCCGAGATCGCCGTCCACAGGCCGTGGCCGAACGGGGCGAGGAGGCCGCGCAGCACCTCCGTCTCCAGGAGGGCCCGCAGGTCGATGCCCTTCATGGTGATCGCCGCGTTGAACGCGTAGCCCGCGCTCTCGAAGGCCGCGAAGCCGAAGCCGACCGTCGCGCCCAGGACCAGGCCCGCGCGCAGTCCGCTGACGCGCGGGTGGCGGTGCAGGACGTAGACGAGGGCCAGGAGCTTGGCCGCCTCCTCGATCAGGCCCACCGCCACGAACATCCACACCGAGGGGTGGACGAGGTAGTACTCCATGACGGAGGCGCCGAGGACGCCCAGGATGCCGCCCACCAGGAAGCAGCCCAGGATCAGGCTCACGCCCAGGTCGCGGCCGTGCCGCTCGTACGCCCACAGCACGAAGACGGCGGGGGTGAGGAAGCTGCCCAGCAGGATGAGCGTGGGCAGCAGCGTCGTGTTCTGCGTGGCGTACGTGACGACCGCCGTCAGGGCCCACAGGGCCAGGCCGCCCCAGAGGCAGCGCTTCCAGAGTCCCGGACGGATCTGCGGTCCCGGCGGGGGCGGCTGCTGGGGGATGCGGGCCTGGGGTGCCCCGAAGGGCGGCTGGGGCTGCGTCACTGAGATCCCTCCGGCTTGCCGGTAACTTTCGGTCACCTTGAGTGATTTGTCCGAAGTTTATGGCGGGGTCGGAGGTGGCGCAGTGCGGGCGCCGGGCCGTGCGTCCGTACGGCCCGGCGCCCACGGTTCAGTCCTTGCGGCCCCGGTTGCTAGGGCGGGAGGCCACCCAGGCGCGCACCGTGTCGGCGTACCAGTACGGCTTGCCCGACTCCACGTGGTCGGGCGGGGGCAGCAGACCGTGCTTGCGGTACGAGCGGACGGTGTCGGGCTGCACGCGGATGTGTGCGGCGATGTCCTTGTACGACCAGAGCCTGCGGTCGCTCATCGGTGGCTCCTCCCTGGCGGCGCTCACGGCGGCCGGGGGTGCCGCCCGTGATCAACTCACCCTGTGCCCGGAGAACGAGGTGACCCGTGGTGAAGGGAGGGCCTGTGGGGCCTCTGTGACGCAGAACCCGCGTAGGCCTGACATGTGTGACGCGATGGGGGCGTTTGTGACGCGAATGATGCAAAGGGGGCGCGCCGTCGGCGCATGCTCCGGCGCGTAAGTGGATATGAGGGGCGTCAAACCCCGCAGGAGCGCAGATAGCGGCGCGTGCGATCCGCGATCGGGAAGGGGCGGTCGGGTTCGCACGGGTACATGTCCTGCTCGACGATCGCGAACAGGTCGACGTCCAGCCGGCCGGCGGCGGCGAGGACCGGTTCGAGCTCCGGCACCCCGCGCGGGGGCTCCACCATGACGCCCTGCGCCACGGCCGGGCCGAACGGCGTGCCCTGTTCGCGGACCCCGGCGAGGACCGCCGGGTCCACCTGCTTCAGATGCAGATAGCCGATCCGCTCCCCGTACGTCTCGATGAGCTTGACGCTGTCGCCGCCGCAGTACGCGTAGTGGCCCGTGTCCAGGCACAGCGACACGAGGTCCGGGTCGGTGGCGTCGAGGAGCCGCGTGACGTTCTCCTCCGAGTCGACGTGCGTGTCGGCATGCGGGTGGAAGACCAGCTTCAGCCCGTAACGGTCGCCGATCTCGCGGCCGAGGCGTTCGGTCTGGGCCGCCAGGTGGCGCCACTGCTCGGCGGTCAGGCGCGAGTCCTCAAGCACCTCGCCCGTCTTGTCGTCGCGCCAGAAGGACGGGATGACGACCAGGTGCTCGGCGCCCATCGCCCGGGTGAGCTCGGCGATGGAGGACACGTGCTCCCAGGTCTTCTCCCACACCGCCGGACCGTGGTGCAGGCCCGTGAACACCGTGCCCGCCGAGACCTTCAGGCCGCGGCGGCCCGTCTCCTCGGCGAGGACCTTCGGGTCCGAGGGCAGATAGCCGTACGGGCCCAGCTCGATCCACTCGTACCCGGCCTCGGCCACCTCGTCGAGAAAACGCTGATACGGGACCTGCTGCGGGTCGTCGGGGAACCAGACGCCCCAGGAGTCGGGGGCCGAGCCGATGCGGATGCGCGCGGGCGTGGTCGTCATGGAGCCAGCCTCAAGCTGTTCCGAGAGGGGTGTCAAGGCGTGGTCCGAATGTCAGGACAAAGTATTGACAGGGGGCTCGGGCGGGTCTAGATCTGTCGGGCGACGGACGTTGCGGAGTGTCGTGCCGATGGGGATGGAGCCGGGCTTGAGTGACGCAGAGGGCGTTGATCTCCGGTGGCTTGCCCGGGTCAGGGCCGAGGAGCCGGAGGCCGTCGCCGAGGCCGCGGGGCGGCGGGAGCGGCGGGCGCTGCTCGGCGCGGGCCGGCGGCTGATGATCGTGGCCGCCGACCACCCGGCCCGGGGCGCGCTCGGCGTCGGGGACCGGGCGTACGCCATGGCCGACCGGGCCGATCTGCTGCGGCGGCTGTGCGTCGCGCTGGCCCGGCCGGGCGTCGACGGGGTGCTGGCCTCCGCCGACGTCGTCGAGGACCTGCTGCTGCTCGGGGTCCTCGACGGCAAGGTCGTCATCGGCTCCATGAACCGGGGCGGGCTCGCCGGGGCCTCCTTCGAACTGGACGACCGCTTCACCGGGTACCGCGCCGAGGACCTGGACCGGTTCGGCCTCGACGCCGGGAAGCTGCTGCTGCGCCTGGACTACGACGATCCGGGCTCCGGGTCCGTACGCACCCTGGAGGCCGCCGCCCGCGCCGTCGACGCCATGGCGGCCCGCCGGCTGCCCCTGTTCGTCGAGCCGTTCCTGAGCCGCCGCGACCTCGAAACCGGGCTGCTGCGCGCCGACTTGAGTCCCGAGAGCGTCATCACGTCGATCGCCGTCGCCTCGGGCCTCGGCGGCACCTCCGCGTACACCTGGCTGAAGCTCCCGGTCACCGACGACCCCGACGACATGGCCCGGGTCATGGAGACCTCCGCCCTGCCCGCCGTGCTGCTCGGCGGCGACATCAAGGACGGCGACCAGGACGCCACGTACGAGAAGTGGCGTGCCGCGCTGCGACTGCCCACCGTTCAGGGGCTCGTGGTGGGGCGCTCGCTGCTCTATCCGGCGGACGGGGATGTCGCGGCCGCCGTCGACACGGCCGTCGGCCTGCTGCGCACCACGCGTGCGGACACCTAGGAGGAGAGTAGAGGGATGACGCACCTTCCACGCGGCAGTGCCGCCGACGGGCCCTACGCCCTGTCCGTCGACCCCGACAAGGTCGGCTGGTCCCGTGCCGGGCTGCGGATCCTCGAACTCGGGGCCGGGCGGACGCACGCCTTCGACACCGGGGAGAGCGAGTGGATCGTGCTGCCGCTGTCCGGCGGATGTTCCGTCCGCGCGGAAGGGATGAACCTCGAACTGTCGGGCAGGGGCAGCGTATTCAGCTCGGTGAGTGACTTCGCCTACGTACCGCGCGACACCAGCGTGGAGATCTCCTCCGGTGCGGGAGGCCGGTTCGCCCTGGCAGGAGCGAAATGCGGTCGACGACTCCCCGTCCGCTACGGCCCCGCGCCGGAGGTTTCCGTCGAGGACAGGGGCGGCGGGCAGAGCGCGCGCCAGGTGCGCAACTTCGCCTCCGCCGACGCCTTCGACTGCGATCAGCTCATCGCCGTCGAGGTGATCACCCCCGGCGGGAACTGGTCCTCGTACCCGCCGCACAAGCACGACGAGCACCGCCCTGGCGAGGAGACGCTGCTCGAGGAGATCTACTACTTCGAGATCGAGGGGCGGGAGGGCGGCCCCGAGGGGTACGGATATCAGCGCGTGTCCCCGTCCAGGCCCGGCGGCACCGATCTCCTCGCCGAGGTCCGCTCCGGTGACACCGTGCTCGTCCCCGACGGCTGGCACGGCCCCTCGATCGCCCAGCCGGGACACGCCATGTACTACCTGAACGTCATGGCGGGCCCGGGGGACGAGCGGGAGTGGAGGATCTGCTTCCACCCCGACCACGCCACGGAGGGATACCGATGACCCGCCTCACCGTCGCCCAGGCCCTCGTCCGCTTCCTCAGCCGCCAGTACACGGAGCGCGACGGCGCCCGGCAGCGGCTGATCGGCGCCACCTGGGGCATCTTCGGCCACGGCAACGTCGCCGGGCTCGGGCAGGCGCTCCTGCAGTACGGCGACGACATGCCCTTCCACCAGGGCCGCAACGAGCAGGCGATGGTGCACGCCGCCGTCGGCCACGCGCGCCAGTGCGACCGCCTGTCCACGCACGCCGTCACCACCTCGATCGGGCCCGGCGCCACCAACCTCGTCACCGGCGCCGCCCTCGCCACCATCAACCACCTGCCGGTACTGCTGCTCCCCGGCGACGTGTTCGCGACGCGGCCCGCCGACCCGGTGCTCCAGCAGCTCGAAGTCCCGTACGCGGGCGATGTGTCGGTCAACGACTGCCTGCGCCCCGTCTCGAAGTACTTCGACCGGATCGAGCGGCCCGAGCAGCTGATCCCGGCCGCGCTCCAGGCGATGCGCGTGCTCACCGACCCCGTCGACACGGGCGCGGTCACGCTCGCGCTGCCGCAGGACGTGCAGGCGGAGGCGTACGACTGGCCCGAGGAGTTCTTCCGGGAGCGGGTGTGGGCGGTGCGCAGGCAGGCGCCCGATGCAGAGGAACTGGCCAGTGCCGTAAGGGAGTTGAAGCGGGCCCGCCGCCCGCTCCTTGTCGCCGGTGGCGGCGTCCACCACAGCGGCGCCGAGGACGCCCTCAAGGACTTCGCCGACGCCACCCGCATCCCCGTCGCCTCCACCCAGGCCGGCAAGGGCTCGTTGCCGCACGACCACCCCGCCGACGTCGGCGGCATCGGCCACACCGGCACCGCCACCGCGAACGAGCTCGCCCGCACCGCCGACCTGGTCATCGGCGTCGGCACCCGGTACACGGACTTCACGACGGCCTCCGCGACCCTCTTCGCCAACCCGGACGTCCGCTTCCTGAACCTGAACGTCGCCGCCTTCGACGCCCACAAGCTGTCCGCGAAGCCACTCGTCGCCGACGCCCGCGCGGGGCTCGCCGCGCTGCGCGGGGCGCTCGACGACGACTGCCGCACCGAACCCGCGTACGTCACCGAGTACACCGAGGACAAGGAGCGCTGGGAGCACCGCGTCGACGCCTGCTTCGCCGCCGAGGACGGCCTCGTACGCCCCACCCAGACCCAAGTCCTGGGTGTGCTGGACGAGTTGGTGACCGGGGACGACATCCTCATCAACGCCGCGGGCTCGCTCCCCGGCGATCTGCACAAGCTGTGGCGGGCCCGCTCCCGCGACCAGTACCACGTCGAGTACGGGTACTCCTGCATGGGCTACGAGATCCCGGCCGCGCTCGGCGTCGCGCTCGCCGCGCCCGGGCGGCCCGTGTGGGCGCTCGTCGGCGACGGCACGTATCTGATGCTGCCCACCGAGATCGTCACCGCGGTGCAGGAGAACATTCCGGTCAAGGTCGTCATCCTCCAGAACCACGGATACGCGTCCATCGGCGGCCTCTCCGCGTCCGTCGGGGCCGAGGGCTTCGCCACGCAGTACCGGTTCGCGGGGGAGGAGGGGGTGTACGCGGGCGCGCCGCTGCCCGTCGACCTCGCCGCGAACGCGGCCAGCCTCGGGATGACGGTGCACCGCGCCAAGACCGTCCGTGACCTGCGCGAAGCGCTCGCCGCCGCGCGCGAAGCCACTCGTCCCACATGTGTCTACGTCGAGACCGAAACGGCAGACACAGTGTCGGGCCCGCCTCCCGCACAGGCGTGGTGGGATGTTCCTGTGGCCGAGACGGCGGAGCGCAGCGCCGCGGTCGAGGCCCGGGAGGAGTACGACCGGCACGCCGCCGGTCGACGCCGCCACCTCTGAGAAGCACGTAGCCGTCACAGGAGTTGCCCGTATGTCTGACACGAAGTTGGTCCACCACTGGATCGGCGGCAAGACCGTCGAGGGCGCGTCGGGCAATCACGGCCCGGTGACCGACCCGGCGACCGGCGCCGTCACCACGCACGTCGACTTCGCGAGCGTCGAGGAGGTGGACGCGGCCGTCGCCACCGCCAAGGAGGCGTACAAGTCGTGGGGCCAGTCCTCGCTCGCCAAGCGCACCGAGATCCTCTTCCGGTTCCGCGCGCTGCTCGACGCCAACCGTGACGCGATCGCCGAGCTGATCACCGCCGAGCACGGCAAGGTGCACTCGGACGCGCTCGGCGAGGTGGCCCGCGGCCTGGAGATCGTCGACCTGGCCTGCGGCATCAACGTGCAGCTGAAGGGCGAGCTGTCCACGCAGGTCGCCACGAACGTGGACGTCTCCTCGATCCGCCAGCCGCTGGGTGTCGTCGCGGGCATCACGCCGTTCAACTTCCCGGCCATGGTGCCGATGTGGATGTTCCCGATCGCCATCGCGACCGGCAACACCTTCGTGCTCAAGCCCTCCGAGAAGGACCCCTCGGCCTCCGTCAAGATCGCCGAGCTGCTCACCGAGGCGGGTCTGCCCGACGGCGTCTTCAACGTGCTGCACGGTGACAAGGTCGCCGTCGACCGCCTCCTGGAGCACCCGGACGTCGCCGCGGTCTCCTTCGTGGGCTCGACGCCGATCGCCCGCCACATCCACGCCACGGCCTCCGCCAACGGCAAGCGCGTCCAGGCCCTCGGCGGCGCCAAGAACCACATGCTGGTCCTTCCGGACGCCGACCTGGACGCGGCGGCCGACGCCGCGGTCTCGGCCGCGTACGGCTCGGCGGGCGAGCGCTGCATGGCGATCTCGGCGGTCGTCGCCGTCGGCTCGATCGCCGACGAGCTCGTCGCGAAGATCAAGGAGCGCGCCGAGAAGATCAAGATCGGCCCCGGCAACGACCCGACGTCCGAGATGGGCCCGCTCATCACGGCCGCCCACCGCGACAAGGTCGCCTCCTACGTGAAGGGCGCGGCGGCCGAGGGCTGCGAGGTCGTCCTCGACGGCAGCGAGTACACGGTGCCGGGCTTCGAGAACGGCCACTGGGTGGGCCTCTCCCTGCTCGACAACGTCCCGACGACCGCCAAGGCGTACCAGGACGAGATCTTCGGCCCGGTCCTGTGCGTGCTGCGCACGGAGACGTACGAGGAGGGCGTGGCCCTCATGAACGCGTCCCCGTTCGGCAACGGCACCGCGATCTTCACCCGGGACGGCGGCGCCGCCCGCCGCTTCCAGCTGGAGATCGAGGCCGGCATGGTCGGTGTCAACGTCCCGATCCCGGTGCCGGTGGGCTACCACAGCTTCGGCGGCTGGAAGGACAGCCTCTTCGGCGACCACCACATCTACGGCAACGACGGCACGCACTTCTACACCCGCGGCAAGGTCGTCACCACCCGCTGGCCGGACCCGGCCGACGCCCCCGCGGGCGTGGACCTGGGCTTCCCCAGCAACCACTGAGGGCGGCCCGCACGTCCGGAGTGCGGACAGTTCACTGTGAACTTCCGCGCTCCGGCTGCGGTTCCCGTACGTAGGGGACGAACCGGGCGGCGTAACCCGACTCCCGTATGTGACCTTGGATACGAAGGTCATTTACGGGAGTCGCTGTATCTACAGCGGTTGACTTTGCGAACACCTTAAGAATCGCGCGCAGTTGGCGGAAACGGTAGTGCGGATTCCGAAGGGAAACGGGCGTTGACGTTCGGATATCGGCGGGGTTGCATGGCGCAGCCCTGTCGCACGAGTCGATCGGAACCGCTTCATGACCGACACGCTTCGCTCCGCCGCTCCCCCCTCCCCGCCGGAGTCGGCCCCCCAGGCCCAGAAGCTCAAGCGTTCCATCGGCGTCGTCGGAGGCACCCTGCTCACGCTCTCCTGCGTGACGCCCGCCTCCTCGCTCTTCGTCGTCGTCCCCGACCTGTTCGGCAGCCTCGGCACCGCCACCGCCCTGACCATCGCCGTCGGCTCGCTGATCTGTATCGGCGTGGCCTTCCTCTACTCGGAGCTGGGCACCCTCATCCCCAGCGCGGGCGGCGAGTACGCGATGGTCTCGACGCTGGCCGGACGCCTCGCGGGCTGGCTCGTCTTCGTCCTGTCCCTGCTCGTCGTCTTCATCGTCCCGCCGGTGATCGCGATGGGCACGGCGGACTACCTGGAGCCGCTGATCCACCTCGACCCGGCGATGACGGGCGCGGGCGTGATGCTCCTGTCCACCCTCGCGGGCCTGCTCGACCTGCGCGCCAACGCGTGGATCACCGGCATCTTCCTCGTCCTGGAGGTCATCGCGGCGGCCCTCGTCGCGGTCCTCGGCTTCGCGCACAGCGAGCGCGGCGTCGACTCGCTCGGCTCGATGCAGGTCGCGGGCGGAAACGGCCACACGGACGCCGTGACGGGCATGCTCGTCGTCTCCGGCCTCGCCATCGCCCTCTTCGTCACGCAGGGCTTCTCGACGGCCGTCTACCTCTCCGAGGAACTGGAGAACCCCCGCAAGTCCGTGGCCCGCACGGTCCTCGCCACCCTCGCGATCTCCTCCGTCGTCATCCTGGTCCCGGTCGTCGCGATCACGATGGGCGCCAAGGACCTCTCGGCGCTCACCTCGGGCGACATCAGCAGCATGGTCGTGGCCTGGTCGAACTCGGCGGTCGGCACGTTCGTCTCGCTCTGCGTCGCGCTCGCCATCATCAACGCGGGCATCGTCATGGTCATCCAGAACTCCCGCGTCCTGTTCGCCTCGGCCCGCGACAAGGCCTGGCCAGGACCGGTCAACAACGCCCTCTCCCGCCTCGGCCGCTTCGGCTCCCCGTGGGTCGCGACCCTGGCCGTCGGCGTCCCCGGCGCGGCCCTCTGCTTCGTCAACCTCGACACCCTGTACGGCGTGACGGGCGTCTCCGTCACCGGCATGTACCTGCTGGTCGCGGTTGCCGCCCTGTTCGCCCGCCGCGGCGCCCACAAGGACCAGCCGGCCTGGCGGATGCCGCTGTGGCCGGGGATCCCCGTGGTCCTGATCGCGCTGATGATCTACATCCTGATCGAACAGGAGGTCACGTACCTCCTGTGGACGGGCGGCATCATGGCGATCGCCACCCTGTACTGGGCCTTCTACCTGCGACCGCGCCAGGACTCGCGGTGGCTGGTGTCGGTCCCGACCGACTGACGCCGCGAGCCGGGGTTGCGCTCCCGGGGCTTGATAGATCAAGCCCCGCCGGCGATTGAGGCGCGGGGCCCGGAGCAGAGCCCCGCGACCGTCACCACAGGTGACCGGTCTCCACCGGCCGGCCGGAAACCAACGACGAGTTCCCGGCAACGCCAACCGCAAGCGCAAGCGCCCCGTCACGCGCGGTGGCCCCCTTCCCCGCCGCGGGCGCAGCCCCGTCGTCGGACCCGTCACCCAGCGGCCCGAAAAGCTCCTTCAGCATCCGCAGGTCCCCACCTCCGTGGGACCCGGCCGACCACTCGTACGGGATCTCCCGCGGCGCCTCCCACAGCGGCCGCAGCAGGATCGACGTACGCCCGGGCCGGTCCATGACCACCCCGCCGTGCGACGCCCCCTCCCCGCCCACGGTGACCTTCGGCGGCTGCCACGTGTTCTCCTCGACCTCCAGCTCCAGGCGGCCGGCCGTGCCGTTGAACATCACGCGGTAGCCCTCCCAGGGGGAGTACGCCGTGAGGTGGTACGTCATCGTGGCCCCGGAGTCGTACCGCACGAGCACCGACAGGTCGTCCTCGACGTCGATGGCGTCACCGAAGACGTTCCTGTCGCGCACATAGCCGTCCCCCGCCGCCTCGGCGTCGACGTACAGGGACTTGAGGTTCGGGTCGTCGGCGAGGTGGATCGCGTACGGGTCGTCGGCGGCAGCGTCCGAACCGTGCGCCCGCACGTAGTCGCGGCGAAGGCCGGTGCGCTCGCCGTTGTCACGGCCGTAGAAGACGAGCCCGCCCTCCGCGTACACCCGCGAAGGGGCCGCGCCCAGCCACCAGTTGACGAGGTCGAAGTGGTGTCCCGACTTGTGGACGAGCAGTCCGCCGCTGTGCTGCTTCTCGCGGTGCCAGCGGCGGAAGTAGTCGGCGCCGTGGCGGACGTCGAGGAGCCACTCGAAGTGGACCGAGCGGATCTCGCCGATCGCGCCGTCGTGGAGGAGCTGCCAGACCTTCTCGTGGGCCGGGTTGTAGCGGTAGTTGAACCCCACGGACAGCTCACCGCCGGTCCGCTCGACCGTCTCCAGGATGGCGCGGCACTTCTCCGCGTCCGTGGTCATCGGCTTCTCCGTCACCACCCGGCAGCCGGCTTCGAGCGCCGTGTTGATGTACGTGTGGTGGGTCGCGTCGACGGTGGTGACCACGACCTCGTCGATCCGGTGCGCGCGGAGGGCGGCCGCGAAGTCGGACGGGTCGCAGGTGGCCGCCTCCGCGCGGCCGAGCGAGCCGAGCAGCCGGTTGTGGTGGGCGATACGGGTCGGGCTCGGGTCCGCGAGAAGGGCTACGTCGTAGTGGGGGCGGGCGGCCAGGGCCCGGGTGTACATCTGGGCACGGTGACCGGTACCGATGATCGCGGCACGCTTCATGGGGTCAGGATTCCTTTCGCGGGGCTGGTCCTGTGGAGCGGCGGACTATCAACTCGCTGTCCAGGGAGAGCTGTTCGGGTACGCGGTCCGGTTCGTCGAGGCGGCGCAGCATCAGGTCGACGGCGCGTTCGCCGAGCGCGTCGAGCGGGATGCGGACCGAGGTGAGCGCCGGGGTGGCCGTGGTGGCGAGGAGGGTGTCGTCGGCGCCCACGACGCTGACGTCGTCGGGCACCCGTACTCCCCGGTCGGCGAGGCGCGACAGTACGCCGAGCGCCATCAGGTCGTTGTGCGCGACGATCGCGGTGGCGCCCGCCGCCAGGGCCAGGTCGGCGACCTGCGCGCCCGTGTGGAACTTGGGCTCGTGCGGGCCGAACTCGGTGACCTTCAGCTCAAGCTGCTCGGCGGCGTACCGCACGGCGTGGCCGCGTTGCTCGCTCGACCAGGAGTTGCGGGCCCCCAGGATGAGCGCGAGGTGGCGGTGGCCGAGCGCGTGCAGATGCGCCACCGCCTGGCGCAGTCCGTCCTCGCTCGGCGCGACGACGGACGGCACGCCGGACACGCTCCGATTCACGGCGACGCTCGGCACCTGCCGGACGACCTCGGCGAGCCGGGCGCCCTCCATCCTCGGGGCGACGAGCAGCAGCCCGTCCACCTGGCGGGCCAGCGTCAGCGCCAACTCGTACTCGTCGTCGGGGTGTTCGTCGGTGTCCGCGAGGAACACCGCGTAGTCCTTGCGGCGGGCGCGGGCCTGCACGGCCTTCACGATCACCGCGAAGAACGGATTGGCGATGTCGGGCACGATGAGCCCGAGCGTGCGGGTGCGGCCCTCGGCGAGCGAGCGGGCGATGCGGCTGGGCCGGTACCCGAGCCGTTCCGCCGCCGCGAGGACCCGGGCGCGGGTCTCGGGCCGCACCTGGTGCGGCGAGGCGAAACACCGGCTGACGGTGGAGGGCGAGACCCCGACGGCCTCGGCGACCTCTTCTGCGCTGGGGGCGGCGGCCCCGGGACGGTGCTGGTCACGCATGAGGTCCACCTTCCAAACAAGCCCCGCCGGCGATTGAGGCGCGGGGTCCGGGGCGGAGCCCCGTGGCGTTGCGGCGGTCGACCGCTACTGCCGCCAGGGCCAGGACACCCGTCACCAAGGGCGCCAGGATCGTCAACTGCCATACACACACCGCCGAAACGAATACCGCCCCGGCGAGCATCGCCGACCCCGACACGTCCCGCCCGGGACGGGACCAGCGCCCCGTGGACGACCAGACCGCCGCCATCCGCACCTGGTACACGACCACCGCCCCAGCCACCCCGACGATCGCCACCGCCAGTACGCCGAAGAACGGAACGTCGCCCGCGACCGCCGCCAGGCGAAGGTCCGCGCCCAGGAAGCCGAGGACCGCGAGCCCCACCGCCCCCACTACCGCCCCGCCAGGAAGCGCCGCCCACCAGTCCGCCGCGAACCGCCGCGCCGTGCCCGGCGAAGGCCCGTCCGGCACGCACCGCCGTACCGCCGCGCACCCCGCCGCCATCGCCGCCGGCCACGTGACGACGAACAGCGAACCCGCCGCCACCAGCACCCCGATCCACAGCACCTCCGCGAAGAGCGTGAACCGCTCGCCGTACGGGGTGTCGCGCCGCGCCACCGAACCCGTGTCCGCCACGCCGCTCATCCCTTCATCCCGGACGTCGCCGCACCCTCGATCAGCAGCCGCTGGAACGCCACGAAGAACGCGATCACCGGCAGCAGCGACAGGACCGACATGCCGAGCATCGCCCCGTAGTCCTGACTGCTCGTCGAGTCGACGAACAGCCGCAACGCCACCGGCAGCGGGTACTTCTCCGGCGACTGGAGGTAGATCAGCGGCGCGAAGAAGTCGTTCCAGGACCAGATGAACGTGAAGATCGCCGTGGTGATGAGGGCCGGCCGCAGCAGCGGGAGCACGATGTGGCCGAAGATCCGGAAGTGCCCGCAGCCGTCGATCAGCGCCGCCTCGTCGAGGCTGCGCGGCAGGTTGCGCACGAACTGCACCATCAGGAACACGAAGAACGCGTCCGTGGCGAGGAACTTGCCCAGCAGCAGCGGCACGTACGTGTCGACCAGGCCGACCTTCTGGAACATCGTGTACTGCGGGATGAGCAGCAGGTGCGTCGGCAGCAGGATCGTGCCGATCATCACCGCGAACATCGCGCCGCGCCCCCGGAACCGCAGCCGCGCGAAGGCATAGGCGGCGATCGAGCACGACAGTACGTTGCCGATCACCGAACCCACCGCGAGCAGCAGGGAGTTGCTGAAGAAGCGCCAGGCCGGGACCTCGGCGATGCCTTCGAGTGCCGTGCCGAATCCGCTCCAACTGACCTCCGAGGGAAGCAGGTTGAAGCTGGAGATGATTTCGTCGGCGGGCTTCACGGACGCCGTGAACACCCAGAACACCGGGTAGAGGAGGACCAGCAGCAGGGCGATCGCGCCCACGTGCCACAAGGTCGACCGCGTGCCGGCCGTGGTGGTGGTCGAGGCCATCGTCACTTCTCCTCACCCGCGTAGTGGACCCAGCGGCCCGAAGTCTTGAAGAGCACCGCGGTGATCACGCCGACGACCAGGAGCAGCACCCAGGTCAGGGCCGCCGCGTAGCCCATCCGGAAGTCGTTGAAGCCGAGTTCGTACAGGTACATCGAGTAGACGTGGGTGGAGCCCGCGGGTCCGCCGGTGCCGTTGGAGAGCACGAACGCCGAGTTGAACATCTGGAAGGCGTGCACCATCTCCAGGACCAGATTGAAGAAGATCACCGGGGAGAGCATCGGGACCGTGACCGAGATGAAGCGGCGCCAGGGCCCCGCCCCGTCGATCTCCGCGGCCTCGAACAGATCGCGCGGGATCTGCTGCAGCGCCGCCAGGAAGATCACCATGGGCGCGCCGAACTGCCAGACGGAGAGTGCGACCAGGGACATCAGCGACCAGTCGGGGTTGGAGATCCAGCCGCCCGTGTGGATCCCGAAGGCGCCGAGGAACTGGTCGACGACGCTGCCGGTGGAGAACAGCAGCCGCCACACGATGGCCGCGCCGACGCTCGCCCCGATCAGGGACGGCATGTAGAAGGCGGCGCGGTAGAAGTTGCGGCCCTTGCGGCGGGTGTGGAGGAGCAGGGCGACGCCGAGCGCCGCGATCAGCTTCAGGGGTGTCGCCACGACGACGTAGAGCAGCGTCACGCCGACGGTGTCCCGGACCTCGGGGTCGTCGAACAGGATCCGCTTGTAGTTGTCGAGGCCGATCCAGCGCGGGGCGTCGAACAGGTTGTAGTCCGTGAACGACATGTAGAGCGAGAACAGCATCGGCCCGAGCGTCAGCACGGCCGCGCCGATCATCCACGGAGTGAGGAAGACGTACGCGGAGCGGTCGTTCGCGGACCGGCGGCGCTTTCCGGGCGGGGGCGAGGGGGCGTCGCCGCGGCGCGCGCGGGGGATCGCGGCGTCGGTCGTCGTCGTAGAGGCCATGAGGACTCCGTACGTTTTCGAGGGGGAGGGGGCAGCCTGGTGGGGGTCCCGCCGTCAGGCGAGGACGACCTCCGACTGGTCGAAGTAGAGGTCCACGGCCTGGTCCACGGAGATCCGGCCGTAGAAGAGCTTCTCGGCGACGCGCTGCAGATAGACGTTGAGCGAGGCGCCGCCGTCGGCGGGCGGCGGCGGGGTCGGCGCCAGCGTCTTCGCGACCCGCTTCTCGTACGCCTGGACCTGGCGCACCTTCGGGTCGGAGGTGTCGGCCGCGCCCTGCTGGCTCGTCGTGGGCGGCATGCCGATGTTGGTGCCGAGGATCTTCGCCACCCGCCGGTCGTTGACCATGAAGTCGATGAACCGCGCGCTCTCGCTCGGGTACGGGCTCTGCGCGGCGGCGGCGATCAGCATGCCCGGCTTGGCGTAGATGCCGGAGCGGCCGGTGTCGCTGGGGACGGTGCCCAGCGAGAGCGTGCTGCCGCGCATGTCGCTGCGGCCGCCGACCTGGTTGTCCCACTCCAGGTAGGAGGCGGCCCTGCGGGTGGTGATGGGGAAGCCGGGCAGCGATTCGAGCACGGCGGCGGGGCCGGCCAGCGCGCCCTCCTTGCGCCAGCCGTCGACCAGGGTGAGGTAGCGGCGCATGTCGTCCCGGTCGAAGCCGAGTGCGCCCTTCTCGGTCCACATCTGGAGGCCCTGCTGGCGCATCCAGATCTCCAGGCCCATGTAGTTCTGGCCGGGGTTGTCCATGCCGTACTGCACGGGGCTGCCCCTGCGCCTGCCGTGGCGGGTCACCTTGAGGGACTCCTCCATGAACGCGTCCCAGCTCATCGGGCCCGTCGGTCTGCGGGCGCCGGCCTCGGACCACGCCTTGGCGTCGTACATCAGGGACACGCAGTTGGCGCCCAGGGGCAGGGCGACGCGGCGGCCGTCAACCTCGCCCGCCGTACGCAGCGAGGGGATCACCGTGGACGCGTCGATCTCCTTGCCGGAGCCGATGCGGGGGCCCAGGTCGGCGAGGACGCCGTGCTCGCCGAGGGTGCGGATCCAGGCGTAGTCGACGTGCATCACGTCGGGCGGGTTGCCGCCCGCGGCGGCGGTGCTGAGCTTGGGCCAGAAGGCGTCGAACGCGGCGAAGCTCGACTTCACCTTGATCTTGGGGTGCTCGCGTTCGAAGACCGCGATGCACTTGTTGATCAGGTCGGCGCGGCCGCTGTCGCCCCAGAAGAAGTAGCGCAGCGTTACGTTGCCGCCGGCGCCGACGGAGCGTGCGGGCCCGCCGCAGGCGGTCAGCGCGGCGCCGAGGCCGGAGGCGAGCAGGGCGGACAGGGTGGTGCGACGGGAGGGGGCGGCACTGCCCATAGGGGGCCTCCACGAGCGGCTCGGTGGTGGGCGCTGTCGAGGAGGGACGTTTGCATGCGCTCGCAGGCCGGTCAATGGGTTGCGCAGCGATTTCCGGAACGGGTCCTTCCTGCCAACTCCCCGTCCTACGCGCACCCTTGACGCACGCTGCGAGCGCTTGCAGGATATTGCGGAACCGGGGCTGAAGCCGTTGCCATCGTTGCGCCGCACCGTGCGCCGCCTTGCCCACCCTGCCGCCCAAGGCGGCAGATTGCCCAAGGCTCGGTCGGCCAGATCAAGCCCCGCCGGCGTTTGAGGCGCGGGGTCCGGGGCGGAGCCCCGTGGCGTGTGCGCGGGCCACCGGATGCGGAGGTTGTCGGTGGGTGCGCATACCGTTGAGCGCATGTCTTTTCGACGGCGCGAGTGGCGTGAGCGAATCCGCGGCTGGCCGCGACGGTGGATCGCCGTCGCGGCCACCCTCGTGGTGCTCGCGGGAGCAGGCAGCTGGACGGCGGTCGCCGCATCCGGCTCCGACGACGCGCCCGCCCCGCACCGGCAGGACCGGATGATGCCGATGGGCGGCGGCGTGCGCATCGACACCTCGTACTTCACGGCGGGTGACCCGTCCCACAAGCGGCCCGCGGTCCTGCTCACGCACGGCTTCGGCGGCAGCAAGGCCGACGTCCGCGCCGAGGCGGAGAAGCTCGCCGCCCACGGATATGCGGTCATGACCTGGTCGTCCCGCGGCTTCGGCCGCTCCGGCGGCAAGATCGGCCTGAACGACCCGAAGCACGAGGTGGCCGACGTCTCCCGGATGACCGACTGGCTCGCGAAGCGCCCCGAGGTCGAGCTCGACCGCCCCGGCGACCCGCGCGTGGGCGTCAGCGGCGCCTCGTACGGCGGCGCGGTCTCGCTGCTCGCGGCGGGCCACGACAAGCGGGTCGACGCCATCGCCCCGCAGATCACGTACTGGAACCTGGCGGACGCCCTGTTCCCCGACGGCGTCTTCAAGAAGCTGTGGGCCGGCGCCTTCTTCACCTCCGGCTCCGCGCAGCTCGGCACCCGCACCAGCGAGGCCGGGCTCGCCTGCGGCCGCTTCGAGCAGAAGCTGTGCGACATGTACAAGCGCGTCGCCGTCGCCGGGAAGCCGGACGACGCGGCGCGAAAGCTCCTGGAGGAGCGCAGCCCCGTCGCCGTCGGCGACCGCATCAAGGTCCCCACGTTCATCGCCCAGGGCCAGACCGACTCGCTCTTCCCCCTCGGCCAGGCCGACGAGATAGCGCGCCACGTCAAGGCGAACGGCGCACCGGTCGAGGTCGACTGGCTGAACGGCGGGCACGACGGCGGCGACATGGAGCTCGACCGCCTGCACGAGCGCGTGACGTCCTGGTTCGACCGCTACCTGAAGGACGAGAACGTCGACACGGGCCCCGCGTTCCGCGTCACCCGCACCGGCGGCGTCGACTCCACGGACGGCGCGGCCACGCTGCGCGGCGCGAGCGGCGACCTGTACCCGGGCCTGCGCGGTGAGCGCCGCACGGGGGTGCCGCTGAAGTCGGCCACCGAGACCTTCCAGAACCCGCCCGGCGGCGGACCGCCGTCGATCTCCTCGGTGCCGGGCCTCGGCAAGGTGTCGAACCTGTCGTCGTCGCTCGGCGTCGGATTCTCCCTGGAGTACCCCGGCCAGTTCGCGCGCTTCGACTCGGCGCCGCTGAAGAAGCCGATGCGCATCACCGGCTCCCCGACCGTCACCGCACACGTGAAGTCCTCCACCGGCACGGCCGTGCTGTTCGCGAAGGTGTACGACTCCGGGCCCGACGGGTCGCGCCAGGTGCTGCCCTCGCAGCTGGTGACGCCGCTGCGGGTGACCGGCGCGGACGGCGCGGGCAAGGACGTGAGGATCACGCTGCCGGCCGTCGACCACGAGGTGCAGAAGGGCCACAAGCTGCGGCTCGTGCTCTCCGCGACCGACCTCGGCTACGCGTCGCCGAACGAGCCGGCGACGTACCAGGTCTCCGTGCACGACAGCCTGAGCGTGCCCACCGCCCCCGGCGTACGGACACAGGACGAGCCGCTGCCCGCCTGGGTGTGGTGGCTGCCGGCCGGGGCGCTCGCCGTCGCGGCGGGGCTGCTCCTCACGGCCCGGCGACGGACGTCGGCGCCTGCGCCCGACCCGGCGCTCGCCGAGGTCCCGCTCCAGATCACGGACCTGAGCAAGAAGTACGCGGGGTCCACGGACCGGTACGCGGTGCGCGACCTGTCCTTCCGCGTCGAGCAGGGCCAGGTCCTCGGCCTCCTCGGGCCGAACGGCGCGGGCAAGACGACGACGCTGCGCATGCTGATGGGCCTCATCCGCCCCGACGAGGGCGGCATCCGGGTCTTCGGCCACGCGATCAGGCCCGGCTCCCCGGTCCTGTCCCGCGTCGGCGCCTTCGTCGAGGGCGCGGGCTTCCTCCCGCACCTCTCCGGGCGCGAGAACCTGGAGCTGTACTGGAAGGCCACAGGACGCCCCGCCGAGGACGCGCACCTCGACGAGGCCCTGGAGATCGCGGGCCTCGGCGACGCCCTTACGCGCGCGGTGCGCACGTACTCGCAGGGCATGCGCCAGCGCCTCGCCATCGCCCAGGCCATGCTCGGCCTCCCGGACCTGCTGATCCTCGACGAGCCGACGAACGGGCTCGACCCGCCGCAGATCCGCGAGATGCGCGAGGTGATGATCCGCTACGCGCGTGAGGGACGCACGGTCATCGTCTCCAGCCACCTCCTCGCCGAGGTCGAGCAGACCTGCACGCACCTCGTGGTGATGGACCGCGGCCGGCTCGTCCAGGCGGGCCCCGTCGCGGACATCGTCGGCTCCGGGGACACGCTGCTCGTCGGCATCGCGGGCGAGGTCTCCGACGCGCTCGTGGAGAAGGTCGGCGGCCTCTCCGGCGTGGACTCGGTGGTGCGGGTCGACGACGGCCTGCTCGTCCGCCTCATACCGGAACCCGGCCCCGCCACGGACCCGGCCACCGGCTCCGACCCGGCCGCCCGTCTGGTCGCGGAGCTGGTGCGGCTCGACGTGCCGGTGCGCTCCCTCGGCCCGCACCGCCGCCTGGAGGACGCGTTCCTGACCCTGATCGGAGGGACCCCGGCATGACGACGACCGGAGCCGAGACCGGGGCGCGCGACGTGCCCGAACTCGCGCACGGCTACCGGCCGCGGCGCACGCTCCCGCTCCGCGTGGAGCTCGTGCGCCAGGTGAAGCGGCGGCGCACGCTCGTGATGGGCGCGGTGCTCGCGCTGCTGCCGTTCGTGCTCGTCGCCGCGTTCGCGATCGGCGGGGAGCCGGGCGCGGGCGGCGGCGACAGCGGACAGCGCGTGAACCTGATGGACACCGCCACCGCGTCCGCGGCGAACTTCGCGGCGACGAGCCTGTTCGTGTCCGCCGGATTCCTGCTGGTCGTCCCGGTGGCCCTGTTCTTCGGCGACACCGTCGCCTCCGAGGCGAACTGGTCGAGCCTGCGCTATCTGCTGGCCGCTCCGGTGCCGCGGGCCCGGCTGCTGTGGTCCAAGCTGGCCGTCGCGTTCGGGCTCAGCCTCGCCGCGATGCTGCTGCTCCCGCTGGTCGCGCTCGGCGTCGGCGCGGTGGCGTACGGCTGGGGGCCGCTGGACATCCCGACCGGCGGGGCGCTGCCCGCGGGCACGGCGGTGCAGCGGCTGCTGCTGGTCGTCGCGTTCATCTTCGTGTCCCAACTGGTCACGGCGGGGCTCGCGTTCTGGCTCTCCACCAAGACGGACAACCCGCTGGGCGCGGTCGGCGGCGCGGTCTTCCTGACCATCGTCGGCAATGTCCTCGACGCGGTCACCGCGCTCGGCGACTGGCGCGATTTCCTGCCCGCGCACTGGCAGTTCGCGTGGGCGGACGCGATCCAGACACAGCCCGAATGGGGCGGGATGATCCAGGGCGCTTCGGTGTCCGTGGCGTACGCGGTGGTGCTGTTCGCGCTGGCGTTCCGGGGCTTCGCGCGCAAGGACGTGGTGTCGTAGCGAGGCCGGGCGGACTGTGACGCGGGATGACGGCCAGACGGTCATCCTGCGTCACAGTCCCTTGAACCCGGCCCGCACCGATCCCCCGGCTCGGCCCCGGACCCCGGACCCCGGTTCAGCGGATCTGCCGCCCCGAGATCGCCCGCGCGATCACGAGCCGCTGGATCTCGCTCGTGCCCTCGAAGATCGTGTAGATCTTCGCGTCCCGGTACATCCGCTCCACCGGGTGCTCCCGGCTGTAGCCGGCGCCGCCGAGGACCTGGATGGCCTTCTCGGTGGAGGCCACCGCCAGTTCACCCGCGCGCAGCTTGGACATCGAGCCCTGGCCCGCGTCGAAGACCTTGTCGTTGCGGGCCATCCAGGACGCCTGCCAGATCAGCAGCCGGCACGCCTCGATCTCCGTGCGCAGATCCGCCAGGGCGAACGCGATCGCCTGGTTCTCGATGATCGGGCGGCCGAACGCCTCCCGCTCGCCCGCGTACTCCAGCGCGTACTCGTACGCGGCGCGCGCGATGCCGAGCGCCTGCGCGCCCACCGTCGGTCGGCTGACCTCGAAGGTCGACATCGCGGCCTGGCCCCGGGAGCCCGGCGTGCCTTCGCGGGCCCGTGCGAGGCGCGCGTCCAGCTTCTCCTTGCCGCCCAGCAGGCAGTGGCCCGGGACGCGGACGTCGTCGAGGAAGACGTCGGCCGTGTGGGACGCCCGTAGGCCCAACTTCTTTATCTTCTTGGCGCCTTCGAGTCCCGGCGTCCCCGGCGGCACGATGAAGGCCGCCTGGCCGCGCGAGCCGAGGTCCGGGTCGACGGAGGCGACGACGACGTGCACGTTCGCGATGCCGCCGTTGGTGATCCAGGCCTTCTGGCCGGACAGCACCCACTCGTCCTTCGCCTCGTCGTAGCGGGCGCGCGTGCGCATCCCCGCCACGTCCGAACCGGCCTGCGGCTCCGAGACGCAGAACGCCGCGACCTTGGGGTCGTCCTCGTCGCCGTAGCACTGCGGCACCCACTCGGCGAGCTGGTCGGGCGTCCCGGCGGAGAAGATGCCGGCCACCGCGAGCGACGTGCCGAAGAGGGCCATGCCGATGCCCGCGTCGCCCCAGAACAGCTCCTCGTTGGCGATCTGCAGCGAGATGCCGCTCGGGTCGCCGAACATCTCCGCGAGGGACTCGAATCCGTACAGGCCGATCTTCGCGGCCTCCTGGATCACCGGCCAGGGCGTCTCCTCGCGCTCGTCCCACTCGGCGGCCGCCGGCCGCACGACGTCGGCGGCGAAGCCGTGCACCCAGTCCCGCAGATCGCGCTGTTCCTCGCCCAGTTCAAGAGAGAAAGCCATGATGGTCCGGAGCCTCTTTCCTCACGCCTTGGGGATGTCGAAGTAGCGGGTCAGGCCGGAGGCGAGGGCCACGTCGCCCGCGATCTTGACCTTGCGCATCATGAACATCGTGACGGGCGAGGAGTTGCCCGAGACCAGCTTGAGGAAGTCGGCGTCGCCCATGATGAGCGTGACGCGCGGCTCCGCGGCCGAGCGGCCCTCGGTGACCGTGCAGGTGCCGTTCGAGATCTTCGTTTCGTAGACCGCCTCGGGCACCTCGTCCTGGCCGGTGACCTTCCAGCGGATGAGCGCTTCGAGGGAGCCCGCCACGTCCCGCTTGAACTGCCGCTCCATGCGCCCGAAGACCTCCTTGAGGACCCGGGTGCGCAGCGCCTCGTCCCGCGCGATCTCGTTGATCTCCTTCGCGGAGAGACCCTTCACGATCCGTGCGAACTCCTCGGGCGTGACGCTCGCGAAGTCGAGCGCCGCGATCTCCTCGGCACCGCTCATGGGTCCACTCTCCATTCAGTCGGGTCGTTGCTTATCGCGACCTTACCGCCTAGTAAGTTTACTGCTGGGTAAGGTTACGGCTACGTAGATAGGCTGACAAGGGTGACGGGCACATCGGGAGCGGCTCAAGGGCGTACGACGGCGCGCAGGAAGCGCGTGCCGCGCCATGTGCGCGAGCAGCAGATCATCGACGTCGGCGTGCGGGTCTTCGCCAAGCGTGGCTACCACGCGGCGTCCGTGGACGAGATCGCCGAACTCGCCGGAATCTCCAAGCCGATGGTGTATCTGTACCTGGATTCCAAGGAGGGGCTCTTCCTCGCGTGCCTGAAGCGGGAGGCCGGGCGGCTTGTCGGCGCCTTCCAGGAGGCCGCGCGCGGCGCCGGTGCCGCGCCCGAACTGCGGTTGTACGCCGGGCTCTCCGCGTTCTTCGCGTTCGTCGCCGAGCACCGCGACAGCTGGGTCGTGCTGCACCGGCAGGCCTCCGAGCTGAGCGAGGCGATCGCCGCGGCCGTCGCCGACGCGCGGCGCGCGGTCATGGCCGAGGTGGCCGGGCTCATCAGGGACGGCATCTCCGACAGCGGTCGTGGGTCCCAGCTCGGCGACGAGGATGCCGACTTCGTCGCGCACGCCCTCGTGGGCGCCGCCGACTCGCTCACCGACTGGATGGAGCGCAATCCGGGACAGTCCCCGGAGGGCATCACTCTGCGCCTGATGAACATGGTGTGGGTGGGTATGCGGGACGTGCTCGACGGCGAGGTCTGGGCGCCGTAGCCGCCGGTTGGTTCCCGGTCCGTCCATGGTGGTCGCCGATTCGTACGGGACCATTGAATTTTCCTTACGCGTAGGTAAGTTGACTCCCCAGTAAGTACGAGCGGGCAGGTACGAGTCGGGCAGCCGCGCACACGGGAGCCGTCATGGGCGTACGTCAAGATCTGAAGCGGGCCGGGAAGCGCGGCGACCTGGCCGACCGCGCCGAGGTCGAACTCGTCAGGGGCGAGCACGGGACCGTGCGCGAGGCGCGGGTCGCGGCGCTCGCCGAGCCGCCGAAGGACGGGTCCACGCCCGCCGACATCCCGTATCGGAACGCCGAGGAGGAGCCGAACGCCGTCGTCGTGCGGCGCAAGGAGGGCGACAGCTGGCGGCCGGTCACCGCCGCGGCGTTCGCCCGTGAAGTGACCGCCACCGCAAAGGGGTTGATCGCGGCGGGGCTCGAACCGGGCGGCCGCGTCGCCCTGATGTCGCGCACCCGCTACGAGTGGCAGGTGCTCGACTTCGCGATCTGGGCCGCGGGCGGGCAGACGGTCCCCATCTACGCGACGTCCTCGCCCGAGCAGATCGAGTGGATCGTGCGGGACTCCGGCGCGACGATGCTGATCGTCGAGACGCCGGAGAACGCCGCCGCGGCCGAGCGCGGGACCGCCGCTCTTCCCGAGGGCGAGCGGCCCGGCATCCGGCAGATCGACGGGGGCGCCGTGCTCGAACTCGCCGCCCTGGGTGCCGAGGTGGCCGACGAGGAGGTCGTCAAGCGCCGGGCCGCGCTCACCCCCGACACCATCGCGACCGTCTGCTACACCTCCGGCACCACCGGCAGGCCCAAGGGCTGCGTCCTCACGCACGCCAATCTGTACGCCGAGGCCGCGAACACCGTCGAGCTGCTGCACCCGATCTTCAAGGCGATCACCGGGCAGACCGCGTCGACCCTGCTGTTCCTGCCGCTCGCGCACATCCTGGGGCGGACGATCCAGGTGGCGTGCATGCTCGCCCGGATCGAGCTGGGGCACTGCCCGAGCATCAAGCCCGACGAGCTGCGGCCCGAACTGCGTTCGTTCCGGCCGACGTTCGTGGTCGGCGTCCCGTACCTCTTCGAGAAGATCCACGACACCGGTCGGGCGACCGCCGAGAAGCTCGGGCGCGGCTCGTCCTTCGACCGCGCCGACCGGATCGCGGTGCGCTTCACCGAGGCGCATCTGGCGCGGTTCCTGGACGGGGGAGAGGGGCCCGGAATCGGACTCCGGCTCGCCCACGGGCTCTACGACCTGCTCGTCTACCGGAGGGTGCGCAAGGAGCTGGGCGGGCGGCTGCGGTACGCGATCAGCGGCGGCTCGCCCCTCGACCGCAATCTGAATCTGTTCTTCTACGCCGCCGGGATCGTGATCTACGAGGGCTATGGCCTGACTGAAACCACGGCCGCCGCCACGATCACCCCGCCGCTGCGGCCACGCCCCGGCACCGTCGGCCTGCCCGTGCCCGGCAGCTCCATCCGGATCGCGGACGACGGCGAGGTGCTCATCAAGGGCGGCATCGTCTTCGGCGCGTACTGGAACAACCAGGCCGCGACCGACCAGGTCCTGGACGAGGACGGCTGGTTCGCGACCGGCGACCTCGGGGAGCTGGACGGCGACGGCTATCTGCGGATCACCGGGCGCAAGAAGGACATCCTCGTCACCAGCGGCGGCAAGAACGTCTCGCCGGCAGTCCTGGAGGACCGGCTGCGCAGCCGCTCGCCCGTCGGCCAGTGCATCGTCGTCGGCGACAACCGCGCGTACGTCGCCGCGGTGATCACCCTCGAACCGGAGTCCGTCGCGCACTGGCTGAGCGTCCGCAAGTTGCCCGCCGACACCCCGATGGCCGAGATCGTCCGGGACCCGCGGATCGTCGCGGACGTCCAGAAGGCCGTCGACTACGCCAACGAAGCGGTCTCGCGCGCCGAGTCGATCCGGAAGTTCACGCTGGTGGAGGGCGAGTTCAACGAGGAGAACGGGCTGCTCACGCCGTCCCTGAAGATCAAGCGCGCGGCCGTCATGAGCGAGTACGAGCGGGAGATCGAGGAGCTCTACGGTGACTGAGGCCGCCCGCGACACCGCGTACGACTACGACGTCCTCGTCGTCGGCTCCGGGTTCGGCGGCTCCGTCTCCGCGCTCCGGCTGACCGAGAAGGGCTACCGGGTGGGCGTCCTCGAGGCCGGACGCCGGTACTCGCGCGACACCCTGCCCCGTACCTCGCTGAAGCTGCGCGACTACCTGTGGGCGCCGCGCCTCGGGATGTACGGGATCCAGCGCATCCACCTGATGAAGAACGTGATGGTCCTCGCGGGCGCCGGAGTGGGCGGCGGCTCGCTGAACTACGCCAACACGCTGTACGTCCCACCGCCCGCCTTCTTCCAGGACCGGCAGTGGGGGCACATCACCGACTGGCAGGCCGAACTCGCGCCCTACTACGAGCAGGCGCGGCGCATGCTCGGCGTGCGCACCAACCCGACCGTCACCGAGGCCGACGAGCTGCTGCGGGACGCGGCCGGGCGGATGGGCGCGGGGGACACCTTCCGGCTCACGCCCGTGGGCGTGTTCTTCGGCGACGGGAAGGACGCCGACGGTACGACAACGGCCGAGGCGGGCACGGAGGTTCCCGACCCGTACTTCGGCGGCGCGGGACCCGCACGGGCCGCCTGCACCGAGTGCGGCTCCTGCATGACCGGCTGCCGCGTCGGGGCGAAGAACAGCCTCACGGAGAACTATCTGCACCTCGCCGAGCGGGCCGGCGCCGAGGTCCGGGCGATGACGACCGTCACCAGCGTGCGGGAGCTTCCGGACGGCGCGGGCTTCGAGGTCACGACCGCTCCCACGAACAAGCGCCGCCGCGGCCGCCGCACCGTGCTGCGCGCCCGCCGGGTCGTCCTGGCCGCGGGCACGTACGGCACCCAGACCCTGCTGCACCGCATGCGCGACGACGGCGTCCTGCCGCGCCTGTCGCGCCGCCTCGGCGAGCTCACCCGCACCAACTCCGAGTCCCTCGTCGGGGCCCTGACCTGGCCGCGCCGCTACGGCCGCCCCGACGTCGACTTCACGCGCGGCGTCGCCATCACCTCGTCCGTGCACCCGAACGCGAACACCCACATCGAGAACGTCCGCTACGGCAAGGGCTCCAACCTCATGGCCCTGATCTGCGTGCCCCAGTACAAGCAGAATCTGCCGAAGCCGCTCGCCGCCGCGCTCGCGTTCCTCTCCCACCCGGTCCTCGTCGCCCGGACCGTCGCGCTGCGGCACTGGTCGGAGCGGACCATCATCGGGCTCGTCATGCAGACGCACGACAACTCCCTGACGACGGGCCTCGACCGGCGCGGACTGCTCACCGCCGAACAGGGCCACGGGACCCCCAACCCCGTGCACATACCCGAGGGTTGGCAGGCCGCGGGTCTGATCGCCGAGTCCATCAACGGCTTCGCGGGCACCAACCTCGGCGAGCTCATGGGCAAGCCGCTCACCGCGCACTTCCTCGGCGGCTGCCCCATCGGGGACAGCGCGGAGAGCGGCGTCATCGACCCCTACCACCGGGTGTACGGGCACCCCGGCATCTCCGTCGTCGACGGCTCGGCGGTCTCCGCCAACCTCGGCGTGAACCCGTCCCTGACGATCACGGCGCAGGCCGAGCGGGCGATGTCGTACTGGCCGAACAGGGGCGAGGAGGACGCGCGGCCCGAACAGGGAGCGGCGTACCGGGAGTTGAGGCCCGTGCCGCCGCGCAGCCCGGCCGTCCCCGCCGGGGCGTACGGGGAGCTGCGGCTCGAGTGACCCCGCACCGCCCTCGAATTCCGGCATTTTTGGCCTATTGCCGCATAACGTGAGTACGGCGAGGTCGTGTTCACGGGATTCGGGAGGGCCGATGGGTCAGCGGGACGAGGTCGTCGAGCGGGCGGGGTGGTCGTTGCCCGGCTGGCTGGGCGCGGCGGCCGGGGCGCTGGCGCTCGCGGGCGCGCTGTACGGAAGCCGGCTGCTCGGCTGGATCCCCGACACGGTCACGGACTTCCTCGGGCCCGCCGCCCCGGACCGGGCCGACGACGCAGTCCGGGCGGCGTGGGGCGCATACGTCGCGGGCTGCGCGGTGCTCGCCGTCCTCGCCTTCGGCGGGCTGAGCCGGTGCAGGTCGGGGGACGCGCTCGGGCTCAGCCTCTTCGGCCGCTACCGGGGCACCGTGCGGCGCACCGGTCTGCGCTGGGTCAACCCGCTCGTGCTGCGCCGCCGGGTCGACGTACGGCTGCGGCACTGGCGCAGCGAGCCGCTGCCGGCGGTCGACGCGGACGGGATGGCGCTGCGCGTCGAGGCCCTGGTGGTGTGGCGGGTGCGGGACACCGCGCGGGCGCTGTTCGCGGTGCAGGACCACGACGCGTATCTGCGCGGGCAGATCGAGGTGGCGCTCGCCCGGGTGTTCTCGCGGCTGCCGCCGGAGGCCTTCCACGAATCCGCCCCGACCCTGCGCGACCCCGAGGCCGTCGGCGCCGAGCTGGCCCAGGTGCTGTCGCAGGAGTGTGCGGCGATCGGCGTCGAGGTGCTCGCCGTGCGCCCGACGCGCATCGAGTACGCGCCGGAGGTCGCCGACGCGATGCACCGCCGCCGGATCGCGGCGCTCGACGCGCGGCAGCGGGCGGGCGTGCTCACCAGCGTCGTCGACTCGGTGGAGGACACCCTCGAACGCCTCACGGGGCGCGGCCTCGTGGAACTGGACGAGTACGAACGCAACGCGCTGGTGCGGGACTTGACGGTGGCGTTCGCGCGCGGTGACTCGGGCACGTGAGCGGGGGCCCGCGCCAGGCGGAGCCCCCACTGTGAACCGCTGAACCGGTCGGTCAGCGCTCGGTGTTGATGCTGTACAGCCTGCGCGACCAGGCGAAGCCGACGACGGTGATCCCGGCGCACCAGGCGAGCGAGATCCACCCGTCGTTGCCGATCGCCGAACCGGTCAGCAGCCCGCGCAGCGTCTCGGTCATCGGCGTGAACGGCTGGTGCTCGGCGAACCAGCGCAGGCCCGGGGCCATCGACTCGGCCGGCACGAACGCGGAGCCGAGGAACGGCAGGAACTGGATGAGCAGCGGCTTGTTGCTCGCGGACTCGACCGTCTTGGACTTCAGGCCGAGCGCCGCCGCGAGCCAGGTGATCGCGAACGTGATCGCGGCCAGCAGGCCGATCGCGGCCAGCCACTCGACCGGGTTCGCGTCGGGCCGGAAGCCGAGGGCGACCGCCACGGCCACCACGAGGACGAGGCTCACCATCGTCGTGAGGAGGCTGCCCACGACATGGCCCGTCATGAACGAGGAACGCGTGATGTTCATGGTGCGGAAGCGGTTGATGATGCCCTCGGTCATGTCCTGACAGACGGCGATCGAGGTCGACATGGACCCGGCCGCCACCCCCATGATCACGATCCCGGGCGTCAGATACTCCAGATACGCGTCCCGGCCCGCCCCGCCCGACATCGAGTCCCCGAAGGCGAACACGAAGAGCACCAGCATCAGGATCGGCATCATGGACGCGCCCATCGAGACCGCCGGGTAGCGAAGGGCGTGCTTGATGTTGCGCCGCAGCATCGTCATCGAGTCGTGCACGGCGTACGTGAGGGTGCTCGTGGCGGTACTCATCGCAGGGTCTCCTTGACGTGAAGCGGGGTGGCGTCGGTGCCGTCGCCGGTCAGGGCGAGGAACACGTCGTCGAGGTCGGGGGTGTGCACGGAGAAGTCGGCCGCCTGCACACCGGCGGCGTCCAGCTGGTCGAACAGGGTGCGCAGCGAGGCGAGATCGCCGTCGCCCGCGATCCGCAGCGCCAGCTCCTCGTCGTCCCGGGCCGCGCCGGGGAAGGCCCCGGCCGCCCGCTCGTACTCGTCCGTGGCGTTGAACCGCAGCCGCACGTGGCTGCCGGGGATCTGTGCCTTGAGCTCGTCGGCGGTGCCCTCGGCGACGATCCGGCCGCCGTCGAGCACGGCGATCCGGTCGGCCAACTGGTCGGCCTCCTCCAGGTACTGCGTGGTCAGGAAGACGGTGACGCCCGTGGCGACCAGCGAGCGCACGGTCTCCCACATGGTGCGGCGGCTGCGCGGGTCGAGTCCGGTCGTCGGCTCGTCGAGGAAGATGATCCGCGGGTCGCCGACGAGCGTCATGGCGAGGTCGAGCCGCCTGCGCATGCCGCCGGAGAAGGTGGCCGCGCGGTTGCCCGCGACATCGGCGATGCCGAACCGTTCGAGGAGGTCCTTGGCCCGCTGCCGGCCCTCGCGCTTGCCGAGCCGCAGCAGGTCGGCCATCAGGAGCAGGTTCTCCTCGGCGGTGAGCAGGTCGTCGAGCGCGGCGAACTGGCCGGTGACCCCGATCGCGGCGCGCACGCCGTCGGGCGATCCGGCGACGTCGTGCCCGGCGACCTGCGCCTGCCCGCCGTCGGCGTCGATGAGCGTGGACAGGATCCGTACGGTCGTCGTCTTCCCGGCCCCGTTCGGGCCGAGCAGCGCGAAGACCGAGCCCGCGGGGATGCTCAGGTCGATGCCGTCGAGGACGGTCTTGTCGCCGTAGGACTTGCGCAGGCCGACGGTGGAGACGGCGAGCGGGACCCGTCCGGCCTCGTCGCGGGTGGATGTGGACATGACAGATGAAGGCATGGGGCCCTCCGGTGTGAGGGTGCGGGGTGATGGGGGCCGGCGAGGGCGCCGGTGAAGTGCCGGGGCGCGTACGGGAGTTGTGGTGCGTACGCTCAGTGGGCGGCGCGGCGGATGTCGATGTTGCCCCACTTGGTGCGGGCGCGGACCTTGACGGAGTCCTCGGACTCCGCGGGCGCGTCGGAGGCGGTGAGGGCGTTGCGGACCTGGCCGTTCTCGGCGTTGGCGTCCAGCCAGGCGGCGGTGCCCTCGCGGATGCCGACCTCGATGGCGCCGTAGTTGGTCTCCAGCTGGACGGTGCCGCGGGCGACGTCGGCGACGCGCAGGGCGCCGTGGGCGGTGGTGGCGGCGACCGAGCTCTCGGCGCGGCCGATCTCGATGTCGCCGTGGGCGCCGCTCACCCGGAGCTCGCCGGTCACGGCGTCGATCATCGTGGTGCCGTGCGAGTTCTTCAGGACCGCGTGACCGTCGACGAGGCCGACCCGCAGGCTGCTGGAGCTGGTGGTGATCTCGGCCATGCCCTCGACCCGGTCCACGCGGATCGAGCCGTGCGCCGCCTTGAGGCGCAGCGGCCCCGTGGTGTCGAAGCGCGCGTCGCCGCCCGAGGTCTTCATGTCGACCTTGCCGAGCCGGCCCTCGCCGAGCACCTGGGTCCAGGACCCGGTGAGGTCGACGGAGGAGCCGGCCGGAAGCTCGACCGTCACCGTGACGAGCCCGCTCGGGCCGATCATGCGGCGCTCCTTCGTCCGGACCGTGAGCACGCCGCCGGTGTACGCGACGTCGGTCTGCTCCGCGGCCCGCACGTCCTTGTCGCGCTTCGGGTTGCTCGGCCGCACCTCGACGACGGTGTCGGTGCGCTCGCTCGCGGTGAACTGGATGGAACCGGCGCCCACATGGGCGTCGACCGAGATGGCTTCAGGGGTCTCGTACGTAGGCATGGCTGTCCCGTCCTCCTGGCTCGTTGGGGCGTCCCCGCTGGTGGGACGTGGTGTGCCGTTCTGTTGGCGGTGGTGCTCGTGGGGCGGCGGCGCGGCTAGCGCACCCACCCCGTGAAGCTCTGTCCGACGGTGCGGGTCTTCTCTGTCGTACGGGGCGGCGGGCCGCCGTCGACCGCGGCGGACACCGCGCGCACCAGCCACGCGTTGACCGAGAGCCCTTCGCGGTTCGCGGCCTCCTCGGCGCGGGCCTTGAGCTGGGCGGGCAGTCGCAGGTTGACGCGGGCGGTGCCGCCGTCTTCGGTCTCCGGGGCGGGCGGCGGGGTGGCGTTCTGCTGGGGCTCGGCGGGCGCTGCCGGGGCGTCGTGCGGGGGCGGTGTCACCACGAAGTCGGGGTCGAGCCCCCGCAGCCGTACGTCGACCGATCCGGGCGCCAGGTCGCGGGTGATCTCGTCCATGGCGGCGGAGAGCACGTTGAGCATCGTGAGCCGGGTCGCCGACTCCAGGGGAGCGGTCAGCCGCTCGGCCAGCGCGCGTGCTTCGTCCCCGCCTGCTTCGGCGGCCACCGCGAGCTCGCGGTGCAGTGTGTCGACGTAGGGCGTGAGGTCCATGACGTCATAGTGGCACCACTATGGCGCCACGCGCAAGTCCTTTGGCGTCATGTGGCATCACGTGGCGCCATGCGGTGCCACTCGGGGTGTCGCGTGGCGCCAGTGAAGGTTGCGTGAAGCGTGAACCGGTTCCGGCTCGGCCGCGTAGCCAACCAGTGACACGTTTATGCCGCACCTCTGAGGAACTTCATGACGCGCAGATGGGCGCTTATCAGCACGATCGCCGTATTGACCGCCGCGCTGGTCTTCGTCGGCGTCCAACTGGTGCGCGGCCAGGACTCGGGCGACGGGCAGGCGGAGGCGAAACCGGCCGCGTCGTCCAGCCCCAGCGGCGACGCCCCGTCGCTCGAAGGACTCGGCTGGTGGCCGCTGCACCGCTCCGGCACCGCGAAGGTCGGCGAGCACGACGCCGTGTTCGGCGACGGCGTGCAGTGGACCGAGGGCCCCGAGGGCGGCGCCCTGCGGCTGAACGGCACCAGCGGCTACGCCGACACCAACACCGCCCTCGACACCGCCGGCAAGGACTACTCGGCCGCGGCGCGCGTACGCCTCGCCGACGGGGGTCTGAAGGGCATGCACACCGCGCTGTCCCAGGAGGGCGAGCGCAACAGCGCGTTCTTCCTGCAGTACTCCGGCCAGGACGAGAACTTCGCCTTCAGTTTCCCCGGCGCCCGTACCGTCGCGGAGTCCTCGGAGCAGCCGCGGCCCGGCCGTTGGTACCACCTGACCGGCACGTACAGTCAGAAGGACCACCGGATGCGGATCTACGTGGACGGCAAACTCGCTGGAACCAGGGTTGCTTCCAGCGGCGTCGAGCCCACGGGCAGCGTGATGATCGGGCGCGGCAAGTTCGGCGGCAAGCCCGCCGACCACTGGAACGGTGACATCGCCGATGTGCATGTCTACGACCGCGAGCTGACATCCCGTGAGGTGAGCGAGCTCTCCTCCCACGAACCGGGCTGACCGGCGCCGACGCGCCGAACGTCACCGCCGCCGCGGGCCGGCGTGCGCCGCACGGGCGCACGCCGGCCCGCGGCGGTGCCTGTCGGTTCTCCCCGCACCCGGCGGAACCCGTCTTCCCCCACAGACGATCCGGAGAGGAAAGGCCCTTGTCGGCCAGCGCTTCGCCCGAAGACCGGATACCCGGCCCCCACGCCGCGGACCTCCCACCCGACGAGTTCCTCAGAGCGCTCTACGAATTCCACGGAACCGCGCTGCTGCAGTTCGCCGCGCGGCGCCTGGAGGGCGACTGGCACCGCGCCGAGGACATCCTCCAGGAAGTCGCCATCCGCGCCTGGCGGCATGCCGCGGAACTCGACCCGACCGCGGACTCGGCGCGGCCCTGGCTGTTCACCGCGCTGCGCAACCTCGTCATCGACGGCCACCGCGCCCGCCAGGCCAGACCGCCGGAGACCGGCGACCCCGAACTCGCCCACCTTCCGGTGTCCGACAATGTCGACCACCTCCTGACCACCCAGGTCCTCGTCGAGGCGCTGGGCGACCTGCGCCCGTCCCAGCGTGAGGTCCTGCTGCACGTCCACTACCTCGGACGCACCGTCAACCAGACGGCCGAGGTGCTCGGCGTGCCGCCCGGCACGGTCAAGTCCCGTACGTACTACGCCGCCCGCGCCATGCGCGAGGCGCTGAACAGGCGCGGGCTCTACGCGCACGGCGTGGTGGACAGCGAGGCCGCGTGACACTCAGCCGCCCGGACGTCCGGCGGACCCGATGACCCTCATGCCATCCGCCCCGCGTGCCGGGTGATCTCCAGGCCGAGCGGCCCGGTGTCGAGCGTGCCGTCCGCGCCGGCCTTCCAGCGCCAGCCCGTGGGCGCCTCGCCGAGCACGAGGAGCGCGTCCGTGCGGCGCAGCCCCGCGAGCACCCCTTCGTGGCGCGGCAGTTGCGAGGCCTCCACGACGAACAGGTGCGGCACCTCGCCCTGCACGGCCAGCCTGCTGCTGCCCTCGATGAGGCGGAAGACCTGGGTGACATCGGCGGAACCGGGCTGCGGGGCACCCGCGTTCGCCGACGCCGCCGTGGCGAACGCCTCCTCCAGGCTCGCCGCGTGGTGCAGCCGCGAGCTGCGCGTCTCGTCACCGCTGAGGAGCCGGCCGTCGCCCAGCGAACCGATGAGGGTGACCTGGGCGAGCGAGCCCACGGGCCCTGCGATCGCCTCGATCACGAGGGCCCGCGCCAGCGCGCGCACCTCGGCGTCCGGACCCGTCACCGATACGGGACCCGTCGCACGGGACAGGTCGACGAGCACGCGCTCCGGGCCGTCCAGGCCGACCGTCACCGTAAGCGCGTACGGCAGCGCCGGTTCGCCCTCCGGGCCCGGGCGGTGCAGATCGTCCGTCGAGATCGACCAGCGCTCGCCGTCCTGCTCGACGGTCCACGGCGCGGGAGCCTGCGCGCCCTCGTCGCCGGCCCCCGCGAGCAGCAGCCCGAGCCGCTCCTCCGAGTACACGACGGCGTACAGATCGGGCAGCGAGCGGCCGGAGCGCAGGCATTCGCCCGTGAGGCGGCGCAGGCCCGCGTTGACCACCTCGAGCGCCCCGCGGCTCGTGACGGCGGCCGAGGCGGCGACCGGCTTCGGCGGGCGGGGGCCCCGCTCCGTGACGATCAGCGCCACCACCGCCGCGATCAGCGCAAGACCCAGCACCGCGGCCAGGACGTACCAGATCATCCACTGACTCCTTGTCACAAAACGGGGGCGGCACGGCCGCTGTGCCGTGCACCCGATGGCCACTACGGCGCCGGTCCGCGGATGGTTCACAGGAAAGTTCCGTGAACCGTCCGCCGACCTGCCCCGTAGTCCCGTCAGTGGTGCGGGAGCCGCCGATCAAGGTTCCCGAATCCCCTCATTCACGCCGGTTGGAGGACGTTTTCGTGTCGTTGATGTTGACCGTGGTCGAGGCGGGTGGTGACGCGTTCGACGTCCATCTCGACGCCGACCCCGACACGCCCATGAGCGCTGTCGCGGAGGCGCTTGCCGGGGCGGGAGGCGTCCACCGGCCCCCGGAGGGCCTCGGCCTGTACGCCGACGACCGGCTGCTCCCCGCCGACCTGCGGCTGCGGGACGCCCCGCTCAAGCACGCCGCGATCGTGGGCCTCGGCCGCCCGGCGGGCGCCGCGTCCGCCGAACCGGACGGGCTCGTCGAGGTGCGCGCGGTCGGCGGCCCCGGCGCGGGCTCCGTGCACCGGCTCGACATGGGCGAGTACCGGATCGGCCTCGGCCACGACGGCTCCGCGCAGGTGCTGCGCGCCGTCCCCGAGCGGCCGTCGGCCGTGCTCACGGTCGGCCCCGGCGGACGCTGCAGGATCGCGCCCGACGCCGGCGGCGACACCGCGCAGCTCGACCGCGAGGCCCTCACCGAGGCCACGTCCTGGCCCGTCGGCGGCCAACTCCTCGTCGGCGGCACCCTGTTGGAGCTCGCGCTGCCGCAGAAGCCGGACGCCGCGCTCCAGCCCTCCGAGGACGGCGCCGGCTGGGACTACAACCGGCCGCCGCGGCTGCACCCCGCCGAGCGCGCCACCCACTTCGCGCTGCCCTCGCCGCCCGCCCCGCTCGCCGCCCGGCCGCTGCCGTGGATCACCGCCGCGGCCCCGATCGTGATGGCCGTCGTGGGCGCGCTGGCCTTCGACCGCATGACGATGCTGCTGTTCGGGCTGCTGTCCCCGGTCGTGATCGTCGGCAACTACGTGATGAGCCGCCGCACCGGCAAGCAGTCCCACTCCGACAGCGTCGCCGAGTTCGAGGCGAAGAAGGCCCGCATCGAGGGCGACGCCAACGAGGCCCTGACGGCCGAACGCACCGCCCGCCGCCGCGGCTTCCCCGACCCGGCCGAGGTCGTCCTCACCGCCGTGGGCCCCCGGCGCCGCCTCTGGGAGCGCCGCGCCACCGACGGCGACTTCCTCGAACTGCGCGTCGGCACCCACGACATGGAATCCGACGTCGTCCTCCACGACCCGACGAAGGACGAGCACCGCCGCCAGGACCCGTGGACCGCGTACGACGTGCCCGTGACGGTCCCGCTGCGCGAGCACCACGTCCTCGGCATCGCGGGCCAGGGCCCCGCCGCGCGCTCCGTCGCCCGCTGGGCCGTCGCCCAGGCCGCCGTCCTGCACAGCCCCCGCGACCTCCAGATCCACCTGCTGACCACCGGCGAACAGGGCCGCGACGGCTGGTCCTGGCTGCGCTGGCTCCCGCATGTCCGCAAGAAGTCCGGCGACACCCCGGCGTCCATCGGCTACGGCACCGAGAGCTGTGCCCGCCGCGTCGCCGAACTCACCGCGCTGATCGCCGAACGCGCCACCGCCACGGCGGCCGAGCGGCGCGGCAAGCCTGCGGGACCCGACGTCCTCGTCGTCCTCGACGGCGCCCGCAGGCTGCGCTCGCTGCCCGGCGTGACCCAGATCCTGCGCGAGGGCCCGGCCGTCGGCGTCCGCGCGGTCTGCCTCGACGCCGAGGAGCTGCTGCTGCCCGAGGAGTGCCTCGCCGTCGTCGCCGAGGAGCCCGGCGGCACCGTCCGGGTGGGCCGTTCGGGCCGCGGCACCGTCACCGGCGTCCGGCCCGACCTGGTCTCCGTCGACTACTGCCGTTCCCTTGCCCGCGCGATGGGCCCGCTGCGCGACCCGGGCGGCGGCGACGAGGAGGCCAACGTGCTGCCCGCCTCCGCGCGCCTGCTCGACGTCATCGCCCTCGACCCGCCGCAGGCCTCCGGCATCCGCTCCCGCTGGACGGCCGGCGGCCGCTCCACCCGCGCGGCGGTCGGCGTCTCCCTGGACGGCCCGTTCCACCTGGACCTGAAGCGCGACGGCCCGCACGGCCTCGTCGCGGGCACCACAGGATCCGGCAAGTCCGAACTCCTCCAGACCATCGTCGCCTCCCTCGCCGTGGCGAACCGCCCCGACGCGATGACCTTCGTACTGGTCGACTACAAGGGCGGCTCCGCGTTCAAGGACTGCGTCGACCTGCCGCACACGGTGGGCATGGTCACCGACCTCGACGCGCACCTCGTCGAGCGCGCCCTGGTGTCCCTGACGGCCGAACTCACCCGCCGCGAGCACATCCTCGCGGCAGCCGGGGCCAAGGACATCGAGGACTACGTCGACCTCCTGGAGCGCGAACCGGGCGCGGGCCGCGACCCGATGCCCCGACTCCTCATCGTCATCGACGAGTTCGCCTCGATGGTCCGCGACCTGCCCGACTTCGTGAAGGGCCTCGTCAACATCGCCCAGCGGGGCCGCTCGCTCGGCATCCACCTGATCCTCGCGACCCAGCGCCCCAGCGGCGTCGTCTCCTCCGAGATCCGCGCCAACACCAACCTGCGCATCGCGCTCCGGGTCACCGACTCCGGCGAGAGCCAGGACGTCATCAACTCCGGTGAGGCGGCCGGGATTTCGCAGAGCAACCCGGGGCGGGCGTACGTCCGCCTCGGCCAGAACTCCCTCGTCCCGTTCCAGTCGGGCCGGGTCGGTGGCCGCCGCCCCGGCGCGCAGGCGAGCTCCCTGCCCGCGCCCTGGGCCGTCGCCGTCGGCTGGGAACGGCTCGGCGACCCGCTCCCGGCGCGGCCCCGCGCCGCCGCCGCGCCCGCCGAGGTCGAGACCGACCTCACCGGGCTCGTCACGGCGATCCGCGAGGCCGACCGCGAGATGGGCATCCCCCGGCAGCACAGCCCCTGGCTCCCGCCGCTGCCCGAGGCCCTCGTCACCCGCGAACTCCCGGCGCCCGCGGCCACGACGTACGACCTCCAGCCCGTCGCGTACGGCGTCGTGGACCTGCCCGCGCAGCAGGCCAGGCAGCCCCTGGTCATCGACCCGGCGACCCTCGGCCACCTGCACGTCGTCGGCTCGCCCCGCCAAGGCAGGTCACAGACGCTGCGCACCATCGCGGGCGCCATGGCCCTCGCGCACGGCGCCGACAAGCTGCACATGTACGGCATCGACTGCGGCAACGGCGCACTCCTTCCCATCGAGGGCCTGCCGCACTGCGGCGCCATCACCCAGCGCACCCAGCCCGACCGCGTCGCCCGGCTCCTCGCCCGCCTCACCAAGGAGCTGACCCGCCGCCAGGAGATGCTCGCCGCCCGCGGCAGCGCCGACCTGCCGGAACTGCGCCGCGCGCTCCCGGAGGCCGAACGCCCGCCGCACATCGTCCTGTTCATCGACCGCTGGGAGGTCTTCGACAAGCAGCTCGGCGAGTACGACTCCGGGAACCTGCTGACCTCCGTCATGAACCTGCTGCGGGACGGGGCGAGCGTCGGCATCCACCTGCTGATGACCGGCGACCGCGCACTGTTCTCCAGCCGCGTCAACGGCACCACCGAGGACAAGCTCGTCCTCAAGCTGAACGAGAAGTCCGAGTACGGCGCCATCGGCATCACCCAGCGCAACGTCCCCGACGAGATCCCGCCGGGCCGCGCCTTCCGCGCCGCCGACAAGGCAGAGGTGCAGATCGCGCTCCTCACGGACAACCCGGAGGGGCAGGCGCAGGCGGGGGAGCTGCACCGGATCGCCGAGCACTGCCGGTCGCAGGCGGCCCAACTGCCGTCCACGAGAAACCCGTTCCGCGTCGACACGCTGCCGGACCGGCTCAGCTGGGAGGAGGCGACCCGGTACCTGCCGCGGCCGCTGCCGTCCGCGCACTGGGCCATCGCGGGCGTCGGCGGGGACGAACTCCTCGCCCACGGGCCCGACTTCTCGGTCACGCCGACGTTCCTCGTCGCGGGGCCCGCACGCTCGGGCCGCACCACCGTCCTCGCGACGCTCGCCATGTCGCTGCTCTCGGTGCGCAGGCCCATCGTCATCGGCGCCCCCGCCAAGTCGCAGCTGCGCCAACTGGCGGGCCGCCCAGGCGTCCTCGCGGTCTACGACGAGTCCGACATCGACCCCAAGGCCCTGGAGGAGGTCCTCGCCTCCGCGCCGAAGGGCGCCGTGGTGATCCTGGACGACGCCGACCTGCTGCTGAAGACGAAGGCCGAACCGGTCCTCACCCAGATCGCCAAGACCGGCGCGGAGAACGGCCGCGGCCTGGTCATCGCCGGCCAGACCGACCGCCTCTCCTCCGGCTTCTCCGGCTGGCACACGGAGGCCCGCCGCAACCGCTGCGGCCTGCTCCTGAAGCCGCAGAACATGAGCGACGGCGAGCTGATCGGCGTCAAGATCCCCCGCAGCCGCCTCAACGCCCCCACCGCAGGGCGGGCGATCCTGCACCTCGGCGACGGGGTGCTGCGCACGGTCCAGGTACCGGAGACGGTGCTGCCGCCGGCGCTGAACTGACCCTTCGTACATACGAATTGAGGGCTCCTTCCCCGGCCGTGGCGGGGGAAGGAGCCCTCAACGCGTAGGGGGCCGCGGCCCGGTCAGGTGGTGCCCGGAAGATAACTGGAGTCGTGGGCCTGCTTACCGGTGTGCCCCGCGTAGGCGGCCGGTCCATAGATGAGTCCGGCGACCCCCAGGAAGAAGCCCGCCACCTCCGTACGGGACCAGCTGCCGACGACACCCAGCACCGCGCCGACGCCCGGCATCTTGATGGGCAGCTTCTGGAAGTCGACCAAGGCGTTGATGCTCTGGTTCAGAGAAGTGCTCAGTGCGCCCATCGGGTTCTTGGGGAACTCCTTCAGCCACTTCAGGTCGTCGATCTTGGAGCCGATCCCCTTCAGGGCCTTGCCGATGTCACCGGGGAGGTCCTTGAAGGAGTCGAGGGAGTTCTTGATGGTGGTGGGGAGGTTCTTGACCGTGGGGATGATCTCCTTGAACTCGCCCCCGGCGCCCTTGAGCAGCGTGCCGATCGAGCCGCCAGCCTTGAAGATCGCGCCGGCGCCGAGTCCGAGCCCGATGACACTCAGGACCATGTCGAGCGGATCCCATTCACCGGTCTGGATGCTCTTGGCGATGTTGATGCCGAACGCCGCGGCACTGAACGCGAAGCTGCCGATCGTCAGGGCGAGTCCGAGGCCCTGAAGACCGGGGATCAGCATGGCCAGCACGCCCAGGACGCCGCCGATGATGCCGAAGGCGAGGCTGAGCTTGTCGCGGATCTTCTCCCAGATGCTCTTGCCGGCGACCGCCTCGTCCCGCGCCTCGTCCAGCGCCCGGGCCGCGGTGGCGGCGTCCCCCTCGCGCACCTCCCGCGCGTCCTCCGCGAGCAGTCGGGCCGCGTCGAGATCGTCCTGCGCCTCGTTGGCGTGCCCCTGTGCGGTGGACCGCCGGGTGTTGGCCTCGTCCAGGGCGCGCCTCGTGTTCTGCCGTGCCTCGTGCTCGTCCGGAGGAGGCATGGCACCGTCCAGCCGCCCGATGTCGGCCCCGGCCGCGGCCACCACCGCCGTCGCCGACTCCAGCCGCTCCTTGGCCTTCTGCCCGTCCGCCAGCGCGTCGTCGGCCTTCTTCTGCATGTCACGCAGGGAGTGCGTGTACCTGCTCAGCGCGGTCGCCGCCTGATCGTACGAACTGTGCAGCTTGCGCACCTGGTTGGCCAGATCGCCGAGCTTGTCCCGGAGCTTCTCCATGGACTTTCCCTCGCCCACCTGCTGGTTCTCCAGCTGGGTGACGAGCGGAAGGGCGTCGCCCGCGTCGTTGGCCACGGAGCGGTAGCTGTTCGCGAGCTTCTCTAGAAGGTCCGCGTCGCCCGGAGTCGGGTCGTCGGAGAACCCGAAGACCCGTTCCCATTCGGATACCTCTGGCCGCACCATGGTCGCGACCTCACTTTCCTGTGTCTTCGGTGCTCGAGGGGGCCTCACCCGGCGTGGTGGGCGGGTCCTCGAAGTGGAACGAATCGGCGATCGCGTCGAAGACCTCGTAGAACTGGTCCGCCAGGTTCATGCTGGTGGTCGAGCAGGCGAGCACCAGATAGTCCCGGCTGTCGGGCACCGGGATCAGGGTGTGCCGCATCGCCGTGGGCACCCGCCGCCCCTTGATGTCGACCTCCTCGATCCGGGTGATCCGGCCCGCCGGGCCCACCATGGGCAGATCCACCATCTCGACCTCGCCCACCGGCAGTCCGGAGCCCTCCGCCTCGGTGCCGAGCTGCATGGCCGCCGCGATGACCAGGTCCGCGAGGTCCTCCGACTGGTCCTCGGGCACGGACACCCGCAGCACGATCGTGGTGGCGCTGAGCACCACGGGCCCGTCGCTGTAGTTGAGGACCCTGAGCATCCCCGACGCCTGGAGCGCACCTTGCGCGTACGCGTCGCGGGCGGTGCGCCGGGTGTCGCGCACCAGCGTGTCCACCTGCTCGCGGGAGAGCCCGGGGACGCCCTTCACCTGGGCCTCGACCTTGCGGCGGATCGAGGCGTCCCGGGTGCCGGGGTCCAGGTCGAGGTGCCACCACGAACCGGGGAACTTCAGGCGGTAGCCGGCGGGCGCCCCGGGCGGCCGCTCCGTGACCGGATGCGTCATGACGCGATTCCCTTCTGCACGACGCTTCTTGTCACGCGTCCTTCTCCAGCGCCTCGGCGCTCTCGTCGTCCGTCTTCGTGAAGTTCTCGGCGATCTTGTCGGTGTTCTCCACGAAGACCTTCACGTTGTCGGCGACCCGCTCGTGCCCCGCCACCCAGTCCTTGTCGAACTGGTCGAGCGCGTCGGCGAGGGTGTCGTCACCGACGAAGTCCTTGAACGACTTGTCGTCGCCCGCGGCGTGGAAGAGGGTCGCGGAGTTCCCGATCAGCTCCCCGATGCTCTCGAGCTCCTTGGCGGTGTCCTTCAGATCCTGCACGGGAACGCTGATGCGCCCCATCGATGTCTCCTTCCCGCTCCGGCAGCCCGGCCCCGCCCCCAGCGAGGGCGGAGCCGGACATGAGGAGACATCAGCCGATGGAGCCGGACGTCTGGTCGTCGGTGTCGACGAAGGCGTCGGCGACCTGCTTGATGAACTCGCTGACACCCTGCAGGCCCTCGATGGCCTTCTCCGTGCCGTTCTTGTACTCCTCCCAGAACGGGCGGAACTTGGACTCGGACCCCGGCGTCGCGTACGCCGCCTCGACCATCTCGTCCATCTTGGTGTTGGCCTCGTGCAGGCTCTGCTGCATGAGCTCCTTCTGGTTCTGCAGCCAGACCGACGCCTCCCGCATCTCGTCCGGGCTGATCTGAATGTTGCCGCCGGCCATCTCGCGTCCTTCTCTCGTCTCGACTCGCCGCGGTCGTAGATCCGCGCACAGTGGGCTCTACGGGGCGTCTGACGAGGCGGTTCACGGGTGGACGGGGGCTGTTGCGGAACGGTGACGAAAGGGGTGGGGCGGGCAGCGACGTGCAGGATGACCTCATGGAGTCGGAGGCGAACGAGCGGAACGAGGCGTCCCTGGAGAACGAAGTACCGCTGCCCGGCGGCCGCATGACGCCCGGAGTGGTGAAGGTCGCAGACACGGTGCGCCGCCCTGCGACCCCGTCCTCCCGCTTCACCGTGGAATTACTGACCCACCTCCACCACCAGGGCTTCACCGGCGCCCCGCGGCACCTCGGCTTCGACGAGCACGGCCGCGAGATCCTCACCTACATACCGGGCTGGGTACCCGCACGCTTCCAGACGTGGAGCACGGACCAGGTCGCCGCCGCGGGCACCCTGCTCCGCGCCTTCCACGACGCCACCCGCAACAGCGACCTCACCGGCCCCCGCCCGGTGATCTGCCATCACGACCCGGGCCCGAACAACACGGTGTTCTCGGCCGGCGTCCCAGTGGCCTTCATCGACTTCGACACGGCGGCTCCTGGCGACCCCCTGGAAGACCTCGGCTACATGGCGTGGACCTGGTGCATCAGCTCAAAACCCACAGCACCCCCAGCAACGTCCCAAGCCGCCCGGCTCCGCACCCTCACCGACGCATACGGCCTGGACGCCGCCTCCCGCGCGCACCTGCTGGACGCGGTTCTGACCCGCCAACTCCGCAACGCCGAATGGTGGCGCACCCACCTCACATCCCCGCCCCCGCGAGCGGCGGACCCCCACCAGATCCGCGATCGCATCCACTGGTCCGAAGAGGAACACGCCTTCACGACAACCCACAGCAAGATCTTCGCGGCAGCCCTGACCTGAGCTTGTCCGCCACCGCCACCCCCTGACCAGCAAAAAGGCCCTACCGGAGTAGGACCTAGGAAAGGCGCCCCCGGCGGGAGCCGCTGACGATGGCTGGTCGTGAGGGCGGGGGTGATCTGCGGATTTGGGCGACGGTGCGGGTAGAGGGGCGGGGGCGGCTGGTGCCCGTCGGGCTGCCGGGCTCCGCTGGCGACAGCGAGTCGTGAGGGGGGCGGACTCGCGCTCCGGCCCGAAGTGCGAGTCCGCTCCGGCTTTCGCTCTCGGCTATCTCCAGGCAGTGAGCAGGTCTTCGGGGTGAGGTTGGTGAAGTCTCGTGGGGTTGATCACCCGGGAACTTCGACCCACATTCGACACAGGGCTGAGCGAGAGGCATACCCTCCGGCGGCCGACTGGTTCGGTGGATCGCTTCTCTGTCAGAGGCGTGCGATACGTTCGAGTTTCTTGATCGACTGGACTCGAGGGGAGCGAGTGACGTGAGCGAGCGCATGCGGGTGGACACCGACGAACTCAGAGATGCCGCACCGGTCTTCCACCGCCAGAGCGACCAATTGCGTGACGCCCTGCACACACTCCAGTCTCGCCTTTCTGCCTTGGGTGCTCCCTGGGGAGACGACGAGCAGGGGAGCGACTTCCATGCGAAGTACGGCCCGGCCAAGAAGGGCGTCGACAAGGCCGGCGCCACGCTCGTGACTGGCCTGGAGTCGATCGGCGACGCGCTGAAGGCGATGTCCGACAACCACGACGAGAACGAACTGGCGACCAAGGACGTCTTCGACTCCGCCACCAAGGAGCACTGACCCACTGGTGGATGTCGAGGAGATACTCAAGGACGCCCTGCTCAAGCTGGGCATGTGGTGGCCGGACGCCGACTCGGGCCAACTGCGCGAAGCTGCCTCCGCCTGGCGCGCCTTCGCCGAGGCGGTCGACGACGTCACCGCGCTCACGCACAAGTCGGCCCGCAGCATCATCGATGGCAACGAGGGCCAGTCCATCGAGGCTTTCGGCGAGTTCTGGGCGCGCTATCACAAGGGTGCGAAGTCCGGCTGGCTCGACGACCTCGCCGAATCGGCACGTTCGATGGCCAAGGCCCTCGACAAGTACGCGGACACCGTCGACGAGGCGATCAGCCACCTGCGTACCGAGATCGGGATTGCCGCTGCCGCACTTGGCGCGGGCGTCCTGCTTGCAATCGTCACAGGAGGTGCGGCGGCCGCGGCGGGTACGGCAGCGGCCGAGGCAGTGATCGCGACGTCCGCGAGCATCGGCGTCACAGTGTCGGCCGAGATTGCCGGTGTCATCGGTATGACCATGACCGGAGTCGCGTTCGGCGCCATCGAATCCATCGCCGTAGACCTCGCCGTCGCTCAGCCCTTGCACATTGCCGCAGGCGACCAGGAGAGCATCAGCCTTGAGCACGCCCGCGAGGCCGGAGTGGACGGCGCTGTCCTGGGCGGAGCCCTCGCCGGTGCCAGCAGCTCGGCCTCGGCCATCAAGAACGCGGGCGGCATCAAGACCGTTCTCAACTCGATCGACATGCCGGCCCTCAACGTCGGACCCTCACGCCTGGCTCCGGCGGGTGCGGGTGCAGGCATTGCTGGTGGCGGCGGGACCGGCTTCAAAGACATCTGGATCGCCTGGAAAGAGCTTCCAAAGGAGGTCCTGGAGAACTTCCTCCGGGGCAATAGGTTCAACAAGGCGAACTACCCGCGCTATCCCGCCAACGAGGTGCACCTCGAGAACGGGAAGCGCCTGGACTCCTACAACCCCGGCAAGGAGATCGTCTCCCGGAAGCACACCCAGCTCGGCGAGGTCGACTCCAAGACGGCACGCAGCTACTTGGACGAGATCGTCAGCAAGTACGAGCCGGACACGATCATCCGCAGCAACAAGTACCCCGACCTAGATGGGGCCCCGCTCCAAGGTGAAATGATCCTTGAGGTGCCGGTGCAAAGTACTCCCGTCCCGCAGGAGATCATCGAGTACGCCCAGGAACTGGACATCGCCATCCGCGACCCTCTGGGAAACATCTACACGTAACGAAGGGGAATCGGACCATGTCCGTCGTGTATTGCCAGCGGTGGAACAAGCGGCTGAGCAAGCCCATCAAGCCGCTGTCCGTGCAGGAAGCCGAGGCCGCCCACAAGGCCGGAACCCCGTACTGCGCTGCCTCGGTGGATGACGAGAGTGGGCGCGTCGACCGCGTTGTCGAACTCGCGCTGCGCAGTGGTCACGCCAGGGTGTACTTCTTCGACATCCACACGCGCGTCGAGATGATCTACACGTTCGGCCCGAGCGATGACCGCCTTTTCCTGCGGAACATCACCACCTACCACTACGGCGACTCCGACGAGTACCTCGGTATGTCGCAGGCGCAGCGCCTGGAGCAGGACGACTTCAACACCGACGGCACCGGCCGCCACCAGGTCGACGACGAGGCCACCGACGAGCACTACGAGGAGAGCCTGACCCTCAAGCCCGACGGCTCCATGGACTTCCTCTGGGAGGCGGTGCCAGAGTTCGGCGGGTACACATCCCTGGCACGAGTTTCGCGCAGCGCACCGCCGATCGCCTTTGGGTGACTGGTGCTCTCAACACGGGGCAATTAACCGGTGCTCTGTGACTGCCAGCAGTACGGAAACGACCTTCATCATCATGGTCTTGAGGGCTGGAAACGCATCTGTTTGTAAACGCGTTACTCCTCCTCGGGCGGGATGAGGCAAGGGTAGTGGCCCTGCTGGAAACCGAGTCGACAACGCGGTTCGCCGATCAGGGCCTGAACAGCCAGCGTTCGATCTCGTCGATGCCGATGCGACGCCCGACCTGCCTGCCCTCCTCGTGAGCCCAGCGTTCAAGGAGCGCGCAGTACCGGACGTAGGTGCTGGTCGGCCACCCGTCCTCACCGAGCGAGTCCCACTTGCAGGTGTGCCTGAGTGCGGCGGCTACTTGAGAGTCGAGGATCACGCACGGGTGGTCGAGAGCGCCTCTGCCGGCGAAGTACAAGAACTTGGTCGAGAACGCCGGGCCCAGATACGCAATCGCGTTGCGGCCTCCTGGGCGTAGAGCTTCGTACGCCCGCGCCGGATCCTCGCTGGCCGCCTGCAAAGCCTTGCGCAGAGCCGCCACGGCTGAGGACGGGTCTTCTGCTACAGCACGGATCCGTTGGCGGTTGAGACGGAGTTTCATGCCGCTGCCCCAGGCGAGGACTCGCCACAGAAACCGCAGCAGCTCCTCTTCGGAGGTGGCACCAAGGTCGGCCGCATCCGTGAACAAGTCGCCGCGACTCAGCTGCGTGACAGCTGGCCGGGTTACGGGTGCACCGGGCAGGCGAGCGGCGGCTATCTCGTTGCTCCACCAGTCGGCGGCGATGGTGATGGTGTGACCATCGATCCGCTCTGACCTCTGCTTGGCAAGAGCCTCACGGCACTCGCGGGGCAACCGCAATTGAGACAGGTGGGTGGGCGCCATGTCTCCATCCTGCCTCGCAGGAGGACAGGAAGGAGCGGGGATGCCGAGCTCGATGGCGGTCTGCTTGGCCTGCTTGCCGGAGCGGACCAGCGCGATGGCCCGCGCCCGGAACTCCGGAGGATAGGGACGAGGCATGACTGCCAGCCTTCCGTGAAGGGTCAACCGTTTAGCCACCAGAACTGGAACCCAGGACATGGGACAGGACATCTGAACTGGCTTGCCCTGCAGGGTGGGTGGGAAGGATGTCGCTGCGATGGAGGTGCTGACACATGCTCACGGACGCTGGTCGCGTTCGCAGTGACACCTGACGCGATCACACTTTGATCACGCAATCTCTACGCCACCCTCTCGGCGTGCATGATGATCCACACGACCGTTAACCAGTCTCGGTTCATCTCCAAGGGGGGCACGTCAGCGGCGTGCGCGAGTGCGGCGTCCCAGAGGTTTTTGTTAACCAACTCTTCTAAAAACACGTGCAGTTCTGCACAATTCTCGGTGGTGTCCGGGGGGTGCTGGGCGCCGCGAAGGACTTCTGGTGGGCGTGTCCCGGTGGACGCTGTCGGCCGTGAGCGGGGTTAGATGTGAGCGGGAATGGCTCGGGCGATTTACCGTCCCCTGGTAGCCAACTCTTCATCGACGGGGGGATGGCTACTGTCGTCGCGGCTGCCGGTGCCGGCGATGGCGTCGACCTCGTCGTGCGCCGCAGTGACGGCACGCTCACCGACGTCGCGGTGAGCTTTGCTGAACTGCATGCGGCTGTTGTGCCTGCCAATGACGCCGATGGTGATCCTGCCCGGGCGCTGGTCGCACTGTGGGGCCGGTGGATGCAGTACGCCGTGCCCCGTATCCGCTCTGCTGTCCTCGCCACCCGCCCGCTGCGGCCGTATGCGCACCAGGACGAGGCTGTATTCAGTCACATGCTGGCCCAGCCGCGCCTGCGATTCCTGCTCGCCGATGAACCGGGTACCGGCAAGACGATCATGTCAGGCATGTACATCGCCGAGGGGACGCGGCGAGGTTTGATACCTGGCAAAACGGTGATCATCGTACCCGCGCATCTCGTGGAGAAGTGGAAGCGGGACTTGCGTCGCTACTTCGCGATTGAGGCGGCCACGGTCACCCCCGACGTGGCCAGGGATCCTCGCGACCTTGACCCGCGCGTCAGTGTGTGGGTCGTGAGTGTGGACCTGTACACCTACAATACGGACGTTCGACGCAAGATTTCCGGGGTCCGGGCATCGTGGTCGCTCACGGTCTTCGATGAGGCGCACCGGCTGACTCCTACTTCTCAGTACCTGGGCGCCGCAAGGGATGTGGCGAGCCGCACCCACCACCTCCTGCTTCTGACTGCAACGCCGCACCGGGGCAAGGAGCACTACTTCCGTGGCCTGCTCAGCCTCCTCGACCCCACGCTGTACCCCTGGGACTCGCGACAGACCGAATACGACAATGCGCTGCGGCCCTCGGCGTTGTCCTTTTTGCGGAGGATGAAGGAGGAGCTGAAGGACTTCGAGGGGAATGATCTCTTCCCGCCTCGCTACGCCGAGACTGTGTCGGTCGACCTCAGCGGCCCCGAACTCGCGGCTTACACCGCGGTGATGGACTACGTCGACACCTACTACGGCGAGAACGCAACGCTGGCCCGCTCGATCTACGGCAAGCGGGCCGCCTCTGCACTGGTGGCTGCTGCCGCCACGATCACACGGCGGCACGAGGCCCTCAAGGGCCCAGCGGTCGGCCGAGTCAACGGCCCCATACCTGACGAGTTCACTCAGGGCGACGGTTCAGTGAACCTTGCTGTCGAGGACGACGAGGCGTGGGAGCGTGCCGAGGGCATCGTCGTCAACGCCCGCAGCCGAAGCAAGAGTGAAGAGCTCACGGCGATTGACGGCGTCATTGCGGCCATTCGGCTGGCCACGACCGCTGGCCCCTCCACGAAGTGGCTCCGCACCCAGAAGCTTCTCACCCACCATGGCATCGCACCGGGGCAAGGCCAGCTGCTCATCTTTACCGAGTTCGCCGACACTGCCCGCTGGCTCGCCAGTCAGTTCAGCCACGACGGGTATAGCGTCGAGACCCTCGAGGGTGCAGTCAGGCACCATGAGCGCGACCAGCTCCAGCAGCGTTTTCTCGCTGGTGAGTTCCAGGTCCTGGTCTCCACCGACGCTGGCGGCGAGGGCATCGACCTACAGTCCGCCCACGTCATGATTAACTGGGATATTCCGTGGTCCCTCGTCCGCCTCGAACAGCGCATGGGTCGATTGCACCGTATCGGCCAGACCAAGCCGGTGCACATCTACCACCTCGTTGCGCCCGATACCCGTGAGGGCCGGGTTCAGGAGGTCATGCTCGGCAACCTGGAGGCCGCTGGAGAGGCGCTCGACGGGCGGATCTTCGATCTGCTCGACGCGACCGCCGCCCGGGCTGGCTTCGACTACACGCGCGCGCTCATCGACGCTCAAGCCGGTCAGGCCGTCACGGTTCCCAATACATCCGAGTTATTGTGCAAGGCACAGGAGTTGGTCAACGACGAGGACCGGCTTCACACGCCCGCCAACACCGAGGCCGCGCTGGATCGGTTCCGTAGCGATCGCCTTGAGGCGATCAACCCCGTCATTGTTGACGGCTTCGTCGACCAGCTCGCCCGTGCTGAGCAGTGGCGCCTCGGCCCGGGGCCGGCAAAGGGTATCCGCCGAATCAATTCGGCCCGGCTGCTGCCGGTAACCTTCGGCGGTGAGCACGAGGCGCTGGTCGCTGCTGACGGTTCTTCCGTGCGGCAGGCGATCAATGACGGGGCTCAAGGGCTAGATGACGTCATCGTGCTTGGGCCTACCGAAGAGTCATTTGCTGAACTGACCGACCTTGCGCTGCGTACCGGCGAGAGCGAGCTCTTCCGGGGCACGGTCCTCAGCGACCCCGCGTCGCTGACGAACTACACCATCCTGGTCTACGACGCCGAGGTCGAGGTACACGACGGCATCCGCCGGCAGCGGCGCAAGTCCCCGGTCCTTGTCCGGTACTCCGGCGCCGGAGCATTCGAGAGCGCTTGGGAGTCCCTCATGTTGCTCCGGCCAATCGGTGCCAGTCGTGTCGCGCCAACCCTGTCGCCAGCGCTGAGGCACGACAGCGAACTGGAAGCCCGCGAGGCGCTCACGCGCGAGGTCCTCCGCGCGCGGGCGGAGCGGGAGGCTTGGGTCGACAAGGCGCGCCAGCAGCTTGACCAAGTCGAGTACCGCTACATGGATGAGCTCGAGGATCTGCCCGCCACCGAACGGCGTGAGCGGATGTCTCGCTTCGAGGAGCTCAAGCGCCACCGTCTCGCGCAGCTCGATGACATTAACAAGGTCGGGCAGAGCGCTCCCCGCTTGGTCGGTTGGGCACACGTCATCGGTGAGGCCCGCGCCGATCAGCTCGGCTACGACCCGGACAGCGAGGCGGTCGCGGTGGCTACCGTTCTGGCCGAGCTGGACCGGCTCGGGTTCGACGTGGACGACCGTCAGACCGCTGGCGTCGGTTACGACCTGCTCGCCCGGCACGGCACGACCCGAGAACAACGCCTCGTTGAGGTCAAGGGCTTCTATGCAGGCTTGGAGCCGGTGTGGCTGGAGCAGCACGAGTGGGCTCAGGCGCAGCAGCGCGGCCAGGACTACTGGCTCTACGTCGTTGCCGATTGCGCCGTATCGCCGACAGTCCTCGTCCGTGCCCAAGACCCGGCTGGGTTGCTAGCCACCGGGCCACGGCGCATCGAGCGGTTTCAGATCAAGGTTGCCGACCTACGTCGGCTGATGGGAGAACATCGGTGACCACCACCCAAGTGCCGTCGACTTGCGCAACTGGCAACGCGGATCCCGTCAGTGACGTACGCAGCCGCCTGATCGACCAATGGTTCCCGTGCTCCTCGGTTGACGCTGCCGTCGGCACTCCGGCGGGATCCGGCCGGAGCGAGAAGGCGCTCTTCACCTGGTTCGCTTCTCGCCCTATCGCGCAGGCCCGTGCCGCCGTACTTACCACCCTGCTACCTGACCGCGATGACCTTCACACAGATGTCCGACTGGCCGTAGAGGCGGGCAGCAGCGTTGCGCTGGGGCGTCTTCGAGAAGCCATCGCGGAGGAGTACCCTTCCGGCCGCCCCGTCGTACTCGACATCTTCAGCGGCCGAGGCATCATTCCTCTTGAGGCAGCGCGCCTAGGCGCGACAGCTGTCGGAACAGACCTCAGCCCGGTCGCAACGTTGGGTGGCCGTCTCCTGGCTGACTACCCGCTGCGCGACTGGTCGACTGAGGCTGCTGTTCCCTTTGCCAGTGGAGCCGAGCCGGAAGACGGACTCTTCAGCGATGATGAGCCGCGGCTGCTGCGTGATGTCCGCGCCGTGCTCGCTGAAGTGAACAAGCGTGTGGCTAAGGCTGTCGCGCCCTACTACCCGGCCGATATTCGCGGCAAGGTGCCCTGGGCGTATCTGTGGGCCGTCAGCATCCCCTGTGACCAGTGTCGCCGACGCTTCCCGCTCGTCGGCGGCATGCGGCTGCAGTTTCCCTCTGGGCGCGAGGGGGACTATGGGCAGTCGCTCGAACTCGTCATCGACGGGGACCGGTGGCGTCCCCAGGTCGTGGGTGGAGGCCCCACCCAGCAGCCGACGTTCTCGGCCGCGGCGGGCCGCAAGGGCAAGAGTGCTCGCTGCCCGTTTCCGTCCTGCGGACACGTCCACACGCTCGATACCGTCAAGGCGAAGGGTTTCGGCGGCCAGTATGAGGACGAACTCCTCGCCGTCGGCGAGGAGAACGAGGGAGTCGGCAAGACCTTCCGTGCCCCGACGGCTGACGAGATGACAGCTGCGAAGTCCGTCGACCTTGCCCAACTCGAAAGCTTCGGACCCTTCACTGCTGTTCCAGACGAGATGATCCCGCCTGGTAACCAAGACACAATCCGGGCCAGTGGCTACGGCTACCGCACCTACGGCGCCCTCATGAACGACCGGCAGGCTCTTCTCTTCGCGGAGACAGTTCGCGCTATTCGGGGCATTCGCGCAGACCTTTTGACTGCGCGACTCACCACCGACTACGCGGACGCGCTTACGGCCTATGCGGCAGCGAACATGCAGCGACGACTCCGGCGCTCTACCCGAGGCGCAAAGCTCGCTGCCTTCGGTGGCAACGCCTCGCGCAAGGGCACGTGGGTCCAGGTCCACGACATCTTCGCGGACGAGAGCAAGGTGTCCTTCCAGTTCGATTACCTTGAGGCCGGGCCGGGCACCGGGCCGGGCACCTGGGACAGTGTCTCTGACAGCGGCCTGCAGGCGCTCAAGAAGGTCATCCAAGGAAACGATGCAGGACGGCCGGGCCGATTCCGCCGCGCCTCCGCGATAGCCCTCCCCTTCCGCGACGGGTCGGTGGATGCGGTCGTAACCGACCCGCCGTACTACAACATGATCGACTATGCCGATGCGTCGGATCTCTTTCACGTCTGGCTGAAGCGCTGCCTCTTCGACGTGTTCCCCGATCTTTTCGATGTTCCAGGGCTGCAGGACAAGACCGACGAGATCATCGTTAAGCGCGGCAATGCTCCGGGTGAGCACCGAACCCGCGACTTCTACGAGCAAATGCTCAGCCGTGCTTTCGGCGAGGCACGGCGCGTGCTGCGACTCGACGGTCACCTCGTCGTTGTGTTCGGGCACTCCGATCCTGACGCGTGGCGCCGGCTGCTTGGAGCCCTTTACGATGCTGGTTTCGTCGTCACCAGCTCGTGGCCGTCGAGGACCGAGACGGCCTCGACCGGGGTGGCGAGCATTAAGGTTACAGTCGCGATCGGCTGTCGCGTTGCTGCCGTGAACCGGCCGGTCGCCACCGCCGCTCAGGTCGACCGTGAGGTCGCCGAGCGAGTCAAGACCGCCGTACGGGAGTGGGACCGTGACGGTTTGGCCCTTAATGACCAGCTCATGGCCGCTTATGGGCCAGCGATGGAGGTCTTCGGCCGGTACTCCAAGGTTCTCAAGCCTGACGGCAGTCAGGCCGAGCTCGACCGCTGCCTCACGCTGGCGCGCACCGCGGTCCGCGACGCCACAGCGCTCAAGCTGGATGAGCTGCCCCTTGAGACCTTTGACGCACCGACCCGGTTCGCTGTCTTCTGGCAGCGGCTCTTCGCGCGGTCGGACGTTCCCAAGGGCGAGGCCCGATTTCAGGCGCAGGCGGACAACCTCCGTCTGGAGGATCTGCGCGGTGCGCTACTCACGGAGAGTAAGAGCGGCTACAAGTTGCGTCTCGATGCCCCGAGCGCCGTCAACGACAAGTCTTCTACGTTCGAGGTGGTTCGGGCTATGGCCGCTGCCTGGGACCAGGGCGCCACCGAAGGTGTTGCCGCTGTCGTCGCTGAGTCTGACCAGCAGCCCACTGACGCGCATCTGTGGGCGGTCGTCGGGGAGATCCTTGCCCAGCTGCCTCCCAGCGACACAGTGGCCAAGGCTCTTACCGCTGTTCAGCGCAACGCAGGCACTATCGCCAACCTTGCGCACCGCGTCGCCACTGAGCTTGCTACCAGCGAGCGCAACGACCAGCTCATCCTGCCGTTCACCACCAAGGAGTCCTGAGCATGTCGACCAGCACGACTTCCCACTGGGCTGATGTCCTCACGCTCCGACCCGAGGTCACCGCGTCCGACGGCTCAGTTGGCGAGCTGCAGATGAGTCTGCACAAAGCCGTTTACCAGACCGTTGACGTGCCGTACCGCAAGGTCGACTACTACGGTGACATCACCCAGCCGACCCCGAATCTCGTTGGCTTCTTCAGCCGCGTTGCTCGTCGGCTAGGTACCGATGCCGAGACCACGGCGCTGTTCCACCTGGACCAAGGCATGGGCGGAGGCAAGAGCCATGCCCTTGTTGGGCTCTACCACATGGCCAATTCGCCGCAGGACTTCTTTGCCACGGAGCTGGGCCGGAAGGTCCGGAGCGAAGCGGGGCAGGGTGGCCGCGACGTAGACCTCACCGGCGCCCAGGCCGTAGTTCTCACGGCCGACTACTTCAGCCCAGGTAGGCCCAGCGAGACATTTGGCCCGGCCACGAACCTGTTCGAGCGATTCCTCTGGTCGCTGACGGGCGGCGATATGGACCGTTACCAACGTTACGTCGATGGCGGGCCAAACAAGGGGACACTGCAGCAAGCGCTCAGCGACGCGGGACGGCCGGTACTAATTCTGCTTGACGAGCTCATGGACTACGTGCTGCAGCTCGCCGATGCGACCAACGTCGACCGCATGCCCAACGAGAAGGCATTCCTAAACGCCCTCATGGACGCCTGCGACGACGTTCCTCGCGTCGTATGTGTCGTGGTCATGATACGGAGCGAATTGGACGAGCGCGGGTATCCGCCGCTCGCCGATGATTTCCGTAGCTATGTGTCTGACCGGCTCGTGCGTAACGGCCCGGATGGCAGGGTTGCGGTGACTGAGTCCCACGACTTCGCCTCGATCATCCAGCGCCGCCTGTTCGAGCCGGCCAAGGTGGGAGCTGCGGCGTCGCACGTTGCCAAGCAGTACGAAACGATAGGCGATACCGCATGGCGAGACAAAGTGCTCGACAAGCTTGGCCCGAACCGTGCGTTGACAGGCTTCGCCGAGCGAGTCGAAGCAAGCTATCCCTTCCACCCCGAGCTCATGCGACTGGTACGAGAGGAGTGGTCACAGGTCCAGAACTTCCAGCGTGTTCGCTCCACGGTCGCGATCTTCGCCCGGACCGCGCTGCACTGGGTTACTGAGCACCAGGCGGGGCGCTGGGCGCCAGCCCTCATCGGCGTAGGCGACATCCCCCTCACCACCGCGCTCGAGCAGTTGTTGTCCTCCGGCCTCTTCATGGGCAACGACCGGGCCATCCAGGGCTATCGCTCCGTCGCCACCACCGACATCATCAGCACAGACGGGTCCGCAGGTCGCGCTGTCGCCATCGACCAGCGGCTGCGCATTGCCGGTGTCACCGCCCGCCAGGACCATGCGGGCGTGCGCATGGCTAGCGCCCTGTTCTGCTATTCGATGGTCGCCCGCCCCCGCGGCGGTCGGGGGGCGACTAAGGCCGAGATGCTCGCGGCCATCCTCGAGCCGACCCCGAAGCCTGGTTCCCCCTATACAGACGCTGAGGAGATCTTCAACGCCCTTACCGGCGAGGATGGCCTTGGCGCACTTGAGATCACCCAGCCGACCAACGCCCCCGGGCGCTATTACCTGTCCATCAGGCAGACGCTGCGGATGTACTTCACCGCATCCCTTGCGCTCGTGGATCCACCCTCGTGCGAAAGGCTGGTCTGGGATCAGACGCAGAGACTTGCTCGGCGCGGAACCTTCGACGAGATCCGCTTCATCGACGCGCCGATTGCTACTGGGGACATCGACCTACCGCGCACATTTGACGGGGTGGACTCAGCCGTTACTCGCCTCGTGGTGCTCGATTCGCGTCGTTGGACTCTGCTAAACGGCAAGGACACTGTCAGCCGCTCGGAAATTACCGCTCTTCTTGGGCTCGGACCCGACGCTCTCCGCGTGGACAATGCCGCCAGCTGCGTCGTGGCCTGTGTTAACACACAGCGGCGGGACGTGGCGCGCAAGCGAGCCAGGGAGGTCCTTGCTTGGCGCAGTGTGCTTAAGCAGATTAGCCCTGAGGACGTCGACGAATTCCGAGAAGCTACGACCAAGGTGACTGAGGCTGAGGACAAGCTCAAGAAGGACATCGAAAAGGCCTTCCAGCACTACGCTTACCTTGTCCGAGCCTCGGACGGGCTGCATGTGGAGTTCAAACGACTTGACGACGACGGCAAGACATCCCTGCACGGCGATCAGGTGTGGGCGGCGCTCGTCGAGGCTGGTCGCGCAACGAATACGACAGGGCTCTCGGCAGACTATCTCGCAGCCCTGCTGGATAATTTCGAGCGAACACTGACACCGCGTGAAGTCGTGCAATCTTTCTATAAGAACTCGATGTTCCCCCTGGTTGCCGCGACTGACGAGATACGCCAGGCAATCTTCGCTCTACTTCGAAGCGGCTGGGAACTGGCAGACTCCGACGGTGACAAGCTCGCCATCGCTTCCCCGGAACAAATCTCGATCGGTTCCATCAGTCAAAGTCTTCGCCGCGCCGTCAAGGCGGCCGAGGCTGTGCCTGCCGCCGGTGTTCCGTCTAAGGGCACGACGACGATCCCGATCCCTAAGCAGCTGGGCGAGCCAGTCGGAGCCGGAGAGCCGAGCGGATTATTTGGCGTCGACGACCAGGACTATCGGGCGACGGCAGGACGGGTCAGCGAGACGGGCACCGGAGATGGCACCCCCGGCAGCTCGGATCCCACCTCCTTCAAGCGATATATCGTTGAACTCACCAACCGCAGCATTACTGCCCCGGAGGCCCGTGAGGAGGTCTGGCAACTCCTTAAGGAGCTGAGCAAGGTCCTAGACGCACCCAGCGCTAACCATCAACTCGTGAGCCTGAGCTTCACGCTTATCACCACGGAGGGCGCGCAGGGGGCCATTGAGCAAAAGGCCACACAGGTAGGGGCGCGCGTTAGGGTCGAGGACGACGATTTCTAACCGGCCGGGCAGCGTGAGCGGACTCCTAGAAGCTGGATTGCGCGCGGACCGCGCAGCGGATTGACCTATGGCGAACCGCGATTCGCCGGTGGCTGGAAGTCGAAGTGGCCTGCCAGGTACGCAGGGTATGACGCTATCTGAGGGCGTTGAGCGCGGGCTGTTGGCTGGTCGGCAGCTCCGATTCGGTGCGAATCATGTCAACTGCGCTACACGCCTCGGGCGCTGCTGTTGTCCGGGTTCTGTGTTTCCTTAGCTCGGGGACCGCTGGTGGGGTTGATGTTCGTCTGGTCGATGTCGAAGCAGGGGAGGCGGAAGAGTGCCTGGGGGTGGGGGTTCGTCAGGACCCGGCATTGGTTCGCTAGGCCCCGTCGACGAAGTGGTCGAACTCGCCAGCCTGGATGCCACGTGCGAAGGCCTCCCACTTGGCCCGTGTCGTAGTGACGACGTTGCCTGGGGCGGAGGTTTCACGCAGGTACACCAAGTTGCTGTCGCCGAAGGCGATTTCGATCCAGGGGCCGGGGCCGGTTGCATCGTCGGGCGCGGCTCGCTGCCAGGTGAGGGCTTCGGGGACGGCTATCGGGAGGCCGTCAGCCACGGCGGGAGGTGTTCCGCTTCACCATGGCGAGGAGCGCGGAGAAGGCGGCGGGGGTGGCGGTGACTATGGATTCGCGGGGGTCGGCGGACTCGGTCAGGAGCACGCGGTTGGCGTCTGCGGCGACGTGGACGCAGGAGTCGCCTTGCGCGCAGTAGGACGACTTCTGCCAGGTGGGCGTGGGCATTGGAGCTCCTTCACAGGCTCTTGGCGACGGTGTGGATGAAGTCTCGTGAGGCTGACGTCGGCAGGGCGATGGCTTCCATGCGCTCGATCAGCACGCGGTACTTGGCCAGCTGGGCTTCTGCGTCCAGGAAGACGGGGCCGTGCGACTGGTCCAGGTGCACGGTGTCGAGGCTCGGCACGGGGCCGTGCGAGTAGAAGATCGACTGCCCGGATCCGGCGAAGGAGCCCGCGCTGAAGGGGAGCACCTGGAGCACGACTCCGGGCCGTTCGCTCATGTCGAGCAGGTGATGGAGTTGCCTCTTGGCGACGGCAGGCCCGCCCAACTGCATGCGCAGCGCGGCCTCATGGATGATCGCTTGGTAGGGCGTCGGCTCCTCCCGGAACAGGACGGCCTGCCGCTTGATGCGGAACGAGACGCGATGCTCGATCTCCGGCGGCGCGATGGCGGGAACGTCCTGACGGAAGATCTCCCGTGCGTGCTCGGCGGTCTGGAGCAGCCCGGGGATGTGCACCGTGATGGCCGTGCGCATGCGCCGAGCGTGGTGCTCCACTTCGGCCAGGTCGAGCAGCGCGGCGGGCAGTATGGCGCGGTACTCCTCCCACCAGCCGCGTACGCGCTCGTTGGCCATGCTCGCCAACGCGTCGACCAGCGCGGCGTCCGCGCAGCCGTAGTGGCAGGCAAGTGCTCGTACACGGTCGGGGCTGACGCCCATGCGTCCAGACTCGGTATTGCTGACCTGGTTCTGCTTCACGCCGAGTAGTTGACTGGCCTGAGTGGAGGTCAGTCCGGCGCGCTCACGCAGTTTGCGCAGCTCAGAACCTAGGCGTAGCTGACGCCCTGCCGGGTTGCTCCGCACTGACTCTGCGCCTCCTTGGCGACGCTGTCACCCACAAGGATGGCGCCTAAGGGTTTTTCGCTCTTATCGATAAGAGTTTATCCCAGCTCCGCTACCTTCAAATCAGGCGCCTCGCCCAGAAGCATCCCGCTCGACGGAGCGACCTGGTCACTGGGCACCGGCTGACGCGTTCCACTCGGCCGGCACTCCAACTCGCCTGCTCGAAGGGAGACTTCCATGACCACCGTATCCCCGCTTCCGGCCGGCTCCGGCCTGTTCCCGGGCACGTACGCCCTCCAGCTGCCCCACGACCCTCGCGCCCCCGGCATCGCCCGCGCCATGCTTCGCATGGTCCTTGAAGCGCACGGCAGGGCTGAACTCGTCGAGGACGCCGAGCTCTTGAGCTCGGAGCTGCTGACCAACGCGCACCTGCACACCACCGGCCCGTACACGCTGCGTCTTGGCCCTGGCGTCGCTGACCCGGGGCGGGTTCGTGTGGCCGTGTGGGACGACGACCCGAAGATTCCCCCGGGATTCGAGCGGGGCGGGCCGCGCGCGGATGCGTGTGCGGAGGGTGGGCGCGGGCTGTTTCTCGTGCGGGCCTATGCGGATGACTGGGGTGCGTACTCGTTCCCGGGTGGGCGGGGTGGGAAGCTGCTGTGGGCTGAGTGCGGGGGCGCGGACCGGCTGGGCGGCGGCGCGGGGAGTGGGGCTGCCCTGTGCTGGTGAACGCAGCCTCCACGGCATCCGGCCGGGAGGGGCTGCCTGGCCGGATGGCGCAGCGCGAACCCCGCCCGATTCGCGGAGCTGACCGAGGCCGCTCAACGCAAGCTCTACGACGCGTTCCGGCTGGAGGTCCGCTACAACCGGATCCACCGTGAGATCGGATTGACGGTCACGATTCCGGCCGCGCTCGCCGCCGATCTGGGTGAGCTGACCCGCCGCACGGTCATGCCGTCACCCGGCCACGCGCACGGTGACCAGCCAGGATTTGAGCGCCCCCGGCAGGACTCGAACCTGCGGCCAAGCGCTTAGAAGGCGCCTGCTCTATCCACTGAGCTACGGGGGCCGGTGTGTGGCCGGTGGCTTGGTCGGGGGACGTGGGGTGATCCGTGACCTTGCCGGGGACAAGGATAGGGCTCCCGGGTCCCTGCCCTTGCTGCTTCGCCTCCGCGGCACGATGTGGAGGTTCAGTGAAGCGGTCCCGATAATCGCAGGTAGGTACGAATCCTGCAGCGCTTTTGGCGTCATACGCCTCGGGTGTTGTGCACTCGTTATGCCTGCGCCCCCAGTCGCCCCTTCCGTCCCGCTGTGTGCTTCCTGTGCCGTATCGCGTGACTTATCGGCGCGCAGGCATGGTCATATGCTTCATAATGCGGCCAAAATTGGGCATTCTTCACGTGTGGTGACCTTGGACGTTCGGCCTCAGCTGCTCGACGCAATTACCGCGCTGCGCGACCGTGTCGCCGCCGCGCGCTTTCCGCTCCCGCTCGCGGGGGCGCCACGCGCGCGTGCCAACCGCGGCGAGCTGCTCGCACAACTCGACGACTATTTGGTGCCCCGGTTGCGGGCTCCCGAAGCGCCCCTGCTGGCCGTGGTGGGCGGGTCGACCGGCGCGGGCAAGTCGACCCTGGTGAACTCCCTCGTAGGGCGTGTCGTCAGCGAGGCGGGCGTGCTGCGGCCCACCACGCGTACTCCGGTCCTCGTCTGCCATCCGGATGACCACCACTGGTTCTCCGGGGTGCGGGTGCTGCCCGACCTCACGCGCGTATGGATGCCCAAACAGGCCGACGGCGGCCCGGAGGGGGAGGGCGAGGAGGAGGACGACCTCGAGCCCGTTCCCGACGAGGAGGCGCGCGTGCTGCGCGTGGAGACCTCGGGGGTCCTGCCGCGCGGGCTCGCGCTGCTCGACGCCCCCGACATCGACTCCCTCGTCGCCGAGAACCGCGTGCTCGCCGCACGGCTCATCAGCGCCGCCGACGTGTGGGTCATGGTCACCACCGCCTCCCGGTACGCCGACGCCGTGCCGTGGCGGCTGCTGCGTACCGCCAAGGAGTACGACGCGTCCCTGGTGACCGTGCTCGACCGCGTGCCCCACCAGGTCGTCGCCGAGGTCTCCCGGCAGTACGGCGCGCTGCTCGCCAAGGCCGGGCTCGGCGAGGTGCCGCGGTTCACCGTGCCGGAGCTCCCGGAGTCGACCGGCAACGGCGGGCTGTTGCCCGCCACCGCCGTCGCCCCGCTGCGCGCCTGGCTGACCCACCGCGCCCAGGACTCCGAGGCCCGGGCCCGCGCCGTGGCCCGCACCGCCCGCGGCACGCTCGACTCGCTGCGCGCCCGGATGCCCGAACTGGCGTCCGCGGTCGCCGCGCAGCACTCCGCCATGGTCCGGCTCACCACCGCCGTGGACGACGCGTACGAGTCCGAGCACGCGCGCGTACTGGAGCGTTTGCGGAAGGGCGGCGTGCTCTCGGGGAACGCCCTGAAGCACTGGCGGAGCTACCCGGCGGACTGTGCGGCCGGTGAGCTGCTCGACGCTCTCGTGGAGAGTCTCGGGTCCCTCCTGGCGTGTGCGGTGACCGCGGCGGACGAGCGGGTCGACGAGGCATGGCGCCGCGAACCGGGCGCGCGTGCCACCGAACTCCGTAGGCAGGGCCCCGAGTCCGACACCGTCGAGCAGCGCATCGGTCTCGCCGTACGGCGCTGGCGGCGGGTGCTCGAGGAGTACGCCGAGGAAGAGGTGCGGGTCGCGGCGCAGGCCATGGACGGTTCGCCGCCCGACGCCGAGGCCGTCGCGGCGCTCGTCGCCACCGGCCTGCTCGGCGGTCGCCGGGGCAGGGCCGCGGGCGAGAACCTCGCCGAGCGGATCGGCGCGCAGGGTGCGCTGCGGCTGCGTGACCGGGGCGGGCAGCTCCTGAACGAGTACCTGGACACCGTGCTCGGCGCGGAACGCGAGCGCCGGCTCGCGCCGCTCGAAGCGCTCGACATCACACCCGAATCCCAGGCCGAGTTGATCGCGGCCCTTTCGCTGCTGCAGAAGGTGAGGTGAGGGCGCTGAGCGCCGCCGTCACGGATCAGACCGGTCCCGACCCCAGGGATCCCGCAGACTCCATCACAGGCTCCGTCAACCCCGTCAGTCCAGGCGATCCCGCCGGCTCCGTCGGTTCCGTCGATGCCGCGAGTTCCGTCGATCGCGCCGATTCCGCGGATGATGCCGATCTCACGGATCTTGCGGACAATCTCGGGGAGGCGGGAGGGCCGGGGGACGTGGCGTCCCGCGAGGCCGTGTCGGCTGGCGGTGAGGGTGCCGCCCACGGCGTCGGGATTCCCCAGGGACGTACGGAGTCCACCCCCTGGGACGACGGTCTCATCGCGCGGCGTGTCGCCAAGCAGGGCGGCGAGGCGGCGGTGCCGGCCGGATCGGGGACGTACGACGGGCAGTTGAAGCAGCGGCTCGACGCGCTGCGGGAGCTCGTCGGGCTCTCGCGCACCCGGCTCGACGGGACGACCCTCGCCGAGGCCGGACAGGTGCTCGACGAGGCCGCGGCCCGGCGGAGGCTGTCGTCGCGGCACACCGTCGTCGCCATCGCGGGGGCCACGGGGAGCGGCAAGTCGACGCTGTTCAACGCCCTCGCCGGGATGCCCCTCTCGGAGACCGGGCTGCGCAGGCCCACCACCTCCGCGCCGATCGCGTGCAGCTGGACGGACGGGGCCGCCGGGCTGCTCGACCGGCTCGGGATCCCCGGGCGTGCCCGGCGGCGCCCCGCGCAGGTGCAGCCGGGGCAGCAGGGAGAGGCGGCGCTCGATGGGCTGGTGCTGATCGATCTGCCCGATCATGACTCCGCCGCCCTCGAACACCGTGAGCAGGTCGACCGGGTGCTCGGTCTCGTGGACGCCGTGGTGTGGGTCGTCGACCCCGAGAAGTACGCCGACGCGATGCTCCACGAGCGGTATCTGCGGCCCATGGCGGGGCACGCGGAGGTGATGTTCGTCGTGCTCAACCAGGTCGACCGGCTGCCCGGCGACGCCGTCGAGCAGGTCCTGGACGATCTGCGGCGGCTGCTCGACGAGGACGGCATCGCGCTCGGCGAGCACGGGGAGCCAGGCGCCACGGTGCTGCCGCTCTCCGCCCTCACCGGTGAGGGCGTGGACGACCTGCGCGACTGCCTCGACCAGGTCACCACCGAACGCCGGGCCGCCGCGCGCCGGATCGGCGCCGACGTCGACGCCGCCGCCGACCATCTCAAGCAGGTGTACGCGACCGGGCGGCAGAGCGGGCTGAGCGAGGAGGCCCGCGAGGAGTTCGCGGACCGGCTCGCCGAGGCCGTCGGCGCGGCCGCCGCGGGCCAGGCGGCCGAGCGGGAGTGGAGCCGGGGCGCCAACCGCGCCTGCGGCACGCCGTGGCTCAGGCTCTGGCGCTGGTACGAGGACCGGCGCGCGGCCGGCTCGACCGTCACGGCCCCCGTGGTCCCGGCCGACGACGAGGAGGTCACGGCCCGGCAGCGCGTCGAGCACGCGGTACGGGTGGTCGGCGACGCCGCCGCGACCGGGCTGCCCGCCGCGTGGGGGCAGGCCGTGCGGGAGGCCGCGACGCGGGCCGGGGAGGGGCTGCCCGAGGCGCTCGACGAGCTGGCGTCCGATGCCGCGTCCGATGTCGCTTCCGGCGCCGGGGCCGAGCACCTGAAGCCGGAGCACGGGGCCGGGCGCCCGCCGCGGCCCGGCTGGTGGCCGGTCGCGGTGTTCTCCCAGGTGGCCATGACGCTGCTGCAAGTCCTGGGTGTGCTGTGGCTGTTGGGGCAGCTCGTCGGGGTCTTCTCGGCGAACCTCGGCGTGCCGCTCCTGCTGGTGCTCGCGGGGCTCGTGGGCGGGCCGTGCGTGGAGTGGTCCTGCCGGATGGCGGCGCGGGGGCCCGCGCGGCGGTACGGGCAGGAGGCCGAGCGACGGCTCAGGGACGCGGCCGCGGCCTGCGGCAGGGCGCGGGTGCTCGACCCCGTCGCGGCGGAGCTGCTGCGGTACCGGGAGGTGCGGGAGCAGTACGTACGGGTGACCGGGGGAGTGACGGGAGTTTCCACAACCCGCGGGTAGGCCACAGGCGTCGGCGGGGATCGCGGCGCGGGGGCACTCTGTGATCGCGGCTCGGGAAGGGCTCGGGCCGCACACGGACGTCGCGGCCGAGCCGGGCCGGGCGGGGGTACGGGAGGGGTTCCGGATGAGCAGCGAGACGATGGTGACCGTGGTGGGGAACGTGGCGACGACGCCGGTGTTCCGGGAGTTGCCGACAGGGCCGGTCGCCCGGTTCCGGCTCGCGGCGCACACCCGCCGCTTCGACCGCGTGCAGAACACCTGGGTGGACGGGCACACCAATTTCTTCACGGTGTGGGCCTGGCGAGCGCTGGGGACGAACGTGCAGAGTTCCCTGTCGCTCGGTGAACCGGTGATGGTGCAGGGCAAGTTGAAGGTGCGTGACGAGGAGCGGGGCGGGCAGCACTGGACGTCGGCGGACATCGAGGCGGTCGCGATCGGGCACGATCTGTCGCGCGGCACCTCCGCGTTCCGCCGGGTGCAGCAGCCTCGGGTGGAGAGCGCGCCGCGGGGTGACTCCCCGTGGGACGTGGCGAAGTCGGACGTGGTGATGAAGTCCGACGCAGCGAAGCCGGACGCAGGGAATTCGGATGAGGTCGAGCCCGACGTGGCGGAGCCGCAGCCCGTGGGATGACCGTGGCCGAACTGCGGCTTATCGGCCCCGACATGCTGGTGATTTGTCGATAAGCCCAGCTCGGAAACGGTGTTGGCGATAACGATTGCGATTCGGATCGGTTGCCGGAAGGCGGCTCCGGGGATCACTGAAGATCATTTCCCTAGGATGCCGAGCGTGACTCCGGGGCTCGTCGGGACCTCTGCGCACCAGGTGCAGCGACGGGACGGGAGTGCAAGGGCCAGCCGAATCACTGTGGTTGGCGTTGATTCTGCCGGCGGGACACCACCCCCCCCATGTGACCACCCGTCCCGCCTGAAGGGGAATTTCGTGTTTTCTGTGTGCTCACGGACCGCACGGCGTGGACGAGGCGCAGCCCGTCTCGCCGCGGCGGCCCTGATGTCGGGACTCATGGCGACAGGGGCGATATCCGGCGCGGGCGTCGCGCAAGCCGACGACGGTGCCACGGAGCAGAGCGGTGCGAGCGCCACTCTGGCCGGCCTGGAGACGTACGGCGCGGCCGTGATCCACGAGGCCGGAAAGGACGAGGAGGTGTCGGCGGGCCTGTTCCGGATGGCCGTCGACGACGGCGGGACGCTCCAGACGTACTGCGTCGACGTCCACAACCCGACGCAGCCGGACGCCAAGTACCGGGAGACCTCCTGGTCCGGTACGTCGCTGCACGACAACGCGAACGCGGGGCGCATCCGCTGGATCCTGCAGAACTCGTACCCGCAGGTCAACGATCTCGCGGCGCTCGCCCGCAAGGCGCACGCGGGGAGCCTCACCGAGCAGGAGGCCGCGGCCGGGACGCAGGTCGCGATCTGGCGCTACTCGGACAAGGTCGACGTGGACGCGGTCAGCCCCGCCGCCGAGAAGCTCGCCGACTATCTGCAGCGCAGCGCGCGTGACCTCGCGGAGCCGCAGGCCTCGCTGACCCTGACGCCGCAGGCCGTCTCCGCGCGGCCCGGCGACGAGGCGCCGCCCTCCGCTTCGCCCTCCCCGGACGGGTCGAAGTCCGGAGCCGGGCAGAGGGTCGGCCCGGTCACGGTGCACACGAACGCCGACAGCGTCACGGTGATGCCGCCCGCCGAGGCCGCCGCGGGCGGGGTGAAGCTGGTCGACGAGAAGGGCGAGCCCGTCACCACCGCGAAGAACGGCAGCCGGATCTACTTCGACGTACCCAAGCGCGCGAAGGCCGGTTCGGCGGAGCTGACCGTGCAGGCGTCGACGACGGTTCCGGTCGGCCGTGCCTTCGCCTCCGACACCAGAAGCCAGACGCAGATCCTCGCGGGCTCCAGCGAGTCCACGGTCTCCGCGACCGCGACGGCGACCTGGGCGGGCGAGGGCGCCGTGCCCGCGCTGTCCGCGCGGGAGAACTGCGCGAAGGGCGGCGTCGACATCACGACCGCCAACAACGGGGACGCGCCGTACACGTTCACGCTGATGGGCACCCGGTACACGACCCCGGCCGGTGAGACGCGGACGGTGACGATACCGCTGCAGGAGGACCAGGCGTACGACTTCACGATCAAGGGGCCGCACGGCTTCGAGAAGCGGATACGTGGCGTGCTCGACTGCGCGACGACCTCGCGGGCGGGCTCCGCGGCGGACGGCGGCCTGAGGACTCAGGCGACGACGCAGCCGAGCCCCGCCTCCGTCGGCGGCACGGGGGCCGGCGCGGGCACCGGCACGGACCTCGCGGAGACGGGCAGTTCGAACGCGACGCCGATCATCGCGGGCATCGCGGTGCTGCTGGTCCTGGTCGGCGGGGCGTCGGTCGTCCTGGGCCGCAAGAAGAAGTCGCCGAGCGAGGGCGACGGCGAGTGACGGTGGGTGCCGGGGGCAGTCTCCCCGGCACCAGATGAGCGCGCCACCCCCGTCCCACCTGCGCTGTCATCCACATGTCAACGGGATGTGATCACCGGTCCCTAGCGTCGAGTGCGTTGGTTGACCGGTACGTCCACAACCCGAGGGGGATCGCACATGTCGACAGCGCGCATGTCGAGGAAGAGCAGGGCGGCGGGGGCGGTTCGCGCCGTTGCCGTGGCGGCGGTGCTGACCGCAGGCAGCGCGGTCGCGTTCGCGCCGGCCGCGCACGCGGACGGCGCGGAGCACTACTACATCGAGATCGGCGGCACCGGCCGGACGACGAACGAGGGCGGTTGCCCCAACACCAACTCCTCGTACAACACCGCGAACGACCGGCTCGGCCTCGGCGCCTCCGCGATCAAGGTCTGCTACCCGGCGACCGCGGGCCCGATCATCGGCCCCAACGGCGGACTCGTGGAGCCGCCCGCGCAGGTCAACCCCGACGCCCTCACCGCGCCCACCTACGACGCCAGCGTGCGGCTGGGCATCGAGCGGGGGCTGAAGGCGGCACAGGACACGCACAACGCGCACCCCGACGCCCGGCTCACGATCACCGGCTACTCCCAGGGCGCCCAGGCGGCGGACGTGGTGCTCCAGCAGATCGCGAAGGGCGACACCGGCATTCCGAAGTCGCAGGTGGACGGCATGCTCTACGCCGATCCGATGCAGCCGGACACCGGTTTCGGGGCCCGTGTCCCCAAGGGGCTCGGCATCCCCGGCGTGGCCTCCGCGCCCGGCGCGGGGCCGACGGACTTCGACGGGATCCCGGTCAAGCGGTTCTGCATCGTCGGCGACCCGGTGTGCGACCTGAGGTCCCTGGCCAACGCGCCCAGGTACTTCGACCTGCACCCGCTGTACCCGGAGGTCGCGATTCCCAAGAGCCTCGACCAGGGCGGGCAGAACGGCGTTCAGTGGCTCAACCCGAACGGGGACCCCGTGTAGGGCCGTAGAGCCGTAGGGCCGTAGGACCACCTGAAGGATCGGGGGAGTGGTCCGGCCGGTTACTGGCCGGCCGGACCATCCCCGTCCTGGGCCTGTCTTCGACCGTCGAGGTCGCCGAGGACGCGGGAGATGCGAGCGCGGTTGGCGTCGGCGACGGGGAGGGCGGTGCCGCGTTCGAAGAAGTCACGGGAACCGGACAGGTCCTCGGCCACGGCTTCGTGCCAGAGCAGCCGGTGCCGCAGCGCGATCTCCGGGGCGGTGTCGGTCGCCTCGTCCAGGACCGTGCGGGCCCGGCGCCGCAGATCCGCGGACGCCTCCGGATTGCCCAGGTCGGCCTCCGCGGTGGACAACCGGTCGAGGGCGGCGGCGTACAGCGGGACGTCGCCGAGACGGCGGGCCAGGCTCTCGGCCTTCCCGAGCGTGCCGACGGCCTCGGTGGGCCGCCCCAGGTCGAGTTGGAGCCCGCCGAGGCGGAGCAGGGTCTTGCCGAGGAGCCGGGGGCTGCCCGCCTTCTCGGCCAGGGCGATCGCCTTCAGATAGCGGTCGTACGCCTTGTCGTGCTCGCCGAGCTGATGGTGCATGTCGCCGGCCCGCGTCATGATCGAGCCGGTGAGCCAGTCGTCGTGCGTCAACCCGCCCGCCAGGCGCAGCACTTCGGCGAAGTGCTCCATGGACTCGGCGATCCGGCCCTCCAGATTGGCGAAGGTGCCGAGACCGGCCGAGGCGCGGGCCTGCTCATGGTGGTCGTCGGCGCGGCGGCTGATGTCCAGCGCCTCGGCGAACCAGGCGCGGGCCTCGCGGTATCGGCCCTGAACCCCGTACAGGATGCCGAAGCCGATGCGCAGGGCGGAGTCCATCCGGCGGTCGGTGGCCTGTTCGAGCAGCGGGAGCAGCATCTCCAGCGCGGTGCGGCACTCGTGGAAACGGCCCTGTCTGGTGAGGTAGTCGACCAGGCCCTCGGCGATCCAGCAGGCCTCGTCGATCCGGCCGACGGCGACCGCCTGGCCGACCACGTCGACCAGTTCGCCGCCCGCCTCGTCCAGCCAGGCCGTGGCCTCCTCCCAGCCCGTGAAGGGGCCGGTGCCCTGCGGCCCGGTCGGGGTGGACGAGGTTCCCCAGTCGCTGGCGCAGCGGGTGGCGGCGACGTACAGCCGGAACACGCGTTCCCGTGCCGCCGAGGCCTCGTCGGGGGACGTGGTGGCGACGCGGCGGGCGTAGACGGCCACCAGGTCGTGCAGGCGATAGCGGTCGACGGTCACCCGTTGCGCCAGGCTCGCCTCGGCCAGGTTCTCCAGGGCGCGCTCGGCGTCGGCGGGCGGCCGGTCGAGAAGGGCGGCCAACGTCAGCCGGTCGAGACGCACGGTGGGCGACAGGCCCAGGACGCGGAAGGCGCGCTGCTCGGCGGTCGGGAGCTGGGCGTAGGAGACGCCGAACGCGGCTTCTACGCTGCGGTCCTCCACGGCGAGTTCGTCGAGGCGGCGTTCGTCGTCGGTCAGCCGGGCCGCCAGGGCCTCCACCGCCCAGGGCGGACGGTCCTGGATCCGCGCGCCGACGATCCGCAACGCCAGGGGAAGCCGCCCGCACAGGGTGGCCAGCTCGCGTACGGCGCTCAACTCGCGCGCGGCGGCCCGGTCACGGTCGGCCGGTGCTCCGGCCTCCGTGGCCGCTTCGTCCTCGGCCGCCCCCTCCTCCTCACTCTCACTGCCGACCATCCGGGTCAGCAGCTCCGTCGCCTCGTCGATGCCGAGCGGGGACAGCGAGACCCTGCGGTCGACGTCGAGGCCCGTCAGGCGCCGGCGGCTCGTCACCATCACCAGGGAGCCGGGCCCGGCGGGCAGCAGGGGGCGCACCTGTTCGGCGCGGGCGGCGTCGTCGAGTACGAGGAGCAGGCGGAGGGACGCGGTGGCCGCCCGCCATGACGCGGCGAGCTCGTCCAGGTCCTCGGAGTCCTGCCCCTCGCCGGCGCCCACCGCCCGCAATAATCGGCGCAGTACGCGCTGCCGCCCCGCCGTCTCGCGGTCCTCGCGGTGCCCGTGCAGCTCCACGAACAGGCAGCCGTCGGGGTACCGGCCGCGCAGGGCCCGCGCCGCGCGCACGACCAGGGCGGTCTTCCCGACGCCTGCCATGCCGTCGACCGCCCGGACGGTGACCTCCCGGTCGTCGGCGGGCGCGACGAGCAGCTGGTGCTGCCGCTCCCGGCCGGTGAAGTTGCTGGTGTCGACGGGCAGTTCGTAGCGTGCGCGGTGCTTGCGGGGCGAGTCGTCGGTACGCGGCCGGGGCACGGTCGGCCGTCGCGACGCGGCGTCGTCGAGCGGGGACGGGTCGTCGCCGCGGAGCACCGCCGCGTGCACCCGGCGCAGCTCGGCGCCGGGCTCCACGCCTTGCCCGTCGACCAGGCGGCGCCGCACGGTCGCGTACACGTCCAGCGCGTCGGCCTGCCGGTTCGCGGCGTGCAGGGCGCGCATGAGCAGGGTGGCCAGGGCCTCGTTGTACGGGTGGGCCGTGGTCAGGGAGAACAGTTCGGCCAGGGCCTCGGCGTGCCGACCGGAACGCAGCAGGCAGTCGGCCTTCTCCTGCGCCGCCAGGAGCCGCTGCTCCGTGAGCCGCAGCCGCTCGCCCTCCGCGAAGGGCCCGGGCAGCTCGGCCAGGGGCTCGCCGCGGAACAGTTCCAACGCGCGTGACCACGCGTCCACCGCGGCGCCGAGATCCCCGGAATTCCTCGCCGCGTGCGCCTCGGCGGCGCCCGCCTCCCACCGGGCCACGTCCACGGACGCGCTGCCGGGTACGAAGCGGTACCCGCCGCGCACCGTCTCGATCACGGAACGTGTCTGCCCCGGGAGATCCAGGCGGCGGCGTAACCGGTGCACGTACACGGGGATCACCCTGGTCCCCGTCCCCGGCGGCTCCGTCCCCCACACCCCGTCGAGCAGTTGCTGCCGGCCGACCGTCCTCCCGGGCCGCAACAGCAGCGCCACCAGGAGCGCCTGCTCCCGCACCGGCCCGAGCTCAAGCGCGCCACCGCCGCGCCAGGCCTGGGGCGGCCCGAGCAGAGCGAAGTGCGGGCGTGGGTCCTGCGGGTTCACTTCCGTGGACAACTCGCTCGGAATCGGCACGCGGCGAGCGTACCCACCCCTTGATCGCCCCCGTCCCGCGATGCACCGACCCCCACAAGACCTGCACGCCGAGCACGACGCACAGTGACCACAGGGCTACCAGGTCACGGTGAGAACCCCCAGTTCAGGGGTCCGGGGCGATACGGGTTTCCGCCCAGCGGTGGCTGTACGGCAAGATGGGGTGTATCTGCCCTCACGCGGTGGAGCCGCAGCACGCGGGCCCCTTACTGCGATACACACTTCGACTGCCGGACGGTTTCTCTTGGCTGAGTTCATCTACACCATGCGCAAGGCGCGCAAGGCGCACGGCGACAAGGTGATCCTCGACGACGTCACCCTGAGCATGTACCCCGGGGCGAAGATCGGCGTTGTCGGTCCGAACGGTGCCGGTAAGTCGACCGTGCTGAAGATCATGGCCGGGATCGAGCAGCCCTCGAACGGTGACGCGTTCATCTCTCCCGGTTACAGCGTCGGCATCCTCATGCAGGAGCCGAAGCTCGACGAGTCCAAGACCGTTCTGGAGAACGTGCAGGACGGCGCCGCCGAGATCATGGGCAAGCTCAAGCGCTTCAACGAGGTCGCCGAGCTCATGGCGACCGACTACAGCGACGAGCTCATGGAGGAGATGGGCAAGCTCCAGGAGGACCTCGACCACGCCGACGCGTGGGACCTCGACGGTCAGCTGGAGCAGGCCATGGACGCCCTGGGCTGCCCGCCCGGCGACTGGCCCGTCACCAACCTCTCCGGTGGTGAGAAGCGCCGCGTCGCGCTCTGCAAGCTGCTCATCGAGGCGCCCGACCTGCTGCTCCTCGACGAGCCCACCAACCACCTCGACGCCGAGTCCGTGAACTGGCTGGAGCAGCACCTCGCCCAGTACAAGGGCACCGTCGTGGCCATTACTCACGACCGGTACTTCCTCGACAACGTCGCCGAGTGGATCCTCGAGCTCGACCGCGGGCGGGCCATTCCTTACGAGGGCAACTACTCGACGTACCTGCAGAAGAAGTCCGAGCGCCTCAAGGTCGAGGGCAAGAAGGACGAGAAGCGGCAGAAGCGGCTCAAGGAAGAGCTCGAGTGGGTGCGGTCCAACGCCAAGGGGCGGCAGACCAAGTCCAAGTCGCGTCTTGCTCGTTACGAGGAGATGGCCGCCGAGGCCGACAAGATGCGGAAGCTGGACTTCGAGGAGATCCAGATCCCGCCGGGCCCGCGTCTGGGCAATGTCGTTGTCGAGGTCGAGAACCTCGGCAAGGCCTTCGGCGACAAGGTCCTCATCGACGACCTGAGCTTCACGCTGCCGCGCAACGGCATCGTCGGTGTCATCGGCCCGAACGGTGCCGGTAAGACCACCCTGTTCAAGATGCTGCAGGGCTTCGAGACGCCGGACACCGGTTCCATCAAGGTCGGCGACACGGTCAAGATCTCGTACGTCGACCAGAACCGCGCCAACATCGACCCGAAGAAGACGCTTTGGGCCGTCGTGAGCGATGAGCTCGACTACATCAATGTCGGGCAGGTCGAGATGCCGAGCCGGGCGTACGTCTCGGCCTTCGGGTTCAAGGGGCCCGACCAGCAGAAGCCGGCCGGCGTGCTCTCCGGCGGTGAGCGCAACCGCCTGAACCTCGCGCTCACCCTCAAGCAGGGCGGCAACCTGCTGCTTCTTGACGAGCCGACCAACGACCTCGACGTCGAGACCCTGTCGAGCCTCGAGAACGCGCTGCTTGAGTTCCCCGGCTGTGCCGTCGTCGTCTCTCACGACCGGTGGTTCCTCGACCGGGTCGCCACGCACATCCTCGCGTACGAGGGTGACTCCAAGTGGTTCTGGTTCGAGGGCAACTTCGAGTCCTACGAGAAGAACAAGATCGAGCGGCTCGGCCCGGACGCCGCGCGTCCGCACCGCGCCACGTACAAGAAGCTGACCCGCGGCTGATGGCTCGCCACGTATACGCCTGCCCCCTGCGTTGGGCCGACATGGATGCCTACGGGCATGTCAACAACGTGGTTTTCCTTCGGTACTTGGAGGAGGCCCGTATCGACTTCCTGTTCCGGCCCGACAAGGACTTCCAGCAGGGGTCGGTCGTGGCGCGCCATGAGATCGACTACAAGCGGCAGTTGGTGCACCGGCATCGGCCGGTCGACATCGAGCTGTGGGTGAGTGAGATAAAGGCCGCCTCGTTCACGCTCTCGTACGAGGTCAAGGACGAGGACGTCGTGTACGTGCGTGCCTCGACGGTCGTCGTGCCGTTCGACTTCGAGGCGCAGCGGCCGCGCCGGATCACCGCCGAGGAGCGGGAGTTCCTCGGCGAGTACCGGGACGACGCGGACCGTGCGGAGGCGCTCGTCGCATGAGCGCGCCCGAGCTGTTCCTGGCCGACCGGGGGGAGGCGGCGGACCTCGCCGCCTTCCTCGGCCGGCTGCTGCACTACGACAAGGCGGCCGCCGTGCGGCTGCGGGCGCAGGCCGGTGGGCAGGCGCTCGCGGTGTTCGGGCGGCCGCCTTCGTTCGAGGTGCTGGCCGTGCGTACGGCGCGGCTGCTGAAGCCGTACGAGAACGGGATCGAGGACGCGCTCGATGTGACCGTGTCGGCGGGGGAGTTGCTCGACTCGCTCGACGAGGGGACGGCCACGGCCACGGTGCCTGCCGCTGTCACCGGGCCGCCCTGGGCGGGTGTGCTGCCGCCGGTCGGTGGGTGGGAGCGGGTGGACGGGTTTCCGGATGCGGATGCGTTGCGCGCGCTGGTGAAGGCGGCGGTGGCCGAGTTCCGGGCGCGGGTCGAGGAGTTGGCGCCGCAGGAGCGTACGCGTGGTGAGCTCGACCGCATTGGCGGGGAGGTCTGGTCGCGGGAGATCGGGGGCACGGGGGCGCCGGTGCGGATCGTGCATGCGGCGGCGTCTCTTGGGTTCCTGCGGGGGGATGAGGTCGACCTGTTGGCGGCGGGGGCGTGGGTGCGGTTGCGTACCGCGTACGGGTCCGTGGCGGTTCGGCGGGCGTCGGCCACGTTGGGTGGGATTTCCCTCAGCCCCGCGTGAGCGGGGGGCCGGGACGGCGTTGCGGTCGCGGGGCTCTGCCCCGGGCCCCGCGCCTCAATCGCCGGCGGGGCTTGAAAGATCGGGGCTCTGCCCCGGACCCCGCTGCTCAATCGCCGCAGGGGCTTGAAATGCTCACCCGCCGCACCGGCGGCTTGAAGGCGGTGTCAGCCCGCCGTGTTCACCATCGACGCCGCCGCGTATGTCAGGTAGTTCCACAGCGTGCGCTCGTGTTCCTCGGAGAGGTTCAGGTCCTCCACCGCCACCCGCATGTGCTTCAGCCACGCGTCGTGGGCCGCGCGGTCGACCTGGAAGGGGGCGTGGCGCATGCGCAGGCGCGGGTGGCCGCGGTTGTCGCTGTAGGTGCGGGGGCCGCCCCAGTACTGCATCAGGAAGAGGGCGAGGCGTTCCTCGGCCGGGCCCAGGTCCTCCTCCGGGTACATGGGACGCAGCAGTTCGTCCTGTGCGACGCCCTCGTAGAAGCGGTGCACGAGGCGGCGGAACGTCTCCTCGCCACCCACCTGCTCGTAGAACGTCTGCTCCTGGAGTGTGTCGCGCGGGATCTCAGTCACCCCTCCATGCTCTCAGACGCACCGGACCAGGACCCGGGTCCTAGGCCCCCTCCCGCACCGGAACAGGGCTCGCCGATTCCGTTGCGGCGCAGGACAGTGGACATATGGGCGCAGAGCACACCCGGGACCTCGAGCAGCTCGCCGTACGGGCGCGGGCCGCGCTCGTGCGCGAGATCGATCACAGTGGCGCCTGGGACGCGGACCCGGTGTGGCGGGAGGCGTTCGAGGAGGTGCCGCGCCACCTGTTCGTGCCGTACTACTTCGTGGGTGTGACCGGAGGGTACGAGCGGTTGTGGGGGGAGCATCCCGATCCGGAGCGGCGCGAGCGGTGGCTGCGCGGGGCCTACGCCGACGAGCCGCTGGCCACCCGGCTGCGGGACGGGGAGCTGGTGTCGTCGAGCAGCCAGCCGTCCCTGATGGCGCGGATGCTCGCGGAGCTGCGGGTGCGGGACGGGGACCGGGTCCTGGAGATCGGGGCGGGGACCGGGTACAACGCGGCGCTGCTCGCGCACCGGGTCGGTGCGGGGAACGTCACGTCCGTCGATCTCGATCCGGAGATTACGGAGTCCGCCAGGGCCCATCTCGCCGCCGCCGGGTACCGGACGGCCGTCGTCACCGGTGACGGGGCGCGGGGCTGCCCGGAGCGGGCGCCGTACGACCGGATCATGGCGACGTGCGCGCTGCCCTCCGTGCCGGTGGAGTGGCTCGGGCAGTGCAGGCCCGGCGCGCGGATCCTCGCGCCCGTGTCGACCGGGCTCGTGGCCCTCGACGTACGGGACGGGGCGGGGCGATCCGCGCAGGGGCGGTTCCTGCACACGCCCGCGTACTTCATGGCGCTGCGCGGCGGCGCGGGCCGGGCGCCCGAGCCGCGGGGCGGGGGACTGCCGCACCCCGTGCTGCGCGACGAGTCGTTCCGGTTCCTGCTCGCGCTCGCGTCGGGCCGCATCGACCCGCGCGACGTGCTCGCGCTGTGGGAGCGGGAGGGCAGGCCCGAGCGCGAGCGGTTCGGGGTGACCGTGCGGGACGACGGCCGCCAGTGGGCGTGGCTCGACGATCCGGAAGGACCCCACACATGGCAGTTGCCGGGCACCCCGTAGGGCACCCGGCAACTCCGCCACGACTCCGTGGGTTCAGCCGCGCCGGATCGTGATCGTCGTCCACGCTCCGACGTGCACCCGGTCACCGTCCTGCAGCGGGACGGGGACGAACGGCTGGATCGGCTCGTCGCCGCCGTTGACCGTCGTGCCGTTCGTCGAGTTCTGGTCGACGACCGCCCACGTGCCGTCCGGCTGCTGCACGAGCACCGCGTGCTGGTGCGAGACGCCCGGGTCCTCCGGCGGCACCGACAGGTCGATGTCGGGGGACTCCCCGGTGGAGTGCCGGCGCCGGCCGATCGACAGCTGGTTCCCCGTGAGCCGGCGCTGCTGCTCCGGCGAGTACGCGGGCAGGTTCAGGCCCGAGGCCTCGGGGCCGCTGCGCTGCATCATCGCCATGAAGTAGTCGCGGTCAGGACCGATCGTCGCCGACCACGTCATCGGGCCCTGCGGCTGCGGCGGCTGCTGCTGGAACGGCGGCGGGGTCGTCGAGGGCCCCGCGGGCGCCGAAGACGGGTCGGACGGCGGCGGGATCATCCAGTCGTCCCCGTTGGTCCCACCGGGACCGCCCGGACCGCCGAACGACGGGTTGGGCGGCGGGGGCGGCGGGCCCTGCGGGTCCTGGTGCTGCGGGAAGCCGGGCGGCGGGGGCTGCATGGGCCCCGGCTGCACGGGCTGCGCCGGTCCCTGCGGCGGGCCGGGCAGGCCGTGCGGACCGGGCGGCGGGCCCGGCTGCGCGGGCGGCGCCGGAGCGGGGGCCGGAGCCTGCTGCTGGAAGCCCTGCGGGGCCCCGCCACCGGTCTCGTGCGACCCGGGGCCGTCGAAGGACGGCGGCGGAGGCGGCGTCTGGCCGTTCGGCTCGTGCCCGAACGGGGACGGCGGGATCGGCTCCGCGGGCCGGTTCATCTGCGAGGGCCGCGAGCCCTGGTACTCGTACGAGTCGGGGCCCGGAGGCTGCTGCTGGAAGTGCAGCGCCGGGTTCGGGCCCTGCGGGTCCTGGGGCTGCTGCTGCGGCGGGAAGCCGGGCGCACCCGGTCCGCCCTGGCCGCCCGACGTGGGCAGCGGCGGGTTCGGGGCCGCGGGCGTGTACGACGTCGCCGTGTTCGTGAGGAAGTTCCAGCGGCACTCCTCGCAGAACGGCGCGCCGCCCTCACGCGGTGTGCGGCACTGCGGGCACAGTTCGGGCGTACCGGCCCCACCCTGCGGCGCCTGCGGCGCGGCCGGCTGCGGATAGCCGTAACCGGCGGCCGGGGGCGGCGGAGGGGGCGGGGGCACGGCACCGGCCATGCGGTGACCGCAGACCTCGCACCAGTCTTCGGAACCCGACTGGTGTCCGTTCGGGCAGGTCGGCATGTCGGCGCTTCCCCCTCTCCTTCAAGTGCAAGCAGGGCTTGCCGTAGTGCGTGGGTGGTTATTTTTTGACGCGAACCGTCTTGGTCGACCGGGTCTCGAGAGTCATCTCGTCGGCCTCCGCGACCTTCGCTTTCAATCGAACAGTACCTTCCGCGGCGTCCACCACGTCCACCACCTTCGAAAGCAGCTTGGCCGTATCCGCGTTCCCCGAGAGGGCCGCCAGCTGCACCGCGCGGCCCAGCTTCGCGGTCGCCCCGTCCGCATCGCCCGACTTTCGTGCGTCGAGTCCCTGCTGGATGACTTGTGCCAGTTCGGCCTGGCCCGTGTAGTGGGCGACCTGCGGGTTGATCGACGTAGAGGCCACCATGTCGTCCGTCCACACCGCACGTACGAGGCCCTGCGAGAGGGTCTGCGCCGAGCCGTCCGGCTGCGGGATCACCAGGGAGACCCGGGCCGCGAGCATCTCCTGGCCGAGATCCGCTTCAGGCACCCGCACGCACACGTGGTAGTCGCGCGACTCGTCGCCCCAGGAGCCCGTGGGGTAGTCGCCTGCGCGCGGGCCCGCCTCGGTGCGGCGGTCCGTCAACTCCTCGACGGTGGGCGCGACTTGCTTCACGAACTTGATCTCGGAGCCGAGCGGGGTCCACAGCCGCAGGGCCACGTCGGCGATCTCCTTGCCCATCGCCGTCTCCATCATCTGCGTGAAGTCCTCGGCGAGATGGGCCGGGTCGGCAACGATGTCGGCGGTGCCGAGGAGGGCGGAGGCGATGCCCGTGACCTCCTTCACCTCCCAGTCCGTGCCGACGCCGCGGGCGTCGCAGGTGAAGCGGCCCGCGCACGCGTCCAGAGAGGCCCGCAGATCCTCCGGCGCCTCGTGCTCGTTGCGGCCGTCGGTGAGCAGGATGCCGTGCCGGATCGACACGTCCGCCGAGGCGAGGAGGCGGTCGGCCAGCTGCAGCCAGGTGCCGATCGCGGTGCCGCCGCCCGCGGAGAGCTTGCGCAGCGCCTGCTTGGCCTGCCCGCGGGTGGTCGTGTCCGCGACGGCCAGGCGTCCGTTGCCCGGGTAGATCTCCTTGGCCACGTGCGCGCCCGCGATCACCGCGAAGTGCACGCCGTCGCGCAACGCGTCGATCGCGGCGGCCGAGGCCTCGCGCGCGCCGCGCATCTTGGTGGGCGGGTAGTCCATCGAGCCGGAGCAGTCCACCATCAGCGCGACCGCGGCGTCCGTGCCCCCGCTCGCCACGCTGTAGAGGTGGGGAGCGGTGACCGCGCCGCCCACGGTGCCGCCCCCGGTCGAGGTCACCGTGACGATCGCGTTGACGTCGCGGCCGCCCTCCGGCAGGAATTCGTTCTGGTAGACCTCGACGGCGAACTGCGGCCGCTGCGATTTCGAGAAATTTGCCATGGTGTCATGTCCCCCCTGAACAAGACCATTTGTGCGGCTTTCCCGCGCTACGCCGATCCTGCCCCCGACTGCGGCACAGGGAACGGCAGCACCGCCACTGTTACGTTGTCGTGGCCCCCGCCGTCGAGGGCGTGGCCGACCAGGACCTGGGCGCCGTGCAGCGGGTTGCGGGCCGCGTCCGCGGGCAGTACCCGGGCCATCTCGTCGGCCGACTCCGCGTAGTTCCACAGCCCGTCCGTGCAGACCACGACCACGCCGGGGCGGTCCGGCTTGAACGAGGCGGTGTGCGGCTCCAGTTCGTACGCGTCCGCGCCGAGCCAGCCCGTGATCGCGTGCGCCCGCTCGTCCGCGTACGCCTCCGCCTCGCTCATCAGGCCCGCCGCGACCATCTGCGCGGCCCACGAGTCGTCCTCGGTGAGCCGGGCGGCGGGCGCCTCGCGGTCGTCCGGCACCCAGTAGGCCCGGGAGTCGCCGATCCAGCCGACGATCAGCAGCTCCTTGGTGACGACCGAGGCGACGAACGTGCACGCCGGCGCGTTCTGGTGCGGCTTGTGCTCGCGGGCCGTCTCCGGCTCGTCCGCCAGGGCGTTGACCGCCTCGGCGGCCGCGACGATCGACTCGTGCATGGCCTGCTGCGGGTGCGTGCCGCGCGGCAGCGCCTCGTGCAGCGCCTCCGTGGCGGCGCGGGACGCGGCGAGCGAGGCGTCGTCGGGCCGGGTCGCCGACGACACTCCGTCGCAGACCACGGCGACGACCGCGGCCGAGCCGTCGGGCAGCGCGGCCGAGGAGATCGCGAAGAAGTCCTCGTTCCTGTGGTGGCGCAGACCCCGGTCGCTGACCGCGGCGACCGCGCCCAACTCCTGCTCCATGTGGTCGCGTTCGCGGGGCTGGGCGTGTCCGCAGTTCTCGCAGTAGCCGTCCGGGTCGACGTGCCCCGAGCGGCACGCCACGCACAGCTTGGTGCCGGCAGGCGGCGTCGCGGCCCCCAGTTCCGCGGGCGTCGCGGTGCGCGGGTCGGGGGCGGCGATCCGGAACCCGTCGTCGGCCGGCGGGCCGTCGAAGCGGACCGCGGCCGGGATCTCGGTGCCGCCCGAGTCGGTGCCCTGCAGATCGGTCGGCAGGTGCACCGGCGCGGGCAGGTCCGAACTGTCCAGGTCGGGGGCGGCGGGCCACTCGACGGACGCGGGCTCCTCCGCGGCGTCCTGTGCCCCTGGTCGCGGAGCCGACGACAGGTCGTATCCGCATGCCCCGCAGAAGCGATCGGCCTCCTCCAGAGGCTCCTCGCAACTGGGACACACCGACATAGCGGCCGCCTTGTGCGTCTGCGACATCCTCACACCCACGTCCGGGGGCGGTAGCGGTTGGCCCGCTCCACCAGTTCGATCCTCTCCTCGCCGCGCTGAGCGAGCCTGGCCAGAGTCCGGTACGAGCGTTCAAGACCGAGGCGGAGGCCGCGCTCGTCCAGATCGCTGCCGAGCACCACCGTGCGCACGGGACCCTGCGGCGGACCGGAACCCTGCCTACCGGAGAGTACCCAGTCAAGTGCCGTGCCGAGCACCTCGGTGGACAACTGCTCGCGGCGCACCGCGTCGAGGCCGAACGCGTCGAGCGCCTCGACCTGTCCCGCGGCGGCCGTCAGGTCGTGCAGCAACGGGTCCCCGTTCAGCCCCTGGGCCGTCCGCCCGCGCAGCCGTGAGCGCACCGCGGCGACCCGCGCCGCCGTGTAGTGGATCGACGACTCGGGCACCGACTCCAGGGTGTGCACGGCGCCGCCCCGGTCACCGGACGCGAGCTGCACGCGCGCGAGGCCGAACGCCGCGCTGACGTAACTCGGATCCGTCGACCACACCAGGCGGTAGTACTCCGCCGCGTTGTCCAGCTGGCCGAGCACCTCCGCGCACACGCCGAGCGCCAGCTTCGGCGCGGGCTCGCCCGGGAACGCGTCGTATATGGCGTCGAAGGACAGCGCCGCGTTCGTGTGGTCCCCGGTCGCGAGCGCCGCGACGCCCCGGTACCAGACCACCCGCCAGTCGTCGGGATGGAGGGCCTCCAGAGCGGCCAGGCCCCGGGCCGCCGAGTCGAGTTCGCCCATTTCGAGGCGGGCCCGCAGCTCGCGCAGCCGCAGTTCGAGGGAGTCGGCGGGCGCCGCGTGCAGGGCCGCGATCAGCTCGGCGGGCGCCGAGGCCATCAGGCCCGCGAGGAATCCGGCGTTCGGATCGCCCGGGTCGACGCGCGGCACCGGCAGCGCGAGCGCGGTGCCCTGCGTCTGGAGCGGCTTGACGAGTTCGGCGGACGACGGCGGCAGGGCGGGTGCGACCGGCGGCGGTGGCAGCGCCGCCGCGGCCTTCCGCGAGCCCCGGCCATTGCGTGCGCGCACGGGGGCCTCGCGCGCGCCGAGCGGCGACACCTCGCCCTCCAGCAGGCCGAACAGCTCCGTGTCCGTGACCTTCACCTCGGGCCCGAACAGCGTGGACAGGGCGGGCCGAGGCCGGTTCGTCTGGAGCGCGACGACCTCGCGCAGGACGCCCGTCAGCTGCTCCGCCATCTCCTGCGCGGAGGCGAAGCGGCGGGCCGGATCCGGGTCGGTGGCGCGCACGAGGAGCCGGTAGAACGACTCGTACGTGCGGAACACCTCGATGTTGTCGGGGTCGGGCAGGGAGTCCACGAACACGTTCGTGTAGCCCTGGAAGTCGAAGGTGAGCAGCGCGAGCGTACGGGCCACGGTGTAGAGGTCCGAGGCGACGGAGGGCCCCAGCTCGGCGACCTCGGGCGCCTGGAAGCCGACCGTCCCGTAGATCGCGCTCTCGTCGTCGTCCATCCTGCGGACCGCGCCCATGTCGATGAGCTTGAGCTGGTCCTCGGTCTGGATCGCGTTGTCCACCTTGAAGTCGCAGTAGAGGAGATTGCGGCTGTGCAGATGGCCGAGCGCCTCAAGCGCCTCGATGCCGTACGCGCACGCCTGCTCCACCGGCAGCGGGTCCCGCCTGCCCTGCGGGGTGCGCCGCTCGTTGGCGATCTCCTTGAGGGACTTGCCGCCCACGTACTCCATGACGATGTAGCCGTCCAGGGAGCCGGTGCGCTGGTCGAGGTGCTCGACGAAGTTGTAGATGCGGACGATGTTGGAGTGCTCGATCTCCGCGAGGAAGCGGCGCTCCGAGATCGCGGCGGCCATCGCGTCCTGGTCGCCCGTGTCGAGCAGGCCCTTGAGGACCACCCAGCGGTCGGACACGGCCCGGTCGACCGCGAGATAGACCCAGCCGAGGCCGCCGTGCGCCAGACAGCCCACGACCTCGTACTGGCCGTGCACGACGTCGCCCGTGTCGAGCTTGGGCACGAAGGAGTACGGGTGGCCGCACTTGGTGCAGAAGCCTTCGGTGCGGCCCGGCCGCTCGCCCCGCGAACGGCCCACCGGGGCCCCGCAGTCGGAGCGTGAGCAGAACCGCTTCCGCTCGGGGACCTCGGGGTGCTCCTGCACCATCGCGCGCGGATCGGGCCGCGGCACGTCCGGAACGTTGACCAGACCGACGCCGAGCCGCGCCCGGCCCGAACCGCTCGCGCCCGCCCCCGAGCTGCGCACCGACACCGAGCGCGAGGTCGAACTCCCCGACAGGGAGCGGGAGAGCCGGCCCGAGACCGACCTGCGGGACTGCGAGGAGCGCGCCGACGTCCTGGCCGAGGCCCGCGAACTGGAGCCGGAGCTCTGCGAACCGCGCTGCCCGCCACCGGCGATCCCGGTCGGCGGCGACGCCACCATGCCGGTCTGCGACACCACAGGGGCGAGCCCGCACATGTCGCAGTACAGCTCGCCGCCGCCCATGTCCTCGTAGGAACCGGAACAGCCGGGCCGCTGGCAGGAGGACGCCGCCGCGGGGGCGGCCACGGGGCCGCTCTGCGGTCGCGGGGCGGGCCGGTGCGTGGGGGCGGTGCCCCCGTAGGTGCCACCGGCACCAGCACCGGCGCCAGCCGTCTCAGGCTTCAGGCCGCACGTATTGCAGTACAGCTCCCCGCCCATGTCCTCGTACGAGCCCGTGCAACCCGCTCTGCTGCACTTCTGTTGCGCCACGCTCACGACTCCCCCCTGGCCGTTCTGTCGGCGGGCGCGGACAGCGCGTCCGCCGCCGCCCGTTGATACCGCAGCACCGCCGCCTCCGCGGCCCGCAGATTGCAGGGCGCGCTCCACAGCATGCGCCGCGCCGCGTCGTACCGCTCCACCAGGAACGGATCCTCGGCGAAACCGAGCCGCGCCACCTTCGCCTTGTACGCGTCGAGCCGCCCGCGCAGCTCCGCGCGGACCGCCAGCGGGGCCGTCACCGCCGTCAACTCGGCGCGGGCGCGCAGCAGTTCGTCCTCCGCCTTCGATTCAAGCGACTCCAGGAGCGGCGAGAGCCGGTTCCACTGGCCGTGCCTGCGGTACTCGGCCGCCGTCGCCAACTGCTCCTGCAGCACCGTCGGCGGACCCGACACCGCGGGCACGTCGGAACCGGCTATCTTCGCGAGCACCTCGCCGCGCGCCGACCGCGCCTCCGCGAGCGTGCGGTCCGCGCGCGACAGCACGTCCCGCAGCCGGCCGAGCCGCGCCTCCGCGTCCTGCCGCACGCCGAGCACGGCCTCGATCTCCCGGCGCACGTCCTCCAGGGCGCGGGCCTCCCGGTCGTACGCCGTCGTGTCGGGGCGGCCGCCGCCGGGCGCCGAACTCCCCGCCGTCCTGCGCCAGTACGTGAGCGGGTCCGAGACCACTTCCTCGCGCAGCAGGGTCAGCGAGCCGGTGATCCGCTCCAGGTCGTCGCCCGCCGGATGTTCACCGGGGCGCACCCCCACCGAGTGCGCGAGCTGCCGGGTGCGGGTCAGCTCGGCGGCGAGCATGTCGATGCGGGCGGGCAGCGCCGACCACACCGCGTCGGCGGCCACCACCATGTCGAGGGACGACGCGTACAGCGCGTTCATCCGGTCGACGAGCGCCGCGAGCGTGAACTGCTCGGACAGCTTCGCGGGTCCGGTGATCGAGGCCGAGGTGCCGCCCCCGCCCTCGATCGCCGGGCCCGGCGCGATCGTGACGGACTCGCCGCGCAGCAGCTCCGTCAGCTCCACCAGGTCGCCGCGGCTGGGCAGCCGGCGCCGGGCGCGCACCTCCCGCGCCGTGCGCAGCGCGCCCGCGTACGCGTCGAAGTACGCCCACAGCAGCGTGATCTCCTGCTCGGCCGAGGCCCAGCGCTCCTCGGTCGTCCCGGTCAGCCGGGCGCCCTCCAGGAGTCTGCGCCCCGCGTGGTCCTGCAGGGCGAGCAGAGACGTCTCGATCGCTTCGTGCTCCGCGCCGAGCCGGGCCAGGGCACGGTCCACCTCGTCCCGGTCCATCACTGGGCCGGCGGGTCCCGCGACGCCCATCGATCACCTCTCGCTTTCCCGAGTCTCCGTCAAGTCCCTGCCGCGCTGCGTCGTGCGTCCTGCCTGCCGCTACTTGTACTTGGGTGCGGGCGGCCCCGATGAGGAGCCGAGGGCCGGCTTCAGCCAGTGGTCGTACGACTTCTGCCAGCCGTCCGACTTGCGGTAGTCCACCAGTACCTGGTTGACCCGGCGCACCAGGTCGTCCGCGCCCTTCTTCATGGCGACGCCGTAGAACTCCTTGGTGTACGGCTCGCCCTTGAGCTCCACCGTCGGGTCCTGCGCGGCCTGGCTCGCCGCGAGCGCGCCGTCGGTGACCACCGCGTCGACCTCGCCGAGCTGCAGCCGCACCAGGCAGTCCAGCTGGTTCGGCACGGTCGTCGAGATGTCGGTGCTCTGCGGGAGGCCGCCCTCGTCCACCGGCTTCTTCTTGCCGTCGTCCAGCGAGGACGCGGCCGTCGATCCGGTCGCCGTGCAGATCCGCTTGCCGGCGAGCGAGGCCCCGTAGCCCTTGATGTCCGAGGTCTTCGGGGCGAGCACCTGCTGGCCGGTCTGGAAGTACGCGGTGGAGAACGCGACGTCCTTGAGGCGCTCGCAGCTGATGGTCATCGTGCGGACCACCATGTCGACGTCGCCGCGCTGGATCGCCGGGATGCGTTCGTTGGTGGGGATGGCGCGGAAGCGGACCGCGTCCCGGTCGCCGAGGATCTCGCCCGCGATCTCGTGCGCGAGATCGATGTCGAAGCCCTCCAACTCGCTGTTCTTCGCCGAGCTGTTGGGGTCGCGGTAACCCCAGCGGTAGCTGTTCTGGTCGACGCCCACCGAGAGATAGCCGCGGTCCTTGATGGCGCCCACCGCGCTGCCGCTCTCGCTGCCCGAGGGGGAGAGGCTGCGCTCCGGCTCCTTGCCCTTCACCGAGGGGTCGCAGGCCTCCGCCCTGGCCTGCGTGCCTTCGGCGACGCCGCCGGAGGCGTAGCTCGTCGTGCCGCTGTCGGCGGGGCGGTGCTGCTGGGTCAGCGGGAGCAGCAGCGCGAACACCGCCGTCAGGGCGCAGGCCACCGCCATGGCGGCCACGCCGCCCCAGCCGCGCAGGGTCACCTTCCGCACGGTCCTTGGCTCGCTCATCGCCGCACCCCCTCTCACCGGTACTCCGAAAGCCTGCGCCCGATGCCGAACACCGCGCCCGCCGCGGCGAGCACGGCCAGCATTGCGGCGCCCACGGGCAGTCCGGTCATCGCGTCGCGGCCGCCGCTCGCCTTGTCACTGAACTGACGCTGCTCGTGCACGAGGGCCGTGTCCAGATTCTTGTCCACCAGATCGAAGCATTCACCTGTCGGCTTGTCCTTCTTCGAACCGATGATCTTGTCGAGCGCGCCCTGGTAGTTGCCCGAGTCGTCCTGCTCGCGCGCGTCCTGGTGACGCTTGCGCCACTCCTTCATGCTGTCGTTCGCCTTGGTCACGGGCGTACGGCCCGCGGTGTCGCCCTCGCCGTCGGCCAGCGCGTACGCGGCGTTCAGCTTGCCGGCGAGCGCGGTCATCTCCTGCTGGAAGTCGACGTCGTACTTGTCCTTGGTCTCGCCCTTCACGGACACCGTCTCGGCGCCCCGGCTGACCAGCGTCAGGTTCTCGCTGCCGCGTGCCTTCAAGGAGGCGATGCTCGCGTCGTGCAACACGTTCAAGGACCGTACGCCATGGTCGTAGGACGCGCTGAGTCCGCTGCGGGCGACGGTGTGACCGACGACGAGCCACAGCAGCACCACGGTGGACGCGGCGGTGGCGGCGAGCAGGCCCTGGTTGAACACCCGGTTCGTACGCCGGTAGTTGCGCCGCTGCGCCCACGCGAGGCCCGCGAGGGCGAGCACGCCGAGGGCGATGGCGATCCACGGGTAGGGCGTCGCCGAGTCGTAGTCGTTCCGCAGCCGCTGGTTCTCCGTCTTGTAGAGGTCCTCGGCGGCCGGGAGCATCTCGGTCTGCATCTTCTCGTTCGCGTACCGCAGATACGCGCCGCCCAGCGGGAAGCCCTGCCGGTTGTTGGCCCGGGCCCGCTCGATGAGGCCCTTGTACTGCGGCAGCAGCTTGTTGAGGCGCGCGATCGTCTCCGCGGAGCGGGTGCCGGGGTCGGTGCTCGTCGCCGCCGTCACCAGCTTGTCCGCGGCGGTCCTGACGTCCCGCTCGTACCGGTCGCGCGCGGCCGCCGGCTCCTGGCCCCCCGCCAGGAACCCGCTGGACGCCGCCGTGTTGGCGTCGGCGAGCGAGCGGTAGATGTCGGCGGCGTCGGCGCTCAGCGGCTGACTGGAGTGCAGTACGTCGTCCGCCGCCGCCGAGCGGTCCGTCATCTGCCAGGCCGTCGTCGCGCCGAACGCCACGACGAGCAGCGCGAGCACGGCGCCGATGATGCGCAGCCGGCCCGGCTCGGTCGTGGCCCCCGCCTTCAGCCGGTCCACACCCTCCGCCCAGGCGGTACGCCGCCGGGGCGCGGGCGCGGCCGGTGGGCCGCCGCCCCGCTGTGCCTGCGGTGGCACGCCCGGCATCGACGGCGCGGCGGCGGGGCGCTCCGGCGGCGCCACGCTCCCGTTCGACGGGTATGTCACTTCGACCCTCCCCCATGGTCGTACGTCGGTCGCAAGTATCGCTTCCGCGACTGACATCCGCACGGGCATTCGCTGGATCTTGTGCGGAAGCGCTCCGCTCTGGAACACGTGGGGGCGGGGGGTTCGGTTCCCTGTTTGTGTCTGCGGCGCCGGGGTTGGGGTCGCGGGGCTCCGCCCCGGGCCCCGCTGCTCAATCGCCGCAGGGGCTTGATATGGACCCGCGCCTCAATCGTCGACGGGTCCTGATTTGTAGTGGGTTCGTACTCGGGCGTGCACCTCTGGGGGTGCTCCTGTTGCGTCCAGGCCCAGGAGGGCCGCGCCGAGTACCGGGGGTTCCGACACCACGCGAGGGAGGGCGTGGGGGGCTCGGGTGGACAGCAAGGTGGCTATGCGGTCGTTGAGTTGAGGGTGTTGGGCGGCCAGGACGCTGCCGCCCAGGAGGACCGGGACGTCCTCCTCCAGCAGGTCGAGCCTGCGCAGTGCCACCGTTGCCATCGACACCACCTCGTCCGCCATGCGGTCGACCAGGGCGCGGGCCACCGGGTCTCCCCCGGCCGCCGTCGCGAAGAGGACCGGGGTGAGTTCGTGGCGGCGGGCCGTCGGGATGTGGCCCAGGTGGAGTGCCTCGATCAGGGCGTACATGGAGGGGAGGGAGAAGTGGGCCGGCAACGCGTGCATCAGGGCCGTCTCCTCGCCGCGGCCGTCCTCCGCGCGGGCCGCGAACCAGATGGCCTCCTCCGCGAGGCCGCCCCCGCCGCCCCAGTCGCCCGAGAGGCGGCCGATCGCGGGGAAGCGGGCCGTGCGGCCGTCCGGGAGCATGCCCGCGCAGTTGACGCCCGCCCCGCACACGACCGCGACGCCGCGCGGCTCCGCGTCCTCCAGGAGGCCCGCGCGCAGTACGGCGAAGGTGTCGTTGCGGACGTCGACCCGCGAGCCCCAGCGGCGGGCGGTCAGGGCGTGCGCCAACTGCCGTTCCTCCACCGGGAGGTCGGCGTTCGCCAGGCACGCCGAGATGTGGTCGACCGACGCCACTCCCGCCTGTGCGAACGCCCGGTCGACCGCTTCCGCCAGGACGTCCACGGCCGGTTCGGCGTTCGAGCGGTGCGGCTGGAAGCCGCCGCCGCGGGCCGCGCCGACGACGGTGCCGTCGGCCGCGACCACCGCGACGTCGGTCTTGCTGTTCCCCGCGTCGATGGCAAGGACCGTCATGCCCACGCGAGGTGCTCCCGGTTGTGCGCGATCAGTTCGTCGGTGAGCTTCTCCGCGTACTCGATCTGGCCGATCAGGGGGTGGGAGAGGAGCGCGTTGAAGACGCGGTCCCTGCCGCCCTTGAGGGCCGCTTCCAGGGCCAGGTCCTCGTACGCCGTGACGTTCGCGATCAGGCCCGCGTACAGGGGGTTGAGCGCAGGGACGGGCAGGGGCTTGGCGCCCTTCGCGTCCACCGAGGCCTGGACCTCGATCACCGCGTCGTCGGGCAGGAAGGGGAGCGTGCCGTTGTTGTAGGTGTTCACCACCTGGTGCGGGGAGCCGCCGCCACCGAGCAGCGAGGCCGCCAGGTCGACCGCCGCCTCGCTGTAGAAGGCGCCGCCGCGCTTGGCGAGCAGTTCCGGCTTCTCGTCGAGGGAGGGGTCCGCGTACATCGTCAGCAACTCGCGCTCCATCTCGGCCACTTGGGCGGCCCGGGACGGCTTGGTGCGCAGGTCTCGTACGACCTCGTCGTGCTGGTAGTAGTAGCGCAGGTAGTAGGACGGGACGACGCCGAGGCGGTCGACCAGCGCGCGCGGCATGTGGAGGTCCTCGGCGACGGCGTCGCCGTGGTCCGCCAGGAGGCGGGGGAGCACGTTCTCGCCGCCGGGGCCGCCGAGGCGTACGCCCAGCTCCCACGTCAGGTGGTTGAGGCCGACGTGGTCCAGGTGCACCTGCGAGGGCGTCACGTCGAGGAGCTTCGCGAACTTGCGCTGGAAGCCGATCGCCACATTGCACAGGCCGACGGCCTTGTGGCCCGCCTGGAGCAGCGCCCGCGTCACGATGCCGACCGGGTTGGTGAAGTCGATGATCCAGGCGTCGGGGTTCGCCCGGCGGACACGCTCCGCGATGTCGAGGACCACCGGCACCGTCCGCAGCGCCTTCGCGAGGCCGCCCGCTCCGGTCGTCTCCTGGCCGACGCAGCCGCAGTCGAGCGGCCACGTCTCGTCCTGGTTGCGGGCGGCCTGGCCGCCGACGCGGAGCTGGAGGAGGACCGCGTCCGCGTCGGCCACGCCCGCGTCCACGTCGGACGTCGTCCGGATGACGCCGGGGTGGCCCTGCTTGGCGAAGATGCGGCGGGCGAGGCCGCCGACGAGTTCGAGGCGGTCGGCGGCCGGGTCGACGAGCACCAGCTCCTCGATCGGCAGCGTGTCCCTCAGCCGCGCGAACCCGTCGATGAGTTCGGGTGTGTAGGTCGATCCTCCGCCGACCACGGCGAGCTTCATAGAAATCCCTTAGCCCTTTACTCCGGTGAGGGTGACGCCTTCGACGAAGGCCTTCTGTGCGAAGAAGAAGACGAGGCAGACCGGCGCCATCACCAGGAGGGTGGCCGCCATCGTCAGGTTCCAGTTGACGCTGTGCGCGGACTTGAAGGACTCCAGGCCGTAGCTCAGCGTCCAGGAAGCCGGGTTCTGGGCCGCGTAGATCTGCGGCCCGAAGTAGTCGTTCCAGCAGTAGAAGAACTGGAAGAGGGCGACCGCGGCGATGCCCGGTTTGGCCATCGGCACGACGATCCGCAGCAGCGTGCGCAGCTCGCCGCAGCCGTCGACCTTCGCCGACTCGATGTACTCCTTCGGGATCGTCAGGAGGAACTGCCGGAGCAGGAAGATCGAGTACGCGTCGCCGAACGCCATCGGGATGATCAGCGGCCACAGTGTCCCGGAGAGGTGGAACTGCTGCGCCCACACCAGGTACATCGGGATCACGATGACCTGCGGCGGCAGCATCATCGTCGAGATGACGAGGAGCATCGCCGTGCGCCGGCCGCGGAAGCGGAACTTGGCGAGGGCGTACGCGACGGGGATCGCCGAGCACACCGTGAACAGCGTGCCGAGCCCCGCGTAGAGCAGCGAGTTCTTCCACCAGTCGAGGAAGCCGTCGGTCTCCAGGACCGCCTTGTAGTTCTCCCAGTGCCAGGAGTCCGGCCACAGGTCGCCGCTCATCGCCTGCCCGTCGCTCATCACCGAGGTGAGGAAGACGAACACGAACGGGAGGACGAAGAGCAGCGCCACGGCGATGGCGATGCTGTGCACGGCGATCCAGTTCAGGACCCGTTGACGGCGGGCGCGGCGTGCGGCGGGCCCGTGTTCGGGTGCGGGCCCGGCGGTGACGGCGGTGCCCGGCCTGAGTGTCGTAGTGGTCATGTCGATCAGTCCTCCGCCGCGAGCAGACCCGAGCGCTTGCGCATGAGCAGCGAGGTCACGGCCATGGCAATGGCGAACAGGACGAGCGAGAGCACGCACGCCGCGCCGGTGTTGAAGTTCTGGAAGCCCATCGAGTAGACGAGCTGCGGGACGGTGAGCGTCGAGTGGTCGGGATAGCCCGGCTGGATCACGCTGCCGGGGCCGATGGAGACGCCCGAGGCGATCTTTCCGGCGACGAGGGCCTGCGTGTAGTACTGCATGGTCTGCACGACGCCCGTCACCACGGCGAACATGACGATCGGGGTGATCGAGGGCCACGTCACGTAGCGGAACTTGGCGAAGGGGCCCGCGCCGTCCAGCTCGGCGGCCTCGTACTGCTCCTTCGGTACGTCGAGCAGCGCGGCCATGAAGATGACCATGAGGTCGCCGATGCCCCAGAGGGACAGCAGGACCAGCGAGGGCTTGGCCCAGGCCGGGTCGTTGAACCAGTTCGGTCCGTCGATGCCGATCTTGGCGAGCAGCTCGTTGACCGGGCCCGAGCCGGGGTTGAGCAGGAAGACGAAGGCGACGGTCGCGGCCACAGGCGGCGCGAGATACGGCAGGTAGAAGGCCGTCCGGAAGAACCCGACGCCGCTCTTGATCTTCGTGACGAGCAGTCCGAGCGAGAGCCCGAACACCACGCGCAGCGCCACCATCACCACGACGAGCCACACCGTGTTCCACAGCGCGGGCCCGAACAGCGGCATGTCCCGGAACACGTACACCCAGTTCCGCAGCCCCACGAAGGTGGGCGCCTTGATCTGGTTGTAGTGCATGAACGAGAAATAGACGGTGGCGAGCAGCGGATAGGCGAAGAAGACGCTGAATCCGATCAGCCAGGGGGAGAGAAAGCCCACGGTGCGCAGTCTGCGGCGGGCAGGCCTGGAAAGGGTGAGTGCCATACGAGAATGTCCCGTTCCTCAGTTCTGCGACTGCAGGGTGTCGGCGTCGATGAGTTTGTCGAGGCGCCGCAGACCGGACTTCAGGTCGGAGACCTCACCGGCCTCCTCGCCGTAGGAGAAGTCCTGCAGCTGCGTGATGTACATGCCGCCGTTCGCCGAGGGCGGCATCACCTGGCTGTGCTTGTTCTTCGCGATGTCGAGGAAGGTGCGGAACGTCGGATCGGCGTCCAGCTTCGGCGACTTGAGCGCGGCGAACGTGGACGGCACGTTGTGAATGGCGTTGGCGAAACTGACGACCTGATCGGTGTCGGCGGTCAGGAATCTCACCAGCTCCCAGGCCGCGTTCTGGTGCTTGCTGCTGTGCGCGATGCCGGCGACGGTGCCGGTCAGATAGCCGCGCCCGTACGTCTCGGCCTGGTCGTCCGGGACGGGCAGCGGGGCGACGCCCCAGTCGAACTTCGCCTTCGCCTCGTTCAGCATGAGCCCGCGCCACTCGCCGTCCATGTGCATGGCGAGCTTCCCGCTGAGAAAGGCGTTCTGGTTCGACATCTCGTCGCCGAACGAGGTCCGGAACCGCTCGAGCGCCTGGTAACCGCCCTGCGCGTCCCGGAGTTTCTTCGCGGTCTTGAAGAATTCGTACGAGGCCGGTTCCTCGGCGAGCCGTGAATTGCCCTTCGCGTCGAAGTACTTGGGACCCCACTGGGCGAACAGCCGGTCCGGGCTGTTCTGGTAGAGCCGGAAGTCCGGCATGAAACCGACGCGCTTGTACGAGGAGCCGTTCCTGACGGTGAGCTTCTTGGAGTCGGCGACGAACTCGGACATGGTCCGCGGCGGCCGCTCGATGCCCGCCTCCTTGAAGGCGTCCTTGTTGTAGTACATGCCGAAGGCGTCCGCGAGCAGCGGCAGGGCGCACTGATTGCCGCGGTAACTCGTGTAGTCGAGCAGCGACTTCGGAAAGACCTTGTCCTTCTGGAGCCCGGTCTTCTTCATGAAGGGGTCGAGGTCGACCCACATGCCGGAGTCGCAGTACTGGCCGACGTTGTTCGTCGTGAAGGAGGAGACGACGTCGGGGGCCTCGTCGCCACCGGCCCGCAGGGCCTGATTGGTGGTGGCGTCCGAGACGTTGCCGGTGGCCTGCACCTTGATGTTCGGGTGCAGCTTCTCGAAGCGGGCGATCGAGTCGTTGATCGCCTTCACCTCGCCGGGCGCCGACCAGCCGTGCCAGAACTTCAGCGTCACGGGCTTCGTCGGGTCGTCGGCGGCGCTGCCGGTACTCGGATTGGCGCAGCCGGCGAGCAGCAGTCCGGCCGCGGCGAGCCCTACGGGCGCGCGCAGGGGTATGCGCCATCGCGGCATGGCGAACGTCCTTTACGTGTACGGGAATTGGGGTGCTGTACGGGGAGGGGGTTACGCGGGGTTGCTCGTGTCGAAGACGGAGTCGCGGGCCTGGGTGAGGGCCGTGCGCAGGGCACCGGTGAGGATGGGGTCGCCGGGCAGGTCGCTGATGCGCAGCTGGGGGCGGGGCAGGGCGAGCCCGGTGAGCTCGGCCTCGACGCGGTCGCGCAGGGCGTCGCCGCCGGCCCGGGCGACGTGTCCGGACAGGACGACGAGTTCGGGGTCGACGACGGCGACGACCGCGGCGAGCCCGGTGGCGAGGCGTCGGGCCACCTCGTCGAGGATGTCCCGCTCGGTGAGTGCCTCCGCCAAGTCCTTGACGCCGCCCGCCAGTTCACGGACCGCGGCGGCGGCGACGAGGCTCTGCAGGCCGCCGCCCCCGTCCGGGCGGGCGACGGAGTCGGAGCCGCCGCGGGCGAGGGGAGCCCCGGGCAGCGGCATGTAGCCGATCTCGCCCGCGCCGCCGGTCGCCCCGCGCAGCAGCGTGCCGCCGAGCACGATCGCGGCGCCCACGCCCTCGTCGACGTAGGCGAGCACGAAGTCGTCGTGGTCCTGCGCGGCGCCCTCGTACTGCTCGGCGATCGCGGCGAGGTTGACGTCGTTCTCGATGGAGACGGGGGTGCCGAGCACCTGCGCGAGGTCGTCGCGCAGCGTGCGGGAGTGCCAGCCCGGCAGGTGCGGGGCGTAGCGGAGCTGTCCGGTGCCCGGGTCGATGGCGCCGGGGGTGCCGATGACCGTGGCGGCCAGGTCTCCGTGCCCGAGCCCGGCCTGGGCCAGGGCCCCGTCGACGGCCTCGGCGACGAGCTGGGCGGTGCGGTGCCGCACGTCCTCGCTGACGGCGTCGGCCTCGATGCGGCGGCGCCCGCGCTCGGCGCCGGTGATGTCGGCGACGACCGCGGTGATGCCGGTCGGGTCCGCGGACAGGGCGGCGACGTGCGCGACGCCGGGGGCGATCTCGTACAGCAGGGCGTTGGGGCCGGGGCGGCCGGTCTGGCTGCCGGTGGTCCGTACGAGCCCGGCCGCTTCGAGGCGGCCGAGCAGCTGCGAGGTCGTCGGCTTGGAGAGGCCGGTCAGCTCGCCGATCCGGGTGCGGGTGAGCGGGCCGTGGGCGACGAGGAGGTCGAGCGCGGCGCGGTCGTTCATGGCGCGCAGGACGCTCGGGGTGCCGGGGGTGACAGCCATGGTCGGGGACCGGCCTCCTCGTACTGTTAGGAAGGTTTCCTATTCGGTTGCGAGGAAGGTAAGCCGCGGGTGAACGGGGCGTCAATAGGGAAGGGCCGCGCACTTCTCGTGCGCGGCCCCAGGGACAAGGAAGACCCGGATCGACGTCAGGCTGAGATGCCTTCGATCCGGGCCAGGGCCTCGTCCGCGCCGAACGGTTGCAGATACGGCAACCAGCGCGGGTCCCGGTGTCCGGTCCCGATGATGCGCCACGCGAGCCCCGAGGGCGGGGCGGGCTTGTGGCGCAGGCGCCAGCCGATCTCCACCAGATGGCGGTCGGCCTTCACATGGTTGCAGCGGCGGCACGACGCCACCACGTTCTCCCAGGCGTGCTGACCCCCGCGACTGCGCGGGATCACGTGGTCGACGCTGGTTGCGACGCCACCGCAGTACATGCACCGGCCGCCGTCACGGGCGAACAGTGCGCGTCGGGTCAGAGGAACGGGCCCCCGGTACGGAACCCGGACGAACCTTTTGAGCCGGACGACGCTGGGAGCGGCGACGGTACGTGTTGCGCTGTGCATGAAGGCGCCGGACTCCTCGAGGCACGTGGCCTTGTTCTCGAGGACGAGTACGAGCGCGCGGCGGAGCGGTACGACGCCAAGGGGCTCGTACGACGCGTTGAGGACCAGGACATGCGGCACGGATGCCTCCTTGTACGCCGGCGGCGCGTGGCTCGCGCCGGGACGATCTCCTAGCCAGTCTCCCCTCACGGCTGGTCAGTGCGCCACCATGTCCGCGTAACGGCCTTGGAGTGTTTTCGACCACAAGGCATCTCATTCCCGGTCCCCGGCCGGTGAAGTCCCCTGGCGCGCCACGCGGCTTCACGTGAGCACCGTCTCTCCGTGGAATGTGACGATGATCCACACACAATGCCCCGTTAGTGTGGTGGGTCTGCCCGCTCCTGTCCCCGAGCCTCGCCCCGAGGCGGGCGGATGGCTACGCCTGGAGGTACCTGCCGTGATCTTGTCCGTCCTGTCGGAAACGGGGGCGAGCGACGCCTCGTCCGACCCCGCGAAACCCACCCTCAAGGACGCCCAGGAGCAGGCCGGACAGGCCGCCGGCTGGGTCGAGCAGAACTGGTCCACCTGGCTGAGCGTGGGTCTGCGGATCCTGCTGATCGTCGTCATCGCCTTCGTGCTGCGCGCGGTGATACGCCGTGCCATCACCAAGTTCGTCGACCGGATGAACCGTCGTGGCGAGAGCGGCGCCACCACCGCACTCGGTGGTCTTCTTGTGAACACCGAGCGACGGCGCCAGCGCTCGGAGGCCATCGGCAGCGTGCTGCGCTCGGTCGCCTCGTTCGTGATCCTGGGCACCGCGGCCCTCATGGTGCTCGGCGCGTTCAAGATCAACCTCGCGCCGCTGCTGGCCTCCGCCGGTGTCGCCGGTGTGGCGATCGGTTTCGGCGCGCGCAACCTGGTCACCGACTTCCTCTCCGGCGTCTTCATGATCCTCGAGGACCAGTACGGCGTCGGGGACACGATCGACGCGGGTGTCGCCTCCGGTGAGGTCATCGAGGTCGGCCTGCGCGTCACCAAGCTCCGGGGCGCCGAGGGCGAGATCTGGTACGTGCGCAACGGCGAGGTCAAGCGGATCGGCAACCTCTCCCAGGGCTGGTCGACCGCGGCCGTCGACGTCACGGTCCGCGCCGACGAGGACCTCGACAAGGTCAGGGCGACGCTCACCGAGGTCGCCGAGGACATGAGCAAGTCCGAGCCGTGGAACGAGATGCTGTGGGGCCCGGTCGAGGTGCTCGGCCTGGACAGCGTGCTGCTCGACTCCATGGTGGTCGGCGTCTCCGCCAAGACGATGCCCGGCAAGGCCCTGACCATCTCGCGCGAGCTGCGCTGGCGCATCAAGCGGGCCTTCGACGAGGCGGGCATCCGCATCGTCGGCGGCGTCCCCGCCCAGCCCGAGGGCGAGACCCCGGCGGACCCGACGGCCGGCATGTCGGCCCCGTCGGCCTACGCGTCCTCCACGTCCCCGCAGTCACTGGCGGCGTCGCCGATACCGCCGGCGAATCTGTCGAAGTAGGCATCCGTACGACGAGGACGGGGCGCGGGAGTTCCTCTCCCGCGCCCCGCCCTCGTATCGGGAGCCGTCACGCCGCCCTGAGGTGTGACGGGTGCGTCGAGCGGCGCAGCAGCGGCAGGACCGCGGCCGTTGCCAGCAGGCAGGACGCGTGGACGCCGAGCGGGACGAGGAGCGGCAGCGCCCAGGGGACGGGCTGGTGCGTGAGGCCGGCGTACGCCGCGTGGACCGCCGTGCCGCCGACGGTCGCCAGCGCGAGGGCCGGGGCCAGCGGGAGGCCCGTTTCCAGGAGCAGGGCCCGCGTCAGGGTCCGGCGCGGCACACCGGCCGCGGCCTGCGCGGCGAGTGCCCGGCGCCGCGAGGACAGCGATTCGCCGGTGCCGACGGCGAGCGCCGACAGTCCGATCAGGAGGGCGATCAGGACGGCGGCGGCGGTGAGGTTCAGGCCGTACGCGTAGTAGCCGACGTTCTGCGGCTCGCCGGTCTCGGCCGCGTTCGCCGCCAGTTGGCCGAGCAGGATCTCCCGGATCCCGGTCAGGCCGACCCCGAAGACGGTGACCAGGATGACGGCCGCGTGGCTGCGGGCCGCCGACCACGCGTCCTCCTGGAGCCGGTGCGCGGCGAGCAGCACGGCGGGGCGTTCGGTGCGCGGGGCGAGCCGCCGCCCGATGATCCGGGCGGACGTCCCCGCGACCCAGACGGCGCCCGCCCCGCTCAGCACGACGGCGCCGACGACGAACAGCGGCAGCGACGCGAGCGTGCCGAGACTGCCACGGGAAAGGACCAGGCCCGCACCGAGCGCGACGAGCAGGACGGGCACCAGCAGGCCGACGACGAGCCCCGGCCCCCGCCCCGCCCGCTCCCGCCGCACGTGCCCCAGCGGCGAGGCGATGACCCGGCGCAGCGCCACCGCGCTCACCAGGGCGCCGAGCACCGGCATCGCGAGCACCACGAAGGCGACGCCCAGCCACGCCAGGGGGTCGACGGCCCGGCCCAGGCCCAGCACGGCCGCCGCGAACACCACGCTCCCGGCGAGCGTTCCGGCCAGACACGCGACGCCGGCCTCCAGGGCCGCGATCCGTCGCACCTGCTTCGGGCCCGCCCCGCTGAGCCGCAGTCCGGCGAGCCGCCGGTCGCGGTGGACGGCCCCGATCCGGGCGCACTGCCCGAGGAAGCCGAGCACCGGGACGAGGAGCAGGAGCAGGGCCGCGACGACGCCCTGCCGGGTGCCCGGTTGGTCCAACAGGCCGTTCCCGTACGGGAACCGGACCTGGCCCCGCACGCTCGCGAGCGCCAGGGCCGCGCACGCGAACCCGGTCGCCACGGCCGCGCCGAGCGCGGTGAGTGCCGCCCGACGCCGCTCCAGGCGGTCCGCGCCGCGGGTCAGCAGCCAGGCGAGGCGCAGATCGCAGGAGACGCTCACCGGGTCACCGCCACCGCGGGCACGGACGTCTCCTGCACCCTCCCGTCCTGCAGGCTCACCTCCCGGTCCGCGTAGGCCGCGACCTGCGCCTCGTGCGTGACCAGGACCACGGCCGTGTGCGTCTCGCGAGCCGCGTTGACCAGGGACGCCAGGACCTGTTCGGTGGCGAGCGAGTCGAGGGCGCCGGTCGGCTCGTCGGCGAATACGACCTTGGGGCCCGTCACCAACGCCCGGGCCAGCGCGACCCGTTGGGCCTGCCCACCGCTCATCTCGCCGAGCCGTGCGTCGCGCTGCCCGCGCACCCCGAACCGCTCCAGCCATGCGTCGGCCTCCGCCCGCGCCGCCGCGCGCGACGTCCCCGCGAGCAGCAGCGGCAGCGCGACGTTGTCGAGGGCGTCCAACTCCGGTACGAGCTGACCGAATTGGAAGACGATCCCGAACTCGGTGCGGCGCAGCTCGCTGAGCCGTTCCTCGTCGAACCGGTCGAGCCGCCCGCCGTCGTACGTCACCGATCCCCGGTCGGGGCGGACGATTCCGGCCAGGCAGTGCAGCAGCGTCGACTTGCCGCTGCCGCTCGCGCCCGTGACGGCGAGGATCTCCCCGGGTCGGACGTCGACCCCGGCGCCCCGCAGCGCGGGGGTTCTGCCGTAGGACTTCGTGAGCCCTTCGGCGGTCAGGAGTGGGTTCATGCTGCGGTGACCTCCGCGGTCAGGGTGGTGAGCCGGGCGGCGGTGGTGGTCATCCAGCGCAGATCGGCGTCGAGGTGGACGAGTGCGTAGTCGGCGGAGAGAACGGTGGTCAGGTCGGCGCCCGGGTCGCTCTTCACGGCGGTGAGTTCGCGCATCCGGGCCATGTGCGCGGCCCGCTGCCGCAACAGGTGGGCGGCGGGGTCCGCGCCCTGGTCGGCGACCAGGATCGCGACGACGACCTTGGCGAAGATCTCGTTGGCCACGTGCGGCGCGGGCGGGGTGAGTTCCGCCGCCCAGTCGAGGAGTTCGCGTCTGCCCTCGGGCGTCGACCGGTACAGCGTGCGCTCGGGCCCGCCGTCGGAGTCGATGCCCTCGACCTCCACCAGATGGTCGCGGACCAGTCGCTGCAGGGTCGTGTAGACCTGCGCGTAGGCGAGGGGGCGGGCCTGCGGGAATCGTTCGTCGTGCCGCCGCTTGAGGTCGTAGCCGTGGCGTGGACCGTCCGCGAGCAGCCCCAGCAGGACGTGACGGGTACTCATGCGGTGAGTATGTACGGCGTATATGTATCGAGTACATAGTGAGGCGGAAGCCGGGGCAAGTGGGAGACCCAACTCCGTTTGCCGCCGGGCCCGGAGGGCCGGGCCCGCGGGCTCAGTCCCGCCGGTCCGCGGCCACCCCGTACGCCCCCACCGACCACAACGAGAACCCGTACTGCGTCGCCCTCTTGTCGCCCACGACCCGCACGAAGCGCACGTCCTTCGCGTCCATGCGGACCGACTCGTGGCCGCCCTGGCCGTCGCGGACGGTCGCCGCCGTGCGCCAGGTGCGGCCGTCGGCGGAGGTCTGGACGCGGTAGTGCTTGGCGTAGGCGTCCTGCCAGTGGAGGGTGACCAGGCCGAGGCGGGTGGGCTCGGCGAGCTTCACCTGCCACCATTCGCCGTCCGCCGCGGGGGAGGACCAACGCGTCGACGCCTTGCCGTCGTTGGCGTCGGCGGCGGGGAAGTCCGGGGTCTCGTCCGCCGAGGAGGAGGCCTTGCCGGAGCGGGCCAGGTCGGGGCCCGCCGTGCGGGGGTAGGCGCGCACCGAGAAGGTGCGGGTCTCGTCGCCGAAGCGGAGGGGGATCTCGTAGGTGCCCGCCGGGGTGTCCTCCGGGACCGTCACCTTCACCGGCACGTCGACCTTTGTGCCGCGCGGGAGTTCGGACTGGTGCGGCAGTTCGACCTTGATGCCGTGCGGGGCCTTCGCCGTGAGTTTCCCGCGGACGTCACCGGGGCGCTGCGCGGTCAGGTGCGCCGTCACCTGCTCGGTCCCGCCGCCGATCTCCAGGTCCGCCTCGGTGCGGGCCAGGGTGACGGAGGCCGCGGGGGAGTCCGCGTACCAGGGGACGATGTGGGCGATGGAGTCGTCCGATGCGCCCTGCACGCGGACCGCGTCCGCGCGCGTGTTGTGCGCCTTCAGTTCCGTGAAGCCGCCGGCCGTGAGGGCGCCGATCCGCTGCCAGCCCTCGCCGGGGACGTGCGCCTCGACCGTGCCCGCGGTGTCGGGGTCGGCGAGGACCGTGACCGTGGACAGGGCGCGCGGGCGCGGGAGTTCGGCCTTCGCGCCCTTCGACGCGTCCGCGCGGTCCGTGCCCGACCAGGAGGCGAACTCCTTCCCGGCCCGCTTCAGGAACGGGTCGAGGACGCCCTTGCCGACCGTCACGTGCGACTTCTCCACGTCCTCGCGGAGGGCGGACAGGCGGCGTGCCGCCTTCCAGGCCGCCGCCTTGTCGCCGCGGCCCGCCGCCTCCAGCATGTCGACCGCGGCCTCGCCCGCCTGCCCGTAGCGGCCCAACTTGTCGGCCCAGGGCCGCACTTCGGAGTCGAGATCCGTGCCGTCGAGGGCCGAGGGCGTGCGGCGCATCTGCGTGAACGCGTCCCGCAGGGCCTTCGCCGCCTTCTTGTTGCCGTCCGGGTCCGTCGTCGTGCGCGCCGACCAGAACGCCGAGATCAGGGGCTTCAGATATGCCGACTCGTCCGCGCCGAGCACGGATGACGCGTCGTTGCCCGCGAGGGCGCGCAGCGCCTCCTCGGTCCGCTCGTCGCCGTCCGCCAGGTCGTCGATCGCGGCCTTCCAGGACTCCTGCGCCCGGTAGTCGCGCGGGTTCCAGGCATAGTCCGCGGTCGTGAACAGCGGGATGCGGGACGCCGCGGGCTGCTCCATCGCCGTCGCGAGGACCGCCGCCGAACCGGAGGCCACGGCCGGCTCCCGGCCCATGTACGGGCCCAGGAATATCCGGTCCTGCGCGAAGTCGTTGACCGGGTAGTTGTCCATCGTGAGCAGCTTGTGCCCGCCGCCGAACGCGCTCTGCACGCCCGCCAGTTCACCGCCGGTGATCGTGCGCGGCACCACGCCGACGCCCGTCCACGCGACCTCCACCGCGTCGTCCAGGTCGCGGGCGAGCGCCGTGCGGTACTCCGTCGCGCCGTCCTGGTAGTACTCGGTCGGCATCAGGGACAGCGGCTCGGCGCCCGGGTGCCGGGCCGCCATGTGCTTCGCCACCGCGTTCGCGACCTTCGCCTGAGCCTTCGCCGCGGAGTCGGGCCCGGAGCCGAACTCCCGCGCGTCCGACTCGCAGTGCCACTCGCTGTACGACACGTCCTGGAACTGGAGCTGGAAGGCCCGCACCCCGAGCGCCCACATCGCGTCGAGCTTGCGGGTGAGCGCCTTGACGTCGTCCGGCGACGACATGCACATCGCCTGGCCCGGGGCCACCGCCCAGCCGAGCGTCACATGGTTGGCGCGGGCCCGCTCGGCGAGCCTGCGGAAGTCGGCGCGCTGGGCCGCCGGGTACGTCTCGCGCCAGCGGGCCTGGCGGTACAGGTCGTCGCCGGGCGCGTACAGGTAGCGGTTCTGCTTGGTGCGCCCCATGAAGTCGAGCTGCTCAAGACGCTGCTCCGTCGTCCACGGCGTGCCGTAGAAACCCTCCGTCAGACCGCGGACCGCCGTGCCCGGCCAGTCCCGTACGACGACTCCCGCGACGGTCCGCCCGTCGATCAGCTGCCGGAACGTCTGCGCCGCGTGGAACAGGCCGTCGTCCCCGATGCCCTCGATGGCGACGGTCGGCGTGCCCGCCGCGCGGCCCACCGCGAGCCGGTAGCCGCCGGACGGCAGATCTCCGCGGGCGCTCGCGCCGAGGCCCCGCAGTGTCGCGTCGAGCGGTCCTCCGCGGCCCTTGCCGGAGTCGGGGCGGTAGTCGCCCGCGCCGGCCCTGGCCTGCGGGGACCCGGTGGCGAGCCGCACCACGAGCCGCGCGTCACGGGGCACGTCGGCCTCGGCGTGGACCTGCCGGACGTCCCGCGCGCCCGCGTCCTTGAGCGCCGCCAGCAGTACGTCCACGGCGTACGTGTCGGAGCCCGGCGGCACCAGGAGCGTCACCTGGTCCGGGACCGTGACCCCGTCCGCCTCGTCCGAGGCCTTGAGGGACTGCGGCCGCGGCCACACCGCGGGCAGCTTCGCGTCCGGCTTCACGTCGTCCGTGGCCGTCCCCGGCCTCGGGGGAGCGGCCGCGGCCCCTGTGGCCCCGCCCAGCGTCCCGGCGATGACGGCGACCGCGAGGGCGGCCGCCCTCTTCCTGCGCCGGAGCTGCACGGCGTACTCCTCGTTGGTTCGAAATCCGACTCAAGAGGCACAAGGATAGAAGGGAGGAGGTCGTCGATGGGCGGGAACCGGCCCTACCGACGAGTTGCCTGGTCGGACGGGAGTTTTTTCGGTCCGCCCGGTCCTCTGGTCAAGTTCCTTTCGTCATACACAATGTGACCAGCAACACGTTGTCCCACGGAAAAGGTCTGCGCCCGTACCTTCTGGGTAGGGCTTCGACTCCCGACGCCTTACGACGAAGGAGGCCCCCGTGGCCGCATCAGCTCAGCTCCTGCTCTCGGCCCTCTCCAAACAGGCGGACCTCAGCATGCTCGACGACGCCGACGTCACCAGCACCTCTTCCTTCGAATCACCCCTCACCAGCGAGCCCGCCTTCACGGACTACGCCCCACTGACTTCCGAGCCGCCCATGAACGACGAGGCGCCGCTCACCTCCGAGCCGACCCCGAACGGCCTGGCCGCGGGCTGCCCGAGCGGCCTCGCCTGAGCCCATGACCCTGGCCCGGACCGCCGCGCTGCACGGAGTGGCCACCTCCTACTCCCCGGCGCCGGGCCGCACCGTCCACGCCTCGGACGCGGCGGTGGCGGCGGCCCTCGCGGCGCTCGGCGTGGAGGTCACCGAGGACCCCGCCGAGACGCCCGAGCGGCTGCTGCCGCCGACGGTCGTGGTGTGGGCCGACGGCAGCGTTTCGCCATGGGTGGCCGGCCTGCCCGAAGGGGCCGAGCTGCGGCTGTGCCCGGAGGGCGGGGACCGCTTCGACCCCTGGGACCCGGGCACCGCCACCCCGCCCGGCGCGCACCGGCTCCGCGTCACCGCGCCCGACGGGCGCACCGCCGAGGCCCACCTCATCGCCGCGCCGCCCACCGCCCCGGCCCCGCCGCCGCGCACCCACGGCCTGCTGGTGCAGCTCTACTCGCTGCTGTCCACCCGCTCCTGGGGCATGGGCGACCTCGCGGACCTCGCCGACCTGGCGTCCTGGTCGGCCCGCACCCACGGCACCGGATTCCTCCAGGTCAACCCGCTGCACGCGGCCGTGCCGAGCGGTCCCGACGGCGGCACGGACCCGTCGCCGTACCGCCCCTCCTCGCGCCGCTTCCCCGACCCGGTCCACCTGCGGATCGAGGACATCCCCGAGTACGCGTACGTCCCCCAGCACGCCCGGGAGGCCGCCCGGCTGCGCGCGGCGGTGCTCACCGGCGGCGGCCTGATCGACCGGGACGCGGTGTGGGCGCTGAAGCGGGCGGCCCTCGAAGCGATCCACGCGGTGCCGCTCACGCCCGGCCGCCGCGCCTCCTACTGCGACTTCCTCGCCGCGCAGGGCACGGCCCTGGAGGACCACGCCACGTACTGCGCGCTCGCCGAGGTGCACGGACCCGACTGGCACACCTGGCCTGCCGACCTCCAGGACCCGCGCTCGGCGGCCACCGACCGGGCCCGCCGGGAGCTGATGGACCGCGTCGACTTCCACTGCCGCCTCGCCTGGCTCACGGACGGGCAGCTCGCTGCCGCGCAGCGGGCCGCCCGCGAGGCCGGCATGCCGATCGGGCTCGTGCACGACCTCGCCGTCGGCGTGCACCCCGGCGGCGCCGACGCGTGGGCGCAGCGCGACGTCTTCGCGCAGGGCATCAGCGTGGGCGCGCCCCCGGACGCGTTCAACGCGCGCGGCCAGGACTGGGGCCTGCCGCCCTGGCGCCCCGACCGCCTCGCGGAGACCGGCTACGCCGCCTTCCGCGATCTGCTGCGCAATCTGATGCGGCACGCGGGCGCCGTCCGCATCGACCACGTGATGGGCCTGTTCCGGCTCTGGTGGATCCCCGAGGGCCGGCCCCCGACCGAGGGCACCTACGTCCAGTACGACGCCGAGGCCATGCTCGCCGTGCTGCTCCTGGAGGCCGCGCGCTCGGGCACGTACGTGATCGGGGAGGACCTCGGCACCGTCGAGCCCGGCGTGCGCGGGACGCTGCACGCGCGCGGGGTGCTCGGCACGTCCGTGCTGTGGTTCGAGCGCGACTGGGAGGGCGACGGGCGGCCCGTCCCCGCCGAGGCGTGGCGCACGGACTGCGTCGCCACCGCCACCACCCACGACCTGCCGTCCACAGCCGCCCGCCTGAGCGGCGACGACGTACGGCTGCGCGAGCGGCTCGGACTGTCGACGGCGAGCGGCGCCGAGGCGGCGGCGGAGGTCGCGGAGTGGCTCGCGCTGTTCGCCCGGACGGGCCTGCTCGCGCACGGGACGCACGACGAGGAGGAGGCGGTGCGGGCGGTCCACCGGTTCCTGTGGAGCACGCCGGCCCGGATGACCGGGGTGTGGCTGCCCGACCTGGTGGGCGACCGGCGCCCGCAGAACCTGCCCGGCACCTGGGCCGAGTACCCGAACTGGCGGCTGCCCGTCGCCGACGCTGAAGGACGCCCCGTCACCCTGGAGGAACTGGCAGAGTCGCCCCGCGCGCACGCCCTGCTGAGCGTGTTCGCTCAGGCGCGCGAAGGCACCGAAGTGCCCCTTACAGGCCCCCCGGACGCGCGGCCCGTTTAGGCGTTCGCTACGTTGGGCTCGTGGACAAGAAGAACGCCCTGCGCGCCGGCGCCCTGGCCTCCGGTACGACGCTGATGATGCTGCTCATGTCGTCCCCCGCGCTCGCGCTCACGCGCGACGACGGCGACGACCCGGGTACCGGCCTGAGCGTGATCGAGACGCTCGGCCTCTACGTGGTGACGCCGATCGTGCTGTTCCTGGTGATCGCCGGTCTGGTCGCGCTCGGCGACAAGTCCCGCAAGCAGCCGAAGCAGGGCTGAGGCCCGGCTCCACCGAGGTTTCCCCGTCGAGGGCACCCGCCGCGTTCCGTCGCGGCGGGTGCCCTCGACGCGTTCGTGCGGGCAGGATGGGCGGGTCGATCCGGGCGTCACCGCTTCTGGAGGCCTCATGGACAGCACCCGCTCATCGCGCACCACCGGTTCAGTGATCGTGGTCGGCGCGGGCCCGACCGGCCTGCTGCTCGCGGGGGACCTCGCCGCCGCGGGCGTGCCCGTCACCCTCGTCGAACGGCGCCCCCACCAGATCAGCAACCTCTCCCGCGCCTTCGCCGTGCACGCCCGCACGCTGGAGCAGCTCGACGCGCGGGGCCTCGCCGACGAGCTGGAGGCCAAGGGCCAACAGCTCCAGCGGCTGCGCCTGTTCGGCAGCCTCTTCCTCGAACTGGCCGAGCTGCCCTCGCGCTTCGACCACCTCCTCGTCGTCCCGCAGTACGAGGTCGAGAAGCTCCTGGAGCGGCGGGCCGTCGACGCCGGGGTCACCTTCGCGTACGAGACCGAGGTGACGGGCCTCGCGCAGGACGCGGACGGCGTCACGCTCCACGTACGCGCGCAGGGGGAGTCGAAGGACCTGCGCGCGGCGTACGTCGTCGGCACCGACGGCATGCGCAGCGCCGTACGGACCGCGGTGGGGCTGCCGTTCCCCGGCAAGTCCGTCATCCGCTCGGTCGTCCTCGCCGACGTACGGCTCGGGGAGCAGCCCGACAACGTCCTCACCGTGAACACGGTCGGCGACGCCTTCGCCTTCATCGCCCCGTTCGGCGACGGCTACTACCGGGTGATCGCCTGGAACCGCGCGCACGACGTGTCCGACGACGCCCCGCTCGAACTCGAAGAGATCAAGGAGACCGCGCGGCTCGCCCTCGGCCAGGACTACGGCATGCACGACGCCCGCTGGATGTCCCGCTTCCACAGCGACGAACGCCAGGCGCCGAAGTACCGCGTCGGCCGGGTGCTGCTGGCCGGGGACGCCGCGCACGTGCACACCCCGGCGGGCGGCCAGGGCATGAACACGGGCATGCAGGACGCCGCGAACCTCGGCTGGAAGCTGGCGGCCGTGGCGAGCGGCCGGGCCACCGAGGAGCTCCTCGACACCTACGAGACGGAACGCCACCCCGTCGGCAAGGCCGTGCTGCGCAGCAGCGGCGGCCTGGTCCGCCTGGCGATGGCCAAGCGGCCCTGGACGCTCGCGGCCCGCTCGGTCCTCTCCGCGGCGGTGAGCCGGGCCCGGCCCGCGCGCCGCCGCGCGGTCGGCCAGATCACCGGGATCGGCTTCGCGTACCCGTCGCCCAGGGGCGCCCACGCACTCGTCGGCAAGCGGGTGCCGGACATCGCGCTCGACGGCGGATCAAGGCTCTACGAGGCCCTGCGCGCGGGCCAGTTCGTGCTGATCCTGCCCCGGGGAGAGGCGTACAAGAGCGACTCCGTACGGGTGGCGCACTGGGCGAGCGAGCGGCGCTCGGTGCTGCTGGTGCGGCCCGACGGGTACGCCGCGTGGGCGTCGGACGCGGTGCCGGATGGGGGAGTTAAGTCCACCGACCTGCCCGAGGAGTTCGCCGGATACTCGTTCCGGTAGCGGCGAACAGCCGGGAACGCGGTCGAGACGGGGGAGTTGGCGACATGAAGCGGGTCGAGGCGGTCAGGCGGTGCCACCGGCTGTGGTGGCTGTCCATGGTGGCGTTGCACTGGTCGACGATGCTGCACATCGCGGTGTGGACACCGGTCCCGGGCCTGCTGCCCTGGGCGGCCGCGGGCATGCGGCGCGTCGTGGACCGCGAGCGGGCCCTCGCGGCCGAGTGGTCGGGCATCACCGTCGGGTCGACGCCCGCGCCGGTGCTCGGCAAGGAGCGGGAGCGCTACGGGCTGCTCGCCCGCTACCGCTGGGTGTTCGGGGACGCCCAGCGGTTCCGCGAGTGGCGCTGGACGACGATGTACTCCTTCGTCGGCGGCCTCATCGCCTGCGTGCCCGGCGCGCTCGTCCTGTACGGACTGTGGGGCGTCTTCCTCGCCTTCTTCGGCGCGTACCTGTCCCAGGACGCCGGGTGGGGCGGCCTCTGGTACACCGCGATCCCCGTCACGGACGTGCCGACGGGCGTCATGGCGGGCCTGCTCGGGCTCGCCATCGCCAAGACCGGCCTGTGGATCGCCCCTTCCATGGTCGACCGCCACGCCCGCTTCGTCCGCGCCACGCTCTCCCCGACCGAGCAGGAGCTGATGGCCGCCCGCATCGCCCATCTCTCCGCGACCCGCACCGACGCCGTGGACACCTCCGCCGCCGAACTGCGCCGCATCGAGCGGGACCTGCACGACGGGGCGCAGGCCCGGCTCGTCGCGATGGGCATGACCCTGGACGCCGCCGAGCACCGCCTGGGCGACGACCCTGAGGCCGTTCGCGCGCTGCTCGCGGAGGCCCGCGCGTCCTCGTCCGCGGCGCTCCAGGAACTGCGCGACCTGGTCCGCGGCATCCACCCGCCGGTCCTCGCCGACCGCGGACTCGGCGACGCCGTACGGTCGTTGGCGCTGCTCAGCCCGCTGGCGGCGGAGGTCACGGTCGACCTGCCCGCCCGCCCCGAGCCGCCGGTCGAGTCCGCGGTCTACTTCGCGGTCGCCGAGACGGTCACCAACGCCGCCAAGCACGCGGAGGCCGAGCGGCTGTGGATCGACATCGCCTACGACGCGGGCACCATGGCCCTGCGCGTCGCCGTCACCGACGACGGCCGGGGCGGCGCGGACCCGGCCCGGGGCAGCGGCCTCGCCGGCATCGAACGCCGCCTCGCCACCTTCGACGGCGTCCTCGCCGTCAACAGCCCGGCCGGCGGGCCGACCCAGATCTCCATGGAGGTGCCGTGCGTGTTGTCGTCGCCGAAGACCACTTCCTGCTGAGGGACGGTCTCGTGCGGCTCCTCGCCGCGTACGGGCACGAGGTCGTCGCCGCCGTGGACAACGGCCCCGAGCTGCGCAAGGTCCTCGTCGCCGAGCGGCCGGACGTCGCGATCGTCGACGTCCGGCTGCCGCCGGACTTCAGCGACGAGGGGCTGCGCGCGGCCCTCGAAGCCCGCGAACAGGTGCCGGGACTCCCGGTGTTGCTCCTCTCGCAGTACGTGGAGCCGCTGTACGCGCGGGAGTTGTTGGCGGACGGCGCGGGAGCGGTCGGCTATTTGCTGAAGGACCGGGTCACGAACGGCGCCGAGTTCCTGCGCACCATCCACCAGGTGGCGGGCGGCGGCACGGCGATGGACCCCGAGGTGGTGTCCAAGCTGCTCGCCCGCAAGGTCCGCGACCAGCGGCTCGGCTCCCTGACCGGGCGTGAGCGCGAGGTCCTCGCGCTGCTCGCGCAGGGCAGGTCGAACGCGGGGGTGGCCGAGTCCCTGGTCGTCACGGAGAAGGCCGTCACCAAGCACATCGGGAACATCTTCACGAAGCTCGGCCTGTATCCGGGGGAGAGCGACAACCGGCGGGTGCTGGCGGTCCTCGCGTATCTGGAGGGCTAGCAAACGTTCAGCAATACTTAGAGTAATCGGCGTAAAGTTTCGATGGACGTGATGAGTGGGGTGCTGCGACGGTAGTCGGGACAACAGAACCCGACCGTGAGAGGCCCCCACCTGATGGCAGTCCTGGACCGTACCCGTACCCCGGTGGAGCCGAGCGCGGCGGCGGGCCGCGCGGCCGGCGGGCTCGGTGTCGGCCTCGCGCTCGCCGCGCTCGCCACGGTCGTCTGGTCCGGCAGCTTCGTCACCTCGCGCGGGCTGCACGACAGCGTGCCGCCGATCCAGCACGCGTTCTGGCGCTGGATCGTGGCGATCGTCGCGGTGGCGCCGTTCGGGGTGCGGGCGGCCTGGCGTGAACGGGCGGCGCTGCGGCGGCACTTCGGCTTCGTCGCGCTCGCCTCGCTGCTCGGCATCGCGACCTACAACACCCTCGTCAACCAGGCCGGGATGACGACCTCCGCGGGCAACATGGGCATGATCATGGCCGCGTCGCCGGTGATCATGTCGGTGTACGAGCGGCTCGGCGGGGCGCGGCTCGGGCCGCGCCGGGTGACCGGAACGCTGATCGCCTGCGCCGGCGTCGTCCTCCTCGTCAGCAAGGGTTCCCTCACGCCCGACTTCGCGGCCGGTGACCTGTGGGTGGTCGCCGCGGCCGTCTGCTTCGGCTCGTACAGCGCGCTGCTGCGCCGCAAGCCGCGCGAACTCGGCGGCGTCGCCTTCCTGTTCGCGACGTTCGTGCTCGGCGCGCTGATGCTGCTGCCCGTGTACGTGGCGAGTGTGGCGGTGCAGGGCGGCTTCGAGGTGCGGGTGGGCACGGTGGGTCCGTTGCTGTACGTCGGCGTGGTGTCGTCGGCCGTCGCGTTCTTCGCGTGGAACAAGGCGATCGCGCTGGTGGGCGCGGCGCGGGCGGGCGTCGTGTACTACCTGCAGCCGGTGTGCGTGGCGGTGCTGTCGTACCTCGTCCTCGGGGAGTCGATGGGGTGGGCGCAAGTGGGGTGCATGGCGCTGATCCTGGGCGGGGTGGTGCTGGCGTCGGTCGCCTCGCCGCGGTTTGCCGGAACGGCAACAAAGGCGGGGGCCGGGCGGGCGTAGCGGCAGGATCGAGGGAGCCGAGAGGTTCCCCCTCGAACTTGGAGGAAGCGATGTCATCCGACGTGCTCGACCTGCCCGAACCGATCCACCGCCTCGTGCCCTCGCCGGCCGGCCGCACCCATCTCGTGGAGCAGGGGGCGGGGCCGCTGGTCCTGCTGCTGCACGGGTTCCCGGAGTCCTGGTACTCGTGGCGCCGGCAGCTTCCGGCGCTCGCCGCCGCCGGGTACCGGGCGGTCGCGATCGACGTGCGCGGGTACGGGCGGTCGTCGCGGCCGGACGACATCGCGGCGTACCGGATGCTGGAGCTCGTCGAGGACAACGTCGCCGTGGTGCGGGCGCTCGGCGAGGAGTCGGCGGTCGTGATCGGGCACGACTGGGGTGCGAACATCGCGGCCACGTCGGCGCTGGTCCGTCCGGAGGTGTTCCGGGCGGTGGGGCTGCTGAGCGTGCCGTACGCGCCGCGGGGCGGGCCGCGGCCCAGTGAGGTGTTCGCCGGGATGGGCGGGGGCGCGGAGGAGTTCTACGTCTCGTACTTCCAGGAGCCGGGGCGGGCGGAGGCGGAGATCGAGCCGGATGTGCGGGGGTGGCTGGGCGGGATCTACGCGGCGCTGTCCGGCGACACGATGCCGGGGGGCGGTGAGCCCGATCCGCATTTCCTCGCGCGGGGCGGGCGGCTGCGGGACCGGTTCCCTGCGGGGCGGCCCGGGTGGCTGAGCGAGGGGGAACTCGACGTGTACGCCGGGGAGTTCGAGCGTACGGGGATGAGTGGGGCGCTGGCCCGGTACCGGAACATGGACCGGGACTGGGAGGACCTCGCGGCGTACGACGGGGCGGCGGTCGGGCAGCCGTCGTTGTTCATCGGGGGTGGGCGGGATGCGTCCACGGTGTGGTTGGCGGAGGCGATCGACGCGTATCCGGTGACGTTGCCGGGGCTTGTGGGGTCCCATGTTCTCGACGGGGCGGGGCACTGGCTTCAGCAGGAACGTCCCGTTGAGGTCAATGGTTTGCTGGTGGAGTGGTTGCGGGGGCTGCGCTAGCCGGCCGCCCGCCCCTACGCCACGGGGCTCCGCCCCGGCCCCCGCGCCTCAATCGCCGGCGGGGCTGGAAAAGATCGGGGCTCTGCCCCGTACCCCGCTGCTCAATCGCCGCAGGGGCTTGATTGGCTCAGCCGTCGCACGGGCTTGAAATGCCCACCCACCCGCAGGCACCTGAGATGTCCCCCCGGCCACAGGGGCTCGGCCTGCCCCGCCGCCCCGTGGGCAACGGCCTTTTCCCCCCGCCCATCTCCCACCCACCCGCCCCCTCCGGGGGCGTTCGGCCTCGCGGGGTGCCGCGCTCGTTGCGGTCGGCCGCCACCGCCTTGGGAGAACTGCCGCCGACCACGGCTCCCCACCCGTGACGGCGAGGGCCGCCACCGCCTTGGGCAATCTGCCGCCTTGGGCGGCAGGGTGGGCAAGGCGGCGCCCGGTGCCGCGAAACGGGCGAGGGGGCCCCGGCCGCGGGCGAGGTCAGGAGCCCCGGTGCCGCGCAACCGGGGCGGCGGTCCCGGCCACGGCCAACCGTTAACGTCGGGGCGTGAGTGCGACGGAGTGGATGGAGCGGCACCAGGTGCCCGTGTACCTGGGGGCGATGGTGGCCGGAGGCGGCGTCGGGGTGGTTGTGCCCGGTGTCGGGGGCGGGCTCGAGCGGGGTATCAATCCCGTGCTCGCCGCCCTGCTCTACGTCACCTTCCTCCAGGTCCCCGCGGCGGAGCTGCTCCGGTCGCTGCGCGCCGACCGCTTCCTGGCCGCCGCGCTCGGCGTCAACTTCCTCGTCGTGCCCCTGGTCGTCGCCGCCATGTTCACCTTCCTGCCCGACGACCGCGCCGTCCGCCTCGGCGTGCTCCTCGTGCTGCTCTGCCCGTGCGTCGACTACGTGATCGTCTTCAGCGGCCTCGCGGGCGCCGCGAGCAGGCGGCTCCTCGCCGCCACACCGCTGCTGCTGCTCGCGCAGATGGTGCTGCTGCCGGGGTATCTGTATCTGTTCATGGGGGAGGGATTGGGCGATGTCGTGGAGGCGGGCCCGTTCGTCGAGGCATTCCTCGCGCTCATCGTCGCCCCGCTCGCCCTCGCCTGGCTCACCCAGGCCTGGGCCGCCCGCCGCCCCGCCGGACAGCGCGTGTCCGACGCGATGGGCACGGCCATGGTGCCGCTCATGGCCGCGACCCTGCTGACCGTCGTCGCCTCCCAGCTGCCCAAGCTGGACGACAACCTCGGGGACGTGGCGCGCGTCGTCCCGTTCTACGTGCTGTTCCTGCTGGTGATGGCGTTCGCGGGCCGCGCCGTTGCCCGCCTCTTCAAGCTCGACGTGCCCTCCGGCCGGGCCGTCGTCTTCACCGGCGCCACCCGCAACTCCCTCGTCGTCCTCCCGCTCGCCCTCTCCCTGCCGGACCCCCTGGCCGTCGCCGCGGTCGTGGTCGTCACCCAGACCCTGGTCGAGGTCGTCGGCATGGTGGTCTACGTACGGGCGGTACCGCGCCTGCTCGCCTGAGCGTCACAGTCGTAGTTCCATCAAAGGAAGCGTGCGTCCCGGCACCGACCCCGACGGAGTCACGCCCACGTGCCGCCCGCCCATCGCCTCGTAGAACGGGACCGCGTTCGGGTCCGCCGACCAGCCCACCGCGCGGAACCCGGCCGCTCGCGCCGCCTCCCGCATGTGGTCGAAGAGCAGCCGGCCCACCCCGAGGCCGATCGCGTCCGGGTCGACGAACATCAGGCCCAGCTCGCCCACCGGCGGCGGCCCTTCGAGCGTGACCAGGCCGAGGAGCCGGCCGTCCGCGCCCTCGGCGACGGTCGTACGGCGGCGCACGACCTCGGAGGGGCGCAGCGTCAGCTCGTCCACGCACGCCGCCATGAACGCCTCGTCGTAGCCCCAGTGCGCCTTCGAGCGCAGCGCGAGGGCGGAAAGGCGTGCCGCCTCGTCGGGGCGGGCCGGGCGGAGGCGGCAGTCAGGAGACATGAGGTCAGCGTAGGACCGGCGCGCGAGCGGATACGTTGTGGCGTATGAGCAGCAGCGAGAAACGAGTGCCGGGACCCGACCGGTGGGACGTGAAGAAGCTGGTGATCCTGCGCACCCTGCGGGAGTGCGGCACCGTCACCGCCACCGCGCAGACGCTGCTCATGACGCCGTCCGCCGTCTCGCAGCAGCTCACCAACCTCGCCAAGCAGCTCGGCGTGCCGCTCCTGGAGGCGCAGGGCCGGCGCGTGCGGCTCACCGACGCCGCGCAGCTCGTACTGCGGCACGCGGAGGTCGTGTTCGCCCAGCTGGAGCGCGCGGACGCCGAGCTGGCGCAGTGGGTGCACGGCGAGACGGGAACCGTGCGGGTCGCCGCGTTCTCCACCGCCGTGCCCGCGCTCGTGGTGCCCGCCGTGCGGCAGCTGCGCTCGGCGCACCCCGGCATCACCGTCCGGGTGCGGGAGGCGGAGGCAGGCGAGGCGTACGAGCTGCTCGCCACCGGCGACGTGGACCTCGCCCTGTCCCTTGCCGCGCACGCGCCGACGCCCCGCGACCCCAAGTTCACGCGGGTGCCGCTGCTCGCCGACCCGCTGGACGTCGCGCTGCCGGTGGGGCATCCGCTGGCGGGCGAGCCGGGCCTGCGGCTCGCCGATCTCGCGGGGGAGCCGTGGATCTTCGGCGGGTCAGGGCCCTGGTCGGAGATCACCACGAACGCGTGCGAGGCCGCCGGCTTCGTCCCGGAGCAGGCGCACAGCGCCGCCGGGTGGACCGCGATCCTCGCCATGGTCGAGGCCGGGATGGGCGTCGCGCTCGTGCCGCGGATGGCGGCGGCGCGCAGGGACGGCGTCGTGATGTGCCCGCTCGGCGCGGACCGCCCCGTACGGCACGTGGTGGCGGCCGTACGGAAGGGCTCGGAGGAGGGGACGGCGGTGCGCAGGGTCCTGGAAGCGCTGACCGTCCAGGACGACGTTCGGGAAAACGTTCAGGAAAACTGAAAGGCCACCTCGAAAACTTTCGATGGACCTGTCGGCGCGTCGCGCGCGAAAGTGGGCCCATGACCCAGACGACGCCCGCCCAGGACCAGGACCCGCACGCCAACGACGCCGCCCCCTACGGAGGCGGCGACCCGTACGCCGACTACCGCACCTTCGGTGACGCCGAGGCCTTCGCCGACCTCGTCGACCTCGCCGACCGGCGGCTCGGCGGCGGCGTCATCGCCGCGAACGACGAGTTCTTCGCGATGCGCGAGAACCTGCTGCTCCGCCACCGCGCGGTGTTCGACCCGGAGCACTTCGGCCACAAGGGCAAGGTCATGGACGGCTGGGAGACCCGCAGGCGCAGGGGGACTGCGGACTCCCCGTTCCCGGCACCGGAGGAGCACGACTGGGCCATCGTGCGGCTCGGCGCGCCCGGCGTGATCCGCGGCGTGATCGTCGACACCGCCCACTTCCGCGGCAACTACCCGCAGAAGGTGAGCATCCAGGCGACGAACGTGGCCGGCTCGCCCGGCCCCGACGAGCTGCTCGCCGACGACGTGAAGTGGGAGGAGATCGTCCCGAAGAGCCAGGTCAAGGGCCACGCGGCGAACGCCTTCACCATCACGTCCGAGCGCCGCTACACGCACCTCCGCGTCTGCCAGCACCCCGACGGCGGCATCGCCCGGCTGCGCGTGCACGGCGAGGTCGTCCCGGACCCGGAGTGGCTCGACCTGCTCGGCACCTTCGACCTGGCCTCGGTGCTCAACGGCGGCGCCTACGAGGACGCGTCCGACAAGTTCTACTCGTCGCCGACGCAGATCATCCTGCCGGGCACGTCGCAGAAGATGGACGACGGCTGGGAGAACCGCCGTCGCCGCGTCCGCGACACCAACGACTGGGTCCGCTTCCGCCTCGCCGCGCAGGGCACCATCCGCGCCGTCGAGATCGACACGGCGTACCTCAAGGGCAACTCGGCCGGCTGGATCGCGCTGAGCGGCCGCGACGGCGAGACCGGCGAGTGGTTCGAGATCATCCCGCGCACCAAGCTGCAGCCCGACACTCTGCACCGCTTCAAGCTCCCGAAGGAGGCCGTGGCCACTCACGTACGCCTCGACGCGTTCCCCGACGGGGGCGTGGCCCGGATGCGTGTGCACGGCAGCCTGACGGAGACCGGCCGCAAGGCGCTCCGCGACCGCTTCACGCAGTAACAGCCCCCGTACGCACGGGACTTCACCGCCCGAGGCGGCGCTCCCGGTCGAACCGGCGCAGTACACGCACGATGTGTGCCAAGCCGACGAGGCCGCCGAGCGTCGCCCCGTACGGCGTGAGCGGCACCGTGAAGATCGCGACGGCGACCAACGTCACCACAGCGCCGATCACCACGCCGCTCACCAACGCGTAGACGATCTCCACCGTCATCGCGTCCTTCTCCACCCGCGATTCCCGCCCGGCCCCCATGCGCCCAGTCTCACACGACCGGGGGCACGGGGACCGGGCCTGCGGCGTTATGCGTCCGCGCCCTGCGCCCTCAGCGCGCGCTCCACGCCCGCCCGCGACTCCGACACCAGGCGGCGCAGCGCCGCGCTCGGCTCGGCCGACGACAGCCACGCGTCCGTCGCGGTCAGCGTCTCCTGGGACACCTGGATCGCCGGGTAGAGGCCGATGGCGATCTGCTGCGCCATCTCGTGGGAGCGGGAGTCCCAGACGGACTTCAGCGCCGCGAAGTACTTCTCCGTGTACGGCGCGAGCAGCTCGCGCTGGTCGGTCTGGACGAAGCCGCCGATCACCGCCTCCTGCACCGCGTTCGGCAGCTTGTCGGTCTCGACGACCGAGGCCCACGCCTCCGCCTTCGCCTCCGGGGTCGGCCGCGCCGCGCGGGCGCTGGCCGCGTGCCGCTCACCGGCCGCCGTCCTGTCCCGCTCGTACTCGGCCGCGATCTCCGCCTCGTCGTGGCGCCCGACCGCCGCGAGCCGCTGCACGAACGCCCAGCGCAGCTCGGTGTCGACGGCAAGGCCCTCGATCGTCTGCGACCCGTCGAGCAGGGCCTCCAGGAGGTCGAGCTGCTCCGGCGTACGGGCGCTCGCCGCGAACGCGCGGGCCCACGCCAGCTGGTGGTCGCTGCCCGCCTCCGCCGTCCGCAGGTGGGCGAGGGCCGCCTCGGTCCAGCGGGTGAGCAGCGCGTCCCGGTGGGCGGGCGCCGCGTACAGGTCGACGGCGAGCTTCACCTGGCGGTGCAGCGACTGCACGACGCCGATGTCGGACTCCTTGCCGACGCCGCTGAGCACCAGGTCCAGGTACGCGCTCGTCGACAGCTCGGCGTCGCGCGTCATGTCCCAGGCCGACGCCCAGCACAGCGCCCGCGGCAGCGAGGCCTCGAAGTCGCCGAGGTGCTGGGTGACGAAGGCCAGGGACTCCTCGTCGAGGCGGACCTTCGCGTACGACAGGTCGTCGTCGTTGAGCAGGATCACCGCGGGGCGGCGCTTGCCGACGAGGTCGGGGACCTGCGTCGACTCCGTCGCCGTGACGTCGAGTTCGACGCGCTCGCCGCGCAGCAGCTTCCCGGACTCGTCGTCGAGGTCGTAGAAGCCGATCGCGATGCGGTGCGGGCGCAGCGTCGCCTCGCCCTTGGCGCCCTCGGGCAGCGCGGGGGCCTCCTGGCGGACGGCGAACGAGGTGATGACGCCGTGCGCGTCGGTCTCGATCTCCGGGCGCAGGACGTTGATGCCTGCCGTCTCCAGCCACGCCTTCGACCAGGACTTCAGGTCGCGCCCGCTGGTCTCCTCAAGGGCGCCGAGGAGGTCGGAGAGGCGCGTGTTCCCGAACGCGTGGCGCTTGAAGTACGCCTGCACGCCCTGGAAGAACTCGTCCATACCGACGTAGGCGACGAGCTGCTTGAGGACCGAGGCGCCCTTCGCGTACGTGATGCCGTCGAAGTTCACCAGCACGTCGTCGAGGTCGCTGATGTCCGCCATGATCGGGTGCGTGGACGGCAGTTGGTCCTGCCGGTACGCCCACGTCTTCATCTGGTTGGCGAACGTCGTCCACGAGTGCGGCCACTTCGAGCCCGGCGCGTACGCCTGGCAGGCGGTCTCGGCGAACGTCGCGAACGACTCGTTCAGCCACAGGTCGTTCCACCACTCCATGGTGACCAGGTCGCCGAACCACATGTGGGCCAGCTCGTGCAGGATCGTCGCGGCCCGCACCTCGTACGCGGCGTCGGTCACCTTGGACCGGAACACGTACTGGTCGCGGATGGTGACGGCGCCCGCGTTCTCCATGGCCCCGGCGTTGAACTCCGGCACGAACAGCTGGTCGTACTTGGCGAAGGGGTACGCGTAGTCGAACTTCTCCTGGAACCAGTCGAAGCCCTGCCGCGTCACCTCGAAGATCGCGTCCGAGTCGAGGAACTCGGCGAGCGAGGGCCGGCAGTAGATGCCCAGCGGGACGGACTGGCCCGTCTCCGGGTTCTCGTACGACGAGTGGACGCTGTGGTACGGGCCGACGATCAGCGCCGTGATGTACGTCGAGATGCGCGGCGTCGGCTCGAAGGCCCAGACGTCGTCCTTCGGCTCCGGCGTCGGCGAGTTGGAGATCACGGTCCAGCCGCTCGGCGCCTTCACCGTGAACTGGAAGGTCCCCTTGAGGTCCGGCTGTTCAAAGCTCGCGAACACGCGCCGCGCGTCCGGAACCTCGAACTGCGTGTACAGATAGGCCTGTTCGTCGACCGGGTCGACGAAGCGGTGCAGCCCCTCGCCCGTGTTCGTGTACGCGCAGTCGGCGACGACCTTCAGCTCGTTCGGCCCCGCCTCCAGGTGCTTCAGCGCGATCCGCGAGTCGCGGAACACGGCGGCGACATCGAGCGAACGGCCGTTGAGCACCACCTCGTGCACGGCGTCGGCGATGAGATCGATGAACGTCTCGGCGCCCGCCTCCGCGCTGTCGAAGCGCACGGTGGTCGCCGACCGGAACGTGCCGCCTTCCTGCGCGCCGGAGAGGTCGAGATCGATCTCGTACGAGTCAACGGTGAGCAGCTTCGCCCGCTGCTGCGCCTCTTCACGGGTCAGATTGGTGCCAGGCACGCGGTCATCTCCTAGTAAGCGGTCTACGTTTGTGACGTTTCCGGTCATCCTTCCACGCGGGGTACGCGAAGGCGATGTCCGTTTCCCGCCGGTGAACACGCGTGCCCGGAGCGACCGTGGAGCCATGACCAGGTACACCGCACTTCCCATCGACCCGACGGCCCTCAAGGAACTCCGCGTCACCGACGACGCGGGCCGCGCGATGCGTCCGTTCACGGCGAGCGGCGAGGCCTCGGTCGGCTCGCCGCTGCGCTGCTGCCTCAGGCCCATCGCCGAGGGCGAGCGCATCGCCCTCGTCTCGTACGCCCCGCTGCGCCGCTGGGCGGCACGGACGGGCGCGACCCCCGGCGCGTACGACGAGCAGGGCCCGGTCTTCATCCACGCCGAGGACTGCGGCGGCCCGGCGGCCGACCGGACCGGCCACCCCTTCGCCCGCCCCGGCGCGCTGCGCACCCTGCGCCGCTACGACGCCCGCGGCCACATCGCGGGCGGCCGCCTCCTGGAGATCCCGGCGGACGATCCGTCGGCCGGGATCGACGCGGCCCTCGACGAGGCGTTCGCCGACCCCGACGTGGTGCTCGTGCACGTCAGGGCCGTCGAGTACGGCTGCCTGCACTTCGCGGTGGCGCGCCCCTGACCCCGAACGCGCGAGGGGCGGCCACCGGAAATCCGGTGACCGCCCCTACGGCGACGCAAGGCGACTTACTTGGCCGACAGCTCCTGCGCCACCAGCTCCGCGATCTGCACCGCGTTCAGCGCGGCGCCCTTGCGGAGGTTGTCGTTGGAGATGAACAGCGCCAGGCCGTTCTCCAGCGTCTCGTCGTTGCGGATGCGGCCCACGTACGACGGGTCCTTGCCGGCCGCCTGGAGCGGGGTCGGGATGTCGGAGAGCTCGACGCCCTCCGCCTTCGCCAGCAGCTCCGTGGCGCGCTCCGGGCTGATCGGGCGGGCGAAACGGGCGTTGACCTGGAGCGAGTGGCCGGAGAAGACCGGGACGCGCACGCAGGTGCCCGAGACCTTCAGGTCCGGGATCTCCAGGATCTTGCGGGACTCGTTGCGGAGCTTCTGCTCCTCGTCCGTCTCGTTCAGCCCGTCGTCGACGATCGAGCCGGCCATGGGGAGGACGTTGAAGGCGATGGGGCGGGCGTACACGTCCGGCTCGGGGAAGTCGACGGCCTCGCCGTCGTGCGTCAGCTTGTCGGCCTCCGCGATCACCTTCTGCGCCTGGCCGTGCAGCTCGGCCACGCCCGCGAGGCCGGAACCGGACACCGCCTGGTACGTGGCGACGGTCAGGGCCTCCAGGCCCGCCTCGTCGTGCAGCGGACGCAGGACCGGCATCGCGGCCATCGTCGTGCAGTTCGGGTTCGCGATGATGCCCTTCGGGCGGTTCGCGATCGCGTGCGGGTTGACCTCGGAGACGACGAGGGGGACCTCGGGGTCCTTGCGCCAGGCCGAGGAGTTGTCGATCACGACCGGGCCCTGGGAGGCGACCTTCTCGGCGAGGGCCTTGGAGGTGGCGCCACCGGCGGAGAACAGGACGATGTCGAGCCCGCTGTAGTCGGCCGTCGACGCGTCCTCGATCGTCACGCCGTCGAGCACCTTGCCCGCGCTGCGGGCCGACGCGAACAGGCGCAGCTCGTCGATCGGGAAGTCCCGCTCGACGAGGATCTTGCGCATGACCGTGCCGACCTGACCGGTGGCTCCGACGATTCCGACCTTCACAGGGTCCTCCGTGATTTTCGTGCAAGCGGCCATCCGGCCTGACGGGTGTGTCCATGATGCGTCTGTCCAGGCCCGCCTTGTCCAATCCATTGTCCAGGGTCCGGGACGGTATGGCACTGGCCACAGTTTCAAGCGCCCTCGGCGAACGTTTCCGGCTCCTTCGGCGTCGTAGGGCGTACGCGGGGAGGGGAGGCGCAGTGCTGCGCAGAAAACCGAGGGGCCGGCCGGACGACCCCCTGGAGGCGGCCGTCGAGGACCGGGTGCGCGCCGTGCTGTCGCTCGGCGGAGTGCCGTACGGGGACCTGCCGGACGGTGTGCAGCAAGTACGGCTGAGGCTCCTGGAACGGGCCGCGAAGGGCCAGGAGGCGCCCCGCGACGTCTCGGCCTGGGCGGCGGTCGTCGCCTCGAACCTCGCCATGGACTGGCACCGGGCGCGGCGCCGCCAGGAACGCCTCGGCGAGCGGCTCGCCGCGCTGCGCCAGGAGGACACACGTGACGCGGCCGACACCCGCGTCCTGTCGATGGCGGTGGCGCAGGGCCTCGACCAGCTGCCGGACGAGCAGCGGCAGGTGGTGGTGCTGCGTTTCTACGCGGATCTGCCCGTGCGGGACATCGCGGCGGAGCTGGGCGTGCCGGAGGGCACCGTGAAGAGCCGCCTGCACACGGCGGTGCGGATGCTGCGGGTGCGGCTGCGCGAAGGGGAGGTGGTGTGACGTGAACGGCGCTGAGTCCGAGGACCGGCTGCTGATGCTGGCCGTGACCGGGGAGTCGCTGCCGGCCGACGACCCCGACGCGGCGGCGGTCGCGGCGGATGTCGCGCTGCTGCGGGAACAGGTGCGGGGGCTCGGCGAGGCGCTGGCGTCCCGCCCGGACCCGGCGCCGGTGCCTCCACCTGTGCCGGTACGTACGCGCCGCCCGCTGCGGCTCGCCTTCGGCGGGCTCGTCGTGGCCTGCGCCGCGTCGCTCTTCGGGGGCCTTGTGTGGCTCGGGGTGAGTGCGCCGGGGGGCGGCGGAGACGCGGATTCGGCGAGCGACAAGGCGGTGTCCCAGGGCGGCGGTAAGTCTGCCGCCTCCTCGGAGGCGATGCGGATCGCGTGCTCGCGGATCCTGGTGGAGGGCCGGGTGACCAGCATCACGCCGCGCGCCGACGGCGACGTCCGGGTCGTCCTCGACGTCAAGCGCTCCTACCGCCCCGAACGGTCGACGCGCGCCCACACGCTGACGGTGACGCTGGACGGCGCGGCCGAGAAGGACCTCCGGCCGGGGACGTACACGTTGATCCGGGTACCGGAGCGCCCGGCCGACCGCCAGGACTGGAAGACGGGCCGGGCGGTGACGGAGGAGCGGTCGAACATCCTGCGGTGGCTACCGGAGGCCCGGAGCCTCCGATGCGGTTCGCCTTGAGGCGGGGGGCGGGACGCCATACCCGGCCGGGACGCCGTACCCCGTTCCCCGTTCCCCGCTCACCTCCCACCCTCCCGCCCCCTCCGGGGGCTCCAGCCCCGGAGTGCTCCCGGTAGGCATCACGCAGGGCCGGACATCACGGCACCGCGCGCCGAGAACGACCGGCGCTGTGCCCCGTGGCAACCTCAGGGACCGTGCCGCTCACGGACGACGCGGACCTCGAGCTGTCGGTGCCGTTCCCGGACGGCGGTTACCGCAAGTGGTCGGTGTCGCGCACCGGTTGGCGCTGCCACCCCGTTCGGGGCGATGCCCCCGGAGGGGGCGGGTGGTGGGAGGTGAGCGGGGCTCCGGGCAAGGGCCGCAGGGGCCATGGCCTGCGGGTGGGGGGGGGCGGGGCACTCTGGCCTTGGCGACGAGCGGCGGGGCAATGGGCCCCTGCAGCGGCTTGGTCAATCGAGCCCCGGCGACGGGTGGGCAAATCAAGCCCCTGCGGCGATTGAGCAGCGGGGTCCGGGGCGGAGCCCCGTGGCCGTAACGGCGGTGCGGCAGAAGCGGATTCGTGCGGAGGGGCGGCCACCCGCAGGTGACCGCCCCCCCCGGATCCCGCTCAGCCGGAGGCTAAGGCGTGACCTTGGCGATCTTGACGCTGCCGACTCCCGCCGCAACGCCCCGCTCATTCAGCAACCGCACCTCACCGAAGAACTCCCGCCCCTCAGGCGCCGCAGCCGCCGCGACAACCTGCGCGGAGACATCCGCCGACGCCCCCGTCGCCAGCGACACCGGCTTCGACTCGTCGACCTTCACCGTGCCGAGCGACGGCGCGAAGAACACGTCGACGTAGTCGTACTCGGTCGACCCGGACGGCACCGAGTACCCGTCGACCTGCACCGTGTACGTACCGGCGGCCGGCTTCGCGACACTCACGGACTCCTCGGAGTCGCCGTCGGCCGAGGACCCGACGACCTTGCCGTCCTTGTCGAGGACCGTGAGGTCGAGGTCGGCGGCCCGGTCGGACACATTGCCGATGGTGACGTCGAGCTTGTCGGCGCCCTCGGGAACCTCGACCGTCGACGTCTGCGACGCCCCGTTCGCGATGGTCGGCCGCGCCGTCTTCGAGGAGCCGAGCGCACCGCCCTTCAGCTTGCCGCCGTTGATGGCCGCGAACTTGTTCGCCACCTTCCACGTGACATCGGCGGGCGTGCCCACCTTCGCCTCGGGCAGCGTCTGCACCGCCGGGTCGAAGTCCGCGCCGAGCACGGCGACGTCGAGCGCGTACGGGTTGTCGAGCAGCGGCGACGTACGCCGCGCCTCGACCTCGATCTCCCAGACACCGGCCTGCGGCGCGTCGTACGAGCGCAGGTCGGGACGGCAGCCGTTGCCCGTGCCGTCCCCGTAGTTCGGGTAGCAGTCGGGCGTCGACGTCGAGTCGACCGGGACGCCGTACGGGTGGATGGAGATGAACCGGGTCTGGCTCTTCGCCGCGAGCCCGCCCATCCGCACCTCGAGCGACGTGGCGCCCTGAGGCACCGTCACGAAGTACGACTTCACGCTGTTGCGCTGCACCGAACCCTTCGCGGAGAACGTGTACTTGACCGGCGAGGAGACGACGGCCGTCGCCATGATCTGCTGGTCCACGCCCTCCGTCTTCGGGTCGTCGACCCGCAGGATCGCGCTGCGCAGCCCCGCGGCGGACGGCTTCGCCTGCACCTTCACGGTCACCGGCTTGTTCAGCGGCAGCGACACCGTGCCGGCGCCGACGATCGAGAACGTGTCACCGGAGTTGTTCTTCAGCGACAGCTTGTGCGCGACGGCCTTCGAAGAGCCCGACGTACGCGTGATCACCACGTCGTACGTCTTCTTCTGCCCGGCCTTGAGCCCGCCCTCGCGGTCGTAGATGCCGGTGCCGAAGCCCGGCGTCTTCAGCGCGGAGTCGAGCGCGGTGTCGACCGGTGCCTTCACCGTGTACGTACGGTCGCTGGGCCTGTCCTTGAGGGAGTCCCACGCGTCGACGATGTCGATGAGGCCCGTGCCCTCCGCGTACGCCTGCTCGCCCGGGATGTGCTTCGCGGTCGAGGTGAGCGCGGTGCGCAGCTTCGCCGGGGTCAGCGACACCTTCTGCTGCTTGGCCGCCGAGATGAGGAGCGCGCTCGCGCCCGCCGCCTGCGGAGAGGCCATCGAGGTGCCCTGGAGCATCGAGTAGCCGGCGGGCAGCGAGTAGCCGGACTCCGGGGTCGGGCTGCCCGGCAGCCAGGTCTGGGTGGAGTTGATGGAGGCGCCGGGGGCCGAGATCAGCGGCGCGAAGCCACCGTCCTCGCGCGGGCCGCGCGAGGAGAACGGCATCATCGCGTACGACTTCTCGACCTGGGAGCCGTAGTTGGAGGCCCAGGTGTCCTTGGAGATGCTCGCGCCGACGGACAGCACCTTGTCCGCGAGGCCGGGGTCGCCGATGGTGTTCGCGCCGGGGCCCGAGTTGCCCGCCGAGATGACCAGCTGCACGCCGTAGTCGTCGATGAGGCGGGTGTAGAGCAGCGCGCGGGCGTTGGCGCCGTCGTTCAGCGCGGGCAGGCCGCCGATCGACATGTTGACGATGTCGACGCCGCGCTTCGTCACGAGGTCGATCATGCCCTCGGTGAGCGCGACGTTGGTGCAGCCGCCGGTCCAGGTGCAGGCCCGCGAGGAGACCAGCTTGGCGCCGGGCGCGGCACCGTTCATGTTCTTGTTGCCGAACAGGCCGTTGGCCGCGGTGATGCCCGCGACGTGCGTGCCGTGCTCGGACTCGATGACGCCGATGTTGACGAAGTCGGCCTTCTTGCCGACCCAGTCGCCGCCGTACGGGTCCATCGGGACGTCCTTGCGGACCTCGACGACGAACGGCTGGCGCTCGACGACATCGGTGGACGGGTTGTCCTTGCCGAAGTAGCCGACCTGGTAGCCGTCCTTGTACGGCTTCATCGGGGTGTCGTCGGTGAAGTCGCCGTTGTCGTTGAGGTCGACGGTCACCGTCCCCTTGGCCGCGTCGTAGAGCACGCCCCACTTGTCGGTGGTGTCGCCGTCGCGGTTCGCGTCGCCCTTGGCGTCGCCGCCGGCCGTGACGGACTCGGCGAAGGTGCTGATCCCGTACGAGCCGGAGGCGGCCTTGTACGTGCGGCCGTTGTACGTGAACGTCGGCCCGCTCACCTTCGTGACCATCGGCCGCCACGTGGCGTCGCCGTCGACGATCGGGTCGGTCGCGGTGACCCAGTCGACGATCTTGCGCTCGCCGGTGGTGGTCTTCTGCAGCGCCGGGTGGCCGAGGTCGACACCCGAGTCGAGGATGCCGATGGTGACGCCGCGGCCGTCCGACTTCGGGTGCTGCTTCACGAAGTCGACGGCGCCCGTCTCGAAGGACGGGTTGTACGGGTTCTTGGCGGGGGTGCTCTTGCCCGGGCCGCTGTACGAGCCGGTGGCCTTCTTGGCGGCACCCTTCGCGGCGTCGGCGGACGGGCTCGGGTCGTCGAGCGCGATCTCCTGGCGCAGGTCGATGCCGCGCACGGAGTCGAGCTTCTCCGCGGACTCGATGGCGGACTCGGCGCGGCCGGTCGGCACGGTCGCCCGGACGTAGCCGAGCTTGTCGTAGGTGCGGCCCACGGAGCCGCCCTTGACGGCGTCGAGCTGGTCGGCGACCTGCTCGGTCTTTCCTGGGGTGGTCGCGACCATCATGGTCACGGTCTTCTTGCCGTCGGCCTTGGCGTCGGCGAGGAGTTCGGCGTCCTGCGCGCCGAGCTTGTCGCTCGCGGACTTCGGGGTCGGGGCGGGGTCCGCGTCCGCGGCGAAGGCCATGGGTATCGGCCCGGTCGCGGTGAGCGCGGCCACGAGTCCCGCGGCCGCCGCGAGCCGGGCCGCGCGTCTCGCGCCGGATATGGGGGCGCGTTGGGGATCGGTGGTCATCAGCATCCCTGTACGTAAAAGGTGAAAGGAATCCGGATTTCGGTGCCGGATGACCGCTCAGCTTTACGTAAGTGACCACAGTTTGGGGAGAGTTGCCCGAGCCGGGAACTCGCCATGGCGTACTTCCGCCATGCGTCATCCCGCCCAAACCGTGACGGGACCGGCAAGGCGCGTAACACCTGCACCGGAGGGCGGATGCCTCTAGCGTCAGGGGATGAACAAAGAGCTGAGGGTGGCGGCCTACGCGGTGTGCGTCCGGGAGGGGCGGGTGTTGCTGGCCCGGTGGGTCGCGGGGGACGGGAGCAAGCGGTGGACCCTGCCGGGCGGGGGGATGGACCACGGTGAGGACCCGTACGACACGGTGATCCGGGAGGTCGACGAGGAGACGGGGTACGTCGTCGATCCTGTGGCCCTGCTCGGTGTCCACTCGGTGCTGCGGCGCTATCCGCGCAAGCTCGGGAAGATGGCGGACTTCCACGGGTTGCGGATCGTGTACGAGGGGGTGATCACCGGGGGTGCGCTGCGCCACGAGGAGAACGGGTCGACGGACATGGCCGCGTGGCACGACCTCGCGGCGGTCGAGGACCTTCCCCGGGTGGAACTGGTCGATGTGGGCATGTCTCTGTGGCGCGACCGTCCGCCCTCCGGCCACGTCTTGGCGTGACGCCGACCCGTCCCCGGGCCACGGGGCTCCGCCCCGGACCCCGCGCCTCAATCGCCGGCGGGGCTGGAAAAGATCGGGGCTCTGCCCCGCGCCCCGCTGCTCAATCGCCGCAGGGGCTTGATATTGCCCACCCGCCCCCGATGGCCCCTGCCGCCGCCCATCTCCCACCACCCGCCCCCTCCAGGGGCGTCGGCCTCGCGGGGTGCCGCACCCGGCTTGGGCAACCGGCCGCCGGAACGGCTCCCCACCCGTTGCGGTCGGCCGCAACCGCCTTGGGCAATCTGCCGCCTTGGGCGGCAGGGTGGGCAAGGCGGCGCCCGGTGCAGCGCACCCATGACGACGGGCGCCGCCCCGGCAAGGCCCCGGCCCCCGGTGCAGCGCAACGGGGATGACGGGTCCCGCCCCCCCCTTCCCCGGAAGATGAACACGGCGTGACCGCGGGGGCGCCCGGGGCCCACCCCCGCGTGACGATGCGGCGCACCCACGACCGGCCCTAGATCCACGTACGTGATCGGCGGCGCCCGTTGCGGCGCCGTTCACGCGCAGGTCACCCCCGCTGCCAACGATCCAGTACGGAAGGACGGTCCGACCGGACCGCCCTGGCCGTCACTGTCGACGCGTTCGCACTCGGGGAGACCGCGCCATGCCGCGCATACGCTCTGTCACCACAGCCGCCGCAGAGATCGACCGCCGCGCATTCCTGACCGCGACCGGCGCGGTGACCCTCTCGGCCGGTATCGGATACGCCCTGGGCCCTGGCGGCGCGACCCGCGCCGCCGCCCACCAGACCACCACCACCGCCCCGGTCCGGGCGATGTCCCGCAACGCCCCCGCCGCCCCCCTCGCCCCGTACACCCGCGGCACCACCCTCGCCGCGGTCGCCACCGCCGCCGCGGGCTCCGGCTACCGGCGCCTGGGCGACGGACCGGCCTGGGAACGCGTCGTCCGCACCGAACTCGGCTCCGCCCACGGCGGCCGCGAGGCCAAGCGGAAGCCCCTCGCCGCGTTCGTCCAGTTCACCGACCTCCACCTGGTCGACGTACAACACCCCCTGCGCTACGAGTACCTGCGCTCGCAGACCGCGAGCGCCTGGCGCCCGCAGGAGGCACTGAGCGTCGCCGGGGCCGTCGCCCTCGTGGAGCGCGTCAACGCCCTGCGCGGCGCCCCCGTCACCGCCTCACCCCTCCATTTCGTCATGACGACGGGCGACAACACCGACAACAACGCCCGCTCCGAACTCGACTGGTTCCTCAAGGCGATGAGCGGCGGCCGCATCAGCCCCAACACCGGCGACCCCCGCCACTACGAGGGCGTCCAGAACAGCGGGCTCCCGCTCTACTGGCAGCCGGACGACGCCTTCCGGGACGCCGACAAGCGGGACCACGGCTTCCCCCGCATCCCCGGTTTCCTGGACGCGGCCATCGCCGAACTGCGCAGCCCCGGCCTGAACCTCCCCTGGTACTCCACGGTCGGCAACCACGACTCGCTGCCCGGCGGCTGCTACGCGCCCGCGGACCCGTACTTCGCCGAGTTCGCCGTGGGCGGCCGCAAGCTGATGGACCTGGACACCGCCACCGGCAAGGCGATCTGGGACAACGTGCAGAGCGGCGGCGACCCGAAGGGCAAGGCGTTCAAGGAGCTGCTCGTCTCGCACAGGCGCAAGATGCGCCGGGTGACGCCCGACGAGGCGCGCGCCCCGTTCACGCCGACCGAGTACGTCGCGGCCCACCTCGACCCCGCCCACATGGGCCCGGGCCCGATCGGCCACGGCTACACCCAGGCCAACCTGGCCGACGCGACCCAGCACTACGTGTTCCGGATCTCCGACGACGTCCTCGGCATCAGCCTCGACACCACGGACCCGGCCGGCCACTACGAGGGGTCGATCGGAACCTCTCAACTGAACTGGCTGAAGCGCGAGTTGAAGGCGGCCGAGCGGCGTGGCGACCACGTCCTCGTCTTCTCGCACCACACGTCCAAGACGATGCGCAACCTCCGCGAGGACCCGAACCACGCCGGTGAGGCGCGGCACGGCGGCGAGGAGCTGGCCGCCCTGCTCGCGGCCCACCGCCCCGTCCTCGCCTGGGTGAACGGACACAGTCACAAGAACGACATCACGCCACATCCGGGCGCCGACGGCGGCACCGGGTTCTGGGAGATCTCCACCGCGTCCCACGTCGACTTCCCGCAGCTCGCGCGCATCATCGAGGTCGCCGACAACCGCGACGGCACGCTCTCCGTCTTCACCACGCTCATCGAGTCCTCGGCCCCGCACCGCACCGACTTCACGGACCTCACGCAGACCGGCCTCGCCGCCCTCTACCGGGAGCTCTCCTTCAACGCCCCCGGCTCCCGCGCCACCCTCTCCGGCACCCCGGGCGACCGCAACACCGAACTCGTCCTGCGGAAGGGCTGAAACCGGCTCAACCGGAACAAACCGAAGCAACCCCCGCAGCAGCCCCTCGAGTCCCTCCGGCCGAACCGACCAACGGCCCTTACGGACCAAGGCCCTTACGGATCACGGCCTTTACGGATTGAGGGAGAAGCATGCTGCAGCGCACGATCAAGCTGGGGGCGGCGACCGTACTCGCCATCACGACGGTCGCGACCGGGGCACTCGCCGCCCCGGCCGTCGCGGTGCCCGACGGCGCAACCGACCGCGGCGACCACCGGGCGACCCAACAGGCGCTCGACGCCGCGGTCCGCGCCGGAGTCCCCGGCGCCACCGCCCGGGCCGTGGACGGCGTCCGGGCCTGGAACGGGACGGCGGGTCGCCGCGGCGCCCACGACCACTACCGCGCGGGCTCGCTCACCAAGACCTTCGTCGCCACGGTCCTGCTCCAGCTGGAGGCCGAGGGCAGACTCCGCCTCGACGACACCGTGGACCACTGGCTGCCCGGTCTGATCGAGGGCAACGGCAACGACGGCACGAAGATCACCCTCCGGCAGCTCCTCAACCACACCAGCGGCATCTTCAACTACACGGCCGACAAGGACTTCCAGCTCAAGGTCTTCGCCAAGGACGGCTTCCTGAAGCACCGCTACGACACCTGGACCCCGACCGAGCTCGTCCGGGTGGCCACCCGCCACAAGCCCGACTTCGACCCGGGCGCGAAGTGGGCCTACTCCAACACCAACTTCGTCCTCGCGGGCATGATCGTCGAGCGCGTCACGGGCCGCCCGTACGCCGAGGAGATCCGCGAGCGCATCCTCGGCCCGCTCCACATGACCGGCACGTCGCTGCCCGGTACCGACCCCACGGTCCCGCGCCCGGCCTCCCGCGCGTACTCCAAGCTCACCGCGGACGGCAGCGGAACCCCGGTCGACGTCACCGAGCTCAACCCGTCGATCGCGGGCGCCGCGGGCGAGATCATCTCCGACTCCAAGGACCTGAACACCTTCTACACCGCACTGCTGCGCGGCGAACTGCTCCCGGCCCGCCAGCTCAAGGAGATGAAGACGACGGTCCCCACCGACCCGGAGGCACCCAACACCCGCTACGGCCTCGCCCTGATGCGGGAGGACCTGCCCTGCGGAAAGACGGTCTGGGGCCACAGCGGCGGCATCCACGGCTCCTCGACACTGGCCCTGACCACGGCGGACGGCGACCACGCGCTCGCGTTCAACTTCAACGGGGACTGGGCGGGCGACCAGGCGAAGGTGGTGCTTGCGGAGTTCTGCGGCAAGTAGCCGGCCCGCCCTCCCGCCCGCTCACCTCGGCAGGACCACGACGTACGCCGCCGGGTCCCGGTCCCCGGAAGCCATCAGCGCGGTCCGCACGATGGCGGCCTGCCGCTCGGTCGACTCGCGCAGCTTCTTCGGGGTGAGGTGCACGACCGTGATCCCGAGCCGCTCCAGGTGCTCGCGCTTGCGGGCGTACTCGCTCCAGAGCCCGGTGTCGTCCTGCCGGTGGCCCTGGCGCGGCGCCCGGGTGTCCAGCTCCAGGGCCACCGCGTGGTCGGGCCAGAACGCGTCGACGCCGCCGAGGTGCGGGCCGCCGGGCAGCCGCAGGTCCACGTTCCAGACGGGGTCGGGCAGCCCGTGCTCGCGCACCATCGCGTACAGCCGGTCCTCGGCGATGCTGCGCCCCTCGGCGAGCAGCGAGTCGACGGCGTCGACGACGTACGGCCTGGTCAGCAGCCGCGCCTGCGACAACTCCCGTACGACAACGGCCGGTTCGCAGTGCCCGCCGCGCACGGCCTCGGTGAGCAGCCGCCGCACGGTGCTCGCGTCGGACAGCTGGGCCACCGCGTCGGCGAGCGCCCGCGGCACGGGGACGACCGGAACTCCCCGCAGCTGCACGGGAGTCGGCAGGACGGTGGTCCGGGTCAGCCGCGCGAAGGCGGTGGAGCGCAGCCGGCGGGTGCGCGGCACGAGCGCGTCGATGCGGTCGAGCGAGGCCAGCGGGGGAGCGGCGGAGAAACCGTGCAGCGCGAGGGCGGCGAGCCCGGTGACCATGGTGTCGGTGTACGGCGCGCGGTCGGGCGTGTGCTGCGCGGGTACGCCGTCGGGGCGCCCGCGCCGCTCGGGGGCCCGCCCCGAGTACAGCAGCACGGCGTGCAGCCGCTCCTCGTCGCTGGGCGGGCCGGGGTGCAACAAGTACACACCTGGCAGCAACTGTTGCCAGGCCCCACCGGCCCGGCACTGCTCGGACACGGCGGCGGCGCCGACACCGTGCGCCTTCAACTGCGCGGCACTCATCAGCTGCCGCTGGTTCTGGGTGAGGTGACGCAGGGGGCGGGGGGAGAGCGGGGCGGGGGTGTTCTGGTTCATGACCCGGCCATTCCCGCCCCGGAACCCCCACCTAACCGCTGTTACGTCCCCGTAGGAAACTCGGGACATCCCCGCCCTAAAGCTCCCGCACCAACCTGCCGAAAAACGCTGGCGAGCGCCGGGTTACGGCCACGAATGCCAGCATTTGGTAACACCACCTGACTCGGGCAATCTGCCGCCTTGGGCGGCAGGACGCCGGTGCCGGTAAATCAAGCCCCTGCGGCGATTGAGCAGCGGGGTCCGGGGCAGAGCCCCGAGGCCGCAACCCCGGGGTACCGCCACATCCCGGTTACCTCGAGGCAGCCACGTCGCACGCCTGCCCCCGCAGCGCCCGCGCCAAATCGTCCCGCGCCTCAAGCACAAGCCGCCGCAACGCAGGCGCCGCCTGCTCATGCTCGGAGAGCCACGCATCCGTGGCCTCCAACGTCGCCGCCGAATCCTGCAGCCCCGGGAACAGCCCCCGCACCACATCCATCCCGATCTGAATCGACCGCTCCCCCCACACCCGCTCGATCACGGCGAAGTACTTCTCCGCGTACCCCGCGGTGAGCGCCCGCTGCGACGGCTGCTGGAACCCCGAAATGGTCGCCTCCACCAGCGCGTTGGAGAGCGCGTCCGACTCCACGACCTGCGCCCACGCCTGCGCCTTCACGGCCTCCGAAGGACGCGCCGCGAGGCACCGCACCTGGTGCCGCTTGCCGGAGGCGGTGTCGTCCCGCGCCAGCTCGGCCGCCAGCACGGACTCGTCCGCCACCCCGTACGTCGCGAGCGTCTCAAGGAACGCCCAGCGCAGCTCCTGGTCGACCTCGAGCCCGTCGATCTTCGCGCCGCCGTCCACGTCCAACAGGCCCCGCAGCAGCTGCAGATCGGCCTCGCTGGAGGCGACCGCGCCGAAGAACCGCGCCCACGTCAGCTGGTGCTGGCTCCCCGGCTCCGCGATCCGCAGTTCCTTGAGCGCCCCCTCGGCGAGCAGCCGCCCGCCGGTCTCGCGCCACTCGGGCGCCGCGTAGTGGGTGAGCGCCGAGCGCGCCCACGCGTGCAGCATCTGGAGTACGCCGATGTCGGACTCGCGACCGGCGAAGCGCAGGACGAGGTCGATGAAGTCCCGCGCCGGCATCAGCGCGTCCCGCGTCGCGTTCCACAGCGCCGACCAGCACAGCGCCCGCGCCAGCGGGTCGGAGACATCGCCCAGCCGCTCCCGCAGCGTCGCGAGCGAGCCCTCGTCGAAGCGGATCTTGCAGTACGTGAGGTCGTCGTCGTTGACCAGGACCAGCTCCGGAGCCTCGGCCCCGGCCAGCTCGTCGACCACGGTCCGCGGCCCGTCCACGTCCACCTCGGCGCGCGCGTACCGCTCGACCGCGCCGCCCGCCGTACGCCGGTACAGGCCCACGGCCACCCGGTGCGGCCGCAGTTCGGGGTGCGACTCGGCCGCCTCCTGCACGACGGCCAGCTCGGTGATCCGCCCCTCCGCGCTCAACGTGACCTGCGGCGTAAGCGAGTTGACGCCCGCGGTCTGCAGCCAGGACCGCGACCAGGCGGCGAGGTCGCGCCCGCTCGTCTCCTCCAGGGCGGACAGCAGATCGCCCAGCTCGGTGTTCCCGTACGCGTGCCGCTTGAAGTACCGGCGCGCGCCTTCGAGGAACGCGTCACGGCCCACGTACGCGACGAGCTGCTTCAGGACCGAGGCGCCCTTGGCGTACGTGATGCCGTCGAAGTTGAGCTTCGCGTCCTCCAGGTCACGGATGTCGGCCGTGATCGGGTGCGTGCTCGGCAGCTGGTCCGCCCGGTACGCCCACGACTTCCGGTTGTTGGCGAAGGTGATCCAGCCGTCCGTGAACCGCGTCGCCTCCACCATCGAGAACGCGCCCATGAAGTCGGCGAAGGACTCCTTCAGCCACAGGTCGTCCCACCAGCGCATGGTGACGAGGTCGCCGAACCACATGTGGGCCATCTCGTGCAGGATCACGTTCGCGCGCCGCTCGTAGGACGCCTGCGTGACCTTCCCGCGGAAGATGAACTCCTCGCGGAACGTGACCATCCCGGGGTTCTCCATGGCACCGAGGTTGTACTCGGGCACGAACGCCTGGTCGTACTTTCCGAAGGGGTACGGGTAGTCGAAGTTGTCGTGGAAGAAGTCGAGACCCTGCTTGGTGACGGTGAAGACGTCGTCGGCGTCGAAGTACGGGGCGAGGCCCTTGCGGCACATCGCGCCGAGCGGCACGACGAGCTTCGAGCCGTCGTCGAAGGACCGCTCGTACGTGTCCGTCACGTAGTGGTAGGGGCCGGCGACGACCGCCGTGATGTACGTCGAGATCGGCTTGGTCTCGGCGAACTGCCAGACCCCGTCGACCAGTTCGCCCGCGCCGTTGGACCACGCGGTCCAGCCCTCGGGGGCCTGCACGCTGAACCGGTACGGCGCCTTCAGGTCGGGCTGCTCGAAGTTGGCGAACACGCGGCGCGCGTCGGCCGGCTCGTACTGCGTGTAGAGGTAGACCTCGCCGTCCTCGGGGTCGACGAAGCGGTGCATGCCCTCGCCGGTGCGCGAGTAGGCGCACTGGGCGTCGACCACCAGTTCGTTGTCCTCCGCCAGGCCGTCCAGCTGGATGCGGTTGCCGTCGAACACGGCCGCCGGGTCCAGGTCCTCGCCGTTCAGCGACACGGCGGTGACGGACGGGGCGATCAGGTCGACGAACGTGCTCGCCCCCGCGTCGTTCGACCGGAACCGGATCGTGGTCACCGAACGGAAGGTGCGCGGCCCCTCGCCGGCGAAGTCGCCGACCGCGGAGCGCAGGTCGAGCGCCACCTCGTACCCGTCGACGGACAGCAGTCCGGCCCGCTCGCGGGCCTCGTCGCGGGACAGATTCTCACCGGGCACGGCGGCACTCCTTTGTGACGTAACTGTTCAGCCGCCTACGATCCTCGCACGCGGCTCCGACACCGGACATCGGGGAATGGACCGGGCACGGACCGCGTTGCCGCAGCCGAGACCACCCGGTGAACCTTGAGGAGAACCATGTCCGAGAAGACCCCCGTCGACTTCTGGTTCGACCCGCTGTGCCCCTGGGCCTGGATGACCTCGCGCTGGGTCCTGGAGGTGGAGAAGGTCCGCGACATCAAGGTCCGCTGGCACCTGATGAGCCTCGCGGTGCTCAACGAGCCGCGCCTGGACGAGCTGCCGGAGGAGTACCAGGAGATGATGCGCACCCAGGCCTGGGGCCCGGTCCGCGTCGTCATCGCCGCGCAGCAGGAGCACGGCGCGGAGGTCCTCGGCGACCTCTACACCGCGCTCGGCACCCGTATCCACAATCGCGGCGAGGGCCCCACGAAGGAGGCCGTCGCCGGCGCGCTGGAGGAGGTCGGTCTGCCCGCCTCGCTCCTCGACCACTGGGACGGCACGAAGTACGAGGAGGAGCTCCGCGCCTCCCACAAGGAGGGCATCGACCTGGTCGGCCAGGACGTCGGCACGCCGGTCATCGCGGTGCCGGGAGCCGACGGCAACCAGATCGCCTTCTTCGGCCCCGTCGTCACCCCGGCGCCCAAGGGCGAGGAGGCGGCCAAGCTCTGGGACGGCACGCTCCTCGTCGCCTCGGTCCCGGGCTTCTACGAACTGAAGCGCACGCGCACGCAGGGCCCGATCTTCGACTAGCCGTCCTCGGGAGGCGGCAAGGTGTAGGTCTTGGCCGCCTGCCAGCGGTGCCGCAGGGTGCGGCAGCCCTTCTTGGTGCACTTCCAGTAGGAGTGGCTCTCCGCGCTCGTCAGCTCGGGCTCCTTCGTGCGGAGCCACTCCTCCTGGGTCTTCGTGAGGTGTACGTGCTCCTCGTGGGAGCCGCACCCCGCACAGCTCAGGTTCTGTGTAAACGCCATGCGCTTACGTTCCCCCGGAACCACCCCTACCGACAGGCCCCCGCGAGTCACATCCTCGCGGGGGCCCGTCCCTTTTCCGCCCGCCGCGCGTGAACGGTGAGAAGACGATCACGAGGCGGGACGCATCACGCGGTGCCGGTCACGGCACCAGCAGCAGGTTGTACGCCCGCTCCTTCGCGGCCGCGTACCGCTTGGCCACGTCCTGCCAGTTGACGACCCGCCACATCGCCTCGATGAAGTCGACCTTCTGGTTCTTGTACTGCAGGTAGAACGCGTGCTCCCAGGCGTCGAAGACGAGGATCGGGGTCGAGCCCTGACCGACGTTGCCCTGGTGGTCGTAGATCTGCTCGACGATGAGCCGCCCGCTCACCGGCTCGTACGCGAGGACGCCCCAGCCGGAGCCCTGCGTGGTGGCCGCGGCCTTCGTCAGCTGCGCCTTGAAGCCCGCGAAGGAGCCGAAGGACTCCGTCAGCGCGTCCGCGAGATCGCCCACGCCGTCCGCCGCGAGCGGCTCGCCGCCGCCGTCGCCGGTCATGTTGTGCCAGTAGATGCTGTGCAGGATGTGGCCGGAGAGGTGGAAGGCCAGGTTCTTCTCCAGGCCGTTGATGGAGCCCCACTGTTCCTTGTCGCGGGCCTCGGCCAGCTGCTCCAGGGTGTCGTTCGCGCCCTTCACGTACGCCGCGTGGTGCTTGTCGTGGTGCAGCTCGATGATCTGCGGGTTGATGACCGGCTCAAGCGCCGCGTAGTCGTACGGAAGCTCAGGAAGCGTGTACGTGGCCATGTCTCTCCGTGCCCTCCGACTGCTTATTGCAACTCTATTGCAAGTGCAGGCTAACAGCAGGAGTGCCGGTCGCAACGGGCGGGCACAACGAAAGGGCCCCCGGACCAAGTGGTCCGGGGGCCCTTCGCGTTGAACCGCGAACGGGTGCGGCTACTTCTTCTCCGCCATCTTCTGCCGGGCGTAACCGACCACCGCGAGGATGACCGCCAGGCCGCCCGAGAAGTACAGCTGGATCCGCGTGTCGTGCTCGCGGGCCATCAGGACGAAGACGGCGACCATGCCGACGAGCGCGATGATCGTCAGGTAGGGGTACGCCCACATCTTCACGACGAGCTTCTCCGGTGCCTCGCGCTCCAGCTTGCGGCGCAGCACCAGCTGCGAGACCGCGATGAAGAACCAGACGACGAGGATGATCGCGCCGATGGTGTTGAGCAGCCAGGCGAAGACGTCGTCCGGGCGCCAGTAGCTGAGCAGCACGCACACGAAGCCGAAGACGGCCGACATCAGGACGGCGACGCGCGGCACACCGTTGGTGATCCTGCCGATGACCTTCGGGCCCATGCCGCGGGCGACCAGCGAACTGGCCATGCGCGAGGCGCCGTAGATGTTGGCGTTCATCGCGGAGAGCAGGGCGACGAGGATGACCACGTTCATGATCTGGCCGGCCGCGGGGACGCCCAGGTAGTCCAGCGTGGCGACGTACGGGCCCTTGGTCGGGATCTCCTTCGCCGTCCAGGGCAGGAGCACGACCACGACCGCCATCGAGCCGACGTAGAAGAGCGCGATGCGCCACATCGCGGTGCGGACCGCCTTCGCGACGCCCTGGATCGGGTGCTCCGACTCGGCGGCGGCGATCGTCACCGTCTCCAGACCGCCGTACGCGAAGACCGAGGCCAGGAGGCCGACGATCAGCCCCTCCGTGCCGTTCGGCATGAAGCCGCCGTGGCCGGTGAGGTTGGACATGCCGGGGGCGTCGACGTCGGGCAGCACACCGAGGATCGCCAGGACGCCGATGACGAGGAAGAGGACGATCGCGCCGACCTTGAGGGCGGCGAACCAGAACTCGAACTCACCGAAGTTCTTCACGGCCGACAGGTTCGTGACCGTGAACAGCAGCATGAAGAGGGCCACCCAGGCCCACTCCGGGACGCCCGGCACCCAGCCGTGCACGATGCCCGCCGCGCCGATGCCCTCCAGGCCGACGGCCACGCAGAGCAGGAACCAGAAGGACCAGCCGGCCGTGAAGCCCGCCCACGGACCGATGCCCCGCTCGGCGTGTACCGAGAAGGAGCCGGAGGCCGGGTACGCGGCCGCCATCTCGCCCAGCATGCGCATCACGAGCATGACGAGCGCGCCGGATATCGCGTAGGCGAGGATGATCGACGGGCCGGCCGCGGCGATCGCGGTGCCCGAGCCCACGAAGAGGCCGGCGCCGATCACGCCGCCGAGCGCGATCATGGAAAGATGGCGCTGCTTGAGGCCGTGCGACAGCGACGGCTCGGCCGGCTCCTGTCCCTCCGGCCGCGCGTCCGCACTCTCTGCTGTGGACTGCGCTGAGTTCCCAGACATGGGTGTGCCCTGTTCAGTAGCGGTGACGGTCCTGGCGTAAACGGTGCGTAAAACTGCCACAGTCTCCGCGGACGGCCCGCTCACAGGGAATAGGTTTCCGGTATACGGACACCACGCTCACACGCCGCGACGATCATGTCGACGTACGGTGAACGCCCGGACACCGTTCAGGCACGCCGTGCGCGCAACTCCCGTACGCCCGCGACCGCGAGGACGAGCAGCGTCGCCCCGGTCGACCACATCAACTGCGGCCGCGCCGTGTCGTCGGTCAGCATCAGGCCGAAGACCGCGGCCATCGCGGCGATCGCCACCCAGGTCAGGTAGGGGAACGCCCACATCCTCAACACGAGGCGCTCCGGGGCCTCCTGCTCGATGCGCCGCCGCAGCCGCAGCTGCGACACGGCGATCAGCGCCCACACGAACAGCAGCACCGCGCCGACCGAGTTGAGCATGTAGAGGAAGATCGTGTCCGGCCACTCCAGGTTGAGCAGGACGGAGATGAAGCCGAAGGCCACCGACGCGAGCACCGCGCGGCGCGGCACCCCGCCACCGCTCACCTTCAGCAGCGATTTGGGTGCCTCGTCGCGCTCGGCCAGCGAGAAGATCATGCGCGAGGAGCCGTAGAGGTTGGCGTTCAGCGCGGAGAGCAGCGCCACGAACACCACGATGTTCATGATCTGCGCCGCCGACGGGACGCCGATCTCGTCGAGCACGGTGACGTACGGGCTGATTCCCGCCTTCTGCACCGTCCAGGGCAGCACGGTCACGATGACCAGCATCGACCCGACGTAGAAGAACAGGATCCGGTACACCGCGCTGCGCACCGCGCGCGCCACCGAGCGGGCCGGGTCCTCGGACTCGGCCGCCGCGATCGTCACGACCTCAAGGCCGCCGAACGCGAAGACCACCGCGAGCACTCCGGAGACGACGCCCTGCCAGCCGTGCGGCAGGAACCCGCCGTCCCCGGTCAGATGGGTGAGGCCGACCGGGTCGGTGTCCGGCAGCAGGCCGAAGATCGCGAGCGTGCCGAGCACCAGGAACGCGACGATCGCGAAGACCTTGAGGGCCGCGAACCAGAACTCGAACTCGCCGAAGTTCTTCACCGCCGTCAGGTTGGCGGCGGTGAACACGACCATGAAGAGCAGCACCCAGGCCCATTGCGGGACGCCCGGCACCCAGCCGTTCGCGATCTGCGCCGCGCCCGTCGCCTCGACGGCGAGGACCACCACGAGCATGAACCAGTAGAGCCAGCCGGCGCTGAACCCGGCCCACCGGCCGAGCGCCCGCTCCGCGTGCACCGAGAAGGAGCCGGACGCGGGCATCGCGGCGGACATCTCGCCGAGCATCCGCATCACCAGCATCGCGAGCGCGCCCGCGATCAGGTACGAGACGACGATGCCGGGCCCCGCGACCGCGATACCGGCACCCGAGCCGACGAACAGGCCCGCGCCGATGACCCCGCCGAGGCCGAGCATCGTGAGGTGGCGCTGCTTCAGCCCGGCGGAGAGTGGTTCGTCTTGCATGGGGCTTCAGCCGATCTCGGGTGGTGCGGGTGCGCGTGTGCACGCGGGCGCGCGGTTTTGGCGGGAACCTACAGTCTCCCGTTCGAGAGGCCCCGCGCGCAAAACGGACGACGCTGCGGCCTCCCCCAGTGACGAGCATCACCTTGTACGGGGTGTACGCGGCGTTGTTTGTTCAGAGCCCACCAACACGGCGTGGGCCCCTTTGTCGACCGGCGACCGTGATCGCCTCAACTGCCTTGGGATAGCGTCACAAAGTCCTGCCCCTGCCCGACCGCAAGGTCCTCTCACTGAACGCGGAGTCCCCATGAGCACCGCCGCCGTTACGACCGCCCGTCCGGGCAAGGTCCTGGCCGACCTCCTCCCCGCCTCCCGCGCCAAGAACATCGCGCTCGTCGTGGGCGGCGCCGCCCTCACCGGCATCGCCGCGCAGATCGCGATCCCGGTCCCGGGCTCGCCGGTCCCGGTCACCGGACAGACCTTCGCCGCGCTGCTCGTCGGCACCGCGCTCGGCGCCCGCCGCGGCTTCCTCGCGCTCGCCGTGTACGCGCTCGCGGGCATGGCAGGCGTGCCGTGGTTCGCGGAGGGCGGCTCGGGCATGGCGTCGGCCTCGTTCGGCTACGTCATCGGCCTGATGCTGGCCTCCGCTGCGGTCGGCGCGCTCGCCCGGCGCGGCGGCGACCGCTCGATGCTGCGCACCGCGGGAACGTTCGTCCTCGGCGAGGCCATCGTCTACGCGGTCGGTGTCCCGTACCTGGCCCTGTCCACCGGCATGGGCCTCACGGCCGCGATCGCCGCGGGCCTCACGCCGTTCCTGCTCGGCGACGTCCTGAAGGCGGCCCTGGCGATGGGCGCGCTGCCCACCGCCTGGAAGCTCGCCGACAAGTAAGCCGCTAACGCGCGCCGGGGTCGGTGCGGCGGGTCCACCACAGGCCCGCCCCGCCGGCCGCGAGCAGCGCGGCCCCGACCGCGCCCAGCGGCAGCACGTCGTCACCGACGCCGGTCGAGGGCAGGTTCTCCTGATCGTTGCCGCCCTTGTCGCCGCCCTTGTCTCCGGCAGGGGCGGCCGGTTTGTTCTCCGTGCCGAGCAGCAGCGGAGTGACCGGCGCGTTGGGCGAGGGACTCGTGGTGCCGAACGGCACCGGGCCCTGCTGCCAGAACGTCTTCTTCGTGTCCCCGCTCTGCACCGGAAGACAGATCTTCCCGGTCTTGTCGAGATCGAATGTCGCGGCGACCTTGTACGACTTCGACTTTCCCGCCGCGAGTTTGTCGATGGCGCAGGAGAATCCGCTGTTGGACCCCTTAGGCAGCTTGTTCTCCGGTATCGCCGTGCAGTTCGGCACATCCTTCACCACGAGCCCGTCGAATCCCACGACGGCCAGGATCACCGGGCCGCTGTCCTTGCTCCCCTGATTTCCGACACTCGCGACCAGATTCCGTGTCTGCCCGGTCGAGTTGTCGGCCGAGATCTTCTCCGGCAGCGTCGTGGTCAGCTTCACGCCCGCGGGCGCCGCGTCCATCGCCTTTCCGCCCTCGCCACTGCCCGGACCAGGCCCGTCGTCCGCGAGCGCGGCGCCCGGCAGCACCATGAACGCCGTCACGGCGGCCGCGCACAGCGACCCGGCGATTTTGATCTGACGTCGTGAACTCATGCTCGTCGTCCCCCTAGGTCTTTCGCTTCCCCCAACCGCGGCCGAATTCGCGGCACTTGAAGAGGTACCACAAGATTTCTCCGCACTATGCTGGGGCGGCGGGAAGCGTCGAAATTGTGTTTCTCTGTGTTTCGGGGGTGCAGTCGATTGCCTGGGAATGCGAGCGGAGGCGTCCAGGGATTACTGGTGGCGTCCCGCTACCGCCTGGACGAATCGATAGGCCAGGGCGGAATGGGACGCGTGTGGCGCGCGGTGGACGAAATGCTCGACCGCCGGGTCGCCGTCAAGGAAATGCGCATCGACGGCCTCGACCCCGAGGACGCCCGCACCCGCCGCGAGCGCACGCTCCGCGAGGCCCGCGCCACCGCCCGCATCGACCACCCAGGGGTGGTGCGCGTCTACGACGTCGTCGACGAGGGCGAACGCCTGTGGATCGTCATGGAGCTGGTCGACGGCCGCTCCCTTGAGCAGGCCCTCGTCGAGGACGGGCCGCTGTCGCCGGACGAGGTCGAGCGGATCGGGCTGAGCCTGGCCGGGGCGCTGCGCCAGGTGCACGCGGGCGGTGTGCTGCACCGGGACATCAAGCCCGGCAACGTACTGCTGGAGAACGTCGGGCAGCGCCGCGTCATGCTCACCGACTTCGGCATCGCCGCGATCCAGGACGCCAAGGCGCTCACCATGGTCGGGATGCTGGTCGGCTCGCCGGACTACATGGCGCCGGAGCGGGTCGCGGGCCGCCCGCAGGGCCCGCCGTCGGACCTGTGGTCGCTCGGGGCGACGCTCTGCGCGGCGCTCGGCGGCAGCTCGCCGTTCTCCCGGGAGACGACCCTCGCGACCCTGCACGCCGTCCTCTACGAGGAGCCGCGGCTGCCGCCCGAGGCGGGCCGCCTCGGCCCGCTCCTCACGGGCCTGCTGGCCAAGGAGCCGCAGGACCGCCCCGACGTCGACACGGTGACCGGGGCGCTGACTCCCGTCGAGACCCGGGAGGTGCGTGAGGTGCCACAGCCCGGGACCCGCACCCTCGACATCGGCCTGCGCCGCCCGGAGCCCGCGCCGCCGCAGCGGCCCCGGCGGGCGAACCGCCGCAGGACGGCCCTCGTCGCGGCCGGGGGAGTGCTGGCCGTGGGCCTCGCGGCGACCCTCGCCCTCACGCTGCCGGACGGCGACCCGCGCGCGGGCGGCTCGACGCCCACGACATCCCGCCCGCCCACCGTCGAGGGCACGTCCCGGCCGCCCACCGCGACCCTCCCCGCGGGCGCGCGGCGGGAGGCGGGGTACGCGTGGGTGCCGCCGAAGGGCTGGGAGCGGGTGGTGAAGACGGCGTCCGAGGTGCACTACACGTCACCGGACGGCACCCAGGAACTCGTCGCCCAGTCGGCCCTCGCGAAGGACGACCTCCTGGCGACGTGGCAGAAGTCCGAACGCGCCGCCCACCAGGGCCAGGACTACAAGAAGCTCCGCCTGACCCGCACCACGTTCCGCGGCCGCCCCGCGGTGGTCTGGGAGTACCTCTTCACCCTGAAGGGCGCCCGCTGGCACGCGGAACTCCTCGGCTTCGACCGCGGAAACAGGTCGTACCAGGTGGGGACGTGGTACCGCCCGGAGGTGGAGGGGCGCGCGAAGGCGACGTACGAAAAGGTGAAGTCGACGTTCACCACGTTCAGCCCCGCCGGCGATTGAGGCGCGGGGTCCGGGGCAGCGCCCCGCGACGCCAACCCCGGCCCCCGCAACACTCACGCCGCCTTCGCCCGCTGCACCTTCTCGCGTACGAGCGCGAACACCACGACGAACGCCGCAACGAGCAGGGAAAGCAGCACCTGCTCCCGCCCGGCGTCGTCCGTCAACATGTACACGAGCACGAACGAGATCATCGCGATCGTCGCCCACGTCAGATAGGGGAACAGCCACATCTTGACGACGAGCTTCTCCGGCTGGTCCCGCAGGATCATCCCGCGCATCTTCAACTGCGTGAAGCAGATGACGAGCCACACGAACAGCGCGACGGCTCCGGAGGAGTTCAGCAGGAAGTTGAAGACGGTGTCCGGCCACTGGTAGTTGAACCAGACGGCGAGGAAGCCGAACACGACGGACCCGAGGATCGCGGCCCGCGGCACACCGCGCGACGTGGTCTTCGCGAACGCCTTCGGCGCGTCACCGCGCTGCCCGAGCGAGAAGGCCATCCGGGACGCGGTGTAGAGCCCGGAGTTCAGGCACGACAGCACGGCCGTCAGCACGATGACGTCCATGACCTGCCCGGCGTGCGGGATGCCGATGGAGTTCAGCGCGGCGACGTAGCTGCCGTCCTTGGTGATCGACGGGTCGTTCCACGGCAGCAGCGTCAGGACGACGAAGATCGAGCCCAGGTAGAAGATGCCGATGCGCCAGATCACGGAGTTCGTGGCCTTGGTGACGGCCTTCTGCGGGTCCTCGGACTCACCGGCGGCGAGAGTGACGATCTCGGAGCCCATGAAGGAGAAGACGACCATCAGCACACCGGTGAGGATCGCTCCGGGCCCCTTCGGGAAGAAGCCACCGGAATCGGTGAGGTGCGAGAACCCGGCGCCCGGGTTGTCGGAGCCCGGCAGCACGCCGAACACGGCGAGCATGCCCACGATCACGAACGCCGCGATCGCGACGACCTTGATCCCGGCGAACCAGAACTCGAACTCTCCGTAGGAGCCCACGGCCGCCAGGTTCACGACGGTGAGCACGACCATCACGATCAGTGCCCAGCCCCACTGCGGGACGCCCGGTATCCAGCCGTTGAGGATCTTCGCGCCGGCGGTCGCCTCCACGGCGAGCACCACGACCCAGAAGAACCAGTACAGCCAGCCGATGGAGAAGCCGGCCCAGCGGCCGAGCGCCTGGTCGGCGTAGGCGGAGAAGGAGCCGGAGGAGGGCCGTGCGGCGGCCATCTCGCCCAGCATCCGCATCACGAAGACGACCATCGCGCCGACGAGGGCGTACGAGACGAGGATGGCCGGGCCCGCGGCCGCGATGCCGGAGCCGGAGCCGACGAACAGGCCGGCTCCGATGACGCCGCCGATGGCGATCATGGACAGGTGCCGGTTCTTCAGCCCTGCCTTGAGTCCGTCTCCGTCGCCACCGGTGGGCGGCGTGCCGGAGGAGGCCCCAGTGGTGGGGGGCGACTGCGTGGTCATGCACGGGTCCTTACGTTTGCGGTAAACGTGCGCTCGCATTCAATGCACCCGGGCGGCCCGATCGGAAGCTTTGAGTCCGGATTGTTGTCAAGGCCACGACCGGCGCCCCGGCGGGCACCCGGAGGCGGCTACCCGGCCCGCCTCGTGCCACACTCGGACCCATGCGCGTGTACCTCGGCTCGGATCATGCCGGCTACGAACTCAAGAACCACCTGGTCGAATGGCTCAAGGCCCACGGCCACGAGCCCGTCGACTGCGGGCCCCACATCTACGACGCCCAGGACGACTACCCGCCGTTCTGCCTCCGCGCCGCGGAGCGGACGGCGGCGGACCCCGACGCCCTCGGCATCGTGATCGGCGGCTCCGGCAACGGCGAGCAGATCGCCGCGAACAAGGTGAAGGGCGTCCGTGCGGCCCTCGCCTGGAGCGAGCAGACCGCTGCGCTCGGCCGTGAGCACAACAACGCGAACGTGATCTCCATCGGTGGGCGGATGCACACGGAGGAGGAGGCGACGAAGTTCGTCGAGATCTTCCTGGCGACGCCGTACTCCCAGGAGGAGCGCCACCAGCGCCGCATCGACATGCTGTCGGCCTACGAGACGTCGGGCGTCCTCCCCGCGATCCCGGCCCACCACCCGCAGCAGGACTGACCCCCTCCGGGGCTGCACCTGCACCGTGGTTGCGCCCCCGGGGCTCCGCCCCGGACCCCGCGCCTCAATCGCCGGCGGGGCTTGATTGGCGCACCTGAATTGCCCACCCGGCGGCGGGTGGGCAATTCAAGCCCCTGCGGCGATTGAGCAGCGGGGTCCGGGGCAGAGCCCCGAGACGTCAACCACGGTTAACCGAGAGGAATCGGCGTGCCTGAGGGTCACACCATCCACCGGCTCGCCCAGGACCACGCCGAGAAGTTCGCCGGCCGCAAGGCCACCGTGAGCAGCCCGCAGGGCAAGTTCTCCGACGCCGCAGCGCTCCTCACGGGTCAAGAGCTCACCCGCACCGAGGCCCACGGAAAGCACCTCTTCCTCGGCTTCGGCGACGACGACGCCTGGATCCACATCCACCTCGGCCTCTTCGGCAAGTACACCTTCGGCGACGCCCCCGCCCCGCCCCCCACGGACACCGTCCGCCTGCGCCTGGCGAACGACACCCACTACGCGGACCTCCGCGGCCCCACCACCTGCGCCCTCATCACGGACGCCGAGAAGCAGGCGATACACGACCGCCTCGGCCCGGACCCGCTGCGCCCCGCCGAGGACCCCGCCAGGGCCTACGCGCGGATCTCCCGCAGCCGCACCACCATCGGCGCGCTCCTCATGGACCAGAAGGTGATCGCGGGCGTCGGCAACGTCTACCGCGCCGAGGTCCTCTTCCGGCACGGCATCGACCCGTACACCCCCGGCAAGAACCTCACCAGCCCCCAACTCGCGGCCATCTGGGACGACTTGGTGGCGCTCATGCACGACGGCGTCCGCGCCAACCGCATCGACACCGTCCGCCCCGAGCACACCCCCGAGGCGATGAACCGCCCGCCGCGCGTCGACGACCACGGCGGCGAGGTCTACGTCTACCGGCGCGCACCGCAGCCCTGCCACCTGTGCGGCACCGAGATCCGCACGGCGGAACTGGCGGCCCGCAACCTCTTCTGGTGCCCGACCTGCCAGCCCACCGGCACGTACTAGAACCGGAGAACTAGAACCCGTGCGGCAGCCACGGCGCGACCGTCGAGCCGAACGCCACCGACGCCTCCACGAGCGCCCCCGGCCGCAGCTCCCGCACCCGCCCGGCTCCTGCCAGCTCCAGCAGTGACGCATCGCCGAGATAGGCCGCGCCCAACTCCCGTACGGACAGGGCGAGATCGGCCGGCTCCTCGGTCCGCTTGCAGGACGCGCCGCCCTTCGCGTCACCCGTGAGCCGCCAACGCCCCTCGTTCCAGGGGCAGAACGCGTCCCGCACCTCGAACACGACGTCCACGGGCGTCAGATACGTACGCGCTTCGAGCGCCTCGCCCACCTCCACCAGACGTACGTGCATCGAGTCGCGCACCCGCACCTCGCACCTCCGGATGTCGGAGACCAGCGAGAACAGCGGATCGTCCACCGGCAGGTTGTCGCACTCCACGGTCTCCGTCAGGTCGATGGAGCACAGGAACCGCCACAGCGCCGCGTACGCCGCGGACTCGACCGCGGTCACCTCGCGCACCAGGACGGTGCTGCGGTCAAGGCCGTGCGCGGACTCCGGCTTCACGTGGAAACGCGCGAACCCGACGGTCTCCCCGCCCAGTTCGGCGACGACGCACTGCAGCGGCGAGGCCCCGCCCCGCTCCTTCTCCGGGTCGAGCAGCGGCAGCCGCTCCCAGCCGGGCAGCCGCCCGAGCATCCCCGGCCGCGTCCCCACGGTCCGCAGATACACGGCCTCGCAGCGCTCGGCGGCCTCCGCCACGTCCACGTACCGCAGCCGCACGTCGTCGGCCCCGGCGGGCGCGTCGACGCTCACCCGCCGCGACTCGATGCGCACCGTCGCCTTGCGGGTCCCCGTCCCGTAGCCGAACCGTCCGTAGATCACGGGCTCGGACGCCGTGAGGACCGCGAGGGGCTCGCCCCACCCTCGTACGTCGTCGAGTTGACGGCGCATCATCTGGGTCAGGATGCCGCGCCTGCGGTGCGTCGCGGCGACGCTGACCATGGTCACGCCCGCCGCGGCCACGAAGGCCCCGCCGGGCACCGAGACGCGGAACGGGAAGGCGCCCGCCGTGCCCACGCACTCGTCGCCGTCCCAGACGCCGATCGAGCGGTCGACAGAGGTCAGCTCCCGGTACAGGCCGCGCTCCTCCGGAGCCTCCGCGATCCCTCCGAAGGCCCGCTCCAGCTTCCCGTACCAGTCGTCCCACTCGTTGTCGCGCAAGGTGCGCAGATCGGTCGCCATACGCCATCCCTACCAGGGCGGGCAGCGACGGGCGAGGGATTTTCCCTCCCGTACGGGAGCTGACGGGCGTGCCCGGAAAGGGGGACAAGTGGGACCTCCCGTGCACAGCCCCGGACCCGGTGGATAAGGTCCACGAACAATGGCGGTACGACGAGAGCGGCGCGGGCGCGGACAGCGCGCGGAAGCCGATACGTTCCCGGCCCGGTTGAGAATGCGCGTGCACCGGGCTCGCACAGCCGTGCGCAAATCCGGGGTGGACTACTTCCGCGGGGACGGTTCGGACTGGATCGCGCTCGTCGGGCTGCTCATCACGATCCCCGTGATCGCCGCGGCCACGATCCTGAACCCCGTCTGGTGCGCGCCCGCCGTCCTGGTCCTGCCGATCGTCGCGGGCGGCCTGCTGCTGCGCCCGGCCAGCCTGCTCGGCCTGTACGCGGCGGCCGCGGCGGCGCTGATCGTGGAGTCGTTCCAGCTCGGCCCCTACACGCAGCGCTCGGCCGGCGTCACGCCCGGCACCGTGCTCACGGTCGCGGCCTGCGGGTTCTTCGGCCTGCTCATCGCCCAGTTCCGCAGCCGGGTCGGCGTGCCCTGGCGGCGCGGCGGAACGATGCTCTTCGACCTGCGCGAGCGGATCCGTACGCAGAGTCGGCTGCCCAAGCTGCCGCCGGGCTGGCACCGCGAGATGGCGCTGCGCCCTGCGGGCGGCCAGTCGTTCTCCGGTGACTTCGTTGTCGCGGCCCGTACGAACAACGGTCGCACCCTGGAGGTCGTCCTCACGGACGTGTCCGGCAAGGGCATGGACGCGGCCTCGCGCGCGCTGCTGCTGGCCGGCGCGTTCAGCGGGCTGCTCGGCTCGCTGCCGCCGCACGCCTTCCTGCCCGCGGCCAACGGCTACCTGCTCCGCCAGGACTGGGACGAGGGCTTCGCGACCTCGATCCATCTCGTCCTGGACCTCGAATCGGGGGACTACGAGCTGTACTCCGCGGGCCACCCGCCGGGGCTTCAGCTCAGCGCGGGCACCGGGCGCTGGGAGGAGAAGGCGGCCGAGGGCCCGCTCCTCGGCGTCTACGACGGGGCCGAGTTCGACGCCACGAAGGGCACCTTGCGCCCCGGTGACGTGCTGATGCTGTTCACGGACGGCCTCGTCGAGACCTCCGACCGGGACATCAGCGAGGGCATCGACCGCCTCACCGGGGAAGCCGACCGGTATGTGACCGGCGGCTTCCACGGTGCGGCCTGGCACCTCATCGAGGCGGTCGCCAAGGACGTCAACGACGACCGGGCGCTGCTGCTGATCTGCCGGGACGCGTGAGGGGACCTACACCCCGGCGCCGACCCGTGGTTCGTCGAGCACCGGTGCCCGTTCCTTGATCGGCAGGATCCGGGCCAGCCACGCGGAGCGGCCCGCGGCCATCGGGCCGAGCACCGCGAGCAGCAGCACGTATCCCGCGATGAACGGCGAGAGCCGTTCGTCGAGCCCCGCGCCCGCGGCCATCGTCGCGAGGATCAGCGCGAACTCGCCGCGTGCCAGCAGGGTGGTGGAGATGTTCGCGGCGGGCCCGGCCCCGAACCCGTAGATCTTCGCCCCGCCGATCCCCGCGAGGACGTTCATGACGAGCGTCAGCGCGACCGCGGCGAGCACGGGCCACAGCACGGTCGGCAGGTCGCCTGGGTCGATGGAGAGCCCGAACCCGAAGAAGAAGATCGCTCCGAAGGCGTCCCGCAGCGGGTGCACAAGGGTGCGGATCCGCTCGCCGGAGGCGGTCGAGCCGAGCATCAGACCGACCATGAACGCCCCGATGGCGTCGGCGACCCCGAACCACTCGGAGACCCCCGCCACGAACACGGCGGTGCCGAGGAACGAGATGACGAGGAGCTCGTCGTCCTTGGTGTTGAAGAGCTTGCCGACGATCCGTGTCCCGAACCGCGCCGCGAGCGCGAGCAGCAGCAGGAACCCGAAGGCCTTGCCGCCGTCGAGCACGGCGGCCGACAGCGAGTCGGCGCCGGACAGGATCGGCTGGAGGGCGGCCAGATACAGGGCGAGGAAGATGTCCTCGACCACGATGATGCCGAGGATCGGCTTGGTCTCGGGATTGCCGAGCCTGCCGGTGTCCACGAGGACCTTGGTGACGATCGCGGACGACGAGATGCCGAGCACCCCGGCGAGGACCAGAGCCTCGGATGTGCCCCAGCCGAGGGCGAATCCGAAACCGAGGCCGGCGCCGACGTTCAGCGCGAGGTACGTCCCTCCGGCGACGGCCATCTTGCGGCCGCCGGTCTTGAGGTCGTCCATGTGGAACTCGAGGCCGAGATAGAAGAGCAGCAGTACGAGGCCGAGCGCGGAGAGCATCTCCAGGTCGTGCGGGTCGGAGAGCAGCACGACGCCCGGTGTGTGGGGGCCGAGGAGTATCCCGGCCAGGATGAACAGGGGAATGGTGGGAAGTCCTATGCGCCCGCCCAGGCGAGCGAGGACGGCGGCGGCGAGAAAGGCGCCGCCCATGGCGATCAAGGTGTCTGCGTGTCCGATGGGCCCGTTCCTCCTTGGTCAAGAGAACGTCAAGAAAGCGTCAATACTTAGCTTACCAAACGACCTGGGTCGAAAGTCCCGAGCGCGTGCGGGAGCCGCGTGAGAGGCTCTGCGGCATGCTCACGCTGACGGAGGTCGAGGCCCTCGCACGCCAGGCCCACCAAGGGCAGAAGGACAAGGCGGGCCGCCCCTATGCGGAGCACCTGGCGGCCGTCGCCGAGGGCACGCGCGCCCGGGGAGGCACCGAGGCCCAGATCGCCGCGGCCTGGCTGCACGACGCGATCGAGGACGACGCGCTCACGGAGGAGTGGCTCGACGCGGCCCCGCTCCCGGCGGAGGCGAAGGCGGTCGTCCGCGCGCTGACCAAGCGCAGGGGCGAGCCCCCGGAGGCATACGCGCGGCGCATCCTCGACACCCCCGGCGCCCGCCTCGTCAAGGAGGCGGACCTGGCCCACAACGCGGATCCGGGCCGCCTCGCCGTCCTCGACGAGGCGACCCGGAATCGCCTGACCCAGAAGTACGCGGGGATGCGCGCGCTGCTGGGGATCGACTGAGTGCTCTCTACGGCCGTAATGGCCCTCCCGAGGCCCTACGGCAGGATCGAGTCCACGTATCCGCCGTCCACCCGCAGCGCGCCGCCGGTCGTGGCGCTCGACAGGTCGGAGGCCAGGTAGACCACCATGTTCGCGATCTCCTCGGGCTCGATGAGCCGTTGCAGCAGGGACTGCGGGCGGTGCTCGCGCATGAAGGCCCGTTGTGCCTCGTCCCAGGGCAGATCGCGGTCGACCAGTTCGTAGACGAAGTCCTCGACGCCGCCCGTGTGGGTGGGGCCCGCGATGACGGAGTTGACCGTCACGCCGCTGCCGGCGGCCTGCTTCGCGAAGCCGCGGGTCACGGAGAGCAGCGCCGTCTTGGACATCCCGTAGTGGATCATCTCGGCGGGGATCACCACGGCCGAGTCGCTCGCGATGTTCTGGATCCGGCCCCAGCCGCGCTCGGTCATGCCGGGCAGATAGTGGCGGATGAGGCGGACCGCGGCCAGCACGTTCACCTCGAAGTAGCGGCGCCACTCGTCGTCGGTGATCTCCAGCGGGTCGGCGGAGCCGAAGATGCCCAGGTTGTTGACCAGGACGTCGATGTGGGGGAGCGCCTCGGCGGCGTCCCGCAGGCCGTCCTCGGTGGTGACGTCGGCCGCCACCGCGACCAGGTCCGCGCCGGGGACCTCGGCGCGGATGCGGGACACGGCCTCGTCGACGCGCTCCCGCGTGCGGCCGTTGACGCCGACGCGGGCCCCGGCGCGGGCGAGGCCCGTCGCGATGGCGGCGCCGATGCCCTGGGTGGATCCGGTGACCAGGGCGGTGCGCCCGTTGAGGTCGATCTGCACGGTCATGGATCCACCCTTACCCGAACCGGGTCAGGCGCGCTGCCTGGCCCGTGCCGTCTCGGTGGCGTCCTTCTTGAACGCCCACGGCATCCTCGGCTCCATGGCGAAGCGGAAGACCCGCTGCACCGGTGGCGTGCACAGGGCGGTGACGACCGCGCCCGCGATGAGGGTGACGGCCACCTCGCCGTACGGGGTGTGTGTCCAGTCCGCGTCGAACCAGCCCCAGAACCGGGAGCCCTTCGCCAGGAACCCGTGCAGCAGATAGCCGTACAGCGTCCCGGCGCCGAGCACCGTGAACCACGTCCTGCGACCCGGCACCCAGGCGAAGAAGCACGCGGTGAGCACGATCGAGCAGCCGAACAGGGCGAGCGTCATGACGACGCCGACCCACCACGGGACACCCAGCTCCTGCGCGCTGTCGCGGTGGTAGAACCACACGGACGTCATCCGCGGGGCCGCCCAGTAGGCGAGCAGGAAGGCGCACACACCGATCGGCACGGACAGGATCCGCACCTCGCGCCGCCGCACGAGCTGGAAGTGCTCGGGCTTCAGGAACAGGCCGAGCACGAAGAACGGCAGGAACTGCAGCACGCGCTGCAGGTCCAGGTCGTCGCCGATGTCGGGGGAGACCGCCGCGAGCACGGCGATGGCGATGGAGAGCGGGATCGGCCAGCGGACGATCTTCCACAGCGGAGTGGTGAGCCGCCAGATGAACAGCGCGACGAGGAACCAGGTCAGGAACCACGGGTCGAGCAGGCTGATCGGATGCGTGGGGTCGTCGTCCGCGTACTTCTTGAAGATGCTGTACGCGACCTCGAAGATCACATACGGCACCGCGACGCCGGTGATGAGGCGCCGCAGCCGGTCGGGCCGCATGTCGAAGCTGCGCGAGAAATAGCCGGAGATGATGATGAACGCCGGCATGTGGAACGTGTAGACGATCTCGTACAGCGCTTCGGCGGTACGGCTGCCGTCGGTCAGTGGTTCCCAGGAATGGCCCATCGCGACGAAGACGATGGCCAGGTATTTGGCGTTGTCGAAGAACGCGTCGCGCTGCTTGGGCTTGGGGGTGTCGGCCGGAGCGGGGGCCGTTTTCTGCTGGGGGGCGACTTCCGCGGCGGGCCGCGCGGTCGGCGGGAGCGGGGTGCGGTGCGAGCCCTGTGGGTGCAGCGAGTTGGTCACAGGCCCTCCCACCAGGAACTCGGGGAGATCGTGGGGGGCCGCACTGCGCCGGTGGGGATGATGGCAGTGTGGAACATCTGAGGCACCTTAGTGGGGCCCCTGTGATTTCGTAAAACCCTCAACTCGATTCCTCCTTGGTGTTTCCAGGTACCCCGTTTGCGCAGAAGTCGACATGAGGTTTGTGCGGTTGTGCCCCATCGGTTTGCCCGCCCTTGGTGAAATGACCGATTCGTCCCGTACCGTTCGGGCGTTAATTGGACATCGCTTTTCCTTGATTTTCCTGTGTGGAAACCAAGGGGAAACTGAGAGAAAGCCTGCAGGCCGTGCCGGCGGCGGGCGCGCCGGCCGGCCGGGACGATAGAAACGATCAAGCCGAAACCCGCCGGTACGTGGCCGACGATGCGTCACGGGCCGCATGGGTGCGCCGGGTTGGTGGCACGATGGTTCTGGCGGGGGGTGCGGCTTCACCCTCCGGGCCGGGAGAGCGGACCGACCTAGGGTGTGATCAGTGTGGCCATTTCGCTGTCAGTGGTGCTGTTGTTGGCGATCGTTCTCGTCGTCCTCATGCGCGGCGGCTCGATCAAGGCTGGGCCCGCCATAGTCGCGGTGCTCTTCGGCTTCTTCCTCGCATCGACCGGAATGGCGCCGGCGATCAACAACTTCCTCAACTCGGTCGCGGACAGCGTCAGCGCGATCAAATTCTGAGGCTGCGGTCCAGGGCGCCCGGCGGAGGCCGCGAAAAAGCCTCCGGCCCGGTCCACGAGGAGTGGATCCGGGCCGGAGGCTTTTCACAAGAGCGGGCGACGGGAATCGAACCCGCGTAGCTAGTTTGGAAGACTAGGGCTCTACCATTGAGCTACGCCCGCACGGCCGTACCGCAGGTCGGTGACCGCGGCACGCAGGCATCGTAGCGGGTCGAGGGCGTCGAGTGCACACCCTCTTTCCGGCGGCCCGCAGCGCGGGAGCCGCACTGCCTGCGGGCATGTACCCTACGTGTCGCACCGACGGGGTGTGGCGCAGCTTGGTAGCGCGTCCGCTTTGGGAGCGGAAGGCCGTGGGTTCAAATCCCGCCACCCCGACCAGCGTTCGGGCGCAGGTCGTGAGACCGCCCCGGGGTTCTCCGAGATCGCATCAAGATCGCATTGTGGGTCAGCAGCGGCGTGCCGTTACTATGCAAGCTGCATGCCCGTGTGTCTCTAAAGCCGGGCAGATCCCAGAAGTCAGCCCCCAAGGAGACCCACCGTGAAGAGCGCCGTCGAGACCCTGAACCCGACCCGGGTTCGGCTCAGCATTGAGGTGCCCTTCGAGGAGCTCAAGGACAGCCTCGACGCGGCGTACAAGAAGATCAACCAGCAGGTCACGGTGAAGGGCTTCCGCAAGGGCAAGATCCCGGCCCGCGTCATCGACCAGCGCTTCGGCCGCGGCGCGGTTCTCGAAGAGGCTGTCAACGACGCGCTCCCGAAGTTCTACACCGAGGCCGTGAACGAGGCGGAGCTCAACGTCCTCGGTCAGCCCGAGGTCGACATCACGGACCTGAAGGACGGCGAGACGCTGAACTTCACCGCTGAGGTCGACGTGCGCCCGACGATCGAGATCCCGGACTACTCCGGCATCGAGGTCGAGGTCGACGCCACCGAGGTCACCGAGGAGGACGTCGACAAGGCCGTCGAGCAGCTGCGCGACCGCTTCGCCTCCACCGCGCCGGTCGAGCGCGCCGCCGAGGACGGCGACGTCGTGACGATCGACCTGGAGGCCAAGGTCGAGGGCGAGGTCCTCGAGGACGGCGTCGCCTCCGGCGTCTCGTACACCATCGGCTCGGGCGAGCTCCTCGACGGCATCGACGACGCCGTCAAGGGCCTGGAGGCCGGTGGCGAGGCCACGTTCAACTCCGAGCTCAAGGGCGGTTCCGCCGAGGGCAAGGACGCCGAGGTCACCGTCAAGGTCACCCAGGTCGCCAAGCGTGAACTGCCGGAGCTGGACGACGAGTTCGCGCAGCTCGCCTCCGAGTTCGACACCCTCGAGGAGCTCAAGGCGGACAGCCGCAAGCGCCTCGAGAACCAGAAGCTGAACGACCAGGCCACCCAGGCCCAGGAGCGCGTCCTCGAGAAGCTGCTCGAGCTGGTCGAGGTCCCCGTCCCGGAGAAGCTCCTCGAGGACGAGGTCCAGACCCGCAAGCACAACCTCGAGAACCACCAGCTCGCCCAGATGGGCCTGAACCTCGAGAAGTTCCTCGAGATCCAGGGCAAGACGGTCGAGGAGTTCGACGCCGAGACGAGCGAGCAGGCCGTCAAGGGCATCAAGACGCAGTTCGTCCTCGACGAGCTCGTCAACAAGGAGAAGCTGAACGTCAGCCAGGAGGAGCTCACCGAGCACCTCATGCGCCGCGCCGCCTCCTCCGGCATGTCCCCCGACCAGTTCGCCCAGGCCGTCGTCGAGGGTGGCCAGGTCCCGATGCTCGTCGGCGAGGTCGCCCGCGGAAAGGCCCTTGCCACGGTCGTCGAGGCCGCCACGGTCAAGGACACCAACGGCGAGGTCGTCGACCTGTCGGACGACGAGGAGGAGACGGAGGAGGCCGCCGAGGCCGCCGCCGAGTCCACCGACTCCGCCGAGGAGAAGAACGAGGCGTAACCGCCCCGCTCGGAACGTGTGACCGAGGCCCCCGGAACCGACGCGGTTCCGGGGGCCTCGGTGCCACGTGCCCCCACGGCGCCGTACCTGCGCTCACAGCGAACAGTTCCATCCGCGGGATTCCCCGGAGGGGGCCGCGCGTTAGGGTCCATGAAGAGAAGGGCAGGGGCGTCCGAGCACGGCCCCCGACCCAGCTAAAGACGCGAGACGGCGCGTAGCCGTCAGAGACGAGCAGGTGGATACGTGACGAATCTGATGCCTTCCGCCGCAGGCGAGCCGTCCATCGGTGGTGGCCTCGGCGACCATGTCTACAACCGGCTGCTCGGCGAGCGCATCGTCTTCCTCGGCCAGCAGGTCGACGACGACATCGCGAACAAGATCACCGCACAGATGCTGCTCCTTGCCGCCGACCCGGACAAGGACATCTTCCTGTACATCAACAGCCCCGGCGGTTCGGTGACGGCGGGCATGGCGATCTACGACACCATGCAGTACATCCCGAACGACGTCGTCACCATCGGCATGGGCATGGCCGCCTCCATGGGCCAGTTCCTGCTGACCGGCGGCTCGGCCGGCAAGCGCTTCGCGCTGCCGCACACCGACATCCTGATGCACCAGGGCTCCGCGGGCATCGGCGGTACCGCGTCGGACGTGAAGATCCAGGCCGAGTACCTGCTGCGCACGAAGAAGCGCATGGCCGAGATCACCGCGCGCCACTCCGGCCAGACCGTCGAGACGATCATCCGTGACGGTGACCGCGACCGCTGGTTCACCACCGAGGAGGCCAAGGAGTACGGCCTCATCGACGAGATCATCACTGCCGCTACGGGCGTTCCGGGCGGCGGCGGCACCGGCGCCTGATCCTCGCGATCACGTCGGCACAGCCAGCCAAGCCCACCCTCACCAGGACGGAACACCGACCATGAACAACTTCCCCGGCAGCGGCCTGTACCAGGGCCCCCAGGTCGACAACCGCTACGTGGTGCCGCGCTTCGTCGAGCGCACCTCGCAGGGCGTGCGCGAGTACGACCCGTACGCGAAGCTCTTCGAGGAGCGCATCATCTTCCTCGGCGTGCAGATCGACGACGCGTCGGCCAACGACGTCATGGCGCAGCTGCTGTGCCTGGAGTCGATGGACCCGGACCGCGACATCTCCATCTACATCAACAGCCCCGGCGGCTCGTTCACGGCCCTCACGGCCATCTACGACACGATGCAGTTCGTGAAGCCGGACATCCAGACGGTCTGCATGGGCCAGGCCGCCTCCGCGGCCGCCGTCCTGCTGGCCGCCGGTACGCCCGGCAAGCGCATGGCGCTGACCAACGCGCGCGTGCTGATCCACCAGCCCTCGGGCGGCACCGGCCGTGAGCAGCTCTCCGACCTGGAGATCGCGGCCAACGAGATCATGCGCATGCGTGCTCAGCTGGAAGACATGCTGGCCAAGCACTCGACGACGCCGATCGAGAAGATCCGCGACGACATCGAGCGCGACAAGATCCTCACGGCCGAGGACGCGCTCGCGTACGGTCTGGTCGACCAGGTCGTCTCGACGCGCAAGATGAACAACGAGGCGATCGCGTAGTCAGCGCTGTATCGTCTGCCGTCCCCTTGGCACGGTTCCCGTCAAAGTGAACCGTGCCAAGGGGGGCCCGAACGGGGGGCCCGGCAAGGTACCGTCGGATACAGGCACCAGGAGCCGCTTGTGCGAGCGTCTCCCAGGCGAAGGGGAAGCACCTCGTGGCACGCATCGGTGACGGCGGCGATCTGCTCAAGTGCTCGTTCTGCGGAAAGAGCCAGAAGCAGGTCAAGAAGCTCATCGCAGGCCCCGGTGTGTACATCTGCGACGAGTGCATCGACCTCTGCAACGAGATCATCGAGGAAGAGCTCGCGGAGACGAGCGAAGTGCGCTGGGAAGAGCTTCCCAAGCCGCGCGAGATCTACGAGTTCCTCGAAAGCTATGTCGTAGGACAGGAAGCCGCCAAGAAGGCCCTGTCCGTCGCGGTGTACAACCACTACAAGCGCGTCCAGGCCGGCGAGAACGGCGGGGCGAACGGGCGGGACGACGCGATCGAACTCGCGAAGTCCAACATCCTTCTCCTCGGCCCGACCGGTTCCGGCAAGACGCTCCTCGCGCAGACACTGGCCCGCATGCTCAACGTCCCGTTCGCCATCGCCGACGCGACGGCGCTGACGGAGGCGGGCTACGTCGGCGAGGACGTCGAGAACATTCTGCTGAAGCTGATCCAGGCGGCCGACTACGACGTCAAGAAGGCCGAGACCGGGATCATCTACATCGACGAGATCGACAAGGTCGCCCGCAAGTCGGAGAACCCGTCGATCACCCGTGATGTGAGCGGTGAGGGCGTGCAGCAGGCGCTCCTCAAGATCCTCGAGGGCACCAGCGCCTCGGTCCCGCCGCAGGGCGGCCGCAAGCACCCGCACCAGGAGTTCATCCAGATCGACACGACGAACGTGCTGTTCATCGTGGGCGGCGCGTTCGCCGGTCTGGAGAAGATCATCGAGTCGCGGGCCGGCGCCAAGGGCATCGGCTTCGGCGCGACCCTGCACTCCAAGCGCGAGCTGGAGGAGAAGGACCAGTTCCAGGAGGTCATGCCGGAGGACCTGGTGAAGTTCGGGATGATCCCCGAGTTCATCGGCCGTCTCCCGGTCATCACCGCGGTCCAGAACCTCGACCGTGAGGCGCTGCTCCAGATCCTCGTCGAGCCGAAGAACGCTCTGGTCAAGCAGTACCAGCGACTCTTCGAACTCGACGGTGTGGAGCTGGACTTCGAGCGCGAGGCGCTCGAGGCCATCGCCGACCAGGCGATCCTGCGCCGCACCGGAGCGCGCGGGCTGCGCGCCATCATGGAGGAGGTCCTCCAGTCGGTGATGTACGAGGTGCCGTCCCGCAAGGACGTGGCCCGCGTCGTCATCACCGCGGACGCCGTCCACTCGAACGTGAACCCGACGCTGATCCCGCGCGACGCCCGTGGCGGCGGCAGCGGCGAGCAGAAGTCGGCGTAGCGGAACGCCAGTCGGCACGAGAAGGGCCCCGGTCGGAGATCCGACCGGGGCCCTTCTCGTGCCGTGGGGGTGCGAGCGTCAGGACTTGACGCGCACCTCGTCGCGGAGCTTCGCCGTCGTGTCGGCGGCCTCGCTCAGCGGCTGCTCCTTCTTGGAGATGATGGCGCCGCTGTCGGAGTACACGATGTACGTGACCGTGCTGTGGTCACCCCAGATGCACATCGGCATCTTGAAGCTCGACGGCACGCCCGCGGTGGAGGAACTGCCGCCGGGCATCTCGTACTTGGCGTTCTGGCACTTCATGACGCCGTTCTTGAAGCCGGCCGGCGTGAACGCCTGGGGCGAGCCCTCGAAGGAGACCTTGGCGCCGCTCGCGGTACCGGCGTCCTCCTTGGACTTCTTCTCCATCTCGGTGAACATCGAGTCGACGACCTTCTCCGGGTCCTCGATCGTGCCGTAGACGCCACCGAAGTTGATCGCCTTGACCGAGGTGCCGGAGCCCGCCTTGTAGCTGGCGCTCACGCTCTTGGGGTCGGTCACGCCCCACTTCTTGGCCTCCGCGAGGTCGCTGTCGCTGAAGGTGCCGCTGCTGGAGGCGTTGGAGCTGCTCTTCTGGTACTCGCCGAGGACCGTGGCCGGCGTCGTCAGCTTGTGCGCGCCGTCGTCCGCCACGGACGAGCCGCTGCCGCTGTCCCCGCCACCGAAGATGAAGTAGCCACCCACCCCGAGCGCCGCCACCACGACGACCGCGCCGATCACGATGCCCAGCACCTTCTTGCTGCCGCCACCGCCGGCGGGCGGCTGCTGCGGGTACTGGCCGTACGGCGCCTGCTGCGGCTGACCGTAGGGGCCCGGCTGCTGGGGCTGGCCGTAACCGCCGGGCGCCTGCGGCTGGCCGTACGGGGCGCCCGGGGGCTGCTGCGGGGGAACGCCCTGGGGCGCCTGCTGCGGCGGCTGCTGCGGGTAACCGTAGCCGGGCTGCGGCGCCTGCTGCGGCTGGCCGTACGGGCCCGGCTGCTGCGGCTGGCCGTAGGGGCCCGGCTGCTGGGGCTGCTGACCGTACGGACCCGGCTGCTGCGGCGGCTGGTTCCCGTACGGGCCCGGCTGGTTGTGGCTCATTGCTGGCGTTCCCTCCCGTTGCTTATGTGCTGCCGACATCCTGACGTACGTGGGTGCGATCCGTTCCACCGGATTCGGTTTCAGTACGAGCTTGTAACCCCTCTAAACTGGCCCCGTGACCGAGAACTCTCAGCAGCAGACGCCAGTGCCCACCTCCGAACTGCCGACCCAGTACGCGCCGGCCGAAGTAGAGGCGCCGCTGTACGAGCGCTGGGTAGAGCGCGGTTACTTCGATGCCGATCCCAAGAGCGAGAAGCCGCCGTACACGATCGTCATCCCGCCGCCGAACGTCACGGGCTCGCTGCACCTCGGCCACGCCTTCGAGCACACGCTGATCGACGCCCTGACCCGCCGCAAGCGCATGCAGGGCTTCGAGACGCTGTGGCAGCCCGGCATGGACCACGCGGGCATCGCCACGCAGAACGTGGTGGAGCGCGAGCTCGCCAAGGAGGGCCTGTCCCGTCACGACCTGGGCCGGGAGGCGTTCGTCGAGCGGGTCTGGCAGTGGAAGGCCGAGTCCGGCGGCCAGATCGCCGGTCAGATGCGCCGCCTCGGTAACGGTGTGGCGTGGAGCCGCGACCGCTTCACCATGGACGAGGGCCTGTCCCGCGCCGTCCAGACCGTCTTCAAGAAGATGTTCGACGACGGCCTGATCTACCGCGCCGAGCGCATCAGCAACTGGTGCCCGCGCTGTCTGACGGCCATCTCGGACATCGAGGTCGACTACCAGGACGACGACGGCGAGCTCGTCTCCATGAAGTACGGCGAGGGCGAGGACACCATCGTCGTCGCGACCACGCGCGCGGAGACGATGCTGGGCGACACCGCGGTCGCCGTCCACCCGGACGACGAGCGGTACGCGCACCTCGTCGGCAAGCGGATCAAGCTGCCGCTGACCGGCCGCACGATCCCCGTCGTCGCGGACACGCACGTCGACCCGGAGTTCGGCACGGGCGCCGTCAAGGTGACGCCTGCCCACGACCCGAACGACTTCGCGATCGGCCAGCGCCACGACCTCGAGGCCCTTGAGGTCCTGGACGAGCGCGGCGTCATCACCGCGCACGGTCCCTTCGAGGGGCTCGACCGCTTCGAGGCGCGCTCCGCGATCGTCGCCGCGCTGCGGGCCGAGGGCCGGATCGTCGCCGAGAAGCGCCCGTACACGCACTCGGTCGGGCACTGCTCGCGGTGCAAGACGACGCTGGAGCCGCGGCTCTCGCTGCAGTGGTGGGTCAAGGTCGAGACGCTCGCCAAGTCCGCCGGCGACGCGGTCCGCGACGGCCGGGTGAACATCCACCCCGCCGACCTGTCGCAGCGCTACTTCGACTGGGTCGACAACCTCAACGACTGGTGCATCTCGCGCCAGCTGTGGTGGGGCCACCGCATCCCCGTCTGGCACGGTCCGAACGGGGAGACCGTGTGCGTCGGCCCCGACGAGCAGCCGCCGAGCGGCGAGGGCTGGCACCAGGACACCGACGTCCTCGACACCTGGTTCTCCTCCGGCCTGTGGCCCTTCTCCACGCTGGGCTGGCCGGAGCAGACCGAGGACCTGGCCAAGTTCTATCCGAACTCGGCCCTGGTCACCGGCTACGACCTGATGTTCTTCTGGGTCGCCCGGATGATGATGTTCGGCCTGTACGCGATGGACGGCGAGGTTCCCTTCAAGACCATCGCCTTCCACGGCATGGTCCGCGACGAGCACGGCAAGAAGATGTCGAAGTCCTTCGGCAACGCGGTCAACCCGCTGGACTGGATGGACACCTACGGCTCCGACGCGCTGCGCTTCACGCTCGCCCGCGGCGCCAACCCGGGCATCGACGTCCCGATCGGCGAGGACTGGGTCCAGGCGTCCCGGAACTTCGCCAACAAGATCTGGAACGCGACGCGCTTCGCGCTCATGAACGGCGCGACGGTCGAGGGCCCGCTGCCGGAGCCGTCCGAGATGACGGCGACGGACCGCTGGATCCTCTCCCGCCTGAACAAGACGGTCGCCGAGGTCGACGCGTTCTACGACGACTACCAGTTCGCGAAGCTCTCCGACTCGCTCTACCACTTCGCGTGGGACGAGGTCTTCGACTGGTACGTCGAGCTGTCGAAGACGACGTTCATGGCGGGCGGCGAGCCGGCGAAGGTGTCGGGCCGGGTCCTCGGCGAGGTCCTGGACGTCATGCTGCGCCTGCTGCACCCGGTCGTCCCGTTCGTCACGGAGACGCTGTGGACGACGCTCACGGGCGGCGAGTCCATCGTGATCACCGACTGGCCGAAGGACAGCGGCTTCCGCGACGAGGCCGCCGAGCAGGAGATCGCGACGCTCCAGCAGGTCGTCACCGAGGTCCGCCGCTTCAAGGGCGACCAGGGCCTCAAGGCGGGCCAGCGCGTCCCGGCCCGCCTCTCCCTGGACGGCACGTCGCTCGCCGCGCACGAGCCGGCCATCCGCCAGCTGCTGAAGCTGCAGCCGGAGGGCGAGGGCTTCACGGCCACCGCCACGCTGCCGGTCGCGGGCGCCGAGGTGGCGCTCGACCTGTCCGGCGCGATCGACGTGGCGGCCGAGCGCAAGCGCCTCGCCAAGGACCTCGCCACCGCCGAGAAGGACAAGGCGGCCTCCGAGGGCAAGCTGGGCAACGAGGCGTTCCTCGCCAAGGCCCCGGACCACGTGGTCGACAAGATCAAGGGCCGCCTCGCCAAGGCGGACGAGGACATCGCCCGGATCCAGGCGCAGTTGGACCGGCTGCCGCAGGCCTGACCGTACGTGCCCGAGGGCCCCCGGAACCGCAGGGTTCCGGGGGCCCTGCCGCGTTCCGGGCGGGCGGTACGAGATGCCCGGACGTGCCCGGCCGAGGTATTAAAGGGACGTACCGGGCGCGCAGTCACGGAGGGACGGAGCTCCATGCACGACGAGGCCGACGGGCCGGCGACGAGCGGCGCGGCGACGACCGTCGCGGGTCGGCGTCTCGGTCGCCTCTGGTCGCACCTGGAGCGCTGGCGCGGCACCCCGCACGCCGTCGACCTCGTCACGGCCGCCGGCTGCTTCGCCCTGATGGGCCTGGACATCCCGGGCCTCGCCAGGGCGGACAACGCGCTCAACGGGACGTCCGCCACGCTCGTGCTCGCCCTCGGCGCCGCGACGCTGCTGTCGCGCCGGCGCGGGCCGTGGGGGCCCTGGCTGTCGTTCGCCGTCGGGATGGTCTTCCTCGGCTGGCTGCACGATGTGACCCTGATCCAGTTCGCCCTGTACTCCGTGGCCCGCTACCGGGGCCGCAACTCCGGCGTCCTCGCCTGCTGCCTCTACCTCCTCTGGGCCTGCGCCGCGTACGCGCTCTTCGAATGGCCCGCGCACCGGGGCGGCGAGAGCGTCAGCCAGTTCCTCGCCCTCGCCGTGCCCATCGGGGTGCTCGCCACCGGCGTCGGCATCGCCGCGCGCCGCATCGACCTCGTTCGCGCCCTGGAGGCCAAGGGCGCCGAGACCGCGCTGCTCCAGGCCGTGCAGCAGGAGCGCTCCGACGTCGCGGGCGACGTGCACGACTTCGTGGGCCGCGAGCTGACGATGCTGTCGGTGCGGGCGGAGGTGCTGTCGCGGCGGGCCCGCGGCGAGCGCTGGGAGTCGGACTTCGACGAGCTGTCCGAGACGGCGCGGCGGGCCCATCTGCTGCTCAACGAGATCGTCGTGCGCCGCGGCAGCGGGGGCGGCACGCCGACCCCCGGCCTCGACGCGCTGCCCCGGCTCGCCGAGGAGAGCGCGGCGGCCGGCAGCGAGGTCTCCGTCGACGTGGACGCCGCCGCCCGCGCCCAGTCCCCGCTGCGCCAGGCCGCCGTCTACCGCGTCGTCCAGGAGTGCCTCACGAACGCCGCGAAGCACGCCCCGGGCCGCCCGGTGACCGTCACGGTCGCGGTCGCGGCGAACCGCCTCCACGTCACGGTCGCCAACCCGCTGCCGACGGACGCCCCCGCCCTGGCCCCGGTCTCGGCGGGCACCGGCACGGCCGGCATGGAGGAGCGAGTCCTCTCCCTGGGCGGCACATTCAGAGCAGGCCGGACCGACTCGGCCACCTACGAGGTCGAAGCAACCTTCCCGGCAAGGACGTAGGCAGGTGCTTTTAGGGGCGCGGGGAACTGCGCAGAAGAACGCGACCACAGCAACACCGCACCCACCAGACAGACCCGGTTACGCCGCCAGCATCCGCTGCAAGCCGTCGAAGTCGTCCACGCACTTTCCGCACCCCAGCGCCACGCTGTCCAGCGGGTCGTCCGCGACGAACACCGGGATCCCCGTGCCGGAGGCGATCCGCAGGTCGAGCCCCGGCAGCAGCGCGCCCCCGCCGGTCAGCACGATCCCGTGCTCCATCACGTCCCCCGACAGCTCCGGAGGACACTCCTCAAGCGTCGCCTTCACCGCGGCGATGACCGCCTCCACGGGCTCGTCAAGGGCCGCCCGCACCTCGCGCACCGTCAGCTCGACCGTCTTCGGCAGGCCCGCCACCTTCTCCCGTCCCCGCACGGTGAACGCCCGCATCTCGAACGCCTCCTCACCGGGCACCGGCCACGCCGAGCCGATCGCGACCTTGATGTCCTCGGCCGTGCGCTCGCCGATCAGCAGCCCGTGCTCCTTGCGCACGTAGTCCGTGATCGCCTCGTCGAAGCGGTCGCCGCCGACCCGCAGTGACTGCGAAGTGACCACGCCGCCAAGGGAGATGACGGCCACCTCGCTCGTGCCGCCGCCGATGTCGACGACCATGGACCCGCGCGGATCCGCGACCGGGAGCCCCGCCCCGATCGCCGCCGCCATCGGCTCCTCGATCAGGTGCACGGTCCTCGCCCCGGCCCGTTGCGCCGCGTGCTCGATGGCCCGCCGCTCCACGGGCGTGACCCCGCTCGGCACGCACACCACCATGCGGGTACGGGGGCGGCGCCCCGGGACCGCCTTGCGGACGAAGTGCCGGATCATCGCCTCGGCCGCCTCGTAGTCGCTGATCACGCCGTCCCGCAGCGGCCGGATCGCGGTGATCGAGCCCGGTGTGCGCCCGATGGTCTCCTTCGCCTCGCTGCCCACGGCGAGCACGTCGCCGCGCCCGCCGCCCTTCCCCGACTTGCCGTTCGGCTTCCCGGCCGCCTTCACGGCGACGACCGAGGGTTCGTTCAGCACGATGCCCTGACCGCGCACGTAGAGAAGGGTGTTGGCGGTGCCGAGATCGATGCCTATGTCCATGATCAGCAAGTTTGCCGGGCGGTGGGCCGTTCCGGAGGGACCAAGGTCCCGAAACGGACAGGTCGAAGGTCCCGAACCGGGACGTCGGGTGGCGTCGGGCGCGCTGTCGGTGGACCTCCGTAGACTGGCGTGTGTGAGTGACCTCCCCCCGCGCGACAGCAGCGACCACGGATTGCCCGACAACCCCGACGACGCCGATCAGTTCGAAGAGATCGTCGGCGAAGAGACCACCCGCGACCCCGACCTCGCGGTGATCGAGGCGGGCAGCCGCACCCTGCGCACCCAGTCGGCCCCGCCGCAGGGCGACGGGATCCCGGCCCGCCCGCAGGACCCCGAGGTGGAGAAGGCGCTGCGGGTGGTGGAGGCCGAGCTCGCCACGCGCTGGGGCGAGACGAAGCTGGAGCCGTCCGTGTCGCGCATCGCGGCGCTGATGGACGTGCTGGGCGAGCCGCAGAAGGCGTACCCCTCGATCCACATCACGGGGACGAACGGCAAGACGTCCACGGCCCGCATGATCGAGGCCCTGCTCACGGCCTTCGACCTGCGCACCGGCCGGTACACCTCGCCGCACGTCCAGTCGATCACCGAGCGCATCAGCCTGGACGGCGCCCCGATCGACCACGAGCGCTTCATCGAGACGTACGACGACATCAAGCCGTACGTCGAGATGGTCGACGCGCAGCAGGAGTACCGCCTCTCCTTCTTCGAGGTGCTGACCGGCATGGCCTACGCGGCCTTCGCCGACGCCCCCGTCGACGTGGCGGTCGTCGAGGTCGGCATGGGCGGCAGCTGGGACGCGACGAACGTGATCGACGGATCGGTCGCGGTCATCACCCCCATCGACCTGGACCACACCGACCGGCTCGGTGAGACGCCCGGCGAGATCGCCGGCGAGAAGTCCGGGATCATCAAGCAGGACGCCTCCGTGATCATGGCGCAGCAGCCGGTGGACGCGGCGCAGGTGATCCTGAAGAAGGCCGTGGAGGCGGACGCGACCGTGGCCCGCGAGGGCCTGGAGTTCGGCGTCGTCCGCCGCGAGGTCGCCGTCGGCGGCCAGTTGGTGACGCTGCGCGGGCTCGGCGGCGAGTACGAGGACATCTTCCTTCCGCTGCACGGCGCGCACCAGGCGCACAACGCCGCGGTGGCGCTCTCCGCCGTCGAGGCGTTCTTCGGCATCGGCTCGGAGCACGCGCGCCCGCTCGACATCGACACGATCCGCACGGCGTTCGCCTCGGCCACCTCGCCGGGCCGCCTGGAGGTCGTGCGCCGCTCGCCGACGGTCGTCCTCGACGCCGCGCACAACCCGGCGGGCGCCCGCGTCACCGCCGAGGCGATCGGCGAGGTCTTCGACTTCAGCCGCCTCATCGGTGTCGTCGGCGCCAGTGGCGACAAGAACGTACGGGGGCTCCTGGAGGCCTTCGAGCCGATCTTCGCGGAGGTCGTCGTCACGCAGAATTCCAGCCATCGCGCCATGGACGCCGACGAACTGGCGGGCATCGCGGTGGAGGTCTTCGGGGACGAGCGCGTCCAGGTCGAACCCCGCCTCGACGACGCCCTCGAGGCCGCGATCACGCTCGCCGAGGAAGAGGGCGAGTACGCGGGCGGGGGAGTGCTCGTCACCGGTTCCGTCATCACGGTCGGCGAGGCCCGGCTGCTCCTGGGGAAGGGCTGACCGCCGTGCGTATTCTCTGTTCCTCGACGCTGCTCGCCGAGTTCTTCGTCATCGGCTTCGCCGGGCTCGTCGCCATGAAGGACCCGGACCTGTCGGCCACGCTCGTGTGGACGGTGAGCGGCGTCGCGATGCTGCTCAGCGTGCTGCTGTGCGGCATGGTGACGCGGCCCGGCGGCGTACAGCTCGGCTGGGCGCTGCAGATCGCCCTGATCATCAGTGGCTTCTTCGTCCCGGTGATGTTCTTCCTCGGCGCCTGCTTCGCGGGTCTGTGGTGGGCCTCGGTGCACTTCGGCCGCAAGGTCGACGAGGCGAAGGCCCGCTGGGCGGCGCAGGCCGAGCAGGCCTGAGCCGCCCGCCCGCCTGCCGGGGCGGTGGTCACGCCCTGTAACCTCGGGCGTCACCGCACACCTAGGCCTACAAGGAGTCCCGCGAATGACCCAGCGCACGCTCGTCCTGCTCAAGCCCGACACCGTTCGCCGCGGCCTGATCGGCGAGATCATCGGCCGCATCGAGCGCAAGGCCGGCTGGACGATCAGCGCGCTCGAACTGCGCAGCCTGAGCCAGGAGACGCTGGAGGCGCACTACGGCGAGCACAAGGGCAAGCCGTTCTACGAGCCGCTGGTCGACTTCATGTCCTCGGGCCCGATCGTCGCCCTGGTCGTCGAGGGCGAGCGTGTGATCGAGGGCGTGCGCCAGCTGGCCGGTCCCACGGACCCGATCGCGGCCGCCCCCGGTTCGATCCGCGGCGACTTCGGCACCATTGTTCGCGAGAACCTCATCCACGCCTCCGACTCCGAGGAGTCCGCGGAGCGCGAGCTGAAGCTTTTCTTCCCCGATTTCTCGTAACGGGGCGAACGGGTCGGTTGTCCGGGGCTTCTCGTATTCCGGACTTCGATCCACTCCCGTGAGACACCCGGTGTCCGCTCCATGAGACCGGCGAGTTCGTTTTCTGATGCAGCGTCAGTCACGGAGCGCCACTGACCAGGAGCGGCCCGAGAATTCGGGCCGCTCTTTTGCATATGCGGCCCGATTGGGGGAACGCACTCCTCCGTCGGGACGTCTGCATTAGCGGGGCGGGGGCTCCCGTGCTGACAATGGCGAAGACCCTCGCGCCGTGATCGTGCAGGCGAGACTACGATGGAGCCTCCACGCCACACCGCGTCCACCCTCTCGCCTCCTGACAAGCCATCAAACGCTCCACTTGGGAAGGCCAGACGAATCCTGATGGGGAACTCAATGTCGTTCATCGGCCGTGACATGGCTGTCGACCTCGGGACCGCCAACACGCTGGTGTACGTCAGGGGTCGAGGGATCGTGCTCAATGAGCCGTCCGTGGTCGCGATCAACACCAACACCGGCGGCATCCTCGCGGTCGGTGCCGAAGCCAAGAAGATGATCGGGCGCACGCCGGGCAACATCGTGGCCGTCCGCCCGCTGAAGGACGGCGTGATCGCCGACTTCGAGATCACCGAGCGCATGCTCCGCTACTTCATCCTGAAGGTGCACAAGCGGCGCTACCTCGCCCGGCCCCGTGTCGTCGTCTGTGTGCCCTCCGGCATCACCGGCGTCGAGCGCCGCGCGGTCATCGAGGCCTCCTCGCAGGCCGGTGCCCGCCAGGTGCACATCATCGAGGAGCCCATGGCTGCGGCCATCGGTTCCGGGCTCCCGGTCCACGAGGCCACGGGCAACATGGTGGTCGACATCGGCGGCGGCACCACCGAGGTCGCGGTGATCTCGCTCGGCGGAATCGTCACGGCGCAGTCCATCCGCGTCGCGGGCGACGAGCTGGACAACGCGATCATCCAGCACATCAAGAAGGAGTACTCGCTCCTCCTCGGTGAGCGCACCGCCGAACAGATCAAGATCACGATCGGCTCCGCGTACGACCTCGACTCCGACGAACACACCGAGATCCGCGGCCGCGACCTGGTGTCGGGGCTGCCCAAGACCGTCGTCATCTCGGCGGCGGAAGTCCGCAAGGCGATCGAGGAACCGGTCAACGCGATCGTCGACGCCGTGAAGACCACCCTCGACAAGTGCCCGCCCGAGCTGTCCGGTGACGTAATGGACCGCGGCATCGTTCTCACCGGTGGCGGCGCCCTGTTGCGCGGCCTCGACGAGCGGCTGCGCCGCGAGACCGGCATGCCGATCCACATCGCCGAGGACCCGCTCGACAGCGTGGCGCTCGGTTCCGGCAAGTGCGTCGAGGAGTTCGAGGCGCTCCAGCAGGTTCTGGACGCCTCGCCGCGCAGATGATGTGAATCGAAAACGTCCGCCGTACGAGTGCCTGCCACTTCGTACGGCGGATCGTTGATATATAGGCAAGGCGTAAGAACCACCCACATTCCGATGAGGAAGGCACGGCCGCCGCACGTGAGGGACACACGAGAGAGCCGGCTGCTCCTGGTGCTGCTGATCGCCATCGCGTTCGCACTGATCACGGTGGACATCCGCGGCGGCGAGGACTCGCCTGTCGACGGTGCCCGGCACGCCGCCGCGACGGTCTTCGGCCCCGTGGAGAACGGGGTGTCGGGCGCGGTCGACCCGATCGGCAACGCCATAAGCGCGGTCCGCGACTCCGACAAGCGGCACAACCGCATCGGTGAACTGGAGCACGAGAACGCCGCGTTGAAGGCCAAGCTCGGCAGCGGCGACCGCAACCGCAGCAAGGTCCGCCAGCTCGACGCCATGCTGAAGACGGCGGGCGCGGGCCAGTACGGCATCAAGGGCGCCCAGGTCATCGCGATCGGCTCGGCCCAGGGCTTCTCCTGGACCGTGACCATCGACGCAGGCGCGAACGACGGCCTCGAGCGCGACATGACGGTGCTCAACGGCGACGGTCTCGTCGGCCGTGTGACCACCGTCGGCCCGAACACCGCGACGGTGCTGCTGGCCAACGACCCGGACTTCACCGTCGGCACCCGCATGGAGAAGTCGGACGAGCTCGGCTTCGCGTCCGGCCAGGGCGACCGCCCGCTGCGCGTCCAGCTCCTCAACGGCAAGGCCAAGGTGAAGAAGGGCGAGCGCCTGGTCACCTTCGGCTCGCAGGCCGACAAGCCGTTCGTGCCCGGCGTCCCGGTCGGCCGCGTCGTCCGCGTCGACCCCTCCGGCGGCGACCTGACCCGCACCGTCTACGTGAAGCCGTACGTCGGGTTCACCAAGCTCGACATCGTCGGGGTCGTCGTCCAGGCGCCGCGCACCGACCCGCGCGACACGGTGCTGCCGAAGAAACCCGCCAAGCCCAAGCCGACGCCCACCGTCACCGTGACGGCCACCCCGGGCGCGAACGCCGGGGGCAACGGCGACGGCAACGGCGAGAACGCCGCCGGCAACAACAACGCAGACCAGCAGCAGTAGCAGGAGGAGCAAGGAATCATGCGCTTCAACCGGATGCTGCTCTCCACGGTCCTTGTCGTCGTGGCCCTCGTCCTCCAGGTCTGCATCCTGGCCCGGCTGCAACTGCCCGGCGCCGTCCCCGACCTGATGCTCCTGACCGTCCTCGGCCTCGCCCTCGTGTACGGACACGTGGGCGGCGCCTTCGTCGGCTTCGGCGCCGGACTGCTCGCGGACCTCGCGCCGCCCGCCGACCACGCCGCGGGCCGCTACGCCCTCGTGCTCTGCGTCATCGGCTATCTGGCGGGCCTCGCCAAGCCCGAGAGCGGCCAGCTGCGTTCGGCGGCAGGCCCCATGCTCGTGGTCGTCGGCGCCGCCATCGGCACGACCCTGCTGTACGCGGGCGTGGGCGCGCTCGTCGGCGACACCGCAGCCCGCGACGTCGGCCTCGGCAGCCTCATCTTCACCGCGGCGCTCTACGACCTGCTGCTCGCGCCCTTCGTGGTGCCGGGCGTGATGTGGCTCGCCAGACGCGCGGAGAACGATCCGCTCGGCGACTCCTCCGGCGGCTCCGCCAAGGCCGCCGACGTCTCCTCCGGCTGGCTCTCCGGCGGCGGCACGGGCCTGAGCATCGGCGGCCAGCGTGGCGGCGGCCTGCGCATGAGGTCGGTCAAGGCGCGCGCCTCCCGCGCGGGCCGCATCAAGGGGGTCAAGCGCCTGTGAGCGCACGGCAGTTGACCGACGACAGCGCAGGCACGCACAGCTTCGGCGTGTACACCTACTCGTACTCGTACACGTCCTCGTACTGAGAGGGGGAGCACGCCACCGTGACCAACATCCCCGAGACGGGCCGGACCCCGCGCGTCCAGATCCGCCTCATCATCCTCCAGATCCTCGTCCTCTCCCTCCTGCTCACCCTCGGCGGCCGCCTCTGGTACCTCCAGATCCGCAACGGCGACGAGTACGCCAAGGAGGCCTCCGGGAACCACGTCCAGCAGGTCGTCACGCCCGCCACCCGCGGCTCGATCCTCGACGCGCGCGGCATCCCGCTCGCCGACAACGAGACGCGGCTCGTCGTCTCCGCCTCCCGCACCGACCTGATGAAGATGGACGACGAGGGCAAGGCCGTCCTCACCAAGCTCGCCAAGGTCCTCGGGATGCAGCCCAAGACCATCCAGGAGAAGGTCAGGCTCTGCGACGCGAAGACGCCGCAGCCCTGCTGGAACGGCTCGCCGTACCAGCCGATCCCGATCACCGACGAGGCCACGCCCAAGCAGGCCCTGCAGATCCGCGAGCGCAGCGAGGACTTCCCCGGCATCACCGCGGAGCCCACCGCCGTGCGCCGCTACGCGGGACCCGGCGGCTCCAACACCGCGCAGGTCCTCGGCTATCTCTCCCCGGTCACCGACGCGGAGATCGAGAAGGCCAAGAACTCCGACTCGCCGTACCTGCGATCCGACCAGGTCGGCCGCAGTGGGCTCGAGCGCACGTACGACAAGGATCTGCGCGGCAAGGCCGGCGTCACCCGCTACGAGGTCGACAACCTCGGCCGCGTCATCGGCCGCGCCGAGAGCGACAAGGCCGAGCCCGGCGCCAACGTCGTCACGTCGATAGACGCCCGCGTGCAGTCCGTCGCCGAGAAGGAGCTGGACGCGGCGATGAAGGCCGCCCGGCACGAGTTCGACAAGAACACCGGCGAGAACTACAAGGCCGACTCCGGCTCCGTCGTCGTGATGGAGGCCAAGACCGGCCGCGTCGTCGCCATGGCCTCCAACCCGACGTACGACCCGAACGCCTGGGTCGGCGGCATCTCCGGCAAGGACTACGACAAGCTCACCGGCAAGCAGTCCAACTACCCGCTGCTCAACCGGGCGATCCAGGGCCAGTCGGCGCCCGGCTCGATCTTCAAGGTCATCTCCAGCACCGCGGCGGTCAACGCCGGGTACCCGTTCAACGGCCGCTACCCGTGCACCAGCTCGTACTCGATCGGCAGCCAGGTCTTCAAGAACTTCGAGTCGGAGAACTTCGGCCCGATCAGCCTCGGCCGTGCCCTCGAGGTCTCCTGTGACACCGTCTTCTACGGCCTCGCCCACAAGGAGTGGCAGAAGCTCGGCGGCATCCACCCCAAGGGCGGCGTCAACACCGACGACTCCTTCTACAAGACGGCCCACCAGTTCGGTCTCGGCAAGGAGACCGGCATCGACCTGCCCAACGAGGTCAACGGCCGGGTCCCCGACCGGAAGTGGAAGCAGGAGTACTGGAAGGCCAACAAGGACGCCTGGTGCAAGGGCGGCAAGAAGGACGGCTCCTACGTCGAGCGCCTCAACTGGGAGAACTGCCGCCAGGGCAATGTGATGCGCGCCGGTGACGAGGTCAACTACTCCATCGGACAGGGCGACACGCTCGTCACCCCGATCCAGATGGCCCGGATCTACGGGGCCATCTCCAACGGCGGCACTCTCTACCAGCCCGCGGTCGGCAAGGCCGTGATCAGCCCCGACGGCAAGCAGGTCAGCGAGATCGCGCCCAAGTCGCAGGGGAAGCTGCCCATGACGAAGCAGACCCAGCGCCACATCGACCAGGCCCTCGCGGGCGTGGCGACGCGGGGCACCGCCGCCTGGCGCTTCGGCGGCTGGCCGCAGGACAAGATCCCGATGCACGCCAAGACCGGCACCGCCGAGGTCTACGGCAAGCAGACGACGTCGTGGTTCGCGACGTACACGAAGGACTACTCGGTCGTCATGACGATCGCCCAGGGTGGTACGGGTTCCGGAGCCTCGGGCCCCGCCGTCCGCAAGATCTACGACGCGCTCTACGGCGTCGACAGCAAGGGCGGCATCAACAAGAAGAAGGCGCTGCTGCCCGAGCCGGAGAAGAGCCTGCCGAAGATCGAGAAGGACGGTTCGATCGACGCCCCGGAGATCAAGCCGTTCCAGCCGGGCAGGGACACCACGCCCGACCAGCAGGAGCTGGCGGCGACGCTGCCCACCTCCTCGTACGGAAACAGCAGGAGGGACTGACCGGTGACCGGCAACGGCTTCTCCGTCTCGGGCTACGGGCCGCAGCGCTCCACCATGACGCGGCTCATGGCCCGCGACTCGGTGGTGCGCAGGCTCGACTGGCCGATGCTGCTCTCGGCGATCGCGCTGTCCTTCATCGGCGCCGCGCTCGTCTACTCGGCGACCCGCAACAGGACCGAGCTCAACCAGGGCGACCCGTACTACTTCCTGTTCCGGCACCTGCTGAACACCGGTATCGGCGTCGCGCTGATGGCGGGCACGGTCTGGCTCGGGCACCGGACGCTGCGCACGGCCGTGCCGATCCTGTACGGGATCTCCGTCTTCCTGGTCCTCCTCGTGCTCACGCCGCTCGGCGCGACCGTGAACGGGGCGCACGCCTGGATCGTCGTCGGCGGCGGCTTCTCCCTCCAGCCCTCCGAGTTCGTGAAGATCACGATCATCCTGGGCATGGCGATGATCCTGGCGACCCGTGTCGACGCGGGGGACCGCGAACACCCCGACCACCGCACGGTGCTGCAGGCCCTCGGCCTCGCCGCCGTCCCGATGCTGATCGTCATGCTGATGCCGGACCTCGGGTCCGTCATGGTCATGGTGATGATCGTGCTCGGCGTGCTGCTCGCGTCGGGCGCCTCGAACCGGTGGGTGCTCGGCCTGATCGGCGTCGGCGCGGCGGGCGCCGTCGCCGTGTGGAAGCTCGGGGTCCTGGACGACTACCAGATCGCCCGGTTCGCGGCCTTCGCCAATCCGGCGCTCGACCCGGCGGGCGTCGGCTACAACACCAACCAGGCGCGCATCGCGATCGGTTCGGGCGGGCTGTCGGGCGCGGGCCTCTTCCACGGCTCGCAGACCACGGGCCAGTTCGTGCCGGAGCAGCAGACGGACTTCGTGTTCACGGTGGCCGGTGAGGAGCTCGGCTTCCTGGGGGCGGGGCTGATCCTGCTGCTGCTCGGTGTGGTGCTGTGGCGGGCGTGCAAGATCGCGCGCGGGACGACGGAGCTGTACGGCACGATCGTCGCGGCGGGCATCATCGCCTGGTTCGCCTTCCAGGCCTTCGAGAACGTCGGCATGACCCTCGGCATCATGCCGGTGGCGGGCCTCCCGCTCCCGTTCGTCTCGTACGGCGGCTCATCGATGTTCGCGGTGTGGGTGGCGGTGGGCCTGCTCCAATCGATCAAGGTGCAGAGGCCGATGTCGGCCTGAGTCTCCAGCTGTCTGCGACGGGGGCGGCTCTGATGCGGGTGCGGCCTGCGCCGGGGGCCGCCTTGCCCACCCTGCCGCCCAAGGCGGCAGATTGCCCAAGGCTCGGTCGGCAATATCAAGCCCCGCCGGCGATTGAGGCGCGGGGTCCGGGGCGGAGCCCCGTGGCGTGGGAGCGGGTGCCGCCGACGCGCTGGTTCGGTTGATCGAGCCCCTGCGGCGATTGAGCAGCGGGGTGCGGGGCGGAGCCCCGAGACCTTGGCCCCGTCGCCGCAGACGCCTAAATTCAGGTTATGGCGGAGACAAAGCGCGAGATCGAGCGAAAGTACGACGCCCCGACCGACCACTTCCGGCTGCCCGACCTGCACAAGGTCCCCGGCGTATCGGCCGTCGTGGACAAGGGCGTCGTAGAACTCGACGCCGTCTACTACGACACCGAGGACCAGCGCCTCGCCACCGACAAGATCACGCTGCGCCGCCGCACCGGCGGTGACGACGCCGGCTGGCACCTGAAACTCCCGGTCGCCCTGAGCGAGGGCGTCCGCGACGAGGTGCAGGCCCCGCCCTCCGCCAACCTGCCGCGCGCCCTCGCGGGCCTCGTCCGCTCCCGGGTCCGCGGCGACGAGCTGATCCCCGTCGTCCGGCTCCGCTCCTCGCGGGACGTCTCCCACCTGACCGGCGCCGACGGTTCGCTCCTCGCCGAGGTGTGCGTCGACGCCGTCCGCGCCGAGCGCGCCGACGGGGAGCGCACCACCGCCTGGACCGAGATCGAGGTCGAACTCGCGGACGGCGCCGACCCCGCCTTCCTCGGCAAGGTCGAGAAGCGCCTGCGCAAGGCCGGCGTCGAACGCTCCGGCTCCGCCTCCAAGCTGGCCCGCGCCCTGGAGGAGACCGGGGCCGCCCGCCGCACGGAACACGAGGCGCCCGCCACGGGCGACACCGCGGGCGACCACGTCCTCGCCCACCTGCGCGCCCAGCGCGACGCCCTCGTCGAGCTCGACCCCGCCGTACGCCGCGACCTGCCGGACTCCGTGCACCAGATGCGCGTGGCCACCCGCCGGATCCGCAGCGCGTTCAAGACGTACAAGAAGGTCCTCGACCCGGCCGTCACCGAGCCCGTCGGCGAGGAGCTGAAGTGGCTCGCGGGCGAGCTGGGCATCGACCGGGACCGCGAGGTGCTCACCGAGCGGATCACCGGCCGGATGGACGCCCTGCCCCGCACCCTGCTCCTCGGCCCCGTCCGCGGCCGCCTGCGCATCTGGGCCGTCGCCCGCCGCCACGGCTCGCGCCGGCACACGGTCGCCGTGCTCGACGGCAAGCGCTACCTGGACCTCCTGAGGGCCCTCGACGCACTGCTCGCCGAGCCGCCGCTCCTGCCGCGGGCCGCCAAGCCCGCCGCGCCGGTTTTCGCCAAGGCCGCCCTCAAGGACCATGCCCGGCTCGCCACCCGCATCGAGCGCGCCCTGTCGCTGCCGCCCGGCACGGACCGGGACCTCGCACTGCACGAGGCCCGAAAGGCGGCCAAGCGCGCCCGGTACGCGGGGGAGACGGCCGTGCCCGCGCTCGGCAAGCAGGCCAAGAAGTTCGCCAAGCGGATGAAGGACGTACAGTCCCTGCTCGGCGACCACCAGGACTCCGTCGTCGCCCGCGAAGCCCTGCGCGACCTGGCGATCCAGGCGCACGCGGCGGGGGAGACCGCCTTCACTTGGGGCCTGCTGTACGGCCAGGAACAGGCGTCCGCGGCGGACCGGGAGCGGGAGCTGCCGGAGGTCTGGGAGCGGGCGGCGGAACCCGACCTTTCGGCGGGTTAGGCTTGATGGTCACCCCTGTCAGCTCACGAAGGTCAACGGTTATGTCTGCCGAACCCGCCGCCTCGCCGGTGGAGTCTGTCTTTCCGCAGCTCGAAGCCTTGCTGCCGCATGTGCAGAAGCCGATCCAGTACGTCGGCGGTGAGCTGAACTCCACGGTCAAGCCGTGGGAGGAGTGCGACGTCCGCTGGGCGCTCATGTACCCGGACGCGTACGAGGTCGGTCTGCCCAACCAGGGCGTCATGATCCTCTACGAGGTGCTCAACGAGCGCCAGGGCGTGCTCGCGGAGCGCACCTACAGCGTGTGGCCGGACCTCGAGGAGCTCATGCGCAAGCACGAGGTCCCGCAGTTCACGGTCGACTCGCACCGCCCGGTGAAGGCCTTCGACGTCTTCGGGCTCAGCTTCTCCACCGAGCTCGGCTACACGAACATGCTGACCGCGCTCGACCTGGCCGGCATCCCGCTGGAGTCCAAGGACCGCACCGTCGAGGACCCGATCGTCCTCGCGGGCGGCCACGCGGCGTTCAACCCCGAGCCGATCGCGGACTTCATCGACGCCGCGATCATCGGCGACGGCGAGCAGGCCGTGCTCGACATGACCGAGATCATCCGCCAGTGGAAGGCCGAGGGCCGTCCCGGCGGGCGCGAGGAGGTCCTGCTCCGCCTCGCGAAGACCGGCAGCGTCTACATCCCGGGCTTCTACGACGTCGAGTACCTGCCGGACGGCCGCATCGGCCGCGTCGTGCCCAACCGCAGCGGTGTGCCGTGGCGGGTGTCCAAGCACACCGTCATGGACCTCGACGAGTGGCCGTACCCGAAGCAGCCCCTCGTGCCGCTCGCGGAGACGGTCCACGAGCGGATGTCCGTCGAGATCTTCCGCGGCTGCACCCGCGGCTGCCGTTTCTGCCAGGCCGGCATGATCACGCGCCCCGTGCGGGAGCGAAGCATCACCGGCATCGGCGAGATGGTCGACAAGGGCCTCAAGGCGACCGGCTTCGAGGAGGTCGGCCTGCTCTCGCTGTCCTCGGCGGACCACTCCGAGATCGGTGAGGTCGCGAAGGGCCTGGCGGACCGGTACGAGGAGGACAAGATCGGTCTGTCCCTCCCGTCGACCCGCGTGGACGCCTTCAACATCGACCTCGCCAACGAGCTGACGCGCAACGGCCGCCGCTCGGGTCTGACGTTCGCCCCCGAGGGCGGCTCCGAGCGCATGCGCAAGGTCATCAACAAGATGGTCTCGGAAGAGGACCTGATCCGTACGGTCGCGACCGCGTACGGCAACGGCTGGCGGCAGGTGAAGCTGTACTTCATGCTCGGCCTGCCCACCGAGACCGACGAGGACGTCCTGCAGATCGCCGACATGGCGGCCAACGTCATCGCGAAGGGCCGCGAGGTCGCGGGCAACGACATCCGCTGCACGGTGTCGATCGGCGGGTTCGTCCCGAAGCCGCACACGCCGTTCCAGTGGGCGCCGCAGCTCAGCTCCACGGAGACGGACGAGCGCCTGGCCAAGCTCCGCGACAAGATCCGCGGCGACAAGAAGTACGGCCGCTCCATCGGCTTCCGCTACCACGACGGCAAGCCCGGCATCGTCGAGGGCCTGCTCTCCCGCGGCGACCGCCGCATCGGCTCCGTCATCCGCGCCGTCTACGAGGACGGCGGCCGCTTCGACGGCTGGCGCGAGTACTTCAGCTACGACCGCTGGATGGCCTGCGCCGCCAAGACGCTGCCCGAGTACGGCGTGGACGTCGACTGGTACACGACGCGCGAGCGCACGTACGAGGAGGTCCTGCCCTGGGACCACCTGGACTCCGGTCTCGACAAGGACTGGCTCTGGGAGGACTGGCAGGACGCGCTCGACGAGACCGAGGTCGACGACTGCCGCTGGACCCCGTGCTTCGACTGCGGCGTCTGCCCGGCGATGGACACCGAGATCCAGATGGGCCCGACGGGCAAGAAGCTGCTGCCGCTGACGGTCGTCAAGTAGGACGCACACGCACGACGAAGGGGCGGCCGGTTCGTGACCGGCCGCCCCTTCGCCTCGCGCGGGCCTGCTTGCGGGCCTACTTGCTGGCGGCGAAACGCATCAGGGCGTGCTCGTCGCCCTGCTTGATCTTGCCAGGCGTGTTGATCACCTCCAGCTTCCAGGAGCTGCCCACGCGCATGGCCTTGGCGACCGCGCAGCCGTTGTCGTTGGTCATCAGGCTCGGCCAGATGTCGGCGACCTGCTGCGAGCTGCCGCCCGTCGCGTCGTAGACCTTGAAGCTGATGTTGCGGGCCTTCTGGAACGAGCTGCCCTTCTTGTACGCGGCCGCCACGAACACGATCGACGTGATCTGCTGCGGGAGCCGGGAGAACTCGACCGTGACGGTCTCGTCGTCGCCGTCGCCCTTGCCGGTCTGGTTGTCGCCGCTGTGGACGAGCGAGCCGTTGCCCATCGGGTCCAGCGAGTCGAGCCCCGCGAGGCGCACCGGATCAGCGCCCTGCATCGCGATGGCGATCAGGTCGAGGTCCGTGCCCTGCTTGCGGCGGAGCGCGCCGAGGACGCCCCCGCTGCTGCCCGCGGTGGGGTCCCAGGACACCCCGATGGACAGGTGGGTAACCCCGTCCAGGTCGGCGGGGCCGTCTTCCTTGGTGAGTGTGATCATGCGTGATTCCTCCCCCTAAAGGCACAACCGCGATATTGCGGACTGCCCCGAACATACGACGTAAGGGACCGGATCGGCCATGCAGGGTTGCATCCGCGGCGGCCTCCCGCGCGTCTGGAGAGACATGGACATGGAGAAGCGCCCCGATCCCGCCGCCGAGGGCTGCCTCGTGACGGCCGTCCGGCTGCCGCTGCGGATCGTGATGGTCGTCGTCGTGGTGCCCCTGCGGCTCGTGTGGGACGCGCTCGCGGCGGTCGGCCGCTTCGTCGGCCGGTGGCTGCTGCTGCCGCTCGCGCGGGCGATCGGCTGGGTGCTGTACGCGCTGCTCGTGTGGCCGTTCCAGATGCTGTGGCGGTACGTGCTCGCGCCGATCGGGCGTGGACTCGCCTGGCTCGGACGGGTGTTGCTGGTCGTCCCCGCGGTGTGGCTGTACGTCCATGTCCTCGCGCCCGTCGGACGGGCCCTGCGGGACTACGTGTTGGCGCCGCTCGGACGCGGACTCGCCTGGCTGGTACGGGTGTTGGTCGTCGTGCCGCTGGTCGCCCTGTGGACGTACGTGCTCGCCCCGGTCGGCCGCGCGCTCGGCGTCGTACTGCGCGAGATCTGGCACGCGCTGTGCTTCGCGTGGCGGATCGCCGGGTACGTGTCCCGTGCCGTCGGCCGGGCGCTGCGGTGGCTGATCGTCGATCCGCTGCGCTGGGTGTACCGCACCGTGCTCACCCCGGTCGGGCACGTCGTGCGCGACTACGTGCTGCGGCCCGTCGGGCGGGTGGCCGCGAGCGTGCGCGCCGCGGCCCGGCAGGCACGGGCCGACGTGCGACGGTTGCTCTTCGGCCCGGCGCCGCGGCCTGAGCCGCAGGTCAGCGACCGGCGGGAACCGGGCGGCCCGCAGGGACGTAGTCTTGACAGCAGTACGACCGATCTCACGAAGACCGCATTCATTAAGGACTAGGACACTGGGCAAGCGACAGCCCGTAGGCCCGCCGCCCGCACCCGCGGTGCAGCGCATCCGTCTGCGCTACACCAAGCGCGGCCGCCTCCGGTTCACCAGCCACCGTGACTTCCAGCGTGCTTTCGAGCGTGCGCTGCGCCGCGCCGAGGTGCCCATGGCGTACTCGGCGGGGTTCACACCGCACCCGAAGGTGTCCTACGCCAATGCCGCACCCACCGGCACGGGCAGTGAGGCCGAGTACCTGGAGATCGCGCTCACCGCGCCGCGCGACCCCGAGAAGCTCAGGCAGCTCCTCGACGAGTCGATGCCCACGGGCCTCGACATCGTGGACGCCGTGGAGGCCCGCACCTCGGGCCTCGCCGACCGGCTCACCGCCTCCGTGTGGGAGCTGCGGCTCGACGGCGTGAGCGTCGAGGAGGCCGCGCGCGCCGCGGAGGCGTTCCGCGCCGCGGAGACCGTCGAGGTACAGAGGAAGACAAAGAGCGGGATCCGGACGTTCGACGCCCGCGAGGCCGTCGTCGCTCTGGACGCGATCGAGGTCTCCGACGTTTCGGCTGGTCCGGCTGATAGGCCCAGCGAGGCGGCCTGTGCGATACTGCGGCTGGTTGTTCGGCACGTGACGCCTGCCGTACGACCCGACGACGTCCTGTCCGGTCTCCGCGCCGTGGCCGACCTGGCGCCGCCGGTCCCCGCAGCGGTGACCAGGCTGGCGCAGGGGCTTTTCGACGAAGAGACAGGCACGGTGACCGACCCGCTCGCGCTCGACCGCGAGGCAGACCGGGCCGCCCCACAAAAGGCGGCCGCCGGCACTGCCACCGCGACGGCGCCTGCCGTGGAAGGTCCCGCGTAAGGCGGTCGTCGTAGCGCCGCCCTCGTACTCGGGAGCCATCTGGGTCGGGCAGCGCACCCACCCAAGGACTTTCGCCAGGCCGTACGTACATCGCGTACCGGAACCGGCGAGAACAGACATAAAGAGCCTCCGTGCGGCGCCCGCGCCCCGGACCGGCGGCACCGCGCTCGACTCGATGCGCGTGAGCCGCAGACGTCACCGGTCACGGATCAGGCGCGGCGCCCGGAGGCCCGACGGGAGATCCACCCGCATGCCCGAGACCGAAGCCACCAACCCTGAGCTGGACAGCCCCAGCGACACCCTGCCCCCGCGCCGTCGGCGCCGGGCCGCCTCGCGCCCCGCGGGCCCGCCGGTCGCCGCGACCGGCGAGGCCACCGAGGACGCCGCAGTGGCCATACCGGCCACCGCCACCCCGACTCCGGCCGCCGAAGAGGCGCCCGTCGAGACCCCCGAGACTTCCCCGGCCGCCGAGGCCCCGGCGCCCGCCGCCCGCCCGCGCCGCCGCGCGACCCGACGCGCCTCCGCGCCCGCCGGTGCACCCGCGCAGGCCGCCGAGCCGACGACCGTGGTGGCGGAGCCCGCCGAGCCGGTCGCCGAGCCCGCCCCTGAGCCGGAGCCGGCCGCCGTCGAGGAGCCCGCGGCCCCGCGCCGCGGCCGTCGCCGCGCCACCCGCACCGTGTCGACCCCGGACGCCCCGGCCGCCGAGGCCGCCCCCGCCGAGGAGCCGCAGGCCGAGGCCGCGCCCGCGGCGCCCGCCGCCGAGCCGGAGCCGGTCGCCGACGAGGGCACGGGCCCGCGCCGCAACCGCCGCCGCGCCACCCGTGGCGCCTCCGCGCCGAGCGCGCCCGCCGGTCCCCCCGAGGTCTCCGACGCCATCGCCGCCGAGAAGGCGCCCGAGGCCGAGGCCGCGGAGAACACCGAGAGCGCCGAGAGCGCCGAGGACGAGTCGCCGCGCCGCAGGCGCCGTGCCACCCGCAAGGCGGCCGGCGGTTTCGCCGAGCCGAAGGCCACCAAGGCCACGAAGTCCGCCAGGTCCGGATCGAAGCCGGCGCGGGCCGGCCGGGACGCGCAGGACGACGAGACGCGCCCGAAGCGCGCCTCCGTCGCCACGTTCCAGGCCCCCGTCTTCACCGAGCCGATGTTCCAGACGCCGGAGCGGGCCGCCGCCGCTGCCGCGGCCGAGGCCGCCGTCGAGAAGCAGCCCGAGCCCGAGCAGGCCCCCGCGGTCGTCGAGGAGGACCAGGGGCCGCGCCGCAACCGTCGCCGCCGTCGCGCCTCCGACGAGCAGCCCGCCGCCGCAGAGGCGCCCAAGGAGACCGAGGTCCCCGAGGCCGCCGCCGAGACCGAGGCCCAGGACCAGCGGTCCGAGGAGAACGGCGAGAGCGACGAGCAGGACGAGCACGGGGACCGCCCGGCCCGCCGCCGCCGTCGGGGCGGCCGTCGCCGTCGCCGCGGCGAGTCCGGCGACGTCGACAACGACTCCGAGAACGAGCAGGAGTCCGGCGCCTCCGACGAGGACGCCGAGCCGGCCGCCGCGGAGTCCGACGACGAGCACGCGGAGGACGACGAGCAGCGCGACGAGTCCGCCGGTTCCGGCGGCTCCAGCAGCAGCCGTCGCCGCCGTCGCCGGCGCCGTCGCGCCGGGGACAGCTCCTCGGACGGCGAGCAGCCGACCGACGACCCGGAGCGCACGGTCGTGAAGGTCCGCGAGCCGCGCAAGAAGGAAGAGAAGTCCACGTCCTCGGACGAGGTGCAGTCCATCAAGGGCTCCACGCGTCTGGAGGCCAAGAAGCAGCGCCGCCGCGAGGGCCGTGAGCAGGGTCGCCGCCGCGTCCCGATCATCACCGAGGCCGAGTTCCTGGCGCGCCGCGAGGCCGTCGAGCGCGTCATGGTGGTCCGCCAGCACGGCGAGCGCACCCAGATCGGCGTGCTCGAGGACGACATCCTCGTCGAGCACTACGTCAACAAGGAGCAGTCGACCTCGTACGTCGGCAACGTCTACCTGGGCAAGGTCCAGAACGTGCTGCCGTCGATGGAGGCCGCCTTCATCGACATCGGCAAGGGCCGCAACGCGGTGCTCTACGCCGGTGAGGTCAACTTCGAGGCGCTCGGCATGGCCAACGGGCCGCGCCGCATCGAGACCGCCCTCAAGTCCGGCCAGTCCGTGCTCGTGCAGGTCACCAAGGACCCGATCGGCCACAAGGGCGCCCGCCTGACCAGCCAGGTCTCGCTGCCCGGCCGCTACCTGGTCTACGTGCCCGAGGGCTCGATGACCGGCATCAGCCGCAAGCTGCCCGACACCGAGCGCGCGCGCCTGAAGACCATCCTCAAGAAGATCGTCCCCGAGGACGCGGGCGTCATCGTGCGCACCGCCGCCGAGGGCGCGAGCGAGGACGAGCTGCGCCGCGACGTCGAGCGTCTGCAGGCCCAGTGGGAGGACATCCAGAAGAAGTCCAAGCAGATCTCGACCTCGTCGCCGAGCCTGCTGTACGGCGAGCCGGACATGACCGTCCGCGTCGTGCGCGACATCTTCAACGAGGACTTCTCCAAGGTCATCGTCAGCGGTGACGAGGCGTGGGACACCATCCACGGCTACGTCAACCACGTGGCGCCCGACCTCTCCGACCGTCTTTCCAAGTGGACGTCCGAGGTCGACGTCTTCGCGACGTACCGGATCGACGAGCAGCTCGCCAAGGCACTCGACCGCAAGGTGTGGCTGCCCTCCGGCGGCTCCCTGGTGATCGACAAGACCGAGGCCATGATCGTGGTCGACGTCAACACCGGTAAGTTCACCGGCCAGGGCGGCAACCTCGAAGAGACCGTGACCAGGAACAACCTGGAGGCGGCCGAGGAGATCGTGCGCCAGCTGCGGCTGCGCGACCTGGGCGGCATCGTCGTCATCGACTTCATCGACATGGTCCTGGAGTCCAACCGGGACCTGGTCCTGCGGCGCCTGCTCGAATGCCTGGGCAGGGACCGCACCAAGCACCAGGTCGCCGAGGTGACCTCGCTCGGCCTGGTCCAGATGACCCGCAAGCGCGTCGGCCAGGGCCTTCTGGAGTCCTTCTCCGAGACCTGCGTGCACTGCAACGGCCGCGGCGTCATCGTGCACATGGAGCAGCCCGCCTCCGGCGGTGGCGGCGGCAAGCGCAAGAAGCGCGGTCGCGGCGGCAACGGCGAGCACCAGCACGAGTCGCACGTCAACGAGGCAGCCCCGGCCGCGGAGCAGACCGAGCCCGAGACGGAGACCGAGGCCGAGGTCGCCGCGGAGGTCGCGGCCCCCGCAGCGCTGCCGGAGCCGGAGTTCGTCCCGGACGAGGAGCTGTACTCCAGCGCCGCCGAGGCGGAGGCCGCAGCGGGCAGCCGCGGCCGCTCGCGTCGCCGCGCCACGCGCCGTGTGTCGGCCCCGGCCGGCGCCCCGCAGGCGGAGGCCGAGAAGCCGGCGCGGTCCGGCAGGAAGTCGAAGGCCGAGCGGGCCGCTGAGCGCAGGGCCGCCGAGGCCGAGGCTCCGGCGCCCGAACCGGTCGTCGAGGAGCCGCAGGCCGCTGAGCCGAAGGCCGCCGAGCCGGCCGAGGCCGTCGCGCCCGAGCCGGTGCAGGACGAGGCCCCCGCGCCGCGCCCGCGCCGCCGTGCCACGCGCAAGGCGTCCGCTCCCGCCGGTTCCCCGAAGGCGTCCTCCGAGGAGGCCGCCGCGGTGACCGTCACGGAGCCGGTCAAGGCCGAGCCCATCGAGGAGCCGAAGGCCGCCGAGCCCGAGGCGCCGAAGGCGGAGGTGACCGAGGCCGCGGCCCCGGCCCGCCCGCGCCGTCGCGCCGTCCGCAAGGCGACCGCCCCGACCACCGCCGGGGACCCGACCGTCGTGGTCGTCCCGTCGGCCGCGGACGAGGCGCCCGCCCAGGACGCCGCGCCTGTGGAGGCCGAGGAGGCGCCCGCCGCCAAGAAGGCCGCCCGCAAGACGGCCAAGAAGGCGACGGCGAAGAAGGCCGCCACCAAGAAGACGGCCGCCAAGAAGGCCACGACCGAGGCGGCCGCGGCCGACACGGCCGAGGACGAGGCGCCCGCCAAGAAGACGGCGGCCAAGAAGACCGCCGCCAAGAAGGCGACGGCCAAGAAGGCGACCGCGGCGAAGAAGACCACCGCGACCGCCAAGAAGACCGCCGCCAAGAAGACGACGGCCAAGAAGACGACCGCGAAGAAGACCGCGGCGGCCGAGCAGCAGTCGCTGCCGTCCGTCTCGGCCGCGGCCGACGAGGCCTGAGGCACCGCCCGTACAGGGCAGCGACGCCCCCGCACAGCAGCGCTGTGCGGGGGCGTCGTCGTGTGCGGCGTGCACGGGGGACCGCGAAGACCACTTGTTTGCACCCCGCCTCTTGGAGCACGGCCAACTGCCTGTAAAACTCATGCAGTCATACAAGTGAAGGACTCGGGTGGGCGTTGGGGAGACGCGTACTCGTGTCAGGGGAGGGAATGCGATGGCGCACGTGCGTCTCAGAGGCACGGGCAGACACCGTGCCGAGAAGCCGGCCAAGGGCGGACGGCAGATGGTGGCCCTGGCCACCGTGCTCTCCGCGGCCGGGGTGCAGGCGGTGTCGGCCGGGGGAACCGCGCAGGCGGACGAGGCACGGACCTGGACCGAGGGGCCGATCTTCAACGACCCACTGGGCACGCCCCAGCAGCAGTACGCCATCCGTACCCGGCTCGTCGAGCTGACCGACGCGGCGCTGCCGGGATCGACCATCAAGGTCGCGGTGTTCCACGTGTGGGAGCAGACGATCGTCGACGCGCTGAAGCGGGCCAGGGACCGCGGTGTGCGCGTGCAGATCCTGCTCGACTCGACCAGCAAGACGGACCGGCCGGACAACACGGTCTACTCGCAGCTGGTCGCGCTCTTCGGCACCAGCCGCGCCAACCCGTCCTTCGTGCAGCTGTGCCCCACGAACAAGTCCTGCCTCGGCGACCCGAAGTTCGGGAAGTCGATCATGCACAACAAGTTCTGGCTGTTCTCGGCCGTGGAGGGCGCCACGAACGTCGTCGTGCAGACCACGGCGAACTCCACGCCGTCCGCGAGCACCAAGTTCTTCAACGACGCGCTCCAGCTGCCCAACAACCGGGTCCTCTACGGCGCGTACTCGGACTACTTCGACGACATGGTCGTCAAGGACTGGGCGAACTGGGACTACCGCACGGTCAGCAACGGCCGCTACAAGGCGTACTTCTTTCCGCGGGCCGGCACCACGAACTCCACGGACACGCTGCACTCGGTGCTCAACAACGTCTCCTGCACCTACAAGGACGCGGCGACCGGCACCATGAAGCGGACGATCGTGCGCGCCGCGATCTTCCAGATCACCCGGCAGGCCATCGCCGACAAGCTGGTCTCGCTGAAGAAGGCGGGCTGTACGGTCCAGATCGAGTACGCGACGTCCGACAGCGGCACCTGGAAGTCGATGCACGCCTCCGGCGCCCCGCCGGTGCGCTGTTACAACGACCCGCGGACCTCGCCGACGACGCCGTACATCATCCACACCAAGTACGTGGCGATCGACGGCGTGTACGACGGCGCGCGCAACAAGATCACCTTCACCGGCTCGCAGAACGCCTCGAACCCGGCGCTGCGCGAGAACGACGAGGCGTACGTCAAGATCGACGACGACTCCGTGCACGACACGTACCGCACGCACTTCAACAAGGTGTGGGGCGTCGCGTACCCGGGGGTCTCGGACAACACGAACCTGTGCAAGGGCGTCAAGACGCTGCCGCAGGACGGTGAGGTCAAGACCACCTGAGCCCCGAGGGCAGGGGCCGGTTTGCCCTTCCGTGGGGCGACCCGTAACCTTGACCGTCGGCGTGTCCATCGATACGCCGCACTCCCGTAAACCTTTTTCCTCCCGGAGTTCCTCGTGAAATCCGGGAGAGGCCGCCTCGTGCGGCTGGACTGCGGGGGTTCCGTTCCGAGCGAGAGAGAGATCCGCGTGTACGCCATCGTGCGCAGCGGTGGTCGCCAGCACAAGGTTGCTGTCGGCGACATCGTTGAGGTTGACAAGATTTCCACCGCCAAGGTTGGCGACGCCGTAGAGCTCTCTACGCTGCTCGTTGTCGACGGCGAAGCCGTGACCAGCGACCCGTGGGTGCTGGCCGGCATCAAGGTCCAGGCCGAGGTCGTGGACCACCACAAGGGCGCGAAGATCGACATCCTTCGCTACAAGAACAAGACCGGCTACCGCCGTCGCCAGGGTCACCGCCAGCAGTACACGGCGATCAAGGTCACCGGTATCCCCACGGCTGCGAAGTAAGGGACTGAGACAAGATGGCACACAAGAAGGGCGCATCGTCCACTCGGAACGGGCGCGATTCCAATGCTCAGCGGCTCGGCGTGAAGCGCTTCGGCGGTCAGGCCGTCAACGCCGGTGAGATCCTGGTCCGCCAGCGCGGCACCCACTTCCACCCGGGCAACGGCGTCGGCCGCGGCAAGGACGACACGCTGTTCGCGCTCGACGCCGGCGCGGTGGAGTTCGGTACCCACCGTGGCCGTAAGGTCGTGAACATCGTCCCGGTCGTCTGAAACGCCTGAGGGCTTTCTGACCTGGATTTTTTCGCGAGGCGGACCTCACTTCCCCACCGGGGAAGCGGGTCCGCCTTTCGCGTGTTGAAGTAGAGACATTTCCGTACGTTTCTGGAGGCACTGAACCATGACCACCTTCGTGGACCGCGTCGAACTTCATGTCGCCGCGGGTAGCGGGGGCCACGGCTGTGCCTCCGTCCACCGTGAGAAGTTCAAGCCGCTCGGCGGCCCGGACGGCGGCAACGGCGGCCGTGGCGGTGACGTGATCCTGGTCGTCGACCAGGACGTCACGACGCTGCTCGACTATCACCACTCGCCGCACCGCAAGGCGACGAACGGCGCGCCCGGCGCGGGCGACAACCGCTCGGGCAAGGACGGCCAGGACCTGGTCCTGCCGGTGCCCGACGGCACGGTGGTCCTCGACAAGCAGGGCAATGTGCTCGCCGACCTCGTCGGCCAGGGCACCACCTACATCGCCGCGCAGGGCGGCCGCGGCGGCCTCGGCAACGCGGCCCTCGCCTCGGCCCGCCGCAAGGCGCCCGGCTTCGCGCTGCTCGGTGTGCCGGGCGACGAGGGCGACGTCCTCCTGGAGCTGAAGACCGTCGCGGACGTGGCGCTCGTCGGCTACCCGAGCGCCGGCAAGTCCTCGCTGATCTCGGTGCTCTCCGCCGCCAAGCCGAAGATCGCGGACTACCCGTTCACGACGCTGGTCCCGAACCTGGGCGTGGTGACGGCCGGCGCGACCGTCTACACGATCGCCGACGTGCCGGGCCTCATCCCCGGCGCCAGCCAGGGCAAGGGCCTCGGCCTGGAGTTCCTGCGGCACGTGGAGCGCTGCAGCGTGCTCGTGCACGTACTCGACACGGCGACGCTCGAGTCCGACCGCGACCCGGTGTCCGACCTGGACGTCATCGAGGCGGAGCTGAAGGAGTACGGCGCGGGCCTGGAGAACCGCCCGCGCCTCGTGGTGTTGAACAAGATCGACGTGCCCGACGGCCAGGACCTCGCCGACATGGTGCGGCCCGACCTGGAGGAGCGCGGCTACCGCGTCTTCGAGGTGTCGGCCGTCGCCCACAAGGGCCTCAAGGAGCTGTCGTACGCGCTCGCCGAGCTGGTGGGCGAGGCGCGGGCCGCGAAGCCGAAGGACGAGGCGACCCGGATCGTCATCCGGCCCAAGGCCGTGGACGACGCGGGCTTCACCGTCAAGCGCGAGGACGCCGACGGCGAGCCGCTGTTCCGCGTCCGCGGCGAGAAGCCGGAGCGCTGGGTGCGGCAGACCGACTTCAACAACGACGAGGCCGTCGGCTACCTCGCGGACCGGCTCAGCCGGCTCGGTGTCGAGGACGAGCTGATGAAGGCGGGCGCCAAGCACGGCGACGGTGTCGCGATCGGTCCCGAGGACAACGCGGTCGTCTTCGACTGGGAGCCGACGATGATGGCGGGTGCCGAGATGCTCGGTCGCCGTGGCGAGGACCACCGCATGGAGGCGCCCCGCCCGGCCGCGCAGCGCCGCCGCGACCGCCAGGCGGAGCGGGACGAGTCCCAGCAGGAGTTCGACGACTTCAACCCGTTCTAACCATCGGGCGATGGGGCGGGCCGCACCTTCGGGTGCGGCCCGCTTTGTTGTTGGGGGGGCGACGGTGCGGAGGTGGTGGCAGGCGTAACGGTCTGCCGGTGTTGCAGGTCTTGCGCTCACCTCCTATCGGCCGTCCTCTCCGCTGCCGGGTCCGGGTACTGCCGTGTTGTGTTGCTCCTGTCTCCTATCAGCCGCCCCCCTCGGGCTGTCGGGTACTGCGCGTCTTGGGCGCATCTCCCACCACCGGCCCGTCCGGTTGCCGGGTACGGCACCTCTTGCTCACGTCTCCCACCAGTCGCCCCCCCTCGGGCGCCCGGGCACTGCACGTCCTGCGCCCATCTCCCACCGCCCGCCCCCTCCGGGGGCTTCGGCCCTCCGGGGCCAGCCGTCTGCGTTGCGCGGCGCCGTCGTTCGCCAGGTCGGCGGGGCCGGGCCCCGCGGCCTCTGTTGCGCGGCATCGTGGCGCCGCCTTGCCTACCCTGCCGCCCCAGGCGGCAGATTGCCCAAGGCGGGGGCGGCCCTCGCCGTCCCGGGTGGGGAGCTGGGCCTGGGGCAGATTGTCCGAGGCGGGGGCGGACCTCGCCGTCCCGGGTGGGGAGCCGGGCCTGAGGCAGATTGTCCGAGGCGGGGTGGCCATCGGCGTCGCGAGGTGGGAGCCGGGCTGGGTTGGGCTGCCTGAGGCGGTGGCGATCCTCGGCATGGCGGGTGGGGAGTTGGGCCTGGGGGAGACGCCTGAGGCGGTGGCGTTCTTCGCTGTCGCCGGTGGGGAGCCGGGCTGGGGGTGGGCTGCCCGAGGCGGGGGCGGTCCTCGGCGTTCCGGGTGGGGAGCCAGGGCGGGACGGGTGCTCAGGGTGGGCGGCGAACCTCGGTGTTCCGGGTGGGAAGCCGGGGCTGAGGGAGATTGCCCGAGACGGGTGGCCCCTCGGCGTGGCAGGGCGGGAGCCAGACCAGGGTGGGTTGCTCGAGGCGGTGTCGGCTCTTGCTGTCGCGGTGGGGAGGCGGGCCAGGGCGGGTTGCCCGAGGCGGTGTCGGCTCTCGGTGTTGCGGGTGGGGAGTTGGGCCTGGGGCGGGGTTGCTCAAGGCGGGCGCGGTCTTCGCTGTCGCCGGTCGGGAGACGGGCGGGGCAGATTGCCCTGGGCAGTGGCGGGCCTCGGTGCCGCGGGTGGGGGCCCAAGGCGGTGGCGCTGCAATGGGTGAGGGGGCGGGCTTGGTGGTGGTTGGCCGCAGGCAGGGTGCGTCTCGCCGTGAGGCCGACGCCCCTGGAGGGGGCGGTGGGTGGGAGATGGGCGGTGGCACGGGCCGTAGCGCCGGTGTCGGTGGAACAAGACCTTGCGGCGGGTTGGGCACTCGAGACCGTGCGGCGGTGGGGCGCTTGAGCCCTCGCAGCGAGTGGGTTACTCAAGCCCTGCAGCGGGTGCGGTGCTCGAGCCCTGCGACGGGTGGGGTGGGCCGATCAGGCCCCGTTCCGGGGCGACGCACGCGGAGCCCCGATCTTTTGGAGCCCCGCCGGCGTTTGAGGCGCGGGGGCCGGGGCGGAGCCCCGAGGGCGTAACGCCGGTTCGGCAAAGCCAGCCCCGGGAGGAGCCCCGAGCGCGTCACGCCGCCAGGGCGTACGCGGACCTCGCGGGCCCGGGGAGGAGCCCCGAGGCCGTCACGCCGGCAGGGCGTACGCCGAAGGGCCCGGGAGGTGGTCTCCCGGGCCCCACGTGCGTACGGGTCAGGCGCTACGCAGTGACCGTGTCCTCGGGCTCCGCCTCCGACACCTCCGCCACCTGCTCCTCGACGGAGTCCTCGCGGGTCGACGGAATCTCGTCCTCGCCGCGCGCCGCCATCCGCGCCCGCCGCTCGTCCGCCTTCGCGCACAGCGCCCGCACCGCCGCGTTGAAACGGTCGATGGAGGGCGGGTCCGACGGCCCGAGGAGGTGCTCCTTCAGGGCCACCCGGGCCTCGGCGTGCGTGTCCTCCGCCTCGCCGCGGACGACCGCGAGCAGGCCGGGGATCTCGGTCGCCTCGGGCGCGAGCACCGTCGCCGCACGCACCGTCGGGAAACCGGTGCGGAACTCGTCCTCCGTGAGGCCGGACGTGTTGGCCACCGCGTACGGCTTCTCGCTGCTCAGCCAGTCGGAGACGACCGAGGAGACATCGGAGATGAGGACGTCGGCCGCGTTGAAGCACGTGAAGATCGCGGGCCGCGCCTGCGTGATGATCAGGTGCTCCCACTCGGGGAAGGACGCCCAGTACGCCTCCTCCCACGCCGCCGTCGCCTCGGCCACCGCGGCGGCCCGGTTCCCGTCCGGCTCGCCCTGGAGCAGCATCCGCTCCTGCTCGTCGGTGCCCTTGGGGAACTTGGTGGAGGTCAGCTCGTTCAGCGCCTCGAAGCGCCGCTCCAGCTCGACGGCGGCCTCGGGACCCGGACGCGCGCCGGAGCGACGCGTGTTGGCCTCCTGGATCATCGCCATGATCCGCTTGTTGGCCTCACCGGCGGCGGGGACCTGCGAACCGGTCATCGGGTGCGGCTTGTAGATGAGCCGGACCTTGGGGTCGTCGAGCAGCTGCCGGACGATGTTCTCGCCGGCGAGGATCACCGAGGTGTTGCCCGGATTGCCGTCCCAGCCCTCCCAGGTGGGGGCGTACAGGACCGTCGTGTACTCGCCGGTGGCCGGGCCGGACGCCAGCTGGATGGGCGCCAGCTGCGGGCGGCCCACCTCCACGACGTCCTTGTCGTCGACGCCGACGTCGGCGAGCTGGTAGCGGTCGCGCGCCGCGGGGCCCGCCACCCACACCTCGTCGTACGCCTTGGCGTACGGGTTGCAGGACGACAGCTTGTCGGACTCGCCGTGGTTGATGAAGGCGTGCTTGATCGTGGGGATGCGCAGGACCTGCGAGGTCTTCGCGGCGTTCGCCGGGTGCAGCAGCATCTTCAGCGTCGAGTTCTCCAGGGAGAACATCGTGGCGACCTTCGGGAAGCAGATGATCGGCACGTCGGTGGCGTCGATCTTGTTCACCATGAAGCGCTCGCGCAGCACGAGCAGCGGCTTGCCGTCGACGTCGGCGAGCGTGGAGAGCCACATGTTCGCCTGGTACGCGGAGGTGGTGCCGCCGGAGAAGTACATGCCGACGGTCGGCCGGTACTCGGCCAGCCACGCGTCGAGCCACTCCATGACCTTGGCGTCGCTCACCGGACGCTTCTTCGGCAGCAGCCACGTGCCGAGGAAGACCGTGCCGACGAGGAACAGGGCGATCGAGACGCCGATGCCGATGACGCCCCACACCGCGTTGGTCGTCGCGGCCGTGATCACCAGGCCGAGCGTGGAGGGGATCGCGAAGGTCAGCAGGCGGTGGGCCGCGCGCCGGGCGAGGAGCCTCGGCGGCGACTTGCACAGGTTCAGCGCGGACGCGTCGATGTTGCGCGTGACGATCGGCAGCGTACGGGTGCGGCGCACCAGCACCGCGGCCGCCTGGCAGGCGAAGTGCAGCAGGTACATCGCCAGCACCATGACCAGCAGCGGCGCCTGCTCGTCGAGCGGGTTGATGCCGCTGATGCGCAGCAGGCCGACGAAGATCAGCATGTCGCGCAGCAGTTGCCGCACCGTCACGTCGAAGCGGATCTTGCCGAGCAGCGAGAGCAGCCCCGGCTGCTTGTACTGCAGGTAGGTGTCGAGGGCGAGTCCGGCCGCGCTCGCGGCGACGAAGACGGGTACGTATGGAACGAGCGCGCTGACGAGCTGGGCCACATAGAGCGCGAACATCGTGAACAGCGCGGAAAGCTGCACGAGGCGGCGCGAGGCACGTCCGGCGGAGGGCACGGGCTGGGCTCCTGGCAGGGGGTCTCGGAGGGTGGGGGGACCGTGGGGGAGGTCCACCTCGCGGAAATGCTGACCACTGACCGTATGACTTTCTGTGGCCCCCTAGCAATCCTCCAGGGCCGTAAGCAGCAGAAACACGGGCAAATGGCGTGAATGCGCGGGGACCAACTCCCTTTCTTGATTACCGGGCGTCCACGGCCCTGTCCGTACCTCGAAACCCAAGAGCGGCCGAAGGGGCAGGTCACGTACATTGCCAGGCATGTCAGGGGCAACAACTGGGGCAGCGTCGGGGACGTCACGGCAGGGCGTGGCGGATGCCCGCCGGATCGTCGTCAAGGTCGGATCGTCGTCACTCACGACGGCGGCGGGGGGCCTGGACGCGGACCGCGTCGACGCGCTCGTCGACGTACTGGCGAAGCAGCGCAGCGGGGGAGAGAAGGAGATCGTCCTGGTCTCCTCCGGTGCCATCGCCGCCGGACTCGCCCCGCTGGGCCTGACCCGTCGCCCCAAGGACCTCGCCCGCCAGCAGGCCGCGGCGAGCGTCGGTCAGGGCCTCCTGGTCGCCCGCTACACCGCCTCCTTCGCGCGCTACGGCGTCCGCGTCGGCCAGGTCCTCCTGACCAGCGACGACATGGCCCGCCGCGCCCACCACCGCAACGCCTCGCGGACCCTCGACCAGCTCCTGGCGATGGGCTCCTTCCCCATCGTCAACGAGAACGACACGGTGGCCACGGACGAGATCCGTTTCGGGGACAACGACCGGCTCGCGGCCCTCGTCGCCCACCTCGTCCACGCGGACCTCCTCGTCCTGCTCTCCGACGTCGACGGCCTCTACGACGGCGACCCCAGCAAGCCCGGCAGCTCCCGCATCGCCGAGGTGCGCGGCCCCGCCGACATAGCGCACGTCAAGATCGGCTCGGCCGGGAAGGCGGGCGTCGGCACCGGCGGCATGGTCACCAAGGTCGAGGCCGCCTCGATCGCCGCGGCCGCCGGCATCCCGGTGGTGCTGACGAGCGCCACGCACGCCGCCGACGCCCTCGCCGCCCGCGACACCGGCACGTACTTCCACTCCACGGGCCGCCGCAGCGCCGACCGCCTGCTGTGGCTGCAGCACGCCTCGACGCCGCAGGGCGCGATCACCCTCGACGACGGCGCCGTCCGGGCCGTGGTCGAGCGGCGCAAATCGCTGCTGCCCGCCGGGATCGCGGCCGTGGAGGGCGAATTCGGCGCGGGCGACCCGGTCGAGCTGCGCGACGAGCGGGGGCGCGCGGTCGCCCGCGGGCTCGTCAACTTCGACGCCAAGGAGATCCCGCAGCTGATCGGCCGCTCCACGCGCGAGCTGGCCCGCGACCTCGGTCCCGCCTACGAGCGGGAAGTCGTACACAGGGACGACCTGGTCATCCTCCAGGCTTGAAACGGGCCGCGCGCCTTCGAAATCCCCTGTGTGAAAGGCCGAAAGCCTGCCACCCGTGGGGGACCTTCCCCAAAACCGCCCCAAGAAGCTCCGTGTCCTGCTCAACTCTTGAGGCAGGGAGTTCATCCAGGGAAGGTCCGCACGACCATTGCGCAGAGGAGGCCGTCGTGAGACGAGCGCGCCCGGGGGCCGCGTCCAAGGGGCCCCGAGGGTCGGCGGAGCGGGCGCTGACGAGCGTGGCCGCGGGAGACGCGTACGACGAGGAGACCGCGGGGGAAGCCGCTGAGGGGAGTGCCGAGGAGGGGCCCCGCCTGTGGCACGTCACGCTCAGCGTCTCCGGCGCCGAGGCCCCGCTCGCGGAGGTGCGCCGCGGCCTCGAACAGCTCGCGCACGACCACCCCTTCCTGCTGACGAGCCGCTACGCGGTGGACCACGCCGAGATCCGCTACTGGGAAGAGGCCCGCGACCTGCACGACGCGGCCGCGGTGGCGCTGCGCCTGTGGGGCGAACACCGCCGCACGTCCCAGCTCCCGCCCTGGGAAATCGTCGGCCTGGAGGTCATCGACCGCCAGACCTACCACCACCGCATCGCCGAGGGCTACGGCCCCTTGCCGGCCACTCCGGTCGGCGTGCACCCGTTCTAGGCAAAAGGGGCGCGGGGAACTGCGCGCAGCAGTACATGTGACCCTCCCGAGGCGGAAACCTCACCCCCTGTGGCCAAGGCCGCATTTCAGCCATGTCTCACCCCCCGAAACACAAGGTGGACGTGCACCACGCCCCCGATACCCTGCGGAGCATGACGTCGCTGCCGCTGAACCCGTACGACTCGATGACCCCGGTCACCCAGACCGCGTACCGCGCACGGTCCGCCGCCCACGACCTCGCCGCCCTGCCGCGCGCCGAGAAGGACGACGCCCTCGGCGCCATCGCCGACGCCCTGGAAGTGCGCACCGCCGAGATCGTCGAGGCCAACGCCAAGGACATCGCCAAGGCCCGCGAGGCCGGCACCCCCGAGGCGATCATCGACCGGCTCACGCTCACCCCGGAGCGCGTGCGGGCCATCGCCTCCGACGTGCGCGACGTCATCGCCCTGCCCGACCCGATCGGCACCGTCGTCCGCGGCAACACGCTCCCGAACGGCATCGACCTGCGCCAGGTCCGCGTCCCGCTCGGCGTCGTCGGCATCATCTACGAGGCCCGTCCGAACGTCACGGTCGACGCCGCCGCCCTCTGCCTCAAGTCGGGCAACGCGGTACTGCTGCGCGGCAGTTCCTCGGCGTACGAGTCGAACACCGCGCTCGTCCGCGTGCTGCGCGACGCCGTCGGCGGCGCGGGTCTGCCCGCCGACGCGATCCAGCTCGTCCCCGGCGAGAGCCGCGACTCGGTGACCGAGCTGATGCGCGCCCGCGGCCTGGTCGACGTGCTGATCCCGCGCGGCGGCGCCTCGCTGATCAAGAACGTCGTGGAGAACTCGACCGTCCCCGTCATCGAGACGGGCACCGGCAACTGCCACGTCTACGTGGACGCCGACGCCGACCTCGACATGGCGGTCGACATCCTGGTCAACTCCAAGGCGCACCGCGTCTCGGTGTGCAACGCCGCCGAGACGCTCCTCGTCCACAAGGACATCGCCGACGCGTTCGTGCCGCGCGCCCTGGACGCGCTCGCGGAGGCGGGCGTCACCGTGCACGGGGACCAGCGGATCCTCGCGTACGCCCCGCAGTCGAAGGCGGAGGTCGTCGAGGCGCACCACGACGACTGGGAGACCGAGTACCTCAGTTACGACATCGCGGCCGCGGTCGTCGACGACATGGACCGGGCGATCGAGCACATCCGCCTGTGGTCCTCCGGGCACACCGAGGCCATCGTGACCACCTCGCAGCAGGCGGCCCGCCGCTTCACGCAGCTCGTCGACTCCACGACCGTCGCCGTCAACGCCTCGACGCGGTTCACCGACGGCGGCCAGTTCGGCTTCGGCGCCGAGATCGGCATCTCCACGCAGAAGCTGCACGCCCGCGGCCCCATGGGCCTGCCCGAGCTGACGAGCACGAAGTACATCGTCACGGGCGACGGCCACACACGATGAATTCCCGCACCGTCTGCCCAAATTGACCCCTTCGGTCTACGCTGGACGGGTGCCGGAGGACGTGGGGGGCTCGCCGTTCCCGGACGGCTGGGAGCCCGACGACGACCACGACCGCGGGGGCTGGGACGAAGAGTTCGCCTCCGTGGTCTTCGACGAGGACTTCGTCAAGGCTGCCGAGGTCCATGAGCCCACCGCGGTCGAGCGGCTGCTCGCCGCTGCGCAGGCGCGCGCCGAGGCCCAGGAGGCCGAGTCCCGCAGGGCCCGCATCCGCCCCGCGCCCGACGACGAGTTCTACGACGAGGCGGACGGGTACGGCCGCGCCGACGACGGCGAATTCGGCTGCTACGGGGACGAGTCGGACGAACTGTACGAGGAGGAGCTCGACCGCGAGGGCCGCCCTGCGGGCAGCGTCCGCTGGCGCAGGCCCGTCGCCTGGGCGCTCGCCCTGCTGATGGGCATCGGCATGGTCGCCCTCGCCTTCACGGCCGTCTACCGGGGCGCGTCGTCCGGCAGCCAGGACGAGGTCCCGCCGCCCGCGACGACCGAACTGGAGAAGAACGTTCCGGGCTCTCCCTCCGCCTCCGCGGACTACTCCCAGCCTGCCGTCTCCGCGGTCCCGCGGACCCCGTGAGGGGGCGCTCGGGGCGCTCGCGCGGGGGCCTTGGAAGTTGACCGCGCACCAGGGCGTTTACCTGGCGTCGCGGAGACCTACCCTGAAGGTATGAGCGGGCCAGGAGACCCACCGGAGGGGACGCCGGACAGCGGTCCCGGTAGTGGCGGCAGCGAGGAAGAGTACCGATCCGTCGTGTTCGACGAATCGTTCGTCAAGGCTGCCCGGCTCCAGGAGTTCTCCGCGCAGGAGCGCATCGGCGACCACTCGCCGGCCGTCCGCCGCCTGCCCGTGCTGCGCCGGGGCCTCACCCGGCAGGCCGTCATCCTCGTCGTCCTGATCGTGGTCGCCTTCGGCACCGCGGTCTACATGGGCGTCCGCAGCCCGTACCGGACGACGCCGATGGCCCGGAACACCGAACCGCTGCGGATGACCGTCATACCCCTCGCCCCGACGGGCCGCGTGCCCGGCGCCGAGTCCGTGAACGAGCTGTACGAGCACAGCCCCGCCGCCCGCTTCAAGCGCGCCGCCCGCGCCATCGACCTCCCGCAGGACCCCAAGGCCACCGCGCACTTCTCCGACAGCCAGGTCGTCACCGCGCTGACCACGGCCAAGGACTACCTCGTCGACTCCTCGCTCGACCCGGACGTGCTCACGCGCGGCGCCGTGCGCCCGGTGCGGATGCTGATCGACCCGCAGCAGCTCCCGCAGTTCGACCAGAGCGTCAACAGGCCGGTCACCGACGGGCGGCACGCCGCCACCGGCTGGCTCGTCCGCTTCGACCCCTCGCAGGCCGCGCTCGCCGACTCCCGCATCCGGGTCCGCGGCGCGCTGCACGTGGCCGAGACCGACGCGAACACCCTCGAAGTGACCTCGGACCACACCTTCGTCTACGCGCTGCGACCCGCCGACAAGAACGCGAAGGCGGCCGACGGCGACAAGAAGCCCCAGGCGTCCCTGTTCACCGTCCGCCGCTCCATGCACTTCCGCTTCGACCGCCAGGACCTGCGCAACCACCAGACCGAGCTGGTCGTCTCCTACGTCCAGGCGGGCCCGCAGGCCTGCTCCTCCGACGCCGCCGGGTATCTGCACCCGCTGCTCGCGGGCCAGAGCGCCAAGAAGGGCGGCCCGGCCGGCACCGACCCGTACGCGACGGACAGTGCGACCGCGCTGTGCGGCGCGCTCGCACCGGACGCCCAGCCGAAGGTGTAGCCGGTCAGTTCTCGCGGCCCTCGTCGTCCTCGGGGGTGCCGTGGTTCCCGGTGTTGCCCCCGCCGTTGCCGCCGAAGTTTCCGAAGCCGCGCCGCACCCGGCCGCCCAGGTCGCCCGCACCGCCCGCGATGTCGCTGACCAGCTTCATCAGCGGGTCCTTCGACGTCTTCACGGAGTCCGTGTAGTGCGAGGCCGACTCGCGCCACGAGTCCGCCACCGAGGTGTCCTTGTCCTCGCTGCGGCGCGGGTAGTGACCGTCCATCAGGCGCTGGTAGTCGCGGCTCGCCGCCCACTTCTTCAGCTCGGCGGCGCGCACCGTGGTGAACGGGTGCGAGCGCGGCATCACGTTCAGGATCTTCAGCACGGAGTCGCGCAGATCGCCCCCGGCCTCGTACTCCTCGGCCTGCTTGAGGAACGCGTCCACGTTCATCTGGTGCAGGTGGTTGCCGCCAGCGATCTTCATCAGGCCGCGCATGGAGGCCTGGAGGTCCTGACCGACCAGCAACCCGGCGCGGTCCGCGGAGAGTTCGGACTTGCGGAACCACTCGCGCAGCGCCGTCACGATCGCCATGATCGCGAGGTTGCCGAGCGGGATCCACGCGACGCGCAGCGCAAGCGACGTCAGGAACAGCAGGATCGTCCGGTACACCGAGTGGCCGGACAGCGCGTGGCCCACCTCGTGGCCGACGACGGCCCGCATCTCCTCCTCGTCGAGGAGCTCCACGAGTCCCGTGGTGACGACGATGATCGGCTCGTCGAGGCCGATGCACATCGCGTTCGGCTGCGGGTCCTGATTCACGTACATCGGCGGGACCTTCTCCAGGTCCAGGATGTAACAGGCGTCCCGCAGCATCGTGTTGAGGTGCGCGAACTGCTCGTCGGAGACCCGCACCGAGTCCGACAGGAACAGCAGGCGCAGGCTGCGCTCGGGCAGCAGGCCGCTCAGTGCCTTGAAGACCGTGTCGAACCCGCTGAGCTTGCGCAGCGCGACGAGCGCCGAGCGGTCCGCGGGGTGCTCGTACGCCCGCGAGGAGATCCCCGGGAAGCGCCTGCGCTGCCTGCTGGGTACGTTCTCGTGCTGCTCGTTCGGTTCGTCGGGCATCCGACTTCCCCCATGTTCCGTGTGTGCGACGAGTCTCGCCGTTTCCGGTGTGCCCCCAAGGTGGAGTCCACACTAGGCGGATATACCGTGACGGGGCAGCACACCGAAGGAGCGAACCGTCATGGAGCACATCGATCACGTCATCAGCGCAGCCGCGGAACAGGGCGCCGGAAACCTGTTGCGAGGCGTGCTGATCGTGGGCGTGCTGGGCGCCGTCTTCCTCGCCTGGTTCCTGTTGCGGGGCTACAAGAGCGACGACTGACCCCACCGCTTACGATGGGTCAGAAGTCTTTATCCCGATCCCACACCGGATAGGTCCTGCTGAAGATGAGCCTCCACAGCACCGCTGCCCAGCTCGCCACTCTCGCTGCCGAGGGCGAGAACGGCGGCAACCACGAAAGCCTCAGCCCCCTCGTGACGGGCGGTGCGGCCTTCATCATCCTGATCCTGCTGCTGTGGATCACCACCCGGTTCAACCGCGACCGCTGAGCCCGGACGGGACCACTGGGGACGGGCCAGTAGGCTCTGGGCGCATGGGAGCGCAGGACATGCCTACCGGCCCGGTCAACAACCCGGCCGGCGGCCCGGATCACGAGTGGGTCTCACCCGCCAAGCGACGCCTCGGCGTCATGGGCGGAACGTTCGACCCGATCCACCACGGACACCTGGTGGCGGCCAGTGAGGTCGCCGCGCAGTTCGACCTCGACGAGGTGGTGTTCGTACCCACCGGGCAGCCCTGGCAGAAGAGCGACAAGCGGGTCTCGCCGGCCGAGGACCGCTATCTGATGACGGTCATCGCGACCGCCGAGAACCCGCAGTTCTCGGTGAGCCGCATCGACATCGACCGCGGCGGTCCGACGTACACGACGGACACCCTGCGGGATCTGCGGCAGCTCAACCCCGAGGCCGACCTCTTCTTCATCACGGGTGCCGACGCTCTCGGCCAGATCCTCACCTGGCGTTACACCGACGAGCTGTTCTCCCTGGCACACTTCATCGGGGTCACGCGGCCGGGCCACACGCTCGCCGACCCGGGTCTGCCGGAGGGCGGCGTCTCGTTCGTCGAGGTTCCCGCCCTCGCCATCTCGTCCACGGACTGCCGCGACAGGGTCGCCAAGGGCGACCCCATCTGGTACATGGTGCCGGACGGTGTGGTGCGGTATATCGACAAGCGCCAGCTGTACCGGGGCGACTGAACCCTGCACCGCCGAGAGGGGCATCGGTGAACGACCGATACGACGGTTACGACCAGCAGAATTACGAGCTGGTCGGATATGACGAGTCCGGCCGACCGGTCTACCGGCCGGTCCAGCAGGCGCCGTCGTACGAGCAGAACTCCCCGTACGGATACGGTTACGACTCGTACGCGGGCGGGCAGCAGCAGCCGACCGGGCCCCAGCCCCAGCAGCCCCACCAGGCCCCTTCGTACGACCCCTACGGCGGGGCACAGAACCAGGGCCAGCAGTACCAGCAGCCCCAACAGGCCCCGCAGGCCACGGCGTACATCCCGCAGCAGGCCCCGCCGCCCGCGCCGCCGCAGAACCAGCGGCCCGAGCCCGACTACCGCACCGAGCAGTTCGAGTTCGTCGAGGAGCCGGACGAGGAGTCCGAAGACGTCATCGACTGGCTGAAGTTCACCGAGTCGCGCACCGAGCGGCGCGAGGAGGCGCGGCGTCGCGGCCGCAACCGGGGCATCGCCCTCGTCGTCGTCCTCGCCCTGTGCCTGGTCGGCGGCGCCGGCTACCTCTGGTCCCAGGACAAGCTGCCGTTCCTGTCGAAGGACGCGGCGAAGACGGGCGCGGCCGCCGCGACCGGTCCGCAGAACCGTGACGTCATCGTCGTCCACCTGCACAACACCAAGGGCGGCGGCACGTCCACGGCGCTGCTCGTGAACAACACGACCACGAAGCGGGCCACCAGCGTCCTGCTGCCGAACTCCCTCGCCCTGTCGGACGAGGACGGCACCAGCACCACGCTCGCCAAGTCCGTCGACGAGGACGGCTCCTCCGGCACCAGCGACGGCCTCGACACCCTGCTCGGCACCGACATCCAGGGCACCTGGCGGCTCGACACCCCGTACCTCAACAACCTCGTCGAGCTCGTCGGCAACATCGACGTGACGACGAACACGAGCGTGCCCGACCCCGAGAAGAAGGGCACCGTGCTCGTCCACAAGGGCGCGGACCAGACCCTCAGCGGCCCGGCGGCCGTGGCGTACGCGACGTACCGCGGCAAGGGCGAGCCGCAGACCGCCCAGCTGGAACGGTTCGGGCAGGTCATGCAGGGCGTCCTGCGCAAGCTGTCGTCCGACCCGCAGGCCGCGACGACCACGGTCCAGACACTCGCCCAGATCCTCGACCCCTCGCTGACCGAGAAGGACCTCGGCGCCTTCCTCGCCAAGCTCGCCGACCGGGCCAAGGAGGGCGACTACAAGAGCGAGGTCCTGCCGGTGCAGCGCGGCGGCGCCATCTCCCGCGCCACCGCCGACTCCGTGGTCGAGAACGTGCTCGGCGGCACCGTGAAGTCCCCCTCCAGCGGAGACTCCCCGCGCGTCGGCATCGAGAACGCCACCGGCGACAAGGCCCGCACCGAGAAGGCCCGCGTCGCGCTGGTCAACGGCGGCTACACGTTCGTCTCCGGCGGCACCGGAACGGCGATCGCGAGCTCCCGGGTCACGTACGCGGACGCCGCGCACAAGAAGGACGCCGTGGAGGTCGCCAAGACCCTGGGCCTGCCGACGTCGTCCGTGACGAAGGGCAGGGCGGCGAGGAACGCGGACGTGTCCGTGGTGCTCGGCCAGGACTACACCGGCCGGTGACCGTGAGGCGTGTCGGTGGACCGTGAGACCCTTGGGGTACCCCCCTGAGGGATCGCTCGGGGGATTCAGACCGCCGACGGAAAGCCTTGTAGTGACCGCCACTGACCGTTCCATCGAGCTCATCAACGCCGCCGCACAGGCGGCAGCGGACAAGCTCGCGCACGACATCATCGCCTACGACGTCAGCGATGTGCTGTCCATCACGGACGCCTTCCTGCTCGCGTCGGCGCCCAACGACCGCCAGGTCAAGTCGATCGTCGACGAGATCGAGGAGAAGCTCAACAAGGAGCTCGGCGCCAAGCCGGTGCGCCGTGAGGGCGACCGCGACGCCCGCTGGATCCTGCTCGACTACGTCGACATCGTCGTCCACGTCCAGCACAGCGAGGAGCGTGTCTTCTACGCCCTGGAGCGGCTGTGGAAGGACTGCCCCGAGATCGACCTGCCCGAGGAGGCCAAGGCCACCCGCGGCAAGGGCGAGGAGCACGCCAAGGAGCGGGAGGCCGCGGCCGAGGCGGAGGAGGTGCTGTGACCAGCGCCTCTCGGGGGCGGCGCGTCGTCCTGTGGCGGCACGGCCAGACCTCCTGGAACCTGGAGCGCCGCTTCCAGGGCACCACGGACATCGGGCTCACCGAGACCGGTGTCGCCCAGGCCCGGCGTGCCGCCCGGCTGCTCGCCTCCCTGAAGCCGGACGCGATCGTCGCGTCCGACCTCCAGCGCGCGGCGGCCACGGCCGCCGAACTGACGGCGCTGACCGGCCTCGAGGCCACGTACGACGAGAGCCTGCGGGAGACGTACGCGGGCGAGTGGCAGGGCCTCACGCACGAGGAGATCATCGCCCGCTACGGCGAGCAGTACGCGGCGTGGAAGCGCGGCGAGCCCGTGCGGCGCGGCGGCGGCGAGCTGGAGACCGAGGTCGCCGACCGGGCCGCGCCCGTCGTGCTGCGGCACGCGGACAAGCTGCCCGACGACGGGCTGCTCGTCGTGGTCAGCCACGGCGGCACGATCCGCACCACCATCGGCCGGCTGCTCGGCCTGGAGGCCCACCACTGGGAGGGTCTCGGCGGCCTGTCGAACTGCTGCTGGTCCGTCCTCGGTGAGGGCGCCCGCGGCTGGCGCCTCCTCGAGCACAACGCGGGCACGCTGCCGGAACCGGTCCTCGGCGACGACGACTAGGACCCTGCCGGGACCGGCCCCGCGGGCCGCAGGGGCCGGATTTCACTTTCCGGCAGGTCGCAGGCTAAAGTTCTTCTTGTTCGGCCCGCCGGGGGAAACACCGGAGGGGGAAGAACGCGAGGGGCTATAGCTCAGTTGGTAGAGCGCCTGCATGGCATGCAGGAGGTCAGGAGTTCGATTCTCCTTAGCTCCACAGGAATCAAAGATCCCGTCCCGTCAGGGGCGGGATTTTTCGTTGCCGATTTTGCGGCAGATTTGAGGCGTCGGCGGTGCCCGGGGCGTATACCTCGGGGAACGTCGTGTCCGGACTGGTACGCGGGCGTCGCTGACCGGGTCGCTTCCGCCGTGGCAGAATCGGACGGCCGGAACGGGGCTGTGTCCGACCGACGATGGCGGCCCGCTGGGGAGGGAGTGCGCGATGCCCTTGAGCATCAACGAGGAAGCCGATCGCTTCCTCGGCATGACAGTGATATCCGCCGAGCCCCCCGCCGGTTCAGCGGAAGCCCCGTCCCTCAACTGTCCGTCCTGCGGCTCCTTCCACGTCGCCCAGATGCTCGGCGACAACGGCGGGATCTCGTACGTGTGCACGGCCTGCGGCCACAGCTGGAGCTGAGCGGAACACATGGGTGCACACAGGAGGAAGTGCGACTGGTGCGGCAGCGGCACGCCCATCGTGCGCGACATGGAGCCGCTGAACCCCGACTACCAGTACTGGTGCGAGGAATGCGCGCGGGCGCTGATCATAAAAGGCGACCCGATCGAGACGTATCGGGAACTGGAGGGCGAGCCGATCTACGGCCGGCTCCTGGACGAGCACTGCACGCTCAAGCGCTTCTATTCGTTCGCCAGAGCCTGACCGCCGAGTACGCCAGGAAGGCGCAGCCCACTCCTACGTAGAGCGCGGAAAGCATCGATTCCCCTGCGTTCTGGTGGAGTTCGGGCCTCCCGTCGGTGTGCGGCACCCACCACAGCGCGTACGTGCAGAACAGCAAGGCCAGGGCGAGCGCGGCCTTCTGACGGCCCGACTCCCACACGAGCAGCGCCAACGGCACGCACCAGACCCAGTGGTGGGACCACGAGACCGGGCTGATCAGGAGCGCCGTCGTCGCGCACGCCAGCGCCGCCTGGGCCCGCCGCCCGCGCAGCGCCGCCGCGACCGCCACCGTGAGCCCAACGAGGGCCGTGAGGGCGGCGGCAAGGGCCCACCACGCGCCGGGGTCCCCGGTGTGCAGCAGGCGGGCCAGTACGCCGCGCAGCGACTGGTTGCCGGTCTCCTCCGCGTGGCCGGGGCGGTCCGACTCGAAGACCGTCCGCGTCCAGAAGTGCCGGGAGTCGCGCGGCAGGACGAGGGCCGTGAGCACGGTCACGCCGACGAACGAGCCCACCGCGACGCACGCCCCGCGCACCCACGGACGCCAGGCCCCGCCCCGGGCCAACTGCGCGAGCCCGGTGCACAACAGGAAGACGGCGAACAGCGCGGGCGTCAGCTTGATCGCCGCCGCGACACCGATCCCGACGCCCGCCCAGCGGTGCCCCGGCCGGCGCGTGAGGTCCCACAGGACAAGCACGGCGAGCAGCAGATTGACCTGCCCGTAGCGCAGCGTCGTCCACACCGGCTCGCACCACACGGCGACGGCCGCCACCCACAGGGCGTGCTCCACGCGCGCGTGGCGTCGCACGAGGCGCAGGGAGAGGTGCACGAGGCCGAAGAGGAGGGCGAGGTTCAGGGCGGTCCCGGCGACCTTCATGGTCACCACGTCGACGAAGGTCAGCGGCAGGAACAGCAGCGCGGCGAACGGCGGGTAGGTGGTCGGCAGCTCGGCGTAGGTCGCGCGCAGTGCGTACAGGTCGCCGCCCGTGCGGACCGTCCAGCCCTCCGCCCGGTAGACCATCAGATCGATCATCGAGACGTCGGCCGCGCGCTGGGCGATCACGAAGGCCGCGAACGAGAGCAGGCAGGCTCCCAGCGCTGTCGGTGCGTGGCGGGTGCGGGGCAGGGCGAGCACAGTCACGCGAGGCAACACTAGTAGTCGTCAACGGCGACTTTTCCATACAGAAGGGGGCGGAAGGGAAACGATTTGGTGATGCACCCCGGTGACCGTGTAATGTTGGCGACGCCGCCGGGGAGACCGACAGGGAAGCCCCGGAGGACCAAAGCACGGGGCTATAGCTCAGTTGGTAGAGCGCCTGCATGGCATGCAGGAGGTCAGGAGTTCGATTCTCCTTAGCTCCACAGGAATGTGAAGGCGGGCCATCCGATTCGGATGGCCCGCCTTCGTGTGTGCCCGGGGCCGCTACCGCCGGGCCCGGCTGCGTCCGGGCGGGAGCGCGGGGCGCGCGGGCCGCCGGTCCAGTGGGGCCGCCGACGCGTCCTCCTCGATGCGCAGCGCCAGCGCGGGGCAGCGGCGCACGGCCCGTACCGCGTTCGCCTCCGAGTAGGCGGGCACCGCGGCCTCCGCGACCGTCGGGAAGCCGTCGGGGCCCAGCTGCAGCAGCTCCGGCACGATGTCCGCGCACAGGCCGTGCCCCCGGCACAGCGTCCAGTCGACCGCGAGCCGCTTCCCGGTGGGCGTCGAGCTCGCCGGCGCCTCGGCGTGCAGCGGCAGCACGCCGAGCACCGGGCGGCCGCAGCCGGCGCCCAGGACGTGCGCGGCCAGGTCGTCCGTGAACGCCGAGATCGTCGACTCGATGAACGCCGCCGAGCCGTCCGGGTGCTTGCACGCCCCGCGCCGCTTCACCGCGCGCGTGACCTCGCGCAGCGCTTCCAGGGCGGCCGGGCCGCCGCCGTTCAGCACGTCCTCCAGGCCGCGCGCCGCCGCGGGCAGCCCCAGGTAGCAGGGGCCGCACTGGCCCGCGCTCTCCGAGGCCAGCCACTGCGCCACCTTCAGGGCCTCGCCGAGCGGGCAGGTGTCCGGGCCGATCGGCAGGATCGCCCCGGCGCCGAGCGCGCCGCCCGAGGCCTCCAGGGAGGCGCGGGAGACGATCGCGTCCTGCGCGCCGACCCCGTCGAGCCACTTGCCGTGATAGCCGCCCGTGAGCACGCCCTGGGGAAGCGGGGGAGCGCCCGCGAGCTGGAGCACGTAGCGCAGCGGGACGCCCGACGGAACCTCCAGGACCATCGGGCGTGCGACCGCCCCGGAGAGCGTCAGCAGGACCGTGCCGGGCTCGTCGTGCAGGCCCGTGCGGCAGTAGCGCTCGGCCCCCGTGCGGGCGGCGACGGCGAGTTGGGCGAAGGTCTCCGCGTTCGACAGGAGCGTGGGGGCGCCTCCGACACCGGAGTCGGAGGCGCGGACCTTGCGGCCGGGCGGCATCGGCGGGCCGCCGTCCGCCGAGCGGATCAGGGCGGAGGACTCGCCGGTGACCATGCGCACCGGATTGCGCTGCACCCGCGCGCGTAGTGGCGAATTACGGCGGTTCGACAGGCCGCGCTCGGCGAGGGCCGCCTGTATCGACGCCTCGGTGCTGTCGCGGGTCACACCGATCACGAGGGTGCGGGCGCCGATCGCCTCCGCGACGAGCAGGGCGCCGTCCAGGATCAGGTGCGGGGCCCGGTTGATCAGCACGGTGTCCTTGCGGCAGGCGGGCTCGTCCTCGCTGCCGTTGACGACGACCACCGGGCGCACCCCGCGCCGGATCGCCGACTCGGCGACCGCGCGGAGCTTCTTGGCGAAGGGGAAGCCCGCTCCGCCGCGGCCGCGCAGGGATATCGCCTGGGCCAGCTGCGCGAGTTGCTCGCCCGCCATGGGCTCCAGCGGTCCGTGCACCTTGAGGTGCATGTCGAGGTCGAGCCGCTCCACGAGGTCGAAACCCGAAGTGAGCTGGGGAAGACCGACGACCCGGACTTCCGGGACGTCGGGCAGTGCGGTGTTCACTGCGTGCCTCCGTAGGGCGTGGTCCAGGGCTCGCCGGAAGCGGGTGCTTGGTAGGGGCCGGGGAGCGGTTCGGTGGGATCGGGCGCTTCCGTGTAGAGGTCTTCGTGAGCGCCGTGATTCGTGCTGTCCCCGTAGGACGCGGGGTAGCCGGGGACGCCTCCGTAGGGGGTGTCGTACGTCGGGTCGTACAGGGACGGCGGGGCCTCGGCCGGTGGGGGCGGGGAGGGGGCGGGCCAGCGCTCGGTGGGCGCGGAGGCCATGGGTTCCGCGTACTGCTCCACGTACGGGACGGATTGGGTGGGCAGCTCGGAGCGGGGGAGGGACGACACCGCGCGGTAGGCGGCCGCGAAGCCGATGTCGGACGGGGGTGGTGCCGGTGCCGGTCCGGGTGCCGCGGTCGGCATCGGGGGAGCGGGCTGGAAGGTGGGCCGCGGGGCGGGCTCGGGGCGGGGCTGCGGGAGAGGTGATCCGGCGCGCCTGGTGCCGCTCGCGCGTGGACCCGCGTCCAGGAATTCGAGGATGCGCACCGCCACCTTGCGCCGCACGGCCTGCGGCGAGGCCCGCAGGGCGATCGCGCCGGCGACCGCGACCAGGGCCAGGCAGTACAGGACGGTCACGTACGCCTTCGCGGGCCGGCCCGAGTACAGGCCGTGCATGAGGGCGAAGCACCAGGCCGGGTAGGCGAGCATGTGGGTCGCGCGCCAGCGGGCGGCGAGCCGGGCGGGGGAGGCCATGGAGCTGCGCAGCGCGCCCGTGACACCCGTGGTGATCATGAGGAGTCCCGCGGTCACGCCCAGGCCGATCAGGCCCGCGCTGCCGCTGAAGCCCCCGGAGAACGGGATCAGCGCGCCGAGCAGCGTCACGTGCGAGAGCGCGAGCTTCACGCTGATGTGCAGCAGCAGGAAGACCAGCGAGGAGACCGCGGTGATCCGGTGCACGGCCTGTGCGAGCAGCCGCTGCCGCGAGGTGAGGAAGACCCGGTCGGAGGCGACCAGGCCCCAGACGACGGACGAGGTCAGGGAGACCAGCGAGAGCACGCCCGCGCCGAAGTCCAGCGTCGCCCGCACGGCGTCGCCCCCGGTGGACACCAGTACGGGCAGCAGGAGGAGGACTCCCGCGATGAGCAGCCCTGTTCTCCTGCGACGGCCGGAGCCAGGGGTGCGTGAACTCATCGGCGTACGAAGGGAGTTCAGGGAGTGAGGGGTTCGAGGGTTCATGGGGGTGACTCCGAACGGTTCGGCACGGTGGTCCCACGGCCCGCACTCTAGATCGAGGCATACCGGGCAGTACGAGGTTTGAGTTATCTCGCTGTTATCTACGAGATGTTTGCTCGCTGCGTTGTCCTGATAGTGGCGGTACGCCGAGTAATCCCTGGGGTGCGGTGGGCCGCGGGGAAGCCCGTCGCGGGGCGGGCGAGCGCTGCGGTACCCTGACGCCATGCGTGCCGTACGCCTTCTGCTTAGTGAGCCGCGCTGATCAGTCCCGACCCGCCCTCAGGGCGTGAGGTCGGAATCGGCGCGGCGTCCCCTCCTGTGCGAGGGGCTTTTTCATTTCCCAGGCACTGGCCGCCGGCAGAGACGATCGATGGAGCTTTGAGGATCATGAGCGAGACGAACACCGCCGCCGCTTCCGAGGCGGCGGTCGCGCCGCACCGCTACACGGCGGCCATGGCCGCCGACATCGAGGCACGCTGGCAGGACTTCTGGGACGCCGACGGCACGTACGAGGCGCCCAACCCGAGCGGCGACCTGGCGGGCGACCCGCAGGTCGCGTCGCGCCCCAAGAAGTTCATCATGGACATGTTCCCGTACCCCTCCGGTGCGGGCCTGCACGTCGGCCACCCGCTGGGCTACATCGCCACGGACGTCTTCGCGCGCTTCCAGCGCATGACCGGCCACAACGTGCTGCACACCCTGGGCTTCGACGCCTTCGGCCTGCCGGCCGAGCAGTACGCCGTGCAGACGGGCACCCACCCGCGCGCGTCGACCGAGGCCAACATGGTCAACATGAAGGCGCAGCTGCGCCGCCTGGGCCTGGGCCACGACAAGCGCCGGTCGTTCGCCACGATCGACCCGGAGTACTACAAGTGGACGCAGTGGATCTTCCTGCAGATCTTCAACTCCTGGTACGACGACGAGGCGCAGAAGGCCCGTCCGATCGCCGACCTGGTCAAGCAGTTCGAGACCGGTGAGCGCGCCGTTCCCGGCGGCGGCGACTGGTCTTCGCTGAGCGAGCGCGAGCGCGCCGACATCCTGGGCGACTACCGCCTGGCGTACGCCTCCGACGCGCCCGTGAACTGGGCGCCGGGCCTGGGCACCGTCCTGGCCAACGAGGAGGTCACCGCCGACGGCCGCTCCGAGCGCGGCAACTTCCCCGTGTTCAAGTCGAAGCTGCGCCAGTGGAACATGCGCATCACGGCCTACGCGGACCGCCTGATCGACGACCTGGACGGCCTGGACTGGCCCGAGGCGATCAAGCTGCAGCAGCGCAACTGGATCGGCCGCTCCGAGGGTGCGCGGATCGACTTCGCCGTACCGGACGCCGACGGCTCCGGCGAGGAGAAGATCACCGTCTTCTCCACCCGTCAGGACACCCTGTTCGGCGCCACCTACATGGTGCTGGCCCCCGAGCACGACCTGGTCGAGAAGATCACCCCGGCCGCCTGGCCGGAGGGCACCCACGACGTGTGGACGGGCGGTCACGCGACGCCCGCCGAGGCCGTCGCCGCCTACCGCAAGCAGGCCGCCTCGAAGTCCGACGTCGAGCGCCAGGCCGAGGCCAAGGACAAGACCGGCGTCTTCACCGGCGCGTTCGCGACCAACCCGGTCAGCGGCGAGCAGGTTCCCGTCTTCATCGCCGACTACGTGCTGATGGGCTACGGCACCGGCGCGATCATGGCCGTCCCGGCGCACGACAGCCGCGACTTCGCGTTCGCGCGTGCTTTCGAGCTGCCCATGCGGTGCGTCGTCGAGCCGTCGGACGACCGCGGGACCGACCCGGCGACCTGGGACGACGCGTTCGTCGCGGGTGACGCCAAGCTGGTCAACTCCGCCGGCGAGGACATCTCCCTGGACGGCCTGGGCGTCGCCGATGCCAAGGCCCGCATGACCGAGTGGCTGGAGCGCAAGGGCATCGGCTCCGGCACGGTCAACTTCCGGCTGCGCGACTGGCTGTTCAGCCGCCAGCGCTACTGGGGCGAGCCCTTCCCGATCGCCTACGACGAGGACGGCATCGCCCACGCGCTGCCCGAGTCGATGCTGCCGCTGGAGCTGCCCGAGGTCGAGGACTACAGCCCGCGCACCTTCGACCCGGACGACGCCGACACCCGGCCCGAGACGCCGCTGTCGCGCAACGAGGACTGGGTCAACGTCACGCTGGACCTGGGCGACGGCCGTGGCCCGCGCAAGTTCCGCCGCGAGACCAACACCATGCCCAACTGGGCGGGCTCGTGCTGGTACGAGCTGCGCTACCTGGACCCGAACAACGACGAGAAGCTGGTCGACCCCGAGATCGAGCAGTACTGGATGGGCCCCCGCGAGGGCATGCCCACCGGCGGCGTCGACCTGTACGTGGGCGGCGCCGAGCACGCCGTGCTGCACCTGCTGTACGCGCGCTTCTGGTCGAAGGTGCTGTTCGACCTGGGCCACATCTCGTCGGCCGAGCCGTTCCACAAGCTGTACAACCAGGGCATGATCCAGGCGTACGTCTACCGGGACGCGCGCGGGATCGCCGTACCGGCCGCCGAGGTGGAGGAGCGCGACGGCGCGTACTACTACCAGGGCGAGAAGGTCTCCCGCCTGCTGGGCAAGATGGGCAAGTCCCTGAAGAACGCCGTCACGCCGGACGAGATCTGCGCCGAGTACGGCGCGGACACCCTGCGCCTGTACGAGATGGCGATGGGCCCGCTGGACGTCTCCCGGCCGTGGGACACGCGCGCGGTCGTCGGCCAGTTCCGGCTGCTGCAGCGCCTGTGGCGCAACATCGTCGACGAGACGACCGGCGAGGCCACCGTCGTGGACGTGCCCGAGGCCGACATCGACGTGGCCACGCTGCGCGCGCTGCACAAGGCGATCGACGGGGTGCGCGGCGACCTGGAGGGCATGCGGTTCAACACCGCGATCGCCAAGGTCACCGAGCTGAACAACCACCTGGTGAAGTCGTACGCGGGAGGCTCGCTGCCGCGCTCCGTGGCCGAGCGCCTGGTGCTGCTGGTCGCGTCGCTGGCCCCGCACGTCGCCGAGGAGCTGTGGCGCAAGCTGGGTCACAGCGACTCCGTCGTCCACCAGGACTTCCCGGTCGCCGACCCCGAGTACGTGGTCGACGAGGCCGTGACCTGCGTCGTCCAGATCAAGGGCAAGGTCAAGGCCCGCCTGGAGGTCTCCCCGGCGATCTCCGACGAGGAGCTGGAGAAGATCGCCCTGGCCGACGAGAGGGTCGTCGCCGCGCTGGACGGCGCCGGCATCCGCAAGGTCATCGTGCGGGCGCCGAAGCTGGTGAACATCGTCCCCGCGTAGCGGCCTCGGGGTTGTTCCCTACGGGCAGGTTGGGGGTTCCGCTGGAACCCTCGGCCTGCCCGCTCCGTTTACGGTGGAGAGAACGGTGGGGCGGGGCGATCGAGCCGGGCGACCTGGAGGAGAGAGCGCTATGGAAACCGTGCTAGTGATCATTGCGCTGATCTTCGTCGCCTTCCTGGCGTTCGGCGGGTACGTGACGGTGAAGGCGGTCGGCGCCGCCAAGCGCGGAGTGGACCGCAAGGTCGAGCAGGCGCGGCGGGCCGTCGAGGACACCACGCTGCGCGCCAAGAGCTTCGCGCAGCCCGGTACGGCGGCCGAGGTGGCACAGCTGCGGCTCAAGCTGCGCACCTCCATGCGCGCCACGCAGGACGCGCTGCACGCGCGCGTGTCCGAGGACCCCTCGCTCAAGGAGTCCCTCGGCCTCTTCGAGCGCCTGAGTGCGCACGGGCACGAGGTGGACGCCGAGCTCAAGCGCCTGGAGAGCGAGCCCGACAAGGGGCAGGTGGCGCGGGTGCTGCCGGAGCTCAGGACGCGTACGGAGCAGATCACGGGGTCCGCCGACGCGCTGCGGCACGCGGCCCGCGACCGGGCCGGCCGGTTCGCGAGCGACGACCTGGACGCGCTGAGTTCACAGATCGACCTGGAGGCCGGGGCGCTGCGGCACTGGACCCATGAATCCACGCAGGAGCCGACGGGGCCCGCTCCCGGCCCCGCGCAGGAGCGGGACAGAGAGCGCAACCGGGCCGCGATCACTCCGCCAGGTGTACGCCCTGTGTACCCGTGGGAGAAGAAACCCCGTCCGGAGAGCACGACTTGAACCGGTGCCGGAGGGTAGGGGCCGGGCTGCCGAGCACCGGCCGCGGCAGGTAATCTCCGGTGCATGTCCCGCCATGTCGCGATCGTCACCGATTCAACGGCCTACCTGCCGCAGCGGACGATGGAGCGCCACGGCATCACGGCGGTGCCGTTGACCGTGGTCCTGGGTGACCGGGCGCTCGAGGAGGGCACGGAGATCTCCGCCCGCTCGGTCGCGGAGGCGCTGCAGAAGCGCCGGTCGGTGACGACGTCGAGACCGAGCCCGGAGCTGTTCGCCGAGACCTACCGCAAGGTGGCCGAGTCCGGTGCCACCGCCATCGTCTCGCTGCACCTGTCCGCCGAGATCTCCGGGACCTACGACGCCGCGGTGCTGGCCGCCCGCGAGGCCCCGGTCCCGGTGCGCGTCGTGGACACCGGGATGGTGGCCATGGCCCTCGGCTTCTGCGCGCTCGCGGCGGCGGAGACGGCCGATGCGGGAGGCACCGTCGACGAGGCGGTGACCGCGGCGGAGAAGCGGGCCTCGGGCACCTCGGCGTACTTCTACGTCGACACCCTCGACTATCTGCGCAGGGGCGGCCGGATCGGCGCCGCGCAGGCGCTGTTCGGGTCCGCGCTCGCGGTGAAGCCGCTGCTTCAGCTCGACGGCGGCCGTATCGAGCTCCTGGAGAAGGTCCGCACGTCGTCGAAGGCGATCGCGCGGCTGCAGGAGATCGTGGCCGAGCGGGCGGGCAGCGCGCAGGTGGACGTGGCCGTGCACCACCTGGCCGCGCCGGAGCGGGCGGAGGCGCTCGCGGGGTGGCTGCGCGAGCAGTTGCCGGGCCTGGCCGAGCTGCATGTCAGCGAGGTGGGGGCGGTGATCGGGGCGCACACGGGACCGGGGCTGCTGGGGGCTGTGGTCTCGCCTCGGACGTAGGGGGGCCGGTGCCGGTGCCGGTGCCGGTGTCGGCCATGGGAGCCCCGGCGTCGGCCGTGCGAGCCCTGGCGTCGGTCGGTCGTGTGGGTGACGGGGTTTTCCACAACTGGTGGGTTGTCCCCGGGAATTGAGCAAGATCCACTTGCGGGTGGCGTGCTGCCTACCGTCTCGTGTCATGGAACTTCGATCACGGACACGGACGACGTACGCATCCAGCGGGCCGGGGCGCGGCCGCACATCCGACAGCCGGGCCCGGCAGCGGCACGTGGTGCGGCGGCGCAGGCGCGTCGAGGCGGAGCGGACGCGGGTGCGGGCGGAGGCGTTGTTCGCGCCGCCGGGGGTGGTGGTGCCTGCGGCTCCGGAGGCGGTGGTGTCGGAACCGGAGGATTCGGTTGCGGCCGGTTCCGTGTCGTCTCCGTCGTTGTCGGATCCGGCGCCCCCGAGGCGGCAGCGTGCCGTGCTCGCCGTGCGGGACCGGTTGCCGTTGTGGGTGCAGGCGCGGTGCGGGGTCGAGCGGCGAGGGGCCGTGGCGCTGGCCGTCCTGGTCGCGGTGGTGGGGCTCTTCGCCGTGCAGCACTTCTGGGCGGGGCGTACGCAGCCGGTGCGGGCGCCCGAGACGGTGCGGGCCGCGGCGCCGCGAGCCGTGGAGCCGCCGGGAGGTGGTGTCTCCCCGGCCGCTTCGGGGCCGGGGGCCGTGGCGACCGGCGCCGCCAAGGTCGTCGTGGACGTCGGCGGAAAGGTGCGAAGGCCGGGGCTCCGTCGGCTGCCCGCCGGGGCCCGGGTCGCGGACGCGCTGCGGGCGGCCGGCGGGGTGCGCCCCGGTGCGGACATGGACGGGCTCAACAGGGCGCGGCTCCTCGTGGACGGAGAGCAGATCCTGGTGGGCGAGCCGGCGACGGCGGCCGCAGCCGCGCCGCCCGGCGGAGCCGCGGGAGCGTCGGCGCCCGCGGGGCCTGTCGGGCTCAACACGGCCACGCTGGAACAGCTCGACACCCTGCCGGGCGTCGGCCCCGTGCTGGCGCAGCACATCGTCGACTACCGCACGGAGCACGGAGGTTTCCGTTCCGTCGACGAACTCCGGGAGGTCAACGGCATCGGTGACCGCCGCTTCGAGGATCTGCAGAATCTCGTGCGGCCGTGAACGACGACCGGGGTGTGCCGTCCGCGACGGGGCGGCTCGGTGACGCGCATCCGCGTCAAGAGGGGCCGCTGGACCTGCGGTTGGTGCCGCCAGCGCTCGCGGCGTGGGGCACCGCGGCACTGACGGTGACCGGTTCGCCGTGGTGGGCGGGGCTGGTGGCGGTGGTGTGCGCGGTCGCTGGGGCGGGGCTGTTGGTGGCGCGGCGTGGTGGGGCCGGGGACGGGGATCCGGTCTGGCGGGGGCCGTCGGTGGCGGCGCTGCTCCTGTGCGTCGCCGCGTCCGCGGCCTCCGCCGGTCTGCACGGGGCCGATCTGCGGCGCGGACCCGTGCCCGAGCTGGGGTCGCGATTCGCCCGAGTGGAGGCCGAGTTGGAGGTGACCTCGGACCCGCGGCTCACCCGGCCGAGAATCCGCGGGGACCACGCGGCGCCGACGTCGGTCCTGGTGGAGGCGGACGTGGTGCGGGTGACGGGGCCGGACGGGGGCGTGGCGCGGACGCGGACGCCCGTGCTGGTCGTGGTGGGCGGAGGGGGCCGGGGCGCCGATTCCCTGCCCGATACCGGTAAGTCGGCTCAGGTGCACGGCAGTTCGTGGCTTTCGGTGCTGCCGAGTACCCGGTTGCGGGTGCGGGGGAGCCTCGCGCCCCCGATGGTGGCCGGGGGCCGGGTCGCGGCGGTGCTGCGGGTCGGGAGCGGGGAGCGTGCGCGGGTCGTGGGGGTGCCGAGCCGCTCGCAGCGACTGGCCGGGGCGCTGCGGGCGGGGCTGCGCGAGGCCACGGACGGGCTCGACGCGGACGCGCGCGCACTGCTGCCGGGGCTCGTCGTGGGCGACACGGCACGCGTGACACCAGAGTTGCACGCCGCCTTCGAGGAGACGGACCTGTTGCACCTCATGGCGGTCAGCGGGGCCAACTTCACCATTCTGCTCGCCCTGTTGATCGGCCCGCCCGGCACCGCCCAGCTCGTGGAGCGGCGCGGACTCGCGTCCCGGGTCGGGCTGTCGTTGCGGACGACCGCGGTGCTCGGCGGGGCGCTCACGCTCGGCTTCGTGGTGGTGTGCCGGCCCGAGCCGAGCGTGCTGCGGGCGGCGTCGTGCGGGCTGATCGCGCTGCTCGCCGTGGTGACCGGGCGGCGCAGATCCCTGATCCCCGCGCTGGCCACGGCGGTGCTGCTGCTCGTGCTGTACGACCCGTGGCTGGCGCGGAGTTACGGGTTCCTGCTGTCGGTGCTCGCCACGGGCGCGCTCCTGACGCTGGCCCCGCGGTGGGGCGCGGCGCTGCGTCGGCGCGGGGTGCCGGGGCGGCTCGCCGAGGCGCTGGGGGCCGCCGCTGCCGCGCAGGCGGTGTGTGCCCCGGTGGTCGCGGTGCTTGCGGCGCGGGTGAGTCTGGTGGCGGTGCCGTGCAATCTGCTGGCGGAGTTCGCGGTCGCGCCCGCGACCGTGCTCGGGTTCGCGGCGCTGGCGACGGCGCCGCTCGCGATGCCGGTGGCGAAGTCGCTGGCCTGGTGCGCCGGTTGGCCGACAGGGTGGATCGCGGATCTCGCCAGGGCCGGGGCCGCACTTCCCGGCAGTGGGATGGACTGGCCGGGCGGCTGGCGCGGCGGGGCGCTGCTCGCGCTCGGCACGGCGGTCCTCGTGCTCGCCGGGCGCAGAGTGCTCCGCTCGCCCTGGATCTGCGGGGTCTGCGCGCTGCTGCTCGTCCTGGTGATCACGCGGCCCGCGCCGCTCGTGCGGGGTGTCACCGGGTGGCCGCCGGCCGGCTGGCGGCTGGCCATGTGCGACGTGGGGCAGGGCGACGCGCTGGTGCTCGCGGCGGGGGCGGGGTCCGGGGTGGTGGTGGACGCGGGGCCCGACCCGCTGCTCGTCGACCGGTGTCTGCGTTCGCTGGGCGTCACCCGGGTCCCGGCGGTGGTGCTCACGCACTTCCACGCGGACCATGTGGCCGGGCTCGCGGGGGTGCTGCGGGGGAGGGCCGTAGGGCAGATCGAGACGACGGGGTTCGCGGAGCCGCGGGACCAAGTGGCCTTCGTGCGGAAGGAGGCCGCGCGGCGCGGGGTCCCGGTGGTGAGTGCGGCGGCCGGGGAGCGGCGCAGGGCGGGACCGCTCGACTGGCAGGTGCTGTGGCCCCCGCCGGACCCGGTCCCGACGCCGGACGGGCCGAACGACGCGAGCGTGACCCTGCTCGTCCGCGTCGCGGGCATGACGCTGCTGCTCCTCGGCGACCTCGAACCGCCCGCGCAGCGCGCCCTGTTGAGAACGCCCGGTGGGGCCCGGCTGCCCCCGGTCGACGTGCTCAAAGTGGCCCATCACGGCTCGGCGTATCAAGATCCGGAGCTGCTGCGCAGGGCCGCGCCCCGGGTCGCGCTGATCTCGGTGGGCCGCGACAACCCGTACGGCCACCCGGCGCCCAGCACGCTGGCGGCGCTGCGGGCGCGCGGTGCGGCCGTGCTCAGGACGGACCGGGACGGGGCGGTCGCGGTCGTGGGAGGAGGTGGGGACGCGCTCCGGGTGTTCCCTTAGCACGGTCGTCGCGGGTACATGGGCGAGTTCTTGCCATGTGGGCGCATGTTGCCTCGAAACTGCCCACGATGATCGAATGCTTGTCGAATGCAGAAGATCAGGTAGTTGTCCAGGCGTTCTGGGGTGGGTAGGGCATGTTCGGTCGTCGGCGGAGAAACCGTACTAACCGGTCAGTAGGTTCGAGTTCCCTCGCGGGGACGGCGATGCCGCCGGGTGCGGGGGTGCTGAGCGGCCGGATCATCGACGCCGTGAGCGAGCCGGTGCGCGGCGCCGAATTCTCGGTGAACGACGCGATGGGGCGCAAGGTGGTGAGCGGGGGCGTCGACCCGTTCGGCTCGTTCGTGGCGACGGTGCCCGCGGGGGAGTACCGGATCGCCGTCTCGGCCGAGGGGTACGCGCCGTTCCGCGGCGGGGTCACCGTGGCCGAGGGCGAGCAGGCGGCGCTCGGTGACGTGACGCTCCAGGTCTCCGCGCCGCCGCCGCTGCCGACGCCGGGGGACTGGGAGGTCGAGCCGACGCACTCCTCGGTCGGGTTCACGGCGCGGCACATCGGGATGGCGCGGGTCTACGGGCGGTTCAACACGTTCGCGGGGGTGCTGCGGGTGGCCGAGCGGCCCGAGGACTCCGCGATGCACGTCGTCATCGACGCCTCGTCCATCGACACGAACGTGAAGATGCGCGACGACCACCTCAGGTCCGCGGACTTCCTCGACGTCGAGCGCTTCCCGACGCTGGAGTTCTACAGCGACCGCTTCGTGCACAAGGGCGGCAGCCGCTGGGCGATCACCGGGGCGCTCTCGCTGCACGGCGTGACCAGGACGGTCACGCTGGACGCCGAGTACCTGGGCGTGGGCACCGGCATGGAGGGCGAGACCAGGGCCGCCTGCCGCGCGAGCACGGAGCTGCACCGTGACGACTTCACCGTGAGCTGGCAGACCATGCTGGCGAAGGGCATCGCCGTCGTCGGCTCCAGCGTCCGCATCGACCTCGACATCCAGGTCGTGCCCAAGGGCTGACCCCGTGCGGCGCGGCGCCTACGACGTGCGGAAAATGGTGGTGTGAGCGATGTGAGACACGTACTGGTGCTGCCCGACCGCGATGCCGCGGAGGAGGTCGCGGAGGCCCTCAGGGAGCGCTTCGGGGTGACCGAGGAGCCTCAGCTCGTACGGGACGCGCTGGCCGGTGAGGACGACGCCGAGGACGCGCAGTGGCTGGTGGTCGTCGAGGACGCGGCGGGGCGGCTGGCCGCCGAGGAGCTGGACGGGTTCGCCGGCGAGTGGGACGGGTGGCGCGAGGAGCCGTAGGGCTCCCATCGGCGCGGCCCGCCTCCGGCCGGTCCCCGAACCCGCCCCCGTCCCGTAGGCCCCTTGTTGTCAGTGGCGCGTGGGATGCTTGGGCGCGATGGCCAGGAAGAGTGCAAACGACGAACCGCTCGCTCCCCTCACCGTCGCGGTGGGGCAGGAGGAGCTGCTGCTCGACCGCGCGGTGCAGCAGATCGTGGCGGCCGCGCGCGCCGCGGACGCGGACACCGACGTACGGGACCTCACCCCCGATCAGCTCCAGCCGGGGACGCTGGCAGAGCTGACCAGTCCCTCGCTGTTCGCCGAGCGCAAGGTCGTCGTCGTACGCAATGCGCAAGACCTGTCGGCGGACACGGTCAAGGACGTCAAGGCGTACATCGGCTCGCCCGCCGAGGAGATCACGCTGGTGCTGCTGCACGCCGGCGGCGCCAAGGGGAAGGGGCTCCTTGACGCGGCCCGCAAGGCCGGGGCCAGGGAGGTCGCCTGCCCCAAGATGACGAAGCCGGCGGATCGGCTGGCGTTCGTGCGGGCCGAGTTCCGGGCGCTCGGGCGGTCTGCGACCGGTGAGGCGTCGCAGGCGCTCGTCGACGCGATCGGGAGCGATCTGCGGGAGCTGGCGTCCGCCGTGTCGCAGCTCGCCGCCGATGTCGAGGGGACCATCGACGAGGCCGTCGTCGGGCGGTACTACACGGGGCGGGCCGAGGCGTCCAGCTTCACCGTCGCCGATCGGGCCGTGGAGGGGCGGGTGGCCGAGGCGCTCGAGGCGTTGCGGTGGTCGCTGTCGACCGGGGTGGCGCCGGTGCTGATCACGTCGGCGTTGGCGCAGGGGGTGCGGGCGATCGGGAAGTTGTCGTCGGCGCGTGGGGGGCGGCCGGCGGATCTTGCGCGGGAGTTGGGGATGCCGCCGTGGAAGATCGATCGGGTGCGGCAGCAGATGCGGGGATGGACGCCGGACGGGGTCGCTGTCGCGTTGCGGGCGGTTGCCGAGGCGGATGCCGGGGTCAAGGGGGCCGGGGACGATCCCGAGTATGCGTTGGAGAAGGCTGTCGTGACCGTGGCGCGGGCTGCCCGGGCGCGCGGGCGATAGAAGGTCGCCCCCGCCGCCCCTACCCGTCCCATCCCTGGGGGCTGCGCCCCCAGACCCCCTGCGGCCTTCGGCCGTGTCCTCAATCGCCGGACGGGCTGGAGATGAGCGCCCGGACGGGCTGGAGATGGGCGTCCGGACGGGCTGGAGATGGGCGCCCGGACGGGCTGGGATGAGGCGCCCAACGGGCCAGAACGCACCGAAGCCCCGCCCTGGGGAAGGGCGAGGCTTCGGGTCAAGCTGTGTGTGAGCCCGCACCCGCGTGGCGAACGCAGATCGCGTGCGGGCTCTGGGTGTCGGTCGGGGGCGGAAGAGAGGGCCCGCCCGGGTCCCACCGACGGTCGATCAGGTCAGGTCAGGTTCAGGCCTGGATGGACGCGACCTTCGAAGCAAGCGCCGACTTCTTGTTGGCGGCCTGGTTCTTGTGGATGACGCCCTTGGAGACGGCCTTGTCGAGCTGACGCGCGGCAGCGCGCTGGGCCTCGACGGCCTTCTGGACGTCACCGGAGGCAGCGGCCTCGCGGGCCTTGCGGATCGAGGTCTTGAGGGAGGACTTCACGGCCTTGTTGCGCAGCCGAGCCTTCTCGTTGGTCTTGATCCGCTTGATCTGGGACTTGATGTTCGCCACGAAATGAGCCTTTTCAGGTTCAGGCACGGATCCGGTGAAGGACCCGTACCGGTGATTGTCACTGAGTGCGTGCCTCGCGCTGAGAGGGCATGAGACACAGCTGCCCACGGTATCAGCCGTCCTCCAGGCGGCCCAAACCGAGCGCAGCCCCCCGCTCATGGGACCATGGAGGCTACGTATTGATCCCAACCGAGGCCGACCTGAGGCAGAAGGCCTCAAGAGACAGGACCCTGCGTGCCCGCGATCCCTAAAAATGTGCCCGAGCCGAGCCGCACCGACCCGGCTCTGATTCGCAACTTCTGCATCATCGCGCACATCGACCACGGCAAGTCCACGCTCGCCGACCGGATGCTCCAGCTGACCGGTGTGGTCGAGCAGCGGCAGATGCGTGCTCAGTACCTCGACCGGATGGACATCGAGCGAGAGCGCGGCATCACGATCAAGTCCCAGGCGGTGCGGCTGCCCTGGGCCCCGACCGAGGGGCCCGACAAGGGCAGTACCCACATCCTCAACATGATCGACACGCCGGGCCACGTGGACTTCACGTACGAGGTCTCGCGCTCGCTCGCGGCCTGCGAGGGCACGATCCTGCTGGTCGACGCGGCGCAGGGCATCGAGGCGCAGACCCTCGCCAACCTCTACCTGGCGATGGAGAACGACCTCAAGATCGTTCCGGTGCTCAACAAGATCGACCTGCCGGCCGCCCAGCCGGAGAAGTTCTCGGAGGAGCTCGCCAACCTCATCGGCTGTGAGCCCGAGGACGTGCTGAAGGTCTCCGCGAAGACCGGCATGGGTGTCGAGGCGCTGCTCGACAAGGTCGTCCACGAGGTCCCGGCCCCGGTCGGCGTCGCCGACGCCCCCGCCCGCGCGATGATCTTCGACTCGGTCTACGACTCCTACCGCGGCGTCGTCACGTACGTCCGTGTCGTCGACGGCCAGCTCAACAAGCGTGAGCGAATCCGGATGATGTCGACCGGCGCCACGCACGAGCTGCTCGAGATCGGTGTGTCGTCCCCCGAGATGACCCCGGCCGACGGCATCGGCGTCGGCGAGGTGGGCTACATCATCACCGGCGTGAAGGACGTCCGTCAGTCCAAGGTCGGTGACACGATCACCTCGCTGAACAAGGGCGCGACCGAGCCCCTCGGCGGTTACAAGGACCCGAAGCCGATGGTCTTCTCGGGCCTGTATCCGCTGGACGGCTCGGAGTACCCGGACCTGCGCGAGGCCCTCGACAAGCTGCAGCTCAACGATGCCGCGCTTGTCTACGAGCCGGAGACCTCGGCCGCGCTCGGCTTCGGCTTCCGCGTCGGCTTCCTGGGGCTGCTGCACCTCGACGTGATCCGTGAGCGGCTCGAGCGCGAGTTCGGGCTCGACCTCATCGCCACCGCCCCCAACGTGGTCTACCGCGTGGACATGGAGGACGGCACCGAGCACCAGGTCACCAACCCGAGCGAGTTCCCCGAGGGCAAGATCGACAAGGTCTACGAGCCCGTCGTGCGCGCCACGCTCCTCGCGCCCAGCGAGTTCATCGGCGCGATCATGGAGCTCTGCCAGACCCGCCGCGGCACCCTCCTCGGCATGGACTACCTCTCCGAGGACCGGGTGGAGATCCGCTACACCCTCCCCCTCGCCGAGATCGTCTTCGACTTCTTCGACCAGCTGAAGTCCAAGACCCGCGGTTACGCGTCCCTGGACTACGAGCCCACCGGCGAGCAGGCCTCCGACCTGGTGAAGGTCGACATCCTGCTGAACGGCGACCGCGTCGACGCGTTCTCCGCCGTCACGCACAAGGACGCCGCGTACGCGTACGGCGTGCGCCTGGTGGCCAAGCTGCGGGAGCTCATTCCGCGGCAGGCCTTCGAGATCCCCGTCCAGGCGGCCATCGGATCCCGCGTCATCTCCCGCGAGACCATCCGCGCCATCCGCAAGGACGTCCTCGCCAAGTGCTACGGCGGTGACATCTCCCGTAAGCGCAAGCTTCTGGAGAAGCAGAAGGAGGGCAAGAAGCGGATGAAGATGGTCGGCTCCGTCGAGGTGCCGCAGGAAGCCTTCATCTCGGTGCTCTCCAGTGACGACGGCGGCGGCTCCAAGAGCAAGAAGTGAGCCACTGAGCACACAGGGTCCGGCAGGCGTTCGCGCCGCCGGGCCCTGCTTTTGTGTAAGCCCTGTGAGGGGTGAGGACGAAGCACGCAGTCGGGTGAAGTCGGAGGCCGGAGCCCCTTACGCGGCGGCCGGGTGACCCTTACCCTGATCACTGCCCAATGGTTACTCACCAGTTAAACAAGCCGCTGAAACAAGCCGCGCTGCCGCGGGCCCGGAGGACGTCGTGAGCGACACACAGACCTTGATCGAGAACCGTCCGCCCTCCGTGGCGAACCTCTTCCTGGAGCGCGTGACGGCGACACCGGACGCCGAGGCCTACCGCTATCCGGTGCCCTCGGCCACGGGCACGGGCCCCGACGAGTGGAAGTCGCTGAGCTGGGCGCAGGCCGCGCAGCGCGTCTACGCCATCGCCGCCGGCCTGGTCGAGCTGGGCGTGGGCCCGCAGGAGCGGGTGGCGCTCGCCTCCTCGACCCGCGTCGAGTGGATACTCGCGGACCTCGGCATCATGTGCGCGGGCGCGGCGACCACGACCGTGTACCCGCAGACCAACGAGGACGAGTCGGCGTTCATCCTGTCCGACTCCGAGTCCAAGGTGATGGTCGCGGAGGACGCCGCGCAGCTCGCCAAGGCGCGGGCCCGCCGCTCCGAGCTGCCCGAGCTGCGGCACGTCGTGGTGGTCGACGCGACCGGCGTCGAGCCGGACGCCGCCGACCCCGACGGCTGGGTGCTCACCCTGGAGGACCTGGAGGCGCGCGGCGCCGCGTACCTGGAGAAGAACCCGGACGTCGTCACCGAGCGCGTCGGGGCGATCACCAAGGACCAGCTCGCCACGCTCATCTACACCTCCGGCACCACGGGCCGCCCCAAGGGCGTCCGCCTCCCGCACGACAACTGGTCGTACATGGCGAAGGCCATCGCGGCGACCGGCCTCGTCAGCGGCGAGGACGTGCAGTACCTGTGGCTGCCGCTCGCGCACGTCTTCGGCAAGGTGCTGACCTCCGGCCAGATCGAGGTCGGGCACGTCACCGCCGTCGACGGCCGCGTCGACAAGATCATCGAGAATCTGCCGGTCGTGCAGCCGACGTACATGGCCGCCGTGCCGCGCATCTTCGAGAAGGTCTACAACGGCGTCGCCGCGAAGGCGCGGGCCGGCGGCAGCGCCAAGTACAAGATCTTCCAGTGGGCGGCCGGGGTCGCGCGCGAGTACGCGAAGGTCAGCCAGGACAACTTCCGGCGTACGGGCGTCGCCTCGGTGCCGTTCAAGCTCGCCTCCAAGCACAAGGCCGCCGACCGGCTCGTCTACGGCAAGCTGCGCGAGGCCTTCGGCGGCCGGCTGCGGGCCTGCGTCTCCGGGTCCGCCGCGCTCGCTCCCGAGATCGGCTACTTCTTCGCCGGCGCGGGCGTGCACATCCTGGAGGGCTACGGGCTCACCGAGTCCTCCGCCGCCTCCTTCGTGAACCCCGGTGAGGCGTACCGCACCGGCACCGTCGGCAAGCCGCTCCCCGGCACCGAGGTGCGGATCGCGGACGACGGCGAGATCCTGCTGCGCGGCCCCGGCATCATGGAGGGCTACCACGGCCTCCCCGACAAGACGGCCGAGGTCCTGGAGTCCGACGGCTGGTTCCACACCGGCGACATCGGCGAGCTGTCCAACGACGGCTACCTGCGGATCACCGACCGCAAGAAGGACCTCATCAAGACGTCCGGCGGCAAGTACATCGCGCCCGCCGAGGTCGAGGGCCAGTTCAAGGCCGTGTGCCCGTACGTCTCCAACATCCTGGTGCACGGCGCGGACCGGAACTTCTGCACGGCGCTCATCTCGCTCGACGAGCCGTCGATCCTGGAGTGGGCCAAGGAGAACGACCTCAGCGGCGCCTCCTACGCCGAGGTCGTCGCGGCGCCGCAGACGGTGCAGCTCATCGAGGGCTACGTGAAGGAGCTCAACGAGGGCCTGCAGCGCTGGCAGACCATCAAGAAGTTCAAGCTCCTGCCGCGCGACCTCGACATCGAGCACGGCGAGCTGACGCCCAGCCTGAAGCTGAAGCGCCCGGTCGTCGAGCGCGAGTACAAGGAGCTGCTCGACGAGATGTACTCCGGCAGCCGCGAGGGCTGACGCCCCGGGGAGACGCCGCGGTTGGGCAAGCGCCTACCCCCGGCGCATCAGCCGCAGCGTCTCCTTCATCTCCCCGATGTCGTGGCGGAGTTCGCGCACATCGGGGTTCTCGTTCACCGCCAGGCGGCGCTCCATCGTCGCCATGCGGGCCGCGAGGTCGTCCAGCTGCCGGTGCTCGCGTGTCAGGAGGCGCTGCAGCTGGCGGTTCTTGCGGTGCAGGTCGAGGAAGACGGTGACCTTCGCGCGCAGCACCCACGGGTCGAAGGGCTTGGTCAGATAGTCGGCCGCGCCGGTCGCGTAGCCGCGGAAGGCGTAGCCGGTGTCGGCCTCCGTGCCGGTCAGGAAGATGATCGGGACGTCCTTCGTCTGGTCGAGACGCTTGATGTTCGTCGCCGTCTCGAAGCCGTCCATGCCGGGCATCCGGATGTCCAGGAGGACGACGGCGAACTGCCTGCGCAGCAGCGCCTTCATCGCCTCCTCGCCCGAACGGGCCCTGACCAGCGGCTCGTTGAGCGGCCCCAGGACGGCTTCGAGGGCGGTCAGGTTGTCCTCCATGTCGTCGACGAGGAGGATGCTGGCCCGATCCGCTGAAGTGGACTCTGCAGTGGTCATGTTGACGGTGCCTCACTCAGTGGTCGCCGGGATACCGGAGACCTCGGTGGCGGGAGACTCCGCCTCCTCGGGGGCCAGCAGCTCGCACACGACGTTCAGCAACTGGTCGACGTCCACCGGTTTCGGTACGTAGTCGTTCGCGCCCTTGGCGATCGATTTCTCGCGGTCGCCGGGCATGGCCTTGGCGGTGAGCGCCACGATGGGCAGGCCGGCCCACCTCGGCGTGCCACGGATGACGGAGATCGTCTCGTAGCCGTCCATCTCGGGCATCATGATGTCCATCAGGACGAGTTCGACGTCGGGGTGGCTCTCCAGGGTCTCGATGCCCTCGCGGCCGTTCTCCGCGTACAGGACCGGCATGCCGACGCGGCCGAGCACATGGGTGAGCGCGAAGACATTGCGGATGTCGTCGTCGACGATCAGGACGCGGCGGCCCGGCAGGACCTGGCCCGGCCTGCCCGTCTTCCACTGCTCCAGCTTCGTCGTCGCCGGCCAGTTGTCCTCCTGTTCCGGTGGCTGCGAGGCCGTGTACGCGTCCGTGGGGGCGCCCTGTTCGGGCACGGGGGACGCCTGCGGGAGGGCCGGCGGCTCCTGCTCCTGGCCGGGCGGCGGCTCGTGTCCCGGGCAGCGCACGGGGACGTACAGCGTGAAGGTGGAGCCCTCGCCGGGCTCGCTCTCCGCGACGATGTGGCCGCCGAGCAGCGCGGAGATCTCCCGGCTGATGGACAGGCCGAGGCCCGTGCCGCCGTACTTGCGGTTCGTCGTGCCGTCGGCCTGCTGGAACGCCTCGAAGACGACGGCCAGTTTGTCGCGCTGGATGCCGATCCCGGTGTCGGTGACGGCGAAGGCCAGCAGGTCGTCGCTGTCGCCCAGCTGCGTCCCCTCGGGGCTCTTGACCCGGCGGACCCGCAGCTCGACCCGGCCCTGCGCGGTGAACTTGATCGCGTTCGACAGGAGGTTGCGCAGGATCTGCTGGAGCCGCTGCTCGTCCGAGAACATCTCGCGCGGCACGTCCTCGCCGACCGACACCTCGAAGGCGAGGCCGCGGTCGAGGGTGAGGGGCCGGAACGTCGCGTGGACGTAGTCGAGGACCTTGATGAGGGGGAGCTTCTTGGGGCGTACGTCCATCCGGCCGGCCTCGATCTTCGACAGGTCGAGGATGTCGGTGATGAGCTGGAGCAGGTCGGAGCCGGAGCGGTGGATCGTCGTCGCGAACTGGACCTCCTGGTCGTTGAGATGACCGTCGGGGTTGTCGGAGAGCAGCCGGGCGAGGATGAGCAGCGAGTTGAGCGGGGTGCGCAGCTCGTGCGACATGTTCGCCAGGAACTCCGACTTGTACTGCGATGAAGTCGCCAACAGGGCCGCCTTCTCCTCCAGTTGAGCGTTCGACCGCTGCAACTCGGCCTGCTGGCGCTGGAGTTCGTTCGAGCGCTCCTGGAGCTGAATGGCGAGCCGCTGGGACTCGCCGAGCAGCGATTCCGTACGGGAGTTGGCGATGATGGTGTTGATGGCGACGCCGATGGTGTTCACGAACTGGTCGAAGAACGCGAGGTGGACGTCGGAGAAGCGGGAGAACGACGCGAGCTCGATCACGCCGAGGAGCTTGTCCTCGAAGAGGATCGGGATGATCACGACGGACGCGGGCGCCGCCTCGCCGAGCCCGCTGTTGATGTTGATGTAGTCCGGCGGCACCTCCTCCACCAGGATCCGCTTCTTCTCCAGCGCCGCCTGCCGTACGAGGCCGTGCACCGGCATCCCGCCCGTGTCGATGACCGAGGCGGAGCCCGAGCCGTACCCCGCGATGTACGCGAGCCCCTTGGTCGGTACGGCGGTCGGCTGCCGCGTGCCGTCCTCGTCCTCCTCCGCCAGGAAGAAGGCCCCGTACTGGGCGTTCACCAGCGGGGTCAGCTCGCGCAGGATCAGGTCGGCGACCTCCATCAGGTCGCGGTGGCCCTGCATCAGGGCGGCGAGGCGCGCCAGGTTCGACTCCAGCCAGTCCTTCGCGCGGGTCGTCTCGCGGAGGTTGGCCACCATCAGGTTGATGTTGTCCTTGAGCTCGGCGACCTCGCCCTGCGCGTCGACCGTGATCGAGCGCGACATGTCGCCCTGGGTGACCGCGGAGGCGACCTCGGCGATGGCGCGGACCTGCGTGGTCAGATTCAGCGCCAGCTCGTTCACGTTCGTCGTCAGGCGCTTCCACGTGCCGTACACGCCCTCGACCCGGGCCTGGCCGCCCAGCTGGCCCTGGGAGCCCACCTCGCGGGCCACGCGGGTCACCTCGGAGGAGAACGAGGAGAGCGTGTCGACCATCGTGTTGATGGTCGTCTTGAGTTCGAGGATCTCGCCGCGCGCGTCGACGTCGATCTTCTTGGAGAGGTCGCCCTGGGCCACGGCCGTGGCGACCTGCGCGATGTTGCGTACTTGGGAGGTCAGGTTGTCCGCCATGTAGTTGACGTTGTCGGTGAGGTCCTTCCAGACGCCCGACACGCCGTGGACGGTTGCACGCCCGCCGAGGCGGCCGTCGGTGCCGACCTCGCGGGCCACCCGGGTCACCTCGTCGGCGAAGCCGCGCAGCTGCTCCACCATCGTGTTGACGGTGTCCTTCAGCTCCAGGATCTCGCCGCGCGCGTCGACCGAGATCATCTTCGACAGGTCGCCCTGCGCCACGGCGGTCGTCACCTGGGCGATGTTGCGGACCTGGGAGGTCAGGTTCGACGCCATGAAGTTGACGTTGTCGGTGAGGTCCTTCCAGACCCCGGACACACCCCGGACCTGCGCCTGCCCGCCGAGGTTGCCTTCCGTGCCGACTTCGCGGGCGACGCGGGTGACCTCGTCGGCGAAGGCGGAGAGCTGGTCGACCATCGTGTTGATCGTCGACTTGAGTTCGAGGATCTCGCCCTTCGCCTCGACGGTGATCTTCTTGCCGAGGTCGCCCTGCGCCACCGCCGTCGACACGAGCGCGATGTTGCGCACCTGCGAGGTCAGGTTGTCGGCCATGAAGTTGACGTTGTCGGTGAGGTCCTTCCAGACGCCGGAGACGCCGCGGACCTGGGCGCGGCCGCCCAACTGGCCCTCGGTGCCGACCTCGCGGGCGACGCGGGTGACCTCGTCGGCGAAGGCGGAGAGCTGGTCGACCATGGTGTTGATCGTCGACTTCAGCTCCAGGATCTCGCCCTGCGCGTCGACCGTGATCTTCTGGCTCAGGTCGCCGTCGGCCACGGCGGTCGTCACCTGGGCGATGTTGCGGACCTGGGAGGTCAGGTTCGACGCCATGAAGTTGACGTTGTCGGTGAGGTCCTTCCACACCCCCGATACGCCGCGGACCTGGGCGCGGCCGCCCAACTGGCCCTCGGTGCCGACCTCGCGGGCCACCCGCGTCACCTCGTCGGCGAACGCGGAGAGCTGGTCGACCATCGTGTTCACGGTCAGCTTCAGCTCGAGCAGCTCGCCCGTCGCCTCGATCGTCACCGTGCGCGTGAGGTCGCCCTGCGCCACCGCCGTCGTCACGAGCGCGATGTCCCGCACCTGCGCCGTCAGCCGCGACGCCATGGTGTTGACCGCCTCGGTCACATCGCGCCAGCTCCCGGACAGGCCCGTCACCTTGGCGCGGCCGCCGAGCCGGCCCTCGGTGCCCACCTCGCGGGCCACCCGGGTTACCTCGCCGGTGAACAGGGAGAGCTGGTCCACCATCTTGTTGACCGAACGCCCCAACCGCCGCAGATCGCCCCGGAGTTGACGCGAGCCGTCGTGCAGGTCCACGCGCTGGGTCAGATCGCCGCCCGCCACCGCCTCCAGCACCCGCGTGGCGTTCGCGGTCGGCGCGACGAGCGCGTCGACGATGGTGTTCACGTCGCCGACCCGCGTCACCCAGGCGCCCTGCCCCGGACTGGCGTCGAGACGCTCGTCGAGGCGGCCGTGCCGGGTGATCTCTCTGCGCACGCGCGCGAGTTCGGAATTGAAATGCAGACTGCGGTCCGCGAGCTGATTGAATGTCGCGCCGAGTTCCCCGACCAACCCGTCCGCGGTGGACGGCACATGCGTGAACGTGCCGTCCCGGGCAGCCGTCAGCGCGGCCAACAACGGCCGGAGATCGCTCGGGCGGATGGCTTCGTCACCGTAGCCCTTCTGAGGTGCACGCATACCACTGTTCTCACTCATAGCGGCCTACTTAGGTAACTCCGCGCTTATGGGCGTGGTCAGTCTGTCACTCTGTCGGTGTCGCCTGAGGCGTCTTTGCCACAACTACTCAGGAGCCGAAACGTGGGTTCCATTCCGATCCAGCGGGACAGCGTCCTCGGCCCCCCGGACGTGCCGGACCACCCGGCCGGGGAGCCCATCGTCGCGCGCACGTCGCTGCCGGGAAACCCGCTCGCGCCCGCCGCCGCCCGCCGTTTCCTGCGGGCCGCGTTCGCCGACTGGACCGAACTGCCCGAGCTGGCGGTGTCCCTGACCCTCGACGGCCGCCTCATGGACGACGCGACCGTCGTGCTCAGCGAACTCGTCACCAACGCCGTCGTGCACGCGGGCACCGGCGTCGACCTGCTGTGCCGACTGGAGGGCCCCGCCCCCGACGGCGGCGCCACCGCCGGACTCGTCCTCGAGGTCACCGACCGGCACCCGGCCCGCGCCGTCCGCAACGACCGGGCCTTCCGCTCCCCGGAGACCCCCGAGTACGGCCGCGGGCTCCAACTCGTCGCCTCCCTCGCCGAGTTGTGGGGCATCACCTACGGGCACGGCACCAAGACCGTCTGGGCCCGTATCCCCGCCGACGCCCCGACGGCCGCCGCCGAGATTCCCGACACTCCGGCCCGCGTGCGCAGCCTGCAAAGGGGCTTGCGCGCCGCGGAGATACTCGCCCCCGCGTCCCGGCGCGCCCCCCAGGACCAGGACTGGATCAACCGCGGCGCGCTCTCCTTCCTCGCCGAGGCCTCCGACCTGCTCGCGGGCCAGCTCGACGAGGACATGGTCGCCGCGCTCGTCGGCCAGCTCCTCGTCCCGCGGCTCGCCGACTGGTGCGCCATCTGGTTCTACGAGGAGGAGGGGCGCGGCCTGCCGGGCGTCGTCGAGCACGACGTGCTGGGCGCGGGCCCGATGCAGCTGCCCCGGCTCGCCCGCGTCTGGCACACCCATGAACAGCGGACCGAGGAGCTGCGCGGACTCCTGGAGAAGGAGCCCCCTCGGCTGCCCGACCGGCTCTCCGGCGCCGTCCCCGTGCCCTGGCCCTTCGACGCGCAGGGCGGCGCCGGCACGGAGGACTCGGGCTCGGCGCTCGCCTACCGGCTCTCCGCCGGCGGCCGCGCCCTCGGCATCCTGCTGATCGGGCGGGCCGGACGGCACCGCTTCCCCGACGAGATCACCGGGCTCGTCGAGGACTTCAGCCGGCGCGTCGCCCTCGCCGTCAGCGCGGCCCGACGCTTCACCCGGCAGGCCACCATCAGCCGCATCCTGCAGAGCGGACTGCTGCCCACGTCCATGGCCGAGATCCCCGGCGTCAAGACCGCCCTCGTGTACGAGCCGAAGGAGGCGGGCGGCCCCGGCGGCGACTTCTACGACGTGTTCCCGGCCGGCGACGGACGCTGGTGCTTCGCGCTCGGCGACGTCCAGGGCAAGGGCCCCGAGGCCGCCGTCGTCATCGGCCTCGTACGCCCGTGGCTGCGGCTCCTGGCGCGCGAGGAGTACCAGGTGGCGCAGGTCCTCGACCGGCTGAACAGGCTGCTGCTCGACGACGCGACCGAGGCCTCGGACGCCGCGGCCCGCGCGCTCGCCGCGGCCGACGGGCGGGGCGTGCCGCCGGAGGGCTCCACCTCCCGCTTCCTCTCGCTCCTCTACGGCGAGCTGACGCCCACCGAGGACGGCGTGCTCTGCACCATCGCCTCCGCCGGGCATCCGCTGCCGCTGCTGATGCGGCCCGGCGGGGAGGTCGTCGCCGCGGCCACGCCGCAGGTGCTGCTCGGCGTCGTCGACGACCCGGACTACACGAGCGAAACGTTCGTGATGGGCACCGGGGACACGCTCCTCGGCGTCACCGACGGGGTGACGGAGCGGCGCCGCGGGGCCCTCCAGTTCGACGACGGCGACGGGCTCGCGCAGGCGCTCGCCGGGTGCGCGGGCCTGACGGCGCAGCTGCTCGCCGAGCGGATCAGGCGTCTCGTGCACGCCTTCGGGGACAGCCCGCCGGACGACGATCTGGCGCTGCTGGTGCTCCAGGCGCAGTGAGGCGGGACGGTCGGTGCGTTCCGGAGTCTCCGCGAGGCGGGACAATGGGGGACATGCCTTCCGCACTTCCCGACGGTGAGCCCGTGCCCGACGACGGCTCGCTGCCCGCGTCCGCCCTCGCCGGAGCCGGGTCCCGGCCCCTCGGCTTCTATCTGCACGTCCCGTACTGCGCCACGCGCTGCGGCTACTGCGACTTCAACACGTACACGGCCACCGAGCTGCGCGGCACGGGCGGCGTGCTCGCGTCCCGCGACAACTACGCGGAGACGCTGGTCGACGAGGTGCGCCTCGCGCGCAAGGTCCTCGGCGACGACCCGCGCCAGGTGCGCACGGTCTTCGTCGGCGGCGGTACGCCGACGCTGCTCCCGGCCGCCGATCTCGTACGGATGCTGGGGTCGATCCGCGACGAGTTCGGGCTCGCGGACGACGCGGAGATCACGACCGAGGCGAACCCGGAGTCGGTGGACCCGGCGTACCTGGAGACGCTGCGGGAGGGCGGCTTCAACCGGATCTCGTTCGGCATGCAGAGCGCCCGGCAGCACGTGCTGAAGGTCCTCGACCGTACGCATACGCCGGGGCGGCCCGAGGCCTGTGTCGCGGAGGCGCGGGCGGCGGGCTTCGACCACGTGAACCTGGACCTGATCTACGGCACGCCGGGGGAGACGGACGACGACTGGCGGGCCACGCTGGACGCGGCGCTCGGGGCGGGGCCCGACCATGTGTCGGCGTACGCGCTGATCGTCGAGGAGGGCACGCAACTGGCGCGGCGGATCCGGCGCGGCGAGGTGCCGATGACCGACGACGACGTGCACGCGGACCGCTACCTGATCGCCGACGAGGTGCTCGGGGCGGCCGGATTCGACTGGTACGAGGTGTCGAACTGGGCGACGTCCGAGGCGGGGCGGTGCCTCCACAACGAGCTGTACTGGCGGGGGGCCGACTGGTGGGGGGCGGGTCCCGGGGCGCACTCGCACGTCGGTGGTGTGCGGTGGTGGAACGTCAAGCACCCCGGCGCGTACGCGGCGGCGCTCGCGGAGGGGCGTTCGCCCGGGGCCGGGCGTGAGGCGCTGGCGGAGGAGGACCGCCGGGTCGAGCGGATCCTGCTGGAGCTGCGGCTGCGGGAGGGTTGCCCGTTGTCGCTGCTCAGGCGGGACGGCCTGGCGGCGGCGGAGAGGTCGCTGGCGGATGGCCTCCTGGAACGGGAACCGTTCGCGGCGGGCCGCGCGGTCCTGACGCTGCGAGGGCGCCTGCTGGCGGATGCGGTGGTCCGCGACCTGGTCGACTGACCTCGGGCCGTCGTCTGTGTTGCGGGGCACCGGGGCTTTCTCGCCGTGTCGTGGTGTGGTCCGTCGACTGTGTTGCGCGGTACCGGGGTCTTTCGCCGTGCCGGGGTCGGCGCCCGTAGTACCTGTTGCGCGGCACCGTGCGCCGCCTTGCCCACCCTGCCGCCCAAGGCGGCAGATTGCCCAAGGCGGTACGGCGTCGGTCAGTGCCGACAAATCAAGCCCCGCCGGCGATTGAGGCGCGGGGTCTGGGGCGGAGCCCCAGGGTGCAACGCCGGTGCGGCGGTGGCTTACGCCGGGGCCGTCACGAAGTCGATCAGTTCTTCGACGCGGCCCAGGAGCGCCGGTTCCAGGTCCTTGTAGGAGTGGACCCGCGACAGGATGTGCTGCCACGCCTCCCCCGTGTTCGCCACCCGCCAGCCGAGCGCCCGGCACACCCCCGTCTTCCAGTCCTGCCCGCGCGGGACGCGGGGCCACGCCTCGATGCCCACCGACGAGGGCTTCACCGCCTCCCAGATGTCGATGTACGGGTGACCCACGACCAGCGCGTGCTCACTCGTCACCGACTGGGCGATCCGCCACTCCTTCGAGCCCTGCACCAGGTGGTCCACCAGCACCCCGAGCCGCGCGTCCGGCCCCGGCGCGAACTCGGAGACGACCGCGGGGAGGTCGTCGACGCCCTCGAGGAACTCCACCGCCACGCCCTCGATGCGCAGGTCGTGGCCCCAGACCCGCTCGATGAGCTCGGCGTCGTGCTTGCCCTCCACGTAGATGCGGCCCGCGCGGGCCACCCGGGCGCGGGCACCGGGCACCGCCACCGAACCGGACGCGCTGCGGGCCGGTCGCGTCGGGGCGGGCGCAGAGGGACGTACGAGGGTGACGACCTTGCCGTCGATCATGAAGCCGCGCGGCTCCATCGGGAACACGCGGAGCTTGCCGAAGCGGTCCTCCAGGGTGACCGTCGGCCCCTGCGCCGTCTTCTCCACCCGGATCACCGCTCCGCAGAACCCCGTGGTGACCTCCTCGACGACGAGGTCCGGTTCGGCCGGCACCTCGGGGGTCGGCTTGTTCCGCTTCCACGGGGGAGTCAGGTCGGCAGAGTACTGGCGCATTCGAGGGACGATAAGAGAAGTCCCAGGTCCCCGGCTACGACACGCCGAAACGCGTCGCCAATGTGGCACGTTGCGCGCGGACGAACTCCGCATTCACCACCGAACCGTGCCCCGGCACGTACACCGCGTCCTCGCCACCGAGGTCGAGGAGCCGGTCGAGCGCCGCCGGCCAGTGGTGGGGAGCCGCGTCCGGCCCCGCCTGCGGTTCGCCGGACTCCTCCACCAGGTCGCCGCAGAAGACGATCTCCGGCGTACCAGGAACCAGCACCGCCAGGTCGTGGCCGCTGTGCGCGGGACCGATGTTCGCCAGCAGCACCGTCAGGCCACCCAGGTCGAGCGTCCACTCGCCGCACACCCGGTGCGGCGGCGTGACGAGGATGTCGACCGCCTCGGCCGCCTCCTCCGGGGCGACCCCGTGCCGCACGGCGTCGGCGCGCAGCCCCTCGGCACCGTGCTCGAAGAGGACGTCGACGCCCACCGCCCCGTACACCTCGACCCCCGCGAACGCGGCGGTGCCGAGCACATGGTCGAAATGGGGGTGGGTCAGCGCGACATGCGTCACTCTCCGGTGCGGCCCGAGGAGCGCGCGGGCGTCGGCGCGCAGCCGGGCCCCTTCACGGAGTGAGGATCCCGTGTCGATCAAGAGCGCCGCGTCTTCACCGACCACGAGACCGGTCGTGCAGTCCCATCCGGGCAACCGCACCCGCCCCACGTTCGGCGCCAGCCCCTCCCAGCCCGCCGAGGCCCAGTCGATCCGATGCGCAAGCTCCATACCTCGACGCTAGCGCCCTTGCCGGGCCCGTACCCACCGGCCGTACACTGAGCCGGGGACGATTGGCACTCGCCGACAGGGAGTGCCAAAGCAGGAAGATCGCAAGCGACGAACGCAACGGCTGTTTCTGGAGGTGTGCGCCGATGCTCAATGAACGCAGGCTCGAAGTGCTGCGCGCCATCGTCCAGGACTACGTCGGCACCGAGGAGCCCGTCGGCTCCAAGGCGCTCACCGAGCGGCACAAGCTCGGGGTCTCGCCGGCGACCGTGCGCAACGACATGGCTGCCCTGGAGGACGAGGGATTCATCGCCCAGCCGCACACCAGTGCCGGGCGCATCCCCACCGACAAGGGCTACCGCCTGTTCGTCGACAAGCTCACCGCCGTGAAGCCGATGGCCGCGCCCGAGCGGCGCGCCATCCAGAACTTCCTGGACGGCGCCGTCGATCTCGACGACGTCGTCGGACGCACCGTGCGGCTGCTCGCGCAGCTCACGCGGCAGGTGGCGATCGTCCAGTACCCGTCCCTGACCCGGTCCACCGTGCGCCATGTCGAGCTGCTGTCGCTCGCGCCCGCCCGTCTGATGCTCGTACTGATCACGGACACCGGGCGCGTGGAGCAGCGGATGATCGACTGCCCGGCGCCGTTCGGCGAGACCTCCCTCGCGGACCTGCGGGCCCGGCTGAACAGCCGTGTCGCGGGCCGCAGGTTCGCCGACGTGCCGCAGCTGGTGCAGGACCTGCCCGAGGCCTTCGAGCAGGAGGACCGGGGCACGGTCTCCACGGTGCTCTCCACGCTTCTGGAGACACTCGTCGAGGAGACCGAGGAGCGGCTGATGATCGGCGGTACCGCCAATCTCACTCGCTTCGGACATGATTTTCCCCTCACCATCCGGCCCGTTCTGGAAGCCTTGGAGGAGCAGGTCGTGCTCCTCAAGCTCCTTGGCGAGCTGGGAGATTCGGGCATGGCCGTACGGATCGGTCACGAGAACGCCCATGAGGGACTCAACTCCACGTCCGTCGTGTCGGTCGGCTACGGTTCGGGCGGCGAGGCAGTGGCCAAGCTCGGCGTGGTCGGCCCGACCCGCATGGATTACCCGGGAACGATGGGAGCAGTACGCGCAGTGGCACGTTACGTCGGACAGATCCTGGCGGAGTCGTAAGTGGCCACGGACTACTACGCCGTACTCGGCGTGCGCCGCGACGCTTCCCAGGACGAAATCAAGAAGGCCTTCCGAAGGCTGGCGCGTGAGCTTCACCCGGACGTGAATCCGGACCCGAAGACTCAGGAGCGCTTCAAGGAGATCAACGCCGCCTACGAGGTGCTCTCCGACCCGCAGAAGAAGCAGGTCTACGACCTCGGGGGCGACCCCCTGTCGCAGGCCGGCGGAGGCGGCGGGGCCGGTGGCTTCGGCGCCGGCGGGTTCGGGAACTTCTCGGACATCATGGATGCCTTCTTCGGCACGGCGTCGCAGCGGGGGCCCCGGTCCCGCACGCGCCGTGGTCAGGACGCCATGATCCGGCTCGAGGTCGAGCTGGACGAGGCGGCCTTCGGCACCACCAAGGACATTCAGGTCGACACGGCTGTGGTCTGCACGACCTGCAGCGGTGAGGGCGCCGCGCCCGGCACCTCGGCGCAGACCTGCGACATGTGTCGCGGGCGCGGCGAGGTCTCGCAGGTGACGCGGTCCTTCCTCGGCCAGGTCATGACCTCGCGGCCGTGCCCGCAGTGTCAGGGCTTCGGCACGGTCGTCCCGACGCCGTGCCCCGAGTGCGCGGGCGACGGCCGGATCCGGTCCCGTCGCACGCTCACGGTGAAGATCCCGGCCGGTGTGGACAACGGCACGCGGATCCAGCTCGCGGGCGAGGGCGAGGTCGGCCCCGGTGGCGGCCCCGCCGGTGACCTGTACGTGGAGATCCACGAGCTGCCGCACCCGACGTTCCAGCGGCGCGGCGACGATCTGCACTGCACCGTCACCATCCCGATGACGGCGGCGGCCCTCGGCACGAAGGTGCCGCTGGAGACGCTCGACGGCACGGAGGAGATCGACATCCGGCCCGGCACCCAGTCCGGCCAGTCGGTTCCGCTGCACGGGCGCGGTGTCACGCATCTGCGGGGCGGCGGTCGTGGTGACCTCATCGTGCATGTCGAGGTCATGACGCCGCAGAAGTTGGACCCGGAGCAGGAGCGGGTGCTGCGCGAGCTGGCCAAGCTGCGCGGCGAGGAGCGGCCCACGGGCCAGTTCCAGCCGGGCCAGCAGGGTCTTTTCTCCCGCCTGAAGGACGCGTTCAACGGTCGCTGATCGCCGCACCGGCGTCACGGCCTCGGGGCTCCGCCCCGGACCCCGCTGCTCAATCGCCGCAGGGGCTTCAAATAAGCCCCGCCGGCGATTGAGGCGCGGGGTCCGGGGCGGAGCCCCGTGACGTGTGCGGACGGGGCCCGGGTCGATTCGGCACCCCGGAGGGGACGTGGCACGATGCGGGCATGTCCTCCGCACTGACCGATCTCTGCCCCCTCCCGATCGTGCAGGCCCCCATGGCGGGCGGCGCCTCCCGGCCCGCCCTGGTCGCCGCCGTGACCGAGGCCGGTGGGCTCGGCTTCCTCGCCGCCGGGTACAAGACGGCCGACGGGATGTACCAGGAGATCAAACAGGTGCGGGCGCTCACCGGCCGCCCCTTCGGCGTGAACCTCTTCATGCCGCAGACCGAACACGCGGACCCGGCCACCGTCGAGGTCTACCGCAACCAGCTGTCCGGCGAGGCCACCTGGTACCGCACCCCGCTCGGCGAGACCGACAGCTGCAGTGACGACGGCTACGACGCCAAGCTCGCCATCCTCGTCGACGACCCCGTCCCCCTGGTCACCTTCACCTTCGGCTGCCCCCGTCTCGCGGTCGTCCAGGCCCTGCAGCGCGTCGGCACGAAGGTCGGCGTCACCGTCACGACCGTGGAGGAGGCGCAGGCCGCGCAGGAGGCCGGCGCCGACCTGGTCTGCGTACAGGGCATCGAGGCAGGCGGGCATCAGGGAACGCACCGGGACAACCCCGAGGCCGACGGCAGCGGCATCGGACTGCTGTCGCTGATCGCGCAGGTCCGCGAGGCCGTGCAGCTGCCGATCATCGCCGCAGGCGGCATCATGCGCGGCACGCAGATCGCCGCGGTGCTCGCGGCCGGCGCCGACCTCGCACAGCTCGGCACCGCATTCCTGGTCACGCCGGAGTCCGGCGCGCCGGAGCCGCACAAGCAGGCCATGACCAACCCGCTGTTCAACAGGACCGAGCTGACGCGCGCCTTCTCCGGCCGCCCCGCACGCGGCCTCGTCAACCGGTTCATGCGCGAGCACGGCCCGTACGCCCCCGCCGCGTACCCGCAGGTCCACCACATGACGTCGCCGCTGCGCAAGGCCGCGGCCAAGGCCGGTGACCCGCAGGGCATGGCGCTGTGGGCGGGGCAGGGGCACCGGCTCGCGCGGGAGCTTCCCGCCGGGCAGCTCGTGGAGGTCCTCGCCGCCGAACTCGACGCCGCGAAGGCCGCGTTGACGCAGCGGGGTGCCGCCTGATGACCGCTCCCGTGTTCGTCGTCGAGGGGGACGTCCCCGGCGACCGCGCATATGTGCTCGACGGGCCCGAGGGGCGGCACGCCGTCTCCGTGAAGCGGCTGCGGGCCGGCGAGACCGTGACCCTCACCGACGGGCTCGGCTCGTGGTGCGAGGCCGTCGTCACCGGCAGCGAGGGCAAGGACCGGCTCCAGGTCGACGCGGGCCCCGTGCACGTGGAGGCCGAGGAGCGGCCCCGGATCACCGTCGTACAGGCGCTGCCCAAGGGCGACCGGGGCGAGCTCGCCGTGGAGACCATGACCGAGACCGGCGTCGACGCGATCGTGCCGTGGGCCGCGTCCCGGTGCATCACGCAGTGGCGCGGCGACCGCGGGCTCAAGGCGCTCGGCAAGTGGCAGGCCACCGCGCGCGAGGCCGGGAAGCAGTCGCGGCGGGTGCGTTTTCCGGTCGTCGAGGAGGCCGCGACGACGAAGGAGGTCGCCGCGCTGCTCGCCGGGGCGGACTTCGCGGCGGTGCTGCACGAGGACCGGGACGCCTCGAGCGGGGCGCTGGCCTCGGCCGAACTCCCGGACAGCGGCGAGATCGTGCTCGTCGTCGGCCCCGAAGGCGGCGTGTCGCCCGAGGAGTTGGCGGTGTTCGAGGAGGCCGGGGCGCTGCCGATGCGGCTCGGGCGGAGCGTCCTGCGCACCTCGACGGCCGGAACGGCGGCGGTGGCGTTGCTGCTGGGGCGTACGGGACGCTGGGGTTAGACACCCGCCCCCAAGTTGTGCCGACAGTGGCCGCAACCGCACTACCGACGCTGTACGTCCACTGGCATTCTGCCGTGCATGCGGGGATCGAGGGGGTTCGGCGGGCTGGTCCTCGTCGCTGCCGTCGTCGCCACGGGCGTCGCGTGCCAGCCGATCGAGGGCGACCTCAACCCGTCCGCGGTCGCGGTCACCACCGACCAGCAGGCCACCAATGAGCTGAACCGGCAGCACGGCAAGGTCGCCTGGCTGAGCTGCACGGCCGTGTACAGCGGGCCCACGCCCTCCGGCGAGTCGGCGCCCAGCGAGGTGAAGGTCGACTGCCGGGGCAAGACCAAGGACGGCAAGGACATCACCGTGCAGGGGTGGGTGTACGGGGTCGTCTCCGGCAAGTGCGTGCGCGGGAAGACCATCGCGCGCATCGACGGCAAGGTGTGGTTCAGCTACGCGGTGCTCGGCAACTGCGCGGCGACCGACGGCCCTTCGGCCCCGCAGGAGTCGCAGCAGCCGGCGCCCTCGGAGGACCCGAAGCCGCAGGAGCCGAAGCCGCAGGAACCGCAGCCGGGCTCCACGAGCACGGTCACCGAGACCGTCACGGTGACGGCGCCGCCGCCGACTTTCCAGGGCAAGTGACAGGGCAAGTGGCAGAACAAGTGACGCCGACTTTCCACCACAAGTGATCAGACGGGCTGACGTGGCACGCGGCCAAATTTAGGCTGGGCCGGGTGACGACTCCTGCGTACCTCCGGTTCCCGCACCTGCAAGGCGAGTTGGTGGTCTTCACCGCCGAGGACGACGTCTGGGCCGCGCCCCTCGACGGTGGCCGCGCCTGGCGGGTCAGCGCCGACAACATGCCCGTCGCACACCCCCGGCTCTCCCCGGACGGCGAGACGGTCGCCTGGACCTCGCGCCGCGACGGAGCGCCGGAGGTGCACATCGCCCCGGTGGCCGGCGGCTCCGCCAAGCGCCTGACGTACTGGGGGAGTTGGACGACGAACGTCCGCGGCTGGACCACCGACGGGCGGGTGCTCGCCACCACCACGCACGGCCAGGCCTCGCTGCGCCGCAGCTGGGCGCGGGCGGTGCCGCTGGACGGCGGCCCCGCCGAGACCCTGCCGTACGGTCCCGTGGGCGGCGTCGCGCACGGCCCCGGCGCCCAAGTGCTGCTGCTGTCCGCGCCGATGGGCCGGGAGGCCGCCTGGTGGAAGCGGTACCGGGGCGGCACCGCGGGCAAGCTGTGGATCGACCGGGACGGCGACGGGGACTTCGCGCGCCTGCACGCCGAGCTCGACGGGAACATCGAGTGCCCGATGTGGGTGGGGGAGCGCGTCGCGTTCCTCAGCGACCACGAGGGCGTCGGCGCGCTGTACTCCTCCCTCCCCGACGGCTCCGACCTGCGGCGGCACACCGCCGTGGACAGCTTCTACGCACGGCACGCGGCCACCGACGGCGCACGCGTCGTGTATGCGAGCGCCGGTGAACTGTGGATCGTCGAAGGCCTCGACGAGGGCGTGGAGCCGCGCCGGCTCGACGTACGCCTCGGAGGGCAGCGCGTCGACATGCAGCCGCGGCCCGTCGACGCCGCGAACTGGTTCGGCGCCGCGTCCCCCGACCACACAGGACGCGGCAGCGCCGTCAACGTACGCGGCGCCGTGCACTGGGTGACCCACCGCGCGGGCCCCGCCCGGGCGCTCGCCGCCGAGCCCGGCGTACGGGCCCGGCTCCCGCACACCTTCCGCGTCGACGGCGAGGAACACGTCGTGTGGGTGACGGACGCCGAGGGCGACGACGCCCTGGAGTTCGCGCCCGCCACCGGCGCCGCGCCGGGCGCCACCCCGCGCAGGCTCGGCGCCGGACGCCTCGGCCGGGTGCTCGCCCTGACGGTGGCGCCGGACGGCGGCCGGGTCGCCGTGGCCTCCCACGACGGCCGGATCCTGCTCGTCGAGCGCGACAGCGGCGACGTACGCGAAGTGGACCGCAGCGAGGACGGGAACGCCACAGGACTCGCGTTCTCCCCGGACTCGGCGTGGCTCGCCTGGTCGCACCCGGGGCCGCACGACCTGCGCCAGCTCAAGCTCGCCAACACCACCGACCTGTCGGTCAGCGAGGCGACGCCGCTGCGGTTCCGGGACTACGCGCCCGCGTTCACGCTCGACGGCAAGCACCTGGCGTTCCTGTCGGCGCGCTCCTTCGACCCGGTCTACGACGAGCACGCCTTCGACCTCGCGTTCCTCAGCGGCTCGCGGCCGCACCTGATCACGCTCGCCGCGACGACGCCCTCGCCGTTCGGGCCGCAGCGCCACGGCCGTCCCTTCGACGCCCCCGACAAGGACGAGACGCCCGACAGCGAGGGCGCGCCCGCGACCCGCGTCGACCTGGAGGGACTGCTCGACCGCATCGTGCCGTTCCCCGTGGAGGCGGCGCGCTACTCCCGGCTGCGGACCGCCAAGGACGGCGTGCTGTGGCTGCGGCACCCGGTGCGCGGCGTGCTCGGCGACTCCCGCGCCGGTCTCGACGCGCCGGAGCCCAAGACCCGCCTGGAGCGCTACGACCTGGTCCAGCAGCGCATCGAGGAGATCGGCGCCGACGCCGACCACTTCGAGGTCACGGGCGACGGCAAGCGGGTGCTGCTGTGGACCGGCGAGGTCCTGAAGGTGGTCCCGAGCGACCGGCGTCCGGCCCACGACGACGACAGCGACACGAACATCACCGTCGACCTGTCCCGGGTCAGCCAGATCGTCGACCCGGCGGCCGAGTGGCGGCAGATGTACGACGAGGCCGGGCGCCTCATGCGGGACAACTTCTGGCGCGCCGACATGAACGGCGTCGACTGGGACGGGGTGTTGGAGCGGTACCGGCCGGTGCTCGACCGGGTCGCCACGCACGACGACCTGGTCGACCTGCTGTGGGAGGTGCAGGGTGAGCTCGGGACCTCGCACGCGTATGTGACGCCGAGGGGCGGGCGGGGCTCCGCCGCGCGCCGCCAGGGGCTGCTCGGCGCCGACATCTCCCGGCACGAGGACGGCGGTTGGGTCGTCGACCGGGTGCTGCCGTCCGAGACCTCCGACCCGCGCGCCCGCTCCCCGCTCACCGCGCCCGGCGTCGCGGTGCGTGCCGGGGACACGATCGTGGCGGTGGGCGGGCGGCCGGTCGATCCGGTGACCGGGCCCGCGCCGCTGCTGGTCGGCACGGCCGACAAACCGGTGGAGCTGACGGTCTCGCCCGCCGGGGGCGGCGACCCCCGCCATGTGATCGTCGTGCCGCTCGACGACGAGGAACCGCTGCGGTACCACGCGTGGGTCGCGGACCGGCGGGCGTACGTCCACGAGCACTCGGAGGGACGGCTCGGCTATCTGCACGTCCCCGACATGCAGGCGCCGGGCTGGGCGCAGATCCACCGGGACCTGAGCGTGGAGGTCGCGCGGGAGGGTCTGGTCGTCGACGTCAGGGAGAACCGGGGCGGGCACACGTCGCAGCTCGTCGTGGAGAAGCTGGCGCGCCGCGTCGTGGGCTGGGACCTGCCGCGCGGCAGCCGCCCCTTCACGTATCCGATGGACGCGCCGCGCGGGCCCGTCGTCGCGGTGGCCAACGAGTTCTCCGGCTCGGACGGCGACATCGTGAACGCGGCGATCAAGGCGCTCGGTATCGGTCCGGTGGTGGGCGTACGGACGTGGGGCGGCGTCATCGGGATCGACAGCCGGTACCGGCTGGTGGACGGGACGCTGGTCACGCAGCCGAAGTATGCGACCTGGATGGAGGGTTACGGCTGGGGCCTGGAGAACCACGGGGTGGATCCGGACGTGGAGGTGGTCCTCACCCCGCAGGACGCGGCGGTGGGGCGTGACCCGCAACTCGACGAGGCGATCCGTATCGCGTTGGCGGCGCTTGCGGAGAACCCGGCGAAGGCTGCGCCGACGCTGCCGCGAGCGTCTACGGAGTAGTGGTTGCGCTCACGGGGCTCCGCCCCGGACCCCGCTGCTCAATCGCCGCAGGGGCTTGATAGATCAAGCTCCGCCGGCGATTGAGGCGCGGGGTCCGGGGCGGAGCCCCGAGGCCGTAACGCCGGTTGGGTGATCGGTACGATGCGGGCATGGATGACTGCCTGTTCTGCAAGATCGCCAACGGGGACGTCCCCGCCACCCTGGTCCGGGAGACGGAGTCCACCGTCGCGTTCCGGGACATCAACCCCCAGGCCCCCACCCACGTCCTGGTCATCCCGCGCGTCCACCACCCCGACGCCGCCTCCCTCGCCGCCGCCGAACCGGCCGTCGCCGCCGACGTGCTGCGCGAGGCCGGCGAGGTCGCCAAGGACGAGAAGCTGGACAGCTACCGGATCGTGTTCAACACCGGCAGCGGCGCGGGCCAGACCGTCTTCCACGCGCACGCCCATGTCCTCGGCGGCCGCGGCCTCCAGTGGCCCCCCGGATAGTCGATTCCTCATGTCCGTCCGTGAATTCGTCGTGCTCGGCACCGCGAGCCAGGTGCCGACCCGGCACCGCAACCACAACGGCTACCTGCTCCGCTGGGACAGCGAGGGCATCCTCTTCGATCCCGGCGAGGGCACCCAGCGGCAGATGCTGCGCGCCGGTCTGGCCGCGCACGACCTGAACCGGATCTGCGTCACGCACTTCCACGGGGACCACTCCCTCGGCCTCGCGGGCGTCATCCAGCGGATCAACCTCGACCGGGTGCCGCACCCCGTGACCGCCCACTACCCGGCGTCCGGGCAGCGGTTCTTCGACCGGCTGCGGTACTCCACCGCGTACCGGGAGACCGTCGACATCGCGGAGGAACCGGTCGACGGGGAGGGCGCGGTGCTCGCCGACACCCCCGCGTACCGCCTGGAGGCCCGTCGCCTTTCGCACCCCGTCGAGTCGTACGGCTACCGGCTCGTGGAGCCCGACGGGCGCCGCATGCTGCCCGAGCGGCTCGCCGCGCACGGCATCAAGGGGCCCGACGTGGGCCGGCTGCAGAAGGAGGGGGTCCTGAACGGGGTCGCCCTCGACGAGGTGAGCGAGGTACGGCGGGGTCAGCGCGTCGCGTTCGTGATGGACACCCGGCTCTGCGACGGGGTCCACGCCCTCGCCGAAGGGTGCGACCTGCTCGTCATCGAGTCCACCTTCCTGGACCAGGACGAGCAACTGGCCACCGATCACGGCCACTTGACCGCGTCCCAGGCCGCCCGCGTCGCACGCGACGTCGGTGTCCGGCACCTCGTCCTCACGCACTTCAGCCAGCGCTACACCGACCCGCAGGAGTTCGCCCGGCAGGCCCGCGCAGCCGGGTTCGAGGGCGAGCTGACGGTCGCCCGCGACCTGGACCGCGTCCCCGTACCGAAGCGTCGCTGAGCCGAAGGACCGACCCCTGCGTACGCTGGTCGGATGTCACTCGCACCACTCGCGCGCATCCCCAAGGCCGAGCTCCATCTGCACATCGAAGGCACCCTCGAACCCGAGCTCGCCTTCGAACTCGCCCGCCGCAACGGCATCACCCTGCCGTACGCCGACACCGAGGCACTGCGGAAGGCGTATCTCTTCGCCGACCTGCAGTCCTTCCTCGATCTCTACTACTCGCTGATGGCGGTCCTCGTCACCGAGGACGACTTCGAGGCGCTCGCCGACGCCTATCTCGCGCGCGCTGCCGAGCAGGGCGTGCGGCACGCCGAGATCTTCTTCGACCCGCAGGCGCACGCGGCGCGGGGCGTGGCGATGGGGACCGTCGTCGAGGGGCTGCACCGGGCGCTCGCGCGCAGCGAGGAGCGGCACGGGATCTCGACGAAGCTCATCATGTGCTTCCTGCGGGACCATTCGGCCGAGTCGGCGATGGAGACCCTGGAGGCCGCGAAGCCGTACCTCGACCGGATCGTCGGCGTCGGGCTCGACTCCGCCGAGGTCGGCAACCCCGCGTCCAAGTTCCGCGAGGTGTACGCGGCGGCCGACGCGCTGGGCCTGCGCAAGGTCGCGCACGCGGGCGAGGAGGGCGACCCGTCCTACGTGTGGGAGGCCCTGGACCTCCTCGGCGTCGAGCGCGTCGACCACGGACTGCGGTCCCTGGAGGACCCGGAGCTCGTGACCCGGCTCGTACGGGACCGGATCCCGCTCACGCTGTGCCCGCTGTCGAACGTGCGGCTGCGCGCCATCGACATGCTGGAGGACCACCCGCTGGTGAAGATGATGGACGCGGGGCTGCTGTGCACCGTGAACTCCGACGACCCGTCCTACTTCGGCGGCTACGTCGGAGACACCTTCCACGCCGTCCACGAGGCGCTCGGCCTCGACCACGAACGAGTGCGGGAACTGGCCCGCAACTCGTTCGTGGCCTCCTTCCTCGACGGCAGCGAGGAGGAGGAAGCGCTCCGGGCGCGCTACATCGCCGAGGTCGAGGCGTACGAACTGGACGACATCTCCGGCTGATCCTGTGCGAGGGGCTCCGGCTCGACGCCGTCGGGGCCCACCGCAGTGAACTCCGTGTACACGGGCGTCTCGACGGTCGTCTCGAGGTCGAACAGCTCGACCACCGGCTGCTCCAGCACACCGGACGGCGGCACGATCGCGCCGACCGGGGCACCGCTGTGGCGCCGTGCCGCCCCCGCGAACAGCGGACGGCCACCGGTGTGCACGGCCACCGCGGTCAGCGGCACCGCGAGCAGCAGCAGGGCCGCGGCGAGCACCGCGCCCATGACGGGGAAGCCCGCCGACTCGGCCAGCGCGCTGCCGGCCAGCGGCCCGCACGCCGTGCCCAGCGAGGACGCCGAGCCGATGAGGACCGCCCAGCGGCCGCGCGGGTCGAGGGAGGCCGCGAGGCCGAGGACGTAGGACAGGACCACCGGGTAGAGGGTGTTCCAGGCGATCTCGCCCGCGGCGAAGGAGCCGAGGCCGTCCGCGCGGGCGCTGAGCACGACGCAGCAGGCGATCGTCGCCGTGCCGGCCCCGATGGGCAGCGCGCGGCCGAGGCGGACGCCGACCGCGCCCGCGCCGATCACCCCGAGCAGACCGACGCCGAGCCCCACCGCGAAGACCGAGCCGACCGTGACCTCGGAAAGGCCTGCCTGTTCGGTGCCGATGCGGCTGCTGACGCCCCACAGCGCGTTCTGCGCCATCGACCAGCAGACCAGCGTCGCGGCGAGCAGCAGGCCCGAACGGGCGTGGGGGAGCGGTGACTTGGGGGCCGGTGCGGCGCAGTTGTCCGGGGTCGCGGGTCCTTCGAGCCGGCTCGTCGCGGGCCACACGGCGAGCGCGGTCGCGGCGAGCGCGGCGAACGGCAGGCCGTGCCCCTCGCTGATCCGCGGGATGGTCAGGTACAGGGCGCCCGCGAGCGCGGAGACGCTCAGCAGGCCGAGCGTGGAGGCGCGGTGCGGGTCCTTCTGGGCGGCGATCCCGGTGGCGGCGACCGCCGTCGCCGTGCCCGAGCCGAAGCCGCCGATCATCGCACCCGCGACGACCAGCGGGGTGGCGGTGGCGAGGGCCGCGGTGGCGTAGCCGACGGTGGCGAGGAGCAGTCCGGTGCGGGCGGCGCGGCGGGCGCCGACCCGTTCGACGCGGGCCGCGAGCGTGAGGCCCGCGGTGGCCGAGCTCAGCAGCAGGGCGCTGCCGACGAGACCGGCCTGAGTGGGGGAGAGCCGCAGGCTGTCGGCGACTCGGCCGACAACGGTGGGCAGGAGATAGGCGGCGAGGTATCCGGCCGTGAAGAGGGCTATGAGCGCGGGCCGGGACGTACGCGAGGACACGGGCGTTCCTATGAACGGCCCCTTGCCTTGGACGCTGTTTTGGGCAAGGGGGTGCTACGGCAGGGGAGTTGGGAGCGCGACGTCTTTGCGAACGGGACCGAACCGGGGACGTGGGCGCGGCCAATTTGTATCAAGTCCAGGAGGGGCACATGAAGGCGGGACCCTGTGACGCGCGACACATTTGGTTTGGGGTGTGTTTCGCCGGGCAGAAGTGGCGTTCTTCAGGGGCTTCTCGGGTGCTTGTCAGGTGCTTCTCAGCGCCAGTCGGGGACCCCGGATGTCCCCCTGTGGGCCGTCGCCTCGATCTTCGCGCGGGTCTCGTCCATGACCGCCACGATCCGCTTCTCGTGCTCCGGCGTCAGCCGCACCACCGGCACCGAGCAGCTGATCGCGTCGTGCGCCGGGGTCGCGTAGCGCAGCGCGAAGCCGAAGCCGACGATGCCGTCGACGCCCTCCTCGCGGTCGACCGAGTGGCCGCGCTCGCGGATCGCCGCGAGGTCGGCCGCGAGCGCCTCGCGCGTGGTGTGCGTGCGCCGGGTGGTCGGCTCGTACGGGCCGGGCGGCAGCTCGTCGTCCGGGCGTTCGGCGAGCAGCGCCTTGCCGAGCGCGCCGATGTGCGCGGGCAGTCTGCGGCCCACGCGGCTGATCGTGCGCAGGTATTCGTGCGACTCGCGGGTCGCCAGGTACGCCACGTCGAAACCGTCGAGCCGCCCCAGGTGGATCGTCTCGCCGAGCGCGTCCGACGCCTCGTCGAGGAACGGGCGCACGGAGCGCACGTACGGATCCGTGTCCAGGTAGCTGGTGCCGGTCAGCAGCGCGCGGATGCCGATGCCGTACAGCGAGCCCGTCACGTCCGTGCGCACCCAGCCGCGCTCGATGAGCGTCTGGAGCAGCGCGTACATGGAGCTGCGCGGCACGGCGAGTTCGTCGGCGAGCTCCTGGAGGCGGGCCGGGCGGTCGCCGCGGGCGGCGAGCACGTCGAGCAGATCGACGGTGCGGGCGGCCGACTTCACTTCGCGCACTCCGCGCTGCGGCTCGCTGTTCGGGCTCTCCGGCATGTGCCGATCGTAGTAGGGCCGTGAACAGCCATTGCTGGACACCCATTGACGCGGCCTGTCCGCGTATCTAATCTCCATCTGCATCCATGGACATCTACATATGAAGACAGCTCTCCTCGTCCCCCGCCTGCCCCACGACCGGAGTCGCTCGTGTCCGCAGCAGTTCAGTCGGCCGTCCGCAAGATATTCAGGCGGGTCGTCCCGCTCTTCTTCGTCATGTTCGTCGCCAACTACATGGACCGGGTCAACCTGGGCTTCGCCCAGGACCAACTCCGGGCCGACGTAGGGCTTTCCGCCGCCGCCTTCGGGCTCGGCGCCGGCATCTTCTTCATCGCGTACGCCATCTTCGAAGTCCCCAGCAACATGCTCATGGAGCGCTACGGGGCCAAGGTCTGGCTCACCCGCATCATGATCAGCTGGGGCGTCGTCGCCACCGCCATGGCGTTCGTGAACAGCGCGGAGATGTTCTACGCGCTGCGCTTCCTGCTCGGCGTCGCGGAGGCCGGGTTCTTCCCCGCCGTCATCTACTACTTCTCGCGCTGGCTGCCCGACTCGCACCGCGGCCGGGCCACCTCCATCTTCCTCATGGGGTCCGGCACCGCCACCGTCATCGTCGGGCCGATCTCCGGCGCGCTGCTCGAAATGCACGGCATCTGGGGGCACTCGGGCTGGCAGTGGATGTTCTTCATCGAAGGCGTCGCCTCGGTCGTCCTCGGCTTCGTCGTCTTCCGCTTCCTCGACTCCAGCGTCGAGAGCGCGACATGGCTCACCCAGGAGGAGAAGGACGGACTCGTCGCCGTCATCGACGCCGAACAGCGCGCACGCGAGAACGGCCGCGGCACCGCGAAGGTCTCCCGGTGGAAGCTGCTCGCCGACCCCCAGATGCTGCTCTTCCTGTGGATCTACTTCGCGATCAACGTCGCGCTGTACGCGGTCACGTTCTGGCTGCCCTCGATCGTCGGCGACATCGGCGGACTCAGCGAGTTCCAGGTCGGCCTGGTCACCGCCGTCCCCTGGCTCTTCGCCCTGCTCGCCCTGTACGTCTCCGGGCGGCTCTCCGACCGGATCGGCAAACGGCGGCCCGTACTGTTCGCGCTGCTGCTCATCGGGGGCGCCGGAACACTGCTCGCCGTGTTCGTGTCGCCGTGGGTGGGGCTCGGCGCGCTCTGCGTCGCGGCGATGGGGTTCAAGCCGGCCTCGCCGATCTTCTGGACGATCCCGCAGAGCTACCTCGACGCGCGGGCCGCGGCGCCAGGGATCGCGCTCATCAACTCCATCGGAAACCTGGGCGGGTTCGTCGCCCCCACCGCGTTCGGGATCATCGAGGACACCACCGGGTCGACCAAGGGCGGACTCGTCGGGCTGACCGTGATCGGGTTCCTGGCCGCGCTGAGCGTGCTGCTCGTGCGCGGCGGCGGGCGCAACGACCGGGTGCGCGCGGCCGCGGCCGCGCGGCCCGCCGCGGCGCCGGAGGCCGGAGCGGCGGCTTCGTGACAGGTTGATGTCGTCCGCCGTGGTACGGGGACCGGTCGTGCACACTGTCCGGACCCGTACCACTCAGGGAGCGCGACGTGACCTCCACACGACCCAGAACGGACCCCCTCGCGGCGCTGCGCACGACGGCCGACCCGCCCTACGACGTCTATCTCACCGGCACGGTCTTCCTCGACATCATCTTCACCGGCCTCGACAGCGCGCCCGTGCGGGGGACGGAGTCGTGGGCGCGCGGCATGGGGTCGAGCCCCGGCGGCATCGCGAACATGGCGACGGCGCTCGCGCGGCTCGGCCTGCGCACCTCGCTCGCCGCGGCCTTCGGCGACGACCACTACGGCGAGTACTGCTGGGACGCGCTCGAACACGGCGAGGGCATCGACCTCAGCTACGCGCGGACCGTGCCGGGCTGGCACTCGCCCGTCACCGTGTCCATGGCGTACGAGGGCGAACGCACGATGGTCAGCCACGGGCACGAGCCGCCGCCCGTCGAGCCCGCGCCGGACTGCCCGCCGCACGCCAGGGCCGCCGTCGCCTCGCTCGTGCCAGGCGCCGACGAGCCGTGGGTCGCGGCGGCCGCGCGCTCCGGGACGAAGATCTTCGCCGACGTCGGCTGGGACGACACCGGCCGCTGGGACCTCGCGGCGCTGCCCGGGCTGCGGCACTGCGAGGCGTTCCTGCCGAACGCGCAGGAGGCGATGCGCTACACCCGTACGTCCTGTCCCCGCGCCGCGGCGCACGCGCTCACCGAACACGTGCCGGTGGCCGTGGTGACGCTCGGCGCCGAAGGCGCGTACGCGGTGGACGGGCGGACCGGCGAGACGGCCTCCGTCCCGGCGATCGAGGTCGAGGCGCTCGACCCGACCGGGGCCGGAGACGTCTTCGTGGCCGGGTTCGTCACGGCGACGCTCGCGGGCTGGCCGCTCGCCGACCGCCTCGCCTTCGCCGGCCTCACCGCGGCCCTCTCCGTCCAGGAGTTCGGCGGCTCTCTGTCGGCGCCGGGGTGGTCGGAGATCGCGGCCTGGTGGAAGGAGGCCCGCTCGAACGACCACCAGAACACCTGCGCCCTGGACCGCTACACCTTCCTGGACCCGGTCCTCCCGGAAACCTCCCGCGCCTGGCCCCTGCGCCGCGCAGTCCCCACCATCGGCTTCGGCCGCTCGGCGTAAGGGGCAGGGGTCGGCTGCCGCCGCGGCGGGGGCCGATGCCGCTGCGGGTCCGGTGCCACTACGGGGCGGGCCCCTCCGCCCGGTCCGGTGCCCCGGTCTGGCCCGGTGCGCTGCTGCCCAGCCTCATGCCTCCGGCCCGGCCCGGTCCGACGTCCGGCCTGGTCCGGCCCCTCTGCCCGTTGCCCGCCCATCTCCCACCCGCCCGCCCCCTCCGGGGGCTTGGGCCTCCTCGGGAGTGGTCCCGGGCGGAGGCTCCCGTCGAGGCTGCGGTGGCGGCGGTCGGGTTCGGACGGGTAACTCAGCGCGGGAGCGTAAATGGGTTGGCCGTGGAGTGGTGTGCGTGCGAAATTGGCCGACGGCGCCAACCGGCGGCCCACCACCTTCGGATTTCCAGGGACTGAAGCCCATGATCTCGGCGACCCGCAGCGGCCGTCGTCCGCGCTGAGCCCCCTCGACTCCGGGGACTCACTCCTCACGGCGGCCCCACGCACACGTCACCAGTCAGCCGTGCGCTTCTTTCACGTGAGGACACCACCATCACCATGGACATCGACGTCCAGCGCTTCACCGTCGCCCACCTGCGCCGCCGTGCCGAGACCGTGGAGACGGCCGGCTTCGTGCTCGGGTTCGATCCGACCACCACCAGCCCGTACGTCAACTACGCGACACCGCTGCCCGGCGCCGCACCCACCGCCGCCGACGTGCGCGCCCTGGTCGCCGGATTCCGGGAGCGGGGACTCGTACCGCGTCTGGAATTCGTGCCGGACGCCGCTCCCGAGGCCGCGGCGGCGCTCGACGCCGCCGGGTTCACGCCCGAGGCCGAGCACACGTACCTCGTGTGCACGAAGGACACGCTGGTCGTGCCCCCGCGGCCCGCGGTCGAGACCCCGGCCGACGACGCCGACTATCTCGCGCTCGACGCCGCGCTCGCCGAGGCGTTCAGCGGCGAGTTCCGGTCGTCCCCCGAAGGGGCCGCGCGGCTGCGGCGCACCGAGGAGGACGGCGGCGCCGTCCGCCTCGTGCGGGCCGAGGACGGCACCGTCGCGGGCGGAGCCCAGTGCAGCGCGCCCGCCGAGGGCACCGCCGAACTGGCCGGCGTCGGCACCCGCCCCGCCCACCGGGGCACCGGCATCGCGGCCGCCGTCACCGCCGAACTGGCCCGCGTGCTGCTGCACGAGCGCGGCGCCGCCTCCGTATGGCTGGAGTACGGCGGGAACGACTCCCGGCGCGTGTACGAGCGCGTCGGCTTCCGCCCACGCGGCACCCGCCGCTACATCCGGCTCGACGCCTGACAGCCGTACCCCAAACCCACTCGGCGATGTCGTACCCGCGCCGTACCCTTGACGGTGCAGGACAACACCGCAGAAAAACCCGCAGAGAAAGTCCCGTACGGGGAGGAAGCAAGGGCCATCGGCCCGGCTCATGACGCAGACACCATCCAGCGCCCGCGCACAGTTCACCGTTCCGCCGAAGCACCCCATGGTCGAGGTGCTGGGATCCGGGGACGCGCTGCTGCGAGTGATCGAGAAGGCCTTCCCGGAGGCCGACATCCACGTCCGGGGCAATGAGATCAGCGCGACGGGAGAGCCGGGGGAAGTCGCCCTCATCCAGCGCCTGTTCGACGAGATGATGCTGGTACTGAGGACGGGGGCACCGATGACAGAGGACGCCGTGGAGCGCTCCATCGCCATGCTGAAGACGACGCAGAACGGCGGGGGTGACGGCCAGGAGACCCCGGCCGAGGTGCTCACGCAGAACATCCTGTCGTCGCGCGGCCGCACCATCCGCCCCAAGACGCTGAACCAGAAGCGCTACGTCGACGCGATCGACAAGCACACGATCGTCTTCGGCATCGGCCCCGCCGGTACCGGAAAGACGTACCTCGCGATGGCCAAGGCGGTCCAGGCCCTCCAGTCCAAGCAGGTCAACCGCATCATCCTGACCCGCCCCGCGGTGGAGGCGGGGGAGCGCCTCGGCTTCCTGCCCGGCACGCTCTACGAGAAGATCGACCCGTACCTGCGCCCGCTGTACGACGCCCTGCACGACATGCTCGACCCGGACTCGATCCCGCGGCTGATGGCGGCGGGAACCATCGAGGTGGCACCGCTGGCATACATGCGTGGAAGGACGTTGAATGATGCATTCATCATTCTCGACGAGGCGCAGAACACCAGCCCCGAGCAGATGAAGATGTTTCTCACCCGCCTCGGCTTCGACTCGAAGATCGTCATCACCGGTGACGTGACGCAGGTCGACCTGCCGGGCGGCACGAAGAGCGGTCTGCGGCAGGTGCAGGACATCCTGGACGGCGTCGACGACGTGCACTTCTCGCGGCTCAGCTCGCAGGATGTCGTCCGGCACAAGCTCGTCGGCCGTATCGTCGACGCGTACGAGAAGTACGACACCGAGCACGGTACGGAGAACGGCTCCCGCAAGAGCCGCCCCAGAGGGAAGTAGAACAACAGCGCCATGTCGATCGACGTCAACAACGAGTCCGGAACCGAGGTCGATGAGCAGGCGATCCTCGACATCGCCCGCTACGCGCTCGGCCGGATGCGGATCCACCCCCTGTCCGAGCTGTCCGTGATCGTCGTGGACGCCGACGCCATGGAGCAGCTGCACGTGCAGTGGATGGACCTGCCGGGGCCGACGGACGTGATGTCGTTCCCGATGGACGAGCTGCGGCCGCCGATGAAGGACGAGGAGGAGGCCCCGCAGGGTCTGCTCGGCGACATCGTGCTGTGCCCGGAGGTCGCCAAGAAGCAGGGTGAGGACGCGCCCACGCAGCACTCCATGAACGAGGAGCTCCAGCTCCTGACCGTGCACGGGGTGCTGCACCTGCTCGGTTACGACCACGAGGAGCCCGACGAGAAGGCCGAGATGTTCGGTCTCCAGGCGGGCATCGTGGACGGCTGGCGTGCGGAGAAGGGACTGACGGGGCCGTCGCCGGCGCCGACCGTGTCATGAGTTTCTCGCTGATCGCCGGGGCCGTCGCGCTGGTCGTGATCGCCTGGCTCGCCGCCTGCGCCGAGGCCGGTCTCGCCCGGGTGTCGAGCTTCCGCGCCGAGGAGGCCGTCCGGTCCGGGCGGCGCGGCAGCGCCAAGCTCTCGCAGGTGGCCGCCGACCCGACGCGCTATCTGAACGTGGCGCTCCTGGTGCGCGTCGCCTGCGAGATGGCCGCGGCCGCGCTCGTCACGTACGCGTGCCTGGAGGAGTTCCGGGAGACCTGGCAGGCGTTGCTGGTCGCCATCGGCGTGATGGTGCTGGTGTCGTACGTGGCGGTCGGGGTGTCGCCGCGCACCATCGGCCGGCAGCACCCGCTGAACACCGCGACGGCGGCGGCGTACGTGCTGCTGCCGCTCGCCCGGATCATGGGGCCGATCCCGCCGCTCCTGATCCTGATCGGTAACGCGCTGACGCCCGGCAAGGGTTTCCGGCGCGGCCCGTTCGCCTCCGAGGCGGAGCTGCGGGCGCTGGTCGACCTCGCCGAGAAGGAGTCCCTCATCGAGGACGAGGAGCGCCGCATGGTGCACTCCGTCTTCGAGCTGGGCGACACCCTCGTGCGGGAGGTGATGGTGCCGCGCACCGACCTCGTCGTCATCGAGCGGTACAAGACCATCCGGCAGGCCCTCACGCTCGCGCTCAGGTCGGGCTTCTCCCGGATCCCGGTGGTCGGGGAGAGCGAGGACGACGTCGTCGGCGTCGTCTACCTGAAGGACCTTTCGCGCAAGACGCACATCAATCGCGACGCCGAGGCCGAGCTGGTGTCCACCGCGATGCGGCCCGCGACCTTCGTGCCGGACACCAAGAACGCGGGCGATCTGCTGCGCGAGATGCAGCAGTTGCGCACGCACGTCGCCGTCGTGATCGACGAGTACGGCGGCACGGCGGGCATCGTCACCATCGAGGACATCCTCGAGGAGATCGTCGGCGAGATCACCGACGAGTACGACCGCGAGGTGTCCTCCGTGGAGGAGCTGGGCGACGAGCGGTTCCGGGTGACGTCCCGCCTCGACATCGGGGATCTCGGTGAGCTGTACGGCATCGAGGAGTTCGACGACGAGGACGTGGAGACGGTGGGCGGGCTGCTCGCCAAGGCTCTTGGCCGGGTGCCGATCGCCGGGGCCTCGTCGCTGGTCACGCTGCCCGACGGGCGGGAGCTGCGGCTGACGGCGGAGGCCGCGGCGGGCCGCCGGAACAAGATCGTGACCGTGCTCTCGGAGCCGGTCGGCGAGGACAAGGAGGAGGTCGCCGGGTGACACCTCAGGAGCTGCGGTCGTTCTGCCTGTCGTTCAACGCGGCGGTGGAGGACTTCCCGTTCAATCCGGAGACGTCGGTCTTCAAGGTGCTCGGCAAGATGTTCGCGCTCTCGCACCTGGACGGAAGCCCGCTGACCATCAACCTCAAGTGCGACCCCGAGGACGCGCTGCGGCTGCGCGGCGAGTACGAGGGCGTCATCGTGCCCGGCTGGCACATGAACAAGCGGCACTGGAACACGGTGACCGTGGACCGGCCCGACGAACTCCCGGACCGGGTGGTCCGGGAGCTCATCGAGGATTCCTACGACCTGGTGGTGGCGGGCCTGCCGAAGGCCGAGCGGCTGCGCCTCGACCGGTCCTAGGCACGTCCTAGGCCCGCTTCGTCCGCAGCCCCAGCGCGACCAGCGCCGCCGCCACCAGGACGAGCGCCGCGTCCAGGGCGATCACCGTGTGCACTCCGGTCAGCAGGTCCGTGGACGTCGTCGCGAGGACGCCGAGGAGCGGGATGCCGACCGTCATGCCGACCTGCTGGGTCGAGGTGACCAGGCCAGTGGCGAGGCCCTGTTCCGCGTCCGGGACGCCGGAGGTGACGGTGAGGCCGTACGAGATGATCGCGCCGAGGTGGCACATGCTGGCCAGCGAGACGGCGGCCGTCGCGAGCCACACCGAGACGCCGCCGGTGCCGATGCCCAGGAGCGCGGCGACGAGCACGCCCTGTCCGACGAGCGAGCCGACCAGGGTGCGGCGGGCGCCGAAGCGGCCGACGACCTTCGGGACGTACGCGCCCGCGACCGCCGACAGGACGCCCTGGACGCCGAAGACGAGTCCGGTCCGGAACGCCGAGAGGTGCAGTACGTCCTGGAGGTAGAGGGTCAGGACGAAGACGACCGTCGTCATCATGGAGAAGGTGATCAGGCCGCCCACGTTGCCCCACGCGATGGTGCGGCGGCGCAGCATCGGCAGTGAGACCAGCGGCTGGGCGGTGCGGGACTCGATGCGGCCGAACGCGGCGAGCAGGGCGAGGCCCGCGACCAGCGTGACGAGGACGTCGGCGCGGCCGAAGCCGACCTCCGCCGCCGTGGACAGCGCGTAGATCAGGGCGAGCAGGCCGCCGGTGACCGTGACGGCGCCGGGGACGTCGAGGCGCGGCTGGTCCGGGGTGCGGGACTCGGGCAGCAGTCCGGGGGCGAGCACCAGCACGATCAGCGCGAAGACCGTCAGCAGGCCCATGGTGGAGCGCCAGCCGAGCGTGTCGGTCAGGACGCCGCCGAGCACCATGCCGACGGTGAAGCCGAGGGAGAGCAGCGTTCCGGAGATGCCGAGGGCACGGTCGCGCTGCGGGCCCTCCGGGAACGTCGTGGTCAGCAGTGACATGCCGGTGGGCACGATCGCCGCCGCGCCCACGCCCTGCAGCGCGCGGCCCGCGAGGAAGGACGCCGGGTCCCAGGCGAACGTCGCGAGCAGTGAGGCCGCGCCGAACAGGGCGAGTCCGGTCAGGAAGATCCGGCGCCTCCCGTACAGGTCGCCGATCCGTCCGAAGAGGAGCAGGAAGCCGCCGGACGGCAGGGCGAACGCGGTGACCGCCCACTGCAGCGCGGAGGTGCTCATGCCGAGGTCGGGACCGAGCACCGGCAGCGCCACGTTCAGCACGGAGAAGTCGAGCGCCACCATGAACTGGGCGGCGCAGAGCACGAAGAGGACGAGCTTGTCGCGGGCCGAGAGGCGGGGCGCGGTGGGTGGTTGGGGCAGGGGAGCCGTGGAGGTTGCGGTGTCGATCGCCATGGCCAAGAGCCTCGTACGACCGGAATAACCGTGGAGAGTGGGAACTTATGCTGGTGGTCGCACCACCAGACAACGGGGGGAGTCGTACGTGGCCGAGAGCGCAGCGCTCAAGAAGCACCGGCTCAGCGAGTTGCGGGAGTTCCTGATGAGCCGGCGGGCGCGGGTCTCGCCCGCCGAGGCGGGGCTGCCCGACGGGGGTGCCCGCAGGCGCACGCCGGGTCTGCGCCGCGAGGAGGTCGCGGTGCTCGCGGGCGTCGGTGCCTCCTGGTACCAGTGGCTGGAGCAGGGCAGGGACATCTCGGTGTCGCCGCAGGTGCTCGACTCCGTGGCGCGGGTCCTGAAGATGAGCAGCTCCGAGCGTCGCCACCTGTACGTACTCGCGGGGCTCAACCCGCCCGCGTACGAGGTGGAGCCGGGCGATCAGCAGATGTGCGACGGGCTGCAGCGGCTCATCGACGCCTGGATGCCGTTCCCCGCGCACATCATGGACGCGTACTACAACTGCGTGATGTACAACGACGCGGCGTCGATCGTCCTCGCGATGCGTCCTGAGAACCGGCAGAACTGCGTCATCGACTTCTTCACCGACTCCCTCTACCGCGCCCGCAGCGAGAGTTGGGAGCAGAACGCGGCGACGGTCGTCGCCCAGTTCCGTGCCGCCTGCTCGGAGAGCCCCGACGACGAGGGGTTCCGCGAGGTGGTCGCCGAACTGAAGGCGGTGAGCCCGGAGTTCGTCGAGCTGTGGGAGCGCCGTGACATCAAGGCGCAGGGGCAGGTCCGCAAGGAGCTGACGCATCCCGTGGCCGGGCTCCTTCACCTGGAGTCGACCGCCATGAAGATCCCCGCGCGGCCGGACCTGACCGTCGTGCTGCACACGCCGCTTGCCGAGGCGGACACCGCGGCGAAGCTGGAGTGGCTGGCCTCGCCGGCGGGGCGGCGCGGGGCGATGTACCCGGTGGCCGGGTGAAGACCCTGGTGGGCGTCTTCCCTATGCTCACCCCATGACTGAGAGCACCGACCTCGGCCCCGAGGACCGCAAGATCGTCACCCTGGCCCGCTCCACGCGGGCCCGCAACGGCGTGCCCGAGGGCGCGGCCGTGCGGGACGAGACGGGGCGCACCTACGTCGCGGGCACCGTCGCCCTCGACTCCCTGAAGCTGAGCGCGCTGCAGACGGCCGTCGCCATGGCGGTGGCGTCCGGTGCGCAGTCCCTGGAGGCGGCGGCCGTCGTCTCCGCGTCCGACGAGCTGCCGGCCGAGGACCTCGCGGCCGTACGTGACCTGGGCGGGGCCGGTACGCCGGTGTTCCTGGCCGGGGGCGACGGCACGGTGAAGGAGTCGCTGGCGGCCGGCTGAAGAGCCGTGTCCGGCAAGGCTCTGTGAGCACGCTCACGCCCGCCGCACACCCGGGTCCGAGGGCCCGGGGGCGGCGGGCGTCGTGCGTGCGGGCGCGGGGGCTCCGGGAGCGGTCGGCGGGACGTTCGGCCCGGGGCGCAGGGCCCGGTGGGACGGGGTTCCGGGCGGGGACCGAAGGGTGGGCCGGTGGGTCGGGCGGCCCCTGGGACGGGGGCTCGGCGTGGCTCACGGTGGAGAGGTCGCCCGCTGCGGCAGCCGACCGACCGGCCGCCGCACCGGGCGACTCACCACGTCCCCAAACAAAGGTTCTGCTTCGTGTTCTCCGCCGTGCTTCGTCGTCCCGCCGCCCGTATGTCCCGTACCCGCCGTCTCGGCACCGCCGCGGTCCTGGCAGGGGCCAGCGGGATGCTGGTGCTCGCCGGTACCGGCAGCGCCTCGGCCGCCACCGGGGCGTCGGCGTCCCAGTGGCAGGCCGTCGCCCAGTGCGAGGCCAGTGGGAACTGGGCCGCGAACACGGGGAACGGGTTCTCCGGCGGTCTGCAGTTCACGCCGTCGACGTGGGCCGCGTACGGCGGTACGCAGTACGCGTCCGCTGCTCACCAGGCCACTCCGCAGGAGCAGATGTCCGTCGCCAACAAGGTCCTCGCCGACCAGGGCCCGAGCGCCTGGCCGGTCTGCGGCGCGAAGGCGGGTCTCTGAACCGGGCCACTTGAGCCCCGCCGGCGATTGAGGCGCGGGGTCCGGGGCAGAGCCCCGAGACGTCAACCCCGCCGGGGCGAAAGATTCGGGGCTCTGCCCCGGACCCCGCTGCTCAATCGCCGCAGGGGCTTGATCGGGTCAGATCGCGTCCGGGCCCCGGTCGCCCGTGCGGACGCGGATGATCGTGTCCACCGGCACCGCCCACACCTTGCCGTCGCCGATCTTCCCGGTCCGTGCGGCCCGCACGATCGCCTCCATCGCCGGTTCCAGGTCCGCGTCCTCGACGACGACCTCGATCCGCGCCTTCGGCACCAGGTCGACCTGGTACTCCGCGCCCCGGTACACCTCCGTGTGCCCGCGCTGACGGCCGTAGCCGCTCGCCTCGGTCACGGTCAGGCCGTCCACGCCCAGCTCGCGCAGCGCGGTCTTGACCTCGTCGAGGCGGAACGGCTTCACGACCGCGGTGATCAGCTTCATGGCGCGACCTTTCGGGAGACGGGGGCGGCACTCAGGACGCCGTGATCGTACGCACTCTCCGCGTGCGCCGTCTGGTCGAGCCCGGTCGTCTCCTCGTCGGCCGAGGCGCGGAAGCCCATCAGCCGGTCGATGGCCTTCCCGATCCCGTACGTGACGAGGAAGGTGTAGGCCGCGACCACGAGCACCGCGAGCAGCTGCTTGCCGAGCTGCCCGAACCCGCCGCCGTAGAAGAGGCCCTCCTTGGCCGCGGAGCCGGTCATCGCGGACGTCGCGAAGAGGCCGATGAGGACCGTGCCGATCACGCCGCCGATGAAGTGCACGCCGACGACGTCGAGGGAGTCGTCGTAGTGGAAACGCAGCTTCCAGGCGACGGCGTACGAGCAGACGACACCCGCCGCGAGCCCGACGACGGCCGCGCCCGGCACGCCCACGACCCCGCAGGCCGGGGTGATCGCGACCAGTCCGGCCACCGCGCCCGAGGCCGCGCCGAACGTCGTCGGGTGCCCGTCCCGCTTCTGCTCGACGAACAGCCAGCCCAGCAGGCCCGTGCAGCCCGCGATCAGGGTGTTGAAGAGGGACGCCGCGGCGATGCCGTTCGCGCCGAGCGCCGAGCCGCCGTTGAAGCCCAGCCAGCCGAACCACAGCAGGCCCGCGCCCATGACCACCATCGGCAGGTTGTGCGGGCGCATCGCGTCCTTCTTGAAGCCGATGCGCGGGCCGAGGACCAGGCAGAGGGCGAGACCGGAGGCGCCGGACGCGATCTCCACGACGAGGCCGCCCGCGAAGTCGAGCGCGCCCAGGTGCGTGCTGATCCAGCCGCCCGGGCCCCACACCCAGTGCGCCACGGGAACGTATACGAGCAGCGCCCACACGGGTACGAAGACCAGCCACGCCCCGAACTTCGTACGGTCCGCGACCGCCCCGCTGATCAGCGCCGCGGTGAGGATCGCGAAGGTCAGCTGGAAGGTCGTGAAGAGGAAGGTGGGAACCGTGCCGGTGACGTCGGACGGGCCGATGCCGGCCATGCCCGCGTGCTGGAGGCCGCCGATCAGGCCCGCGAAGGCGTCGTCCCCGAAGGCGAGCGAGTAGCCCGCGACCAGCCACACCACCGTCACGAGGGCGATCGACACGAAGCTCATCATCAGCATGTTGAGGACGCTCTTCGTGCGGACCATGCCGCCGTAGAAGAGCGCGAGCCCCGGTGTCATGAGCAGGACGAGCGCGGTGGCGGCGAGCAGCCAGGCGGTGTCGCCGGTATCGAGTGCGGGGGCGGCGAGGGGCACGGTCGTGGCAGGCATGCGGATCAGCGTCACGGGTCCGCGTTTCCGGAACCGCACTCGCGGGTTTCCGCCGTGTTTCTTGTTGCCGGGCGGTTACCGGGGCCTCACTGTGCTGCGGCACCCCCGCCATCGGGGACAATGGGCGCCATGAGCGCTCGTACCCAGCAGTCCCAGTCGTCGAATTCCTCGGAGCCCGCGCACCGCGCCGGCTTCGCCTGCTTCGTCGGCCGCCCCAACGCGGGCAAGTCCACTCTCACGAACGCTCTGGTCGGCAAGAAGGTGGCCATCACCGCCGACCAGCCGCAGACCACGCGGCACACCGTGCGCGGCATCGTGCACCGCGAGGACGCGCAGCTGATCCTGGTGGACACCCCCGGCCTGCACAAGCCGCGCACCCTGCTGGGCGAGCGACTCAACGACGTGGTGCGCACCACGTGGGCCGAGGTCGACGTGATCGGCTTCTGCCTGCCCGCCGACCAGAAGCTCGGCCCCGGTGACAAGTTCATCGCCAAGGAACTCGCGTCGATCAAGAAGACGCCGAAGGTCGCCATCGTCACCAAGACGGACCTCGTCGACAGCAAGGCGCTCGCCGAGCAGCTCATCGCCATCGACCAGCTCGGCAAGGAGCTGGGCATCGAGTGGGCGGAGATCGTGCCGGTGTCGGCGGTCGGCGAGAAGCAGGTCGACCTGCTGGCCGATCTGCTGATCCCGATGCTGCCCGAGGGGCCGATGCTCTACCCGGAGGGCGACCTCACGGACGAGCCCGAGCAGGTCATGGTCGCGGAGCTGATCCGCGAGGCCGCCCTTGAGGGCGTGCGGGACGAGCTGCCGCACTCCATCGCCGTCGTGGTGGAGGAGATGCTGCCGCGCGAGGACCGGCCGAAGGACAAGCCGCTCCTCGACATCCACGCGTTCGTCTACATCGAGCGGCCCAGCCAGAAGGGCATCATCATCGGCCCGAAGGGCAAGCGCCTCAAGGACGTCGGCATCAAGTCCCGCAAGCAGATCGAGGCGCTCCTCGGCACGCCGGTCTACCTGGACCTGCACGTCAAGGTCGCCAAGGACTGGCAGCGCGACCCGCGCCAGCTGCGCAAGCTCGGCTTCTGATCACCCTCCTGCGGGGCTGAGGTCCTGGAGCCCTATCACCCGCAGCAGTTCAAGGCGTTCGTACGTCTCCGTGCCCGGCCGCGCCGAGTGCACGACGAGCTGCTGGCTGTGCCCGTCGCCGACCAGGACCTCGCAGTCCAGGTCGAGGGCGCCGACCACGGGATGCAGGAACCGCTTCGGCGACGGGCGGCGCACCACCACCTCGTGCGAGGCCCACAGCTCCTCGAACTCCTTCGACGCGGCCCGCAGCTCGGCGACGAGCGCGGCAGGTCCCGGGTCCTTCGGGCGGGCCGCGCTGACCGCCCGCAGGCTCGCCACGTGGGCCCGGCTGTGCTCCGCGTGCTTCTCGGCCGGCGCCAGGGTGCGGCCCGCCGGGTCCGTGAACCAGCGGCGGATCAGATTGGCCCCCGTGTGGTCGCCGGTCAGCGCCACCGACATCGCGTTCTGCGCGAGCATCTCGCCCCAGTCGCTCATCACGCTCGCCGGCAGATCGTGCAGCCGGTCCAGGATCAGCAGCAGCCCCGGCCGGACATGCGCCGATGAGCCGCCCGGCCGCGGCGGCTCCTCTCCCGCCAGATGGAACAGGTGGTCGCGCTCGGCGTCGGTCAGGCGCAGCGCGCGGGCCAGCGCGGTGAGCATCTGCCGCGAGGGGTGCGAGCCCCGACGCTGTTCGAGCCGCGTGTAGTAGTCCGTGGACATCCCGGCGAGCTGCGCCACCTCCTCGCGGCGCAGGCCCGGAGTGCGGCGCCGCGGCCCCGCCGTCAGCCCCACGTCGGACGGGTTCAGCCGGGTGCGGCAGCGGCGCAGGAAGTCGGCGAGCTCGGATCGGTTCACCTCTTCAGGATCGCCCGGCACCGGGCCGCGATCCAGTGCGTATCCAGGGAGTGCCGGTCCCTGGATGAACGCGTCTCTCCCGCCGCGGCCGTCGCCGCCACAGGCTTCAGGCATGGCTACGACATCGCTATCGAGGAGGCGGCCATGCTGACACTGGTGACGGGTGCGACGGGACAGGTCGGGCGGCGCTTCGTGCCCCGGCTGCTGCGGGGCGCGCCGGAGGGCGACCGGGTGCGGGTGCTCGTACGGGACGAGGCGCGCGGCGAGCGCTTCGCGGAGCTCGGCGCCGAGGTGATCGTCGGCGATCTGCGGGACGTCGACGCGCTGGGCAAGGCGACGGCCGGAGTGGACTCCGTGGTGAACGTGGCCGCCGCGTTCCGCGGGGTGCCGGACGAGGAGGCGCGGGCGGTCAACCGGGACGCCGCGATCGAGCTCGGCCGGGCCGCGGCGGCCTCGGGCGTACGACGGTTCGTGCAGGTCAGCACGGGTCTCGTGTACGGCGCGGGACGCGGCAGGCCGTTGGTGGAGGACGACGAGACGCGGCCGGGCGGGCACCTGTGGGGCGCCTACCCGCAGTCCAAGTGGGAGGCGGAGCGGGCGCTCGGCGCCATGGACGGGCTCGACGACCTGCGGATCGGGCGGCTGCCCTTCGTGTACGGCGACGGCGACCCGCACATCGACAACGCGCTCGAGTGGGCGCCGTCCTGGCCCGCGATGCAGCGCCTCCACATGGGCCACCACGCCGATGTGGCCCAGGGCCTGCGGCGCCTGCTGTACGCGGCCGGGGCGTCCGGCGTCTACAACATCGCCGACGACGCCCCGGTGACCACGGTCGACCTCTTCCAGCTCGGCGGCCTCCCGGTGCCTCCGGAGGTGTACGAGAAGGAGGCCCCGGACCCCTGGCACTCCGTGATGTCGACGGGCCGCATCCGGCACGAGCTGGGCTTCCGCCCGATCCACCCGTCGGTGTGGACGGCACGGGACGCCGGGGTGCTGTAGCGGGGGCGGCGCCTCAGGCCACTCCCTTGATCCGCCGCACCAGCAGCGCCCCCGCGAGCCCCACCCCCGCCGCCACCAGGTACAGCACCCGGTACCCGCCCAGCTGGTTCACCAGTGGGGCGGCGAGCGCGGGGGCGGCGACCTGGGGGAGGGAGTTGGCGATGTTGATGACACCGAGGTCCTTGCCGCGGTCGAGCGCCTTCGGCAGGACGTCGGTCATCAGCGCGAAGTCGACCGAGGTGAACACGCCGAAGCCGACGCCGAGGACGGCCGCCGCGACGATCGCGCCGGTCCAGGTCTGCCACCCGGCGAGCATCCCGGTCGCCGCCGCCATCAGTACGCCCGACCACAGCACGAACGGTTTGCGCCGGCCCACCCGGTCCGACCAGGCGCCGCCCACCACGACGGTGGCGAGCAGCGTCACCCCGTTCACCGCGGTCAGCACGAGGACCCCCGAGTCCGGGTCGTCGAGGTGCAGCCGGTCGCGCAGGTAGTAGTAGAGGTAGAGCAGGACCAGCGCGTTTCCCAGGTTGATCAGGAAGCGGGTCAGCCACGCCCAGCCGAGGTCCGGGTGGCGCCGCGGGCTCAGCCAGAACCCCGCGGCGAACCGGCGCCACGACCACGGCGGACGGTCGGCCGGCGCGAGCCGCAGGTCCGGGTGGCGCAGCACGTACGGGGCCACGCCGAGGAGCGTGAAGGCGGCGCAGGCCGCGTACCCGGCGCCGACCCCGCCCGCCACCGTCGCGAGCCCCGTGCCGACGACCACGCCCAGGATCTGCGCCGCCCCCAGCCAGCCGCCCACCGCGCCCCGCTGCCGCCGCGGCACCCGGTCGGGGACGGCCGCCGTGACCGCCGCGAACGCCGCGTTCAGGGCCAGCTGCACCAGGCACCAGCCCGCGAACAGCACCCACACCGCGCCCGCGCCCCCGAGCAGCAGCAGCGACAGGGCGCCGCCCGCCGCGCCCGCCACGATCCACGGCGTGCGCCGCCCGTACCGCGACACCGTGCGGTCCGAGAGGGCGCCGAAGAGCGGATTCGCCGCCAGGGACACCACCGCGCCGACGCCCGTCACCCAGGCGAGCAGCGACTCCTTCGACAGGCCCGTGCCCGGCGCGAAGTGCTCGGACTGCCGGGCGAGGAGGATCTGCAGCGGCCCGTACCAGCCCACCCAGATCGCCCCGTTGGCCAGCGAAAGGGCCGCCGTCCAGCCGCGTCCGACCCGCCCGGAGGGCTCCTGAAGGGCGAGGTCCGTCATGCCCGGCGGGCCCGCAGGGCGCCTTGCAGCCAGCCGTACGACGCCTTGGGCGTGCGCTTCTGCGTCGCGTAGTCGACGTGCACGAGCCCGAAGCGCTTCGAGTAGCCCTCCGCCCATTCGAAGTTGTCGAGCAGCGACCAGACGAAGTAGCCGCGCACGTCGACGCCGGCCGTGACGGCCCGGTGCACCGCCCGGATGTGGCCGTCCAGGTACGCGATGCGGTCCTGGTCGTCGAGCCCCTCGTACGCGCAGCCGTTCTCCGTGATCACGAGCGGCGGCAGCCGGTCGCCGTAGCGCTCGCGGAAGTCCACGAGGAGCTCGGTGAGCGCGTCGGGCACCACGGACCAGCCGAAGTCCGTCGTCGGGCAGCCTTCGATATCCCTTACGGAGAAGGGGAGTTCGGCGGGGAGGGTGATGCCGGAGAAGTCCACGTCGGCGGCGCCGGGCGCGCCCACCTTCGTCGGCTGGTAGAAGTTGATCCCGTACCAGTCGAGGGTGTCCTCGGAGATCACCTTCAGGTCGGCGGCCACGTCGGCGCCGGGCATCAGCTCCCCGAACCCGTCCGGGTACCGGCCCAGCAGCAGCGGGTCCGAGAAGAGCCGGTTGAGGATCACGTCGTACAGGTCGGCGGCCCCGGTGTCGGCGGGGTCGGCGGAGGCGGGCCAGGTCGGGCCGTGCGAGTTGGCGATCCCGATGTCGCGGGCGCCCGCCGCGCGCAGCGCCCGCGCCGCGAGGCCGTGGGCGAGGAGCTGGTGGTGGGCCACGGGCAGCGCGTCGAAGAGCAGCTTCTTGCCGGGGGCGTGCTCGCCGAGCGCGTGCCCGAGCAGGGTGTGCTCCGCGGGTTCGTTGAGGGTGATCCACTTGCTGACGCGGTCGCCGAGCCGGGCCGCGACCGTCGCCGCGTACTCGGCGAACCGGGACGCGGTGTCCCGCTCCAGCCAGCCGCCCGCCTCCTGGAGGGAGAGCGGCAGGTCCCAGTGGAAGAGCGTGGGGACGGGCCGCACGCCCTGCGCGCACAGCTCGTCGACGAGCCGGTCGTAGAAGTCCAGGCCGCCCGGGGCGAGCACCCGGGGCCACGAGACGGAGAAGCGGTACGCGTCCACGCCCAGGTCACGGACGAGCGCCACGTCCTCCCGGTAGCGGGCCACGTGGTCGCAGGCCACCGCCGCCGTCGAGCCGTCCTTGATCCGGCCCGGCTCGGCGCCGAACGCGTCCCAGACCGAGGGTGTGCGCCCGTCGACGGCGCCCTCGATCTGGTGGGCCGATGTGGAGACGCCCCACAGGAAACCGGGCGGGAAAGCGGGGAGCGGTGCCTCGGTCGCTGTCATGGGCGCGATCATCCGTACCCGCCGGTAGGAAGTCAACGCCCGTGCGGCCGGGGCTTGTTACGCCCCTTCCTTCAGTACCCGGGTGATGAGCCTGCGCTGTTCGTCCGTGAGCCGGGGGTCCGCGCAGTACACCGTCTCCCCGTCCACCGTGATCGTGTAGCTGAAGCCGTCGGGCACCCCTATCGGCGGCGTGCTCCGTCCGGAGGCCACCGCCTTCTCGGCCAGGTCGTGCCACTCGTGGGCATCGGACCGGCCCGCCGTGTCCACCTCGGCGTGCCGGTCGATGCCGGCGAATCCGCCCGTGCGCGCTACGTGAATACGCATGGGTCCCTGTCTACTCCAAGCCGTGCCTACTGGGTAGGAACGCCGACCTGTTCCCAGGCCTTGAGCACCGACTGGTACTCCTCGCCGCCGCCGTAGCGGGCCTGCGCCGCCTTCACCGTCGCCTTGGCGAAGTCGGCGAAGAGGCAGTCGTGCTTCAGCTCGCCGCCGGTGAGCGTGTCGAACCAGATCTGGCCCGCCCGCTCCCACGCGTGCCCGCCGAGCGACTCGGCCAGGATGTAGAACGCGTGGTTGGGGATGCCGGAGTTGATGTGCACGCCGCCGTTGTCACGGCCCGTCCTCACGAAGTGCTCCATGTCGGCGGGCTGCGGGTCCTTGCCGAGCACGTCGTCGTCGTACGCGGTGCCGGGCGCCTTCATGGAACGCAGGGCGACCCCCGTGACACGCGGGGCGAGCAGGCCCGCGCCGATCAGCCAGTCGGCCTCGGAGGCGGTCTGGCCCAGCGTGTACTGCTTGATCAGCGAGCCGAAGACGTCCGACATCGACTCGTTGAGCGCGCCGGGCTGGCCGAAGTACGTCAGGTTCGCCGTGTACTGCGTGACGCCGTGGGTCAGCTCGTGGCCGATGACGTCGACGGGGATGGTGAAGTCGAGGAAGATCTCGCCGTCACCGTCGCCGAACACCATCTGCTCGCCGTTCCAGAAGGCGTTGTTGTAGTCCTCGGAGTAGTGCACCGTCGCGTTCAGCGGCAGACCGTTGCCGTCGATCGAGTGGCGGGAGAACTTCTCCAGGTACAGCTCGAACGTCGCGCCGAGCCCCGCGTACGCGCGGTTGACGGTCGCGTCCTTGCCCGGCTTGTCCCCCTCGCCGCGCACCTTCCGCCCCGGCAGCTCCGTGCGGTGCCGGGCGTCGTAGATGGTGCGGTGCGGCTTCTGGCCCTCCAGGCCCGCGGGCGGGGCGACGGAGGGCGCGCCGATGACGGTCGTCATCCGGCGGTGCGTGCGCTCGAAGGCGTCGCGCTCCAGGGAGCGGCGGGCCCTGGCGGCGATCGCGGAGTCCTCGCTCTGAGCTGCCTTGTCGAGGACGTGGGGCGGCACGATGGTGCAGAAAACGGGCTCGAACCCCGCTGGGTTCCCCGTTTGGTTGGCGGTCATGCGAGGCAATGTGGCACCGGGTCATGCCGCTGTCACTACCTGCCACCATGATTAGCGAAATAGAGGTATTGATCACCTCTTACCCGTTACCTGTCCACGGTCCCGCATACTGATACGGGCCTTCGCGAACGACGAGACTCGACTAAGGTGCACTGCATCATGCGTTTCGGGCTGCTTCTCCTTAGCTGCCGCGGCGAGGGCCTGTAGACAAGGCCGGCTCCCTCCCCGCGGAGTTTGGTGTTGCGCCGTCGGCCGCCTTCAAGGCCACCTCCGAGGAGCCCACGCATCATGGCAAACCGCCAGCAGCCCAGTTCCATGCCGATCCACAAGTACGGCCAGTACGACCAGGTCGACATCCCGGACCGCACGTGGCCCGGCAAGCGGATCACCACCGCCCCCCGCTGGCTCTCCACGGACCTGCGCGACGGCAACCAGGCGCTGATCGACCCGATGTCCCCGGCCCGCAAGCGGGCGATGTTCGACCTGCTGGTCAAGATGGGCTACAAGGAGATCGAGGTCGGCTTCCCCGCCTCGGGGCAGACGGACTTCGACTTCGTACGCTCGATCGTCGAGGACCCGGACGCCATCCCGGACGACGTCACGATCTCCGTACTGACCCAGGCCCGTGAGGACCTGATCGAGCGGACCGTGGAGTCCCTGAAGGGCGCCAAGAACGCCACGGTCCACCTGTACAACGCCACGGCGCCGGTCTTCCGCCGCGTCGTCTTCCGCGGCTCCAAGGAAGAGATCAAGCAGATCGCCGTCGACGGCACCCGCCTGGTCATGAAGTACGCGGAGAAGCTGCTGGGCCCGGAGACCAAGTTCGGCTACCAGTACAGCCCCGAGATCTTCACGGACACCGAGCTGGAGTTCGCCCTGGAGGTCTGCGAGGCCGTCATGGACGTCTACCAGCCGGGCCCGGACCGCGAGATCATCCTCAACCTGCCGGCCACGGTGGAGCGCTCGACGCCGTCCACGCACGCGGACCGCTTCGAGTGGATGTCCCGCAACCTGTCGCGCCGCGAGTACGTCTGCCTGTCCATCCACCCGCACAACGACCGCGGCACCGCCGTCGCCGCCGCCGAGCTGGGCGTCATGGCGGGCGGCGACCGCGTCGAGGGCTGTCTGTTCGGTCAGGGCGAGCGCACCGGCAACGTCGACCTGGTCACGCTGGGCATGAACCTGTTCTCGCAGGGCGTCGACCCGCAGATCGACTTCTCCGACATCGACGAGATCCGTCGTACGTGGGAGTACTGCAACCAGATGGAGGTCCACCCGCGCCACCCGTACGTGGGCGACCTGGTCTACACGTCCTTCTCCGGCTCCCACCAGGACGCCATCAAGAAGGGCTTCGACGCCATGGAGGCCGACGCCAAGGCCAAGGGCGTCACCGTCGACGACATCGAGTGGGCCGTCCCGTACCTGCCGATCGACCCGAAGGACGTCGGCCGCTCCTACGAGGCCGTCATCCGGGTCAACTCGCAGTCCGGCAAGGGCGGCATCGCGTACGTCCTGAAGGACGGCCACAACCTGGACCTGCCGCGCCGTATGCAGGTCGAGTTCTCCAAGGTCATCCAGCAGAAGACGGACGCCGAGGGCGGCGAGGTCACGCCCAAGGACATCTGGGCCGTCTTCCAGGACGAGTACCTGCCCAACCCGTCCAACCCGTGGGGCCGCATCCAGGTCAAGACGGGCCAGACCACGACCGACACGGACGGCGTGGACACGCTGACCGTCGAGGCCGAGGTGGACGGCGTCGAGCAGGTGCTGGTGGGCACCGGCAACGGACCGATCTCCGCGTTCTTCCACGCCCTGCAGGGCATCGGCATCGACGCCCGGCTCCTGGACTACCAGGAGCACACGATGAGCGAGGGCGCCTCCGCGGTCGCCGCCTCGTACATCGAGGTCGCCATCGAGGACAAGGTTCTGTGGGGCATCGGCACCGATGCGAACACGACACGTGCCTCGCTGAAGGCGGTCGTCTCCGCGGTCAACCGAGCCAGCCGCTGAGGCAGTTGAGCTGCGGTTTCCCGGCCCCGTGCACCTTTTGTGGGTGCCCGGGGCCGCGTCGCATCCAGGCCAGGAACGACAAGTTCCGTGACCTCGGCGTGACCAAGGTACTGACGCCGCATCAACAATGTGGCTAACATCACGCCAACGCCGCGATGATGCGGCGCCACGACGGGAGGTGTGCGACGTGCTGCCGAATCATGGACGCATGGGACTGACCGGGCTCTCGCGGGTGTTCGGGGTGCACACCATATGGACCACCGTGGGTGACGGCGAGTTCTTCTGTCCCGGCTGCGGCGGCGATCGCAACTACCAACGGCGGACCGGCAAACGCCGCCTTGTGCTGCTCGGTGTTCCCGTCGTGCCGCGCGGGCAGGACGGCCCGGTCGTCGAATGCGCCGCCTGCGAGGGGCGGTTCGGCACGGACGCGCTCGACCATCCGACCACGCACCGCTTCTCGGCGATGCTGCGGGACGCCGTGCACACGGTCGTGCTGGCGGTGCTCGCGGGCGGCGGAACGTCTCCGCTGGCGCTCGAATGCGCGGTGGGTACGCTGCGGGACGCCGGGTTCGAGGACACCTCCGAGGAACAACTCGCCGCGCTCGTGGAGGCGTTGGTCACCGACGCGGGGCGGATCGCCGAGCAGTGCGGGGCGGGGGCCGGGCTCGCCATAGAGCTGCACGAGGCGCTCGATCCGCTGGCGCAGCATCTCGCTCCGGCGGGGCGGGAGTCGATCCTGTTGCAGGGGGCGCGGATTGCTCTCGCGGACGGGATGTATTCGGCGGGGGAGCGGGATGTGCTCGGCACGGTGGGCGCGGCGTTGACCTTGTGCACGGATGAGGTGGGCGAGTTGTTGGCTGCGGCCTCGCGGACGCCCAGCTGAGCCGGTCCTACGACTCGGGGCTCTGCCCCGGACCCCGCGCCTCAATCGCCGGCGGGGCTTGAAGTGCGGACTTCCGCTGCCGGACCTCGCGCGCGGCTTGAAGTGCGGACTTCCGCCGCCGGACCCCGCGCGGGGCTGAAGTGCGGACTTCCGCTGCCGGGGCGCGAGCGCCTAGGAGTCGTGTGCCGTTCGGTGCAGGGGCTCGTACAGGCCCAGTTCGCCGCCGCCCGGCAGGCGCAGGGAGGTGAGGCGGCCCCAGCGCAGGTCCTGGACGGGGGACGTGAACTCGACGCCCTTGGCGGTCAGTTCGGCGATCGTGCGGTCCACGTCGTCGCACATCAGCGTCAGCTCGTGCTTGGGCGCGCCCTCCGTCGGGTGCATCGCGATCTCGGAGGGCGGCGCCGCGAAGATCAGCCAGCCGCCGCCGGCGTCGACGTGCGGAAAGCCGAGCACGTCGCGGAAGAAGGCCCGGTCGGCGTCCGCGTCGGTGGAGTAGAGGATCGTGTGCGCGCCTGTGATCATGCGGGCGAGCGTAGCGGCGCGGGGCCCGGTCAGCCGGTGTCGACACCGGCTTCCGTGGCCAGGCTGTAGGCGATGCCGTCCGCGGTGTCCATCTCCAGGCCCGCCGCGTACTGCGACTCGTACGCGCTGTCGCCGACGGACTCCCGGATGCGGCGCTCGGTGCTGTTACGGGCGGCCACCAGTTCGGGTGAGCCCAGCTGGGGACGGCCGAGGCTCTCCCACATGCGCTGGCCGATGCCGAGCAGCCGGGCGGCGCGGTGGGACGTGCCGAGCGTGCTCAGCGAGGAGGCCAGGGCGTCGACCGCCAGCGCGACGCCGACCCGGTCGCGGAACCGGGACTTGCCCGCGATGGTGGCCAGCGCCTGCCGCGCCGCCTCGTCGGGGCGCCCCTGGCCGTTGGCGGCGAGGGCCGCCGCCCAGCTGGCCCAGGTGTGCGACCACCGCTCGCCCCGCCGGCCGCACTCCTCCTCCAGCCTGCGCGCCACCACGGCGGCCTCCGTGAACTCGCCGGACAGGACGTGCACGAGTGCGCGTCCGGCCGTCGTCAGACACCAGGCGGAGTCGTAGGGGCCGGTGTATCCGCGCAGATCGGGTGCCGCGTCGATGACCTCGGCGGCCTCCGGGAGCCGTCCCATCAGACACAGCGAGGTGCTCTCCAGGTAGGCCACCGCCATCACCTGGGCCGGTGACGGGTCCGGCTGGGTCAGATCGCGGAACATCCCCGCCACCTTCAGGCCCGCCTCCGTGTCGCCCTGCGAGAGGGCCGCGGTCGCGCAGCCCCACAGGCCGAGCAGATACTCGGGGCCGGGCCGCTCGGACAGGGCGAGGGCCGCCTCCGCGTACCGCCGGCCCTCGCGGGCGAACCCGCAGGGGAACCAGAGGATCCACAGGTGCCCGCACAGCTGCTGCGCGGCCGGTCCCTCGCGGGTCTCCAGGCAGAAGTCCAGCGCCGTACGGAAGTTGGGGTGGTCGGTGACGAGGCGCTCGTACCACTGCTCCTGCTCGCGCCCCATCCAGCCCGCGTCGGCCCGCCGCGCGAGCTCCAGGTGGAAGTCCCGGTGCCTGCGCCGCGCGCCCGTCAGCTCGTCGGGGCCGAGCTGCTCCAGCCACGAGGCCCCGAACTCGCGGACCGTGTCGAGCATGTCGTAGCGCCCGCCGGGCCTGCGCCGCACCAGTGATTTGGCCACGAGGCCTTCGAGGGCCCCGGACACCTCGGCCTCGCGCAGCGGTCCGCCGCGGCCCACCGCCCGCGCGCCCGCCGGGTCGAAGCCGCCGGTGAACACGGAGAGGCGGGCCCACAGCAGCCGTTCGAGCGGCGTGCACAGTTCGTGGCTCCAGCCGATGGTGGCGCGCAGCGTGCGATGGCGCGGGGGGCCGGTGTGGCCTTCCGCGGCGGTCAGTGCGTCCAGGCGGTCGCCGAGCAGGGAACCGAGCCGCTCCAGGGGGAGTTCGGCGAGCCGGGCCGCGGCCAGCTCGATCGCCAGCGGGATGCCGTCGAGGTGCCGGCAGACGGCCTCGGCGACGTCCCGCTCGCCTGGACCGAGCCGGAAGCCGGGTGCGGCGAGCGTCGCGCGGTCGGCGAACAGCGCGACCGCGTCGCCGGGCCGCCCCGTGTCGCCCTCGGCCGTGACGGGCAGCGGCGCGACCATGAACCGGTGCTCGTCGTCGAGCCCCAGTGGCTGCCTGCTCGTCGCCAGGACGCGCAGGCCCGGTGCGACGTCGAGCAGCTTGCGGATCAGGCGGCCGCAGTCGGCCAGCAGGTGCTCGCAGGTGTCGAGGACGAGCAGCACCCGCTTGTCGGCGAGCCACTGGGCGACGACGTCGGTGGCGTCCTCGTTCGAGTTGTCGGCGAGCCGCAGCTCTTCCAGGAGTACGTTGCCGAGCAGCGTCGGGTCGTGCAGCGGGGAGAGCGGCACGAAGCACACCGTGTCCGCCAGGCGCGGGCCCGTGCGCAGGGCCAGGCGCGCGGCGAGCCGGGTCTTGCCGACCCCGCCCACCCCGGTGAGTGTCAGCAGCCGGTGGTCGCTCAGCTCCTGGTCCAGGTACGCGAGTTCGGCCTCACGGCCGATGAACTGGGTGGCCTCGACGGGCAGGTTCTCCACGGTCACAGTCTGCTCCGCCCGGCGCGCCGACTCGCGGGGATCCGCTGAGCTGAGCGCCTGCGGTGCGGCCGGCCCCGGATACCGGACGGAATGCGACGGAGAGTGACCAGTTCCGGTCTGCTCCGGTCCGGTGCGGGTCAACGGTGCGTGGGTGCCGGTGCGGTGGGCCATAGTGGGCCGTTCACTCACGCGGGGCGGGTTCGGAGCGGCGAGGTCGGGAAATGCTACGAAGTCGATGGGGAGCCCACATGGTGTGCGGCGCCGTCCTCGGCCTGTGCACGGTGCTCGCGGCCTGCGTCGACGTCTGGCGTCCCGCACCCCCCGCGGTCGCCGTCCTGCTCATCGGGCCGGTCCTGGCCTGCACCCGGCTCGGTGTGCGGGCCACGCTGACCACGGCGGCCTGGGCCCTGGCCCTCGCGGTGACGGTGGGCGTCACCCGGGGCGCCGACGCGGGACCGCAGCTCGTGGTCGAGTACCTCGTGCTGCTCGTCGGCGGCCTCGCCGCGGTCCACATCGCCCGGGTGTCCGCGGCCCGTTCGGCCCGGCTGCGCCAGCTCGGCGCCGTCGCGCAGGCGACCCAGGCGGCACTCCTGCGCCCGGTCGACGCGCGGTTCGGCGACATCGACGTGCACACCCGCCACCACTGCGCGGTCGCCTCCGCCACGGTCGGCGGCGATGTCTACGCCGTGGCGGACACCCCGTACGGACTGCGGGTGTTCATCGGCGACGTACGGGGGCACGGCCTCGACGCGATGTGTGTCAACGCGGCGGTCGCCGACGGCTTCCGCGACCTCGCCTACGTCACCGCCGACCTCACGGAACTCGCCGTGCGCCTCGACGCCCGCATCGCCCCCGTGCTCGGTCCGGAGGACTTCGTCACGGCCGTGTTCGCCGAGTTCGCCCCCGGCGAGGTCCGGCTCGTCAACTGCGGGCATCCGCCGCCGCTGCGGATGGGCGCCCGGCCCAAGTTCCTCGAACCGGTGGCCTGTTCACTGCCGCTGGGCCTCGGCTGCGCGCCCGCCCAGTCCCGGTACTGGCTGCAGTCCGGCGACCGGCTGCTCCTCTACACGGACGGGCTCGTGGAGGCGCGGGACGACAGGGGCACGGAGTTCCCGCTCTTCGAGCGCGCCCACAAGGCCCTGTCCCAGGCCCTGCCGTGGGAGGCCCTCGACCGGCTGTACGCGGAGGTGACCGCGCACACCGGCGGGCCGCTGCGGGACGACGTCGCGATGGTGCTGTGCGAGAGCGGGGTGGTGGGTGCCCCGTCCGGCGCCGATCGCCCGGTGACGGTCAAGCACCGGGCAGTGGACGCGAGTTGATGACCGGGCCCAGGTCCTTCGCGAGCGCCGTCGCCAGCGCGCGGAAGATCCGTACCTCCGGGTTGTCGTCCGTGGCGCGCGCCGCGAGGTAACTGCTCTCCCACGGCGCGTCGAGCACCGGTACGAACACGGCGCCCGGCCACGCGTAGTACCGCGCGAACGACCGCAGACCCGACCCGGCGGCCCGGCCGGTCACGACGCCGGTCAGCACCTCCTGCGGGGTGAGCGCGCACTCGGTGCTGCGGCGCCGCGCCCGGTCGTCGAAGTACAGGTAGTCGACGAAGGTGTGCGGGGTGCGCCGGGGCACCCGGAAGAACGGCAGGTCGGCGACGTCCGCGACGCCCACACCGGTCGCGCGGGCGTCCACGAGGGGCGAGCGGTCGGGCACCACGACGATCCGCTGCTCCGTGGTGAGGACGTCGGCGACGACCCGCTCGTCGGCCGGGCTCGGCCGCACGAACGCGACGTCGACCCGGTCCTCCAGGAGGGCGGTCACATGCTCCGTGAAGTCCAGCTGGCGGATCTCGACCTTCACGTCGGGGCGGGCCCGGCGGTAGGCGTTGATGGCGGCCGGGGTCAGCTCGGCCGAGCCGTGCCCCATGATCCCCACCCGCAGCGGGCGGCCGGTCTCCGGCTCCCGGGCGGTGACCTCGGCGACGTCGTCGAGCGCGGCGTTCGCGGCGGCGAGCAGTACGCGCGCGTGCCCGGCCAGGCGCACTCCGGCGGCGGTCGGTACGACGGGCGTCGCCGTCCGGTCGAGCAGCCGCGCGCCGACCTGGCCCTCCAGGCGTTGCAGGTGCTGAGTGACGGCGGCGGGGGACAGGAACAGCCGTCCGGCGGCCCGCCCGAAGTGCCCTTCTTCGACGACCGCCAGGAACGACGACAGAAGCCGCAGGTCAAGCGCCATACATCCAGCGTAGGCGGAGAGCCGGGCGAGCGGCACGGGCCGTTCACGATTCATGAAGGCCCGGTGCGTGGCGTGCGGCGGGGCACGTAGCACTGGTGGCATGACCCGACCAGTGACCTCCGCGCCGACCGTGCCCGTCCCCGCGCCCGCGCCCGCCAAGGATCCGGCCCGTGGGGGCCGGGCCGCCTGGATCATGCTGGCGTCCGGGTGGAGCGCCAACCAGTTCTCGGCGCTGCTCGGGGCCTACCGCAGCAATCTCGGACTGACCGAGTCGACGGTGACCGGCCTTTTCGCCGTGTACGTGGTGGGGCTCATACCGGCGCTCCTCGTGGCGGGCCCGATGGCGGACCGCAGGGGGCGGCGGTCGGTGGCGCTCGCGGCACTGGCCCTGAACGTGCTCTCCACGCTCCTGCTGATGGCCGGGGGCCTGTGGGCCACGTGGCTGCTGCTGCCGGGCCGGTTCCTGACCGGGGTCAGCGCGGGGGCGCTGCTCGCGGCGGGCAGCGCGTGGATCAAGGAACTGTCCGGTTCGCCGCGCCGCTCGGGCCTCTTCGTCTCGGCGGGCTTCGCCACGGGCGGGCTTGGCGCGGCGCTCATCGCCGAGTGGGCGCCGTGGCCGATGGTGACGGCGTACGTTCCGCATGTGGTGCTGGGCGTGGTGGCGGGCCTCATGGCCGTACGGGAGCCGGAGACGCGGACCGTGCCCGCCGCCGTGACGGCGCCCGTGGGCGGGCACCCCAGCCGCGCCTTCCGCCGCGAGGTCCTCACGGTCGCCCCGTGGATCTTCACGGCGCCGACCATCGGCTTCGTGACGCTGCCCGGGAGCCTGCACGCGGGGCTGATCTTCACGGGCGTCGCGACGGCGGTGGTCCCCGGGGTGGGCCTGCTGACGGCGCGCCGTGCGGTCGCGTCCCCGGTGCCGGGGCTGCTGACGGTGGCGGTGGGTGCGGCGATGGCCGCGGGGGCGGCGGGGGCCGGGAGCGCGGTGCTGGCCCTGCCGGCCGCGGCGGTGCTCGGTGCGGGGTACGGGTTGACGCTCACGTACGGGCTGACCCGGACGGTGGCGTTGGCGCCGCCGCACCAGTTGGCGGGGTGGACGGCGAGGTTCTGGACGGCGGCGTACGTGGGGATGTTCACGCCGTACGTCATTACGTTGACGTCGAGGGTGGCGCCGGTACCTGCGGTGCTGGGGGCGGTGGCGGCCCTGGCGGCCCTCACCGCATGGCCGACGTCACGGGGCTCCGCCCCGGCCCCCGCTGGCTCTCGCCCGACGGCGGGGCTCCGATAACCCGCCGTTGACGCCTTCTCCCACCCGCCCGCCCCCTCCGGGGGCTTCGGCCCGGCGGGGTGGCGCCTGGCTCAGGTCGTCGTCCTGGCCTCGGTCACGTCCTGGGGCGTACGGTGTCCGGCTCGGCTGTGGGGATGTCGCGCCGCAGCCCGCCGCGCGGGCGCCGGCCGTTATTCGCCCACGCCTTCTCCCACCCGCCCGCCCCCTCCGGGGGCTTCGGCCCCGCGGGGTGGCGCCTGGCTCAGGTCGTCGCCCTGGCTCCCGTCACGAACGCCGACCACGCCGCCGCGCCGATGACGACGACGTCGCCGTCGACGACCTTGGAGTCCCGAACGGGCACGACACCGGGGACTCCGTCGGCGACTTCGAGGCAGTCACCGCCTTGGCCGTTGCTGTACGTCGACTTGCGCCAACGGGCCGCTCCCACGAAGTCGTAGGCGACTTCGATGCAGCTGCCGCCCTCGCCGTTGCTGTAACTGCTCTTGCTCCAGCGGGCGTTGCTCAGGTCGTAGTCGCGCATCGTCTGTGGTCCTCCGCCGCCGACTCGATCAGGGCCAGGGCGACCTCCGGCGACAGCGCGGTGCCCCTGAGGAGATCGTATGTGCGTAACGCATGCTTCACCACGGCCGGATCGTCGATGAGCGTCCCCGAATACTCCGTCTCTGTATAGGCAACCGGTGGGGCGTCTTCGAACTCCATGAGCTTGAGCATCCCGCCCATGCAGGGGAACACCCCTGCCGCGTACGGGATCACGACAACCAACGCCACCCGCCGACGTATCACGTCGGCGATGTGCTCCAACTGCTCAGCGATAGTGTCCGGCCCGCCCACCGGCGTGCGCAGCACGTTCTCGTGCAGCGCCACCCAATACTCGGGCCTTGTAGCGTCCCGGAGGATGTTCGCCCGCTCCCGGCGGGCGGTCACCTTCTCCTCCACGTATTCGTCCGTGACGAACGGGTTCGCCGCGAGTGTGACGGCCCGCGCGTACGCGGCCGTCTGCAGCAGGCCCGGCACCACAATCGGCGCGAACTCACAGATGCGGGTCGCGAGCCGCTCAAGCTCGACCACTTCCGCGAAATACCCCGCGTAGCGATGGTCATCGATCAGCCCCCGCCACATCCGCTCGAAAATACCGTCGGTTTGCAGCGCCTCGTCGATCCTGCGGGCTACATCCAACTGCGGCTTGCGAATTGCCTGTTCGAATTGGCCGATGTAGCCACCGGAAACGAATACCCGTATCCCCAACTCCACTTGGGTCAGCCCCGCGTCCTCGCGGCGCCGCTTCAACTCGATCCCGAAGAACTCCCACGCCGCTTGGCGCGAACCCTTGGCCATGGCTAACCACCAAGTGAAGCCCCGCAGTTGTAGTGCGCAGACCTCTCCCCACTGTAGGGACGGCACGCCACCGTGGAGGTGCAAAGCGTGAAATTCAATGAGGCAGGGGAGCCACGTGACGGGACAATCGAAGCACGCCGCGCTGTGCGTGGAGGAAGCCGAGGAAATGGTGGAGACATTGCGAGCCGCACTCGCCGGAGCGGGAATTGTGCTGCCCTCGCTCGGCCTCGATCCCGGGTCAATCGCACGGAGTGCCCCGTGTCCCTTGGTGGAATTGGGGCGTTGTCCGGTTGACGCGGCGGCCCGGCTCGCCGCCGTACTCCTCGCAGGGACGGACGACAGGAGCGCTACGCCATGAAACCGCCGATCGGTTCGTACGCGGTCGACACGAGCACGGGTCAGGTGGGACGAGTGATGGGGCACGAGGGGCCGTACGTACAGTTGCGCCCCTTCGGCGGCGGGCGCGAATGGGACTGCCCGCCGGATGTGCTGCGCGTGGCGTCGACGACGGAACGAGTGCGCGCGGCGACGGCGTACGAGAACAGAAGGAGCCGGGGCGAGGTGCCGTAGAGCGGGCGGCGGGGGCAGTTGTGCAACGGCTTGTTGCACAACTGCTGGGCTACGCCGCCGCGGCGCGGCGGTGTGTCGACCACATCAGGAATGTCGATGCCGCCACCAGGACCGCGAACGCCGCCGAGACCGTCGCCATCCCGGTTCGGGCGTCCCGCAGGGACGGGCCCGATGCCGTGAAGAAGAGTGTGCCCAGCAGGGCGATGCCGAGGGCGCTTGCCGCCTGTTGGGTCGTGTTGAGCATTCCGGATGCCGAGCCCGCCGTCGCCGGTGTCACCCGGGACAGGGCCGCGCCGATGATCGGTGGCATCAGCAGGCCGTTGCCGAGGCCGTTCAGGAGGAGGGCGGGGGTCAGGGACCACGGGGAGATCGCGCCGTCGGACACCGTGAGCTGGAGTGACGTGAGGGTCAGGCCCGCCACCACCAGCGCCCCGCCCGCCACCGGCCACCGCACCCCGTGCCGCGCCGTGAGCCGCCCACTGAGCAGCGAACCCGTGGTGAACGCCACCGCCTGCGGGACGAACGCCGCGCCGGCCGTCAGCGGGCTCGCGCCGAGGCCCGCCTGGAGCAGCAGCGCGAGCGTGAACATGTACGCGCCGAAGTAGAGCTGGAAGGCGCCCAGGCCCGCGAGCAGGGTGAGATACGGGCGGTTGCCGAAGAGGGCGGGGTTGAGGACCGGTTCCCCGCCCTGCGCCCGCAGCCTCCGCTGCCATCGCCATGTCGCCCAGGCCGTGGGGGCGGTCGCCGCCAGGCACAGCCACGTCCACGCCGGCCATCCCTCGTCCCGGCCGAGTGTCAGCGGGACCAGGAGCAGCGCCAGGCTCGCCGTGACCCCCAGCGCGCCGAGCGCGTCGAACTGCCGTCGCGGGCCCGACAGTTGGGCCGGAAGCATCCGCCACGCGGCGATCGATGCCACCACCCCCACCGGGACGTTCACGAGGAACACCGCGCGCCAGCCGAGGCCGAGCACGTCCGCCTGGAGCAGTACGCCGCCGAGCAGCTGTCCGGCGATCGATCCGATGCCCGCCACCGCCCCGTTCCAGCCGGTGGCCCGGCCCCGGTGCGCCGCCGGGAAGCGGGCCGTCACGAGCGACAGCACCTGCGGCACCATCACCGCCGCCGAGAGCCCCTGCGCCAGCCGCGCCACCACCAGCTCCCCGGCCCCCTGGGCGAGCCCGCACAGCAGCGACGTCACCGTGAACGCCACCATCCCCGCCACGAACGTCCGCCGGTACCCGAACCGGTCCCCGAGCCGTCCGCCCGTGATCAGCCCCGCCGCGTACGCGAACGCGTAGCCGGACACGACGAGTTCCAGCGCCGCGTCGCTCGCGCGCAGGTCCGCGCGGAGCGCCTCGGTGGCGACGTTCACGACGAAGAGGTCGAAGCTCCCCATGAACGTGGCGGTGAGCGCGACCGCGAGCATGCGGCGGTCTGCGGGGGAGGGGCCCGCGGGGGCGGCCTGCGCCGGGCCGGTGTCGATCCGAGTCTCTGCCATGACGCCAATCGATATCATCGACATTCAATGTCCATCAAGTGGATGGAGGGGTAATCTCGGGTCCCATGAAGTTGTCGCAGGGCGTCGAGTGGGGCGTGCACTGCTGCGTGCTCCTCGCGCAGGCGGAGCCGGGCGCGGCCGTGCGCCGCTCCACCCTCGCCGGGTACTACGGGCTGCCCGAGGCCTACCTCGCCAAGCACCTCAAGTCCCTCGCCTCGGCCGGTGTGCTGATCGCCACATCCGGGCCGCGCGGCGGCTTCCGGCTCGCCCGCGAACCGAAGGACATCACCGTGCTCGACGTGGTCGAGGCCGTCGAGGGCTCCGCGCCCGCCTTCGTCTGCGGCGAGATCCGGCAGCGCGGCGCGTGCGCGATCCCGCCCGAGCGGTGCACGGGACCCTGCGGAGTGGCACAGGTCATGTACGACGCGGACCGGGCCTGGCGGGACTCGCTGCGGGCCGTGACGGTCGCGGACCTGAGCGCAGGACTGACCGACACGCTGCGCTCGCGCGGCCGCGCCTGGCTCGCGGACCCGGCCGCGCCCCTGCCCCCGTTCCCGCAAACGGGCTCCGTCCGTAAGGGACAATGAGTGGCATGAGTCTGATCCGTGACGACGGGGTCGTGCTGCGCACCCAGAAACTCGGCGAGGCCGACCGCATCATCACGCTGCTCACCCGCAACCACGGGCGCGTGCGCGCAGTCGCCCGCGGCGTGCGGCGCACCAAGTCCAAGTTCGGCGCCCGGCTCGAACCCTTCTCCCACGTCGACGTGCAGTTCTTCGCCCGCGGCAGCGAGTTGATCGGCCGCGGCCTCCCGCTCTGCACGCAGAGCGAGACCATCGCCGCGTACGGCGGCGGCATCGTCACCGACTACGCCCGGTACACCGCGGGAACCGCGATGCTGGAGACGGCGGAACGGTTCACCGATCATGAGGGCGAACCCGCGGTGCAGCAGTACCTGCTCCTCGTCGGCGGCCTGCGCACGCTCGCGCGCGGCGAGCACGCGCCCGGCCTCGTCCTCGACGCCTTCCTGCTCCGCTCCCTCGCGGTCAACGGCTACGCCCCCAGCTTCGGCGACTGCGCCAAGTGCGGAATGCCCGGTCCCAACCGGTTCTTCTCCGTCGGCGCGGGCGGCTCGGTTTGCGTCGACTGCCGGGTACCGGGCAGCGTCGTACCCTCACCGCAGGCCCTCGACCTGCTCGGTGCGCTGCTCACGGGAGACTGGGAGACGGCGGACACGTGCGAGGCACGGTTCGTACGCGAGGGCAACGGGCTGGTGTCGGCCTACCTGCACTGGCACCTGGAGCGCGGACTGCGCTCGCTGCGCTACGTAGAGAAAAGCTAGCGAGAGCTGGCACTGAGCTAGGGGAGAGGCCCGGAACATGGCACGTCGCGGAATCCTCGGACGGAACCGCCGTGAGTACACAGCGCCCGAACCGCACCCGTCGGGCGCGCGGCCGCCGAAGATCCCCGGCGAGCTGGTGCCCCAGCACGTGGCGATCGTCATGGACGGCAACGGACGCTGGGCGAAGGACCGCGGCCTGCCGCGCACCGAGGGCCACAAGGTCGGCGCCGAGCGCGTGCTCGACGTCCTTCAGGGCGCCATCGAGATGGGCGTCGGCGCCATCTCCCTCTACGCCTTCTCCACCGAGAACTGGAAGCGGTCGCCCGACGAGGTCCGCTTCCTCATGAACTTCAACCGGGACTTCATCCGCAGGACCCGCGACCAGCTCGACGAGCTCGGTGTCCGGGTGCGGTGGGTGGGCCGCATGCCGAAGCTGTGGAAGTCGGTCGCCAAGGAGCTGGAGATCTCCCAGGAGCAGACCAAGGACAACGACAAGCTGACCTTGTACTTCTGCATGAACTACGGCGGCCGCGCCGAGATCGCCGACGCCGCGCAGGCGCTCGCGGAGGACGTGAAGGCGGGGCGGCTCGACCCGTCGAAGGTCAGCGAGAAGACGTTCGCGAAGTACCTGTACTACGCGGACATGCCGGACGTGGACCTGTTCCTGCGGCCCAGCGGCGAGCAGCGCACGTCCAACTACCTGCTGTGGCAGAGCGCGTACGCCGAGATGGTCTTCCAGGACGTCCTGTGGCCGGACTTCGACCGGCGTGACCTGTGGCGGGCGTGCGTCGAGTACGCCTCCCGCGACCGCCGGTTCGGCGGGGCGATCCCGAACGAGCTGCAGAAGTAAGTCTTTGAGCCCCTGCGGCGATTGAGCAGCGGGGTCCGGGGCAGAGCCCCGAGACCGCAACGCCGTTGCCCGCAGGGGCTACTTGGCGCACTCCGCACACGTACCGAAGATCTCCACCGTGTGCGCCACATTGACGTACCCGTGCTCGGAGGCAATCGCCTCGGCCCACTTCTCCACCGCCGGGCCCTCGACCTCGACCGCCTTGCCGCACACGCGGCACACGAGGTGGTGGTGGTGCTCACCCGTGGAGCACCGGCGGTACACCGCCTCGCCCTCGGACGTCCGCAGCACGTCGACCTCGCCGGCGTCGGCGAGGGACTGCAGCGTCCGGTACACCGTGGTCAGCCCGACCGAGTCCCCCTTGTGCTTGAGGACATCGTGCAGCTCCTGGGCGCTGCGGAACTCGTCCACCTCGTCGAGCGCCGCCGCCACGGCCGCGCGCTGGCGGGTCGACCTGCCTCGAACCGGGGCTGCCACGGGTTTCTCCTCACATCCCTGCCACGTACGTACGGCCGCCATTGTGCCAGGCGACGCTGTAGGTGGCTCAGACCTTGGCGGCGGCCTGCTCAGGGATCGGGCACTCGGCCGGGTCCCCGGCGGGCACCGGGACGGATCGCGCCCTGCGCCGGGCGAGCGGCTTCGCGAGCAGCGCGAGGACGATGAAGGCCGCGATCGTCAGGAGCACGATCGTCGCTCCGGGCGGCACGTCCTGGTAGTACGAGGTCGCGGTGCCGCCGAGCGTCACCACGACGCCGAGCGCCACCGAGATCACGAACGTCGCCTTGAAGCTGCGGGTCAGCTGCTGGGCGGCCGCCACCGGCACCACCATCAGGGCGGAGACCAGGAGCAGGCCCACCACGCGCATCGCGACGGTCACCGTGACCGCCGCCGTCACCGCGATCAGCAGGTTCAGGAAGCGCACGGGCAGCCCCGTGACCCGCGCGAACTCCTCGTCCTGGCTCACCGCGAACAGCTGCCTGCGCAGGCCCACCGTCACGAGCACCACGAAGGCCGCGAGCAGGCAGATGGCGAGGACGTCGTCCTGCGACACCGTCGAGAGCGAGCCGAAGAGGTACGAGTTGAGGTTGGCGTTGGAGCCGCCGGGCGCGAGGTTGATGAACATGACGCCGCCCGCCATGCCCCCGTAGAAGAGCATCGCGAGCGCGATGTCGCCGCGCGTCTTCCCGTACCAGCGGATCAACTCCATGATCACGGCGCCGAGTACGGAGACGGCCGTCGCCATCCACACCGGCGAGGTGGAGAGCAGGAAGCCGAGGCCGACACCCGTCATCGCCACGTGGCCGATGCCGTCGCCCATCAGGGCCTGGCGGCGCTGCACGAGGTAGATGCCGACGGCCGGGGCCGTGATGCCGACGAGGACGGCGGCGAGCAGCGCCCGCTGCATGAAGTCGTAGGAGAGGAGTTCCATGTCAGTCAGCTCAGCAGTCCTGTGCGGATCGGTTCGGCGTCCACCGAGGTGTGCGGGTGCACGTGGTCGTGGCCGGGCAGCGCGTGCTGGCCGACGGCCTTCGGGGGCGGGCCGTCGTGCAGCACGCAGCCGTCGCGCAGCACGACCGCGCGGTCGATCAGCGGCTCCAGCGGGCCGAGCTCGTGGAGCACGAGCAGGACGGACGCGCCCGCCGCGACCTGCGTGCGCAGCGTCGCCGCGAGGATCTCCTGGCTGGCCAGGTCGACGCCCGCCATCGGCTCGTCCATGATCAGCAGCTCGGGCTCGGAGGCCAGGGCGCGCGCGATGAGCACGCGCTGGTGCTGGCCGCCGGAGAGCGCGTCCACGGAGTCCTTCGCGCGGTCCGCCATCCCGACGAGTTCGAGGGCGCGGGTGACCGCGTCCCGGTCGGCCTTGCGCAGCACGCCGAACCGCGCGCGCGAGAGGCGGCCGGAGGAGACGACCTCGGCCACCGTCGCGGGCACGCCGCCCGCGGCCGTCGTGCGCTGCGGTACGTAGCCGACGCGCGCCCAGTCCTTGAAGCGGCGCCGCGGCGTGCCGAAGAGCTCGATGGCGCCGCCCGTGGTCGGGACCTGGCCTATGACGCTGCGGACGGCGGTGGACTTGCCGGACCCGTTCGCCCCGAGCAGGGCGACGACCTCGCCGCGGTGCACGGTGAGGTCGATGCCGCGCAGTACGGGGCGCCCGCCGAGCTCGGCCGTCACCGTGCTCAGCGAGATGACGGCTTCCCGTTCGCCCATGTCGCCCTCCTTGGTGGTCACTTGCTGCCCAGCGCCTTCTGCAGCGCGGCCAGGTTCGACTCCATGACCGAGATGTAGTCGTCGCCCTTGGACTTCTTGGTGATGCCCTCGATCGGGTCGAGCACATCGGTCTTGAGCTTGGCGTCGCCCGCGAGGGTCTTGGCCGTCTTGTCGCTGACGAGCGTCTCGTAGAAGACGGTGCCCACGCCGTCGTGCTTCGCCGTCTTCTGGAGCTCCTTGACGCGGGCGGCGCTGGGCTCGCTCTCCGGGTCCAGGCCGTTGATGGCCTCCTCGGTGAGGCCGTAGCGCTCGGCGAGGTAGCCGAAGGCGGCGTGCGTGGTGATGAAGGTCGAGGACTTGGTGTCCTTGAGGCCCTTCTCGAACTTGGTGTTCAGCTCGTCGAGCTTGCCGACGAGGGCCTTGGTGTTCTTCTTGTAGTCGGCCGCGTGGTCGGGGTCGGCCTTCTCCAGGGCCTTGGCGACGCCCTCGGCGACCTCGGCGTACTTCACCGGGTCGAGCCAGATGTGCGGGTCGGCCGCTTCCTCGTCGTGGGTCTCCTCGCCGTGCCCGTGGTCGTGACCGTCGACCTCGTTGCCGTGCTTCTCGAGGGAGGTCAGGGTGCCGGCGTCGATCTTCGTCTTGATGTCCGACTGGTCGATGGCCTCGTCCACGGAGGGCTGCAGGCCCTTCAGGGAGAGGGCGACGTCGGACTCCTCGAGCTGGGCGCGCTGCTTGGCGCTGACCTCCAGGTCGTGGGGCTCCTGGCCGGGCTCGGTCAGGTTCGTGACGTCGACGTGGTCGCCGCCGATCTCCTCGGCGAGGTACTGCATCGGATAGAACGACGCGACGACGCTCAGCTTGCCGTCGCTCCCCTTGTCCTGCGCGGCGGAGTTGCCGCAGGCGGTCAGGGCGCCGAGACCGAGGGCGGTGACGGCGGCGACGGGTATGAGCTTGCGGGAGCGTCGTACGTTCATGACAGTCATTTTCAACAAAACTGGAAACGGTTGTCAACAAAGTGTTCGTCGAGGTCTTCGTCACGCTCGGTCCCGCTCTGTCCCCGGAACCGATTTGGTTAGGGGGGTGGGCCCGCCGGTAACCTGAGGCATTCGCTCCCGGAGCGCGTATCCAGCGCGCTCACCGTCGTCGTAATGAAGAGAGCACCGTGGCCGCCGACAAGATCGACACCATCGTCAGCCTCAGCAAGCGCCGTGGCTTCGTCTACCCCTGCAGCGAGATCTACGGTGGTCAGCGTGCCGCCTGGGACTACGGGCCGCTGGGCGTGGAGCTGAAGGAGAACCTCAAGCGCCAGTGGTGGCGCTACATGGTCACCTCGCGCGAGGACGTCGTCGGTATCGACTCGTCCGTGATCCTGGCGACCGAGGTCTGGCAGGCCTCCGGTCACGTCGCCACGTTCACCGACCCGCTCACCGAGTGCACCTCCTGCCACAAGCGCTACCGCGCGGACCACCTGGAGGAGGCGTACGAGGCGAAGAAGGGCCGCCTGCCCGAGAACGGCCTCGCCGACCTCTCCTGCCCCAACTGCGGCAACAAGGGCACGTTCACCGAGCCCAAGCAGTTCTCCGGCCTGCTCTCCACGCACCTCGGCCCGACGCAGGACAGCGGCTCCGTCGCCTACCTGCGCCCCGAGACCGCGCAGGGCATCTTCACCAACTTCAGCCAGGTGCAGACGACTTCGCGCCGCAAGCCGCCCTTCGGCATCGCGCAGACGGGCAAGTCGTTCCGCAACGAGATCACGCCCGGCAACTTCATCTTCCGCACCCGTGAGTTCGAGCAGATGGAGATGGAATTCTTCGTCAAGCCCGGCGAGGACGAGGCGTGGCAGGAGTACTGGATGGAGCAGCGCTGGAACTGGTACACGGGCCTCGGCATGCGCGAGGAGAACATGCGCTGGTTCGAGCACCCGAAGGAGAAGCTCTCCCACTACTCGAAGCGCACCGCTGACATCGAGTACCGCTTCGGCTTCGGCGGCAGCGAGTGGGGCGAGCTCGAGGGCGTCGCCAACCGCACCGACTACGACCTGTCGGCGCACTCCAAGGCCTCCGGCCAGGACCTCTCCTACTTCGACCAGGAGAAGGGCGAGCGCTACACGCCGTACGTCATCGAGCCCGCGGCCGGCCTCGGCCGCGCCATGCTCGCCTTCATGCTCGACGCCTACGTCGAGGACGAGGCGCCCAACGCCAAGGGCAAGATGGAGAAGCGCACGGTCATGCGCTTCGACCACCGCATCGCCCCGGTGAAGGTCGCGGTCCTCCCGCTGTCCCGCAACCCGGAGCTGTCGCCGAAGGCCAAGGGCCTCGCGCAGGCGCTGCGGCAGAACTGGAACATCGACTTCGACGACGCCGGCGCCATCGGCCGCCGCTACCGTCGCCAGGACGAGATCGGTACGCCGTTCTGCGTCACGGTCGACTTCGACACGCTCGAGGACAACGCGGTGACCGTGCGCGAGCGCGACACCATGAAGCAGGAGCGCGTCTCCCTCGACCAGATCGAGGGCTACCTGGCCAGCCGCCTGGTCGGCTGCTGACCGGTACCCGGCGCACGAACGCCCCGGCCCACCGTGGAGACACGGTGGGCCGGGGCGTTTCTTGTCGGTTCGTCAGTCGAACTCGCCGTGCAGCGCCCCGAGTTTGAACGCCTCCCACTCATGGGCGGTGAAGCGCAGCACGAGCCCTCGGGGGTCGGCCGGATTGCGCAGGGCCACGGCGCCGCCGCCGAGCGCGGCGACCTCCACGGGACCGCTCCGGGCGGGCGTGCCCGGGGCGCTCAGCCATTGCGCCTCGGAGATGTCGAGCGCGTAGAGCCGCTCCTTCTCTTTCGTCGCGTTCACAGCGGCAGGGCTCCGGAGTTGATGCTCGAAACGAATGCGCGCCACGCCGGGGTTTCGAAGACGATGGCCCCGAACTCCCGGTGCTTGGTGTCGCGGACGGCGCGCCGTCCCGAGGTGAGTTCGGCGTGCTCGACGCATCCATTGGACGCGCCGCTGAACGTGCTCTTTCGCCAGACCGCTGACCCGACTTCGGCGAGCGAGGCGGTGGGGGCGGAGGTGGGGGGCATCACGACCCGCTTTCTTGCTTGATTCGGTCACTGATGTACCGGCGGGACTGAGCAGGGGACAGCGCGGCAGCCGTCAGGTCGTCCCACGACTTTGCGTACATCTCCACGTCGGGGCGCTGCTCGAGGAGCGTCCCGCCGGTCATGTGCTCCAGCCACGCGACCTGTACGGGCGGTTCGCCGCGCATCGTGAACAGCGTGTACGGAGCGTACTGTGCGAGCGGCAGGGTGATGTCCAACGGCAGGACCTGAATGCTGACATTGGGCAGCTCACCTGCTTCCATCAGGTATTCAAACTGCTGACGGATCAATTCCCGCGGGCCCGGAATGCGGTGCAGCGCGGGCGTGTCGATGACCACTCTCAGACGGAATTCCGCGGGTCCATCGAGCAGGTCCTTGCGCCGCATCCGGGTCTTCACGAGCGTTTCGACGCGGGCCTCCTCGGCCCCCACGGTGAATATCTCGCGCATGTACTCCTCGGTCTGCAGGAGCCCTGGAAGTACCGAGGGCTCGAAGGAGCGCACGAGCGAGGAGTCGGCCTCGAGGGTGAGGTAGTCGCGCAAGTCGTCGCTCAGCAGCGGCCCTTGGCCCGACCACCAGTCCACCTTGTGGATGTCGCGGGCCAGCCGCTTGAGATTGGTGCGCTGCCGGTCGTCGTCGACTCCGTACAGATTGAGGAGCGTTGTCAGATCGAGCTGGCGGATGCCTCGTTTTCCCGTCTCGATCTGGCTGATCTTCGGCTGCCCGCATTCGAGTGCCAGTGCCGCGTCATTGACCTTCAGGCCGGCTTCGGAGCGCAGTCGTCGCAGCTCGGCTCCTAGGCGACGGCTGCGCATGGTGGGCATCTCGCTCTGGGGCATGGGCACATGATGTCCCGCGCCTTCAGGCCACACAACTGTCATATGCCTACCCACTCCATCAATATGCTGACTCGCGCGTAATACTTGCCTAAGGCATAGTTTCGGCGTCAGGATGACGATGCAACGCCCTTTGTCCGCAAGCGAGTTCACCGCCATGGGACCCCCGGAGGGGTAATGCAGGACCAGACGACGGACGAGATCGATGTGATCGAGGTGCTGGAGATGCTCGATCAGCCGTGCTCGATCCGTATGGAGTACAGCCCGCACCGCCTGGAGCAGATCCGCAGGATCGTCGGTGCCCGCCTGCGGTGCTGGGGCCTGCACAAGCTGGTGTACGCGACCTCGTTCGTGGCGACGGAGCTGTGCAGCAATGTGCGGCACTGCGACGACAACACCTTCGAGTTCGCCATCGGGCGCACCGCCAAGGGCGTCCGCCTCGAAGTGACGGACACGTCCCCCGAGTTGGTGGTCATCCCCACGGAGCCGCCGGACTTCCTCGCGACCGGCGGCCGGGGCCTGTTCCTGGTCTCGGCCTATGCCTCCGCCGTCGGTGTGCTGCCGACGTCCACCGGAAAGACGGTGTGGGCCGAACTGGCCCTCGGTGACGTCGACTCGGGCGGGGCCGACTGACGTGCGTCTGTGGGTGTCCAACCGAATCCTCTGCGTGGTCGCGTGGGGGTGCACGCGGGGCCGCGCCGGGGTCCGGGGCGCTGTTTCCGTATGGGGCGGAATGCGAGGGGCGGACACGGTGCGTGGTTCCGCCCTCGTCCGGAGAGTACGAGCGGGCGCGAAAACTTCACAGTGGCAGCAATGTGGATTCGGTCAGGCGTTTGACGGGGTGTCCGGCCGGACTTGAACCTTGGCCAACGGTATTACGGCTGGTGTGCGCGTTGCCCGGGGCGCTGCGCGCCGACTACGGCCTTCCGCTTGTGCTGAAATTGTTCGGAAAGCATGGCCGAGATCGGGTGCCGGGCCGGTCAGGAGGCCGCCGGCCGGGCCGCGATACCGCGCACCACCAGGGACACCACCGCATCGAACGCGGCCTGTGCGCCGGGGCGCGACCACTCGGACGCGTACACCGGGTCGTGGAAGTGGGCGGTCGCCTCGAAGACGGCGCGGGCCGTCGCGGGGAGGTCCGGGATGTCGAACTCGCCGGTGTCCACGCCCTGTTGGAGGATCGAGGTCAACTGCCCCGTCAGTTCGGCGATATGGGCGTCCACCACACCGCCCTGCTCGTCCGTGAGGACGGAGTACGTGGCGAACAGCTCCGGGTCGTCGCCCGCCTTGTGGCGCTTGGCCTCGAAGAGGGTCGCCAGCCAGTGGCGCAGCTTGGCGGCGGGGGGCTCCTCGCCCGCGGCGACCTCCGCGAGCCGCGCCGTCGTGCGGTCCAGCCAGCGCTTCGTGACCGCGCCGCGCAGCTCCGCCTTCGTACGGAAGTGCCGGTACACCGAGCCGTGGCTGACCCCGAGCGCGCGGGCCACGTCGACCACGGTCGCCTTCGCGGGGCCGTGCCTGCGCAGCACCTCCTCGGTCGCGGCGAGGATGCGCTCGGGGGTCAGGGTCTCGGGGGCCATGGCTACGAAGTTACCGGGCCGCTGATCAGCGCTCGCTGTCGAGGTGTGCCATCTGGGCCGCCGGGTAACGGTCGCCGGCCGCGGCGTCGGCGGGCACGGCCTCCTCGATCGCGGCGAGGTCGGCGGCGTCCAGGGTCACGTCGAGCGCGCCGAGGGCCTCGGTCAGGCGGTCGCGGCGGCGGGCGCCGACCAGCGGGACGATGTCCTCGCCGCGCGCGGCGACCCATGCGATGGCGATCTGCGCGACGCTCGCGCCCTTCTGCTCGGCGATCTTGCGGAGCTGCTCGACGAGGTCCAGGTTGTGCTGGAGGTTCTCGCCCTGGAAGCGCGGGCTGAAGGCGCGGAAGTCGCCCGCGCCGAGCTTGCGGTCCCGGCTGAAGTGGCCGGAGATCAGGCCGCGCGAGAGCACGCCGTACGCGGTGACGCCGATGCCGAGCTCGCGGGTGGTGGGCAGGATCGAGTCCTCGATGCCGCGCGAGATGAGCGAGTACTCGATCTGGAGGTCCGAGATCGGGGCCGTCGCCGCCGCCCGGCGGATGGTGTCCGCGCCGACCTCGGACAGGCCGATGTGGCGTACGTAGCCCTGCTCGACGAGCTCGGCGATGGCGCCGACCGTCTCCTCGATCGGCACCTCGGGGTCGAGGCGGGCGGGCCGGTAGATGTCGATGTGGTCGACGCCGAGGCGCTGCAGCGAGTACGCGGCGAAGTTCTTCACGGCCTCGGGGCGGGCGTCGTAGCTGTTCCACGAGCCGTCCGGGCCGCGCAGGGCGCCGAACTTCACGCTGACCAGCGCGTTCTCCCGGGCCGTCGCGGGGGCCGTGCGCAGTGCCTCGCCGAGCAGCATCTCGTTGTGGCCCATCGCGTAGAAGTCGCCGGTGTCGAGGAGCGTGACCCCGGCGTCGAGCGCGGCGTGCACCGTGGCGACGGACTCGGCGCGATCGGCCTCGCCGTACAGCGCGGACATGCCCATGCAGCCGAGGCCGAGGGCGGCGGTGCGGGGGCCGGTGGTGCCGAGGGTGCGGGTGGGGAGGGCGGTGCTCATGAGGGCTCCTTCGGGTGGGTGACACCAGCGTCGCATGACAGCTGACAGATTTCAATATCTGTCAGCTGTCATGCGACGCGCGATGGCGACGTGCGTGTGCCGTCAGGCGATCCGGCGCGGCAGCCGCACGCTCAGGAGCGTCGTCAGCGCCACCGCCGCGAGCTGCACGAGCAGCGTCGTCACCAGGGCGTCGCGCATGCCCGCGCCGGGTGCCACGGAGAGGAACAGCGAACCCAGCGTGGCCACGCCCAGCGCGAGCGCCGCCTGCTGCGTCGTCGTCATCACGCCGCTGCCGACGCCCGCCCGCGCCGCGGGCACCTCGGAGAGGATGATCCGGAAGAGGATCGGGAGCTGGAGCGCCTGGCCCGCCCCCGCGAGGACCGCGCCCGGCAGCAGCTCCAGGATCCCGAGGTCCGGCCAGGTCCGCCACGCGGCGAACGCGATCAGCGCCACCCCCGCCGCCTGCAGCAGGCCGCCCACCGTGACGACCCGCGTGCCCCACCGGGCCACCAGGCGCGGCCCCGCGAGCGAGGTCGCGAAGAAGACCGCCGCCATCGGGGCGAGCGCGAGACCGGCCTCCGTCGCGCCGAGGCCCTCGCCGCGCTGCAGCGCCACCGCGATCACGAACATGAAGCCGCTGAAGCCGATCGAGAACGGCACGATCATCACCAACCCCCGGCGAAGCGACGTCAGCCGGAAGAGCGAGGGCGGTACGAGCGGGGTGCGTCCCGTGCGGTCGGCCGCGCGCTCCACCGCGTAGAAGGCGTACGCGAGGAACGGGAACGCCGCGAGGCACAGCCACGTCCACAGCGGCCAGCCCGCCGCCCGGCCCTCGGTCAGCGGGGCAAGCAGCGCGATCAGGGCGAGCGCGAGCAGCACCGTGCCCGGCACGTCGACCGGCTCGGGACGCTCGGAGCGGGTCTCGGGGACCGTACGGGCGGCGAGCACCAGGGCGAGCAGCACCACCGGAACGTTCACCAGGAACACCGAGCGCCAGCCCGTGCCGAGGAGGTCCGCCGAGACGAGCAGGCCGCCGAGCACCTGCCCCGCCACCATCGACAGGCCGGCCGTCGCGCCGTACTTGCTCATGGCGCGCGCCCGGTGCGGGCCGCTCGTCGTGGCCTGGATCGTGGCGAGGACCTGCGGCAGCATCAGCGCGGACGCGGCGCCCTGCGCGATCCGGGCGGCGACCAGCGCCCAGGCGGTCGGGGCGAGGCCGCAGGCGAGCGAGGTGAGGCCGAAGGCCGCCGTGCCCGCGAGGAACAGACGGCGCCGCCCGACGAGGTCGCCGAGCCTGCCGCCGAGGACGAGGAGCACCGCGTACGTGATCCCGTAGCCCGCGACGACGAGTTCGAGGACGGGCTCGCTCGCGTGCAGGTCGTGGCCGATGGTGGGCAGGGCGACGTTGACGATGAAGAAGTCGATCAGGGGCAGGGCCGCGCCGAGCAGCACGGTGAGCAGACCGGGACCGCCGAGCGCGGGCGGGGTCCGGTCACCGGCACGGGCGGTCCCGGCCTGGATGTGGGTCGTCATGCCATCGAGCGTCGACCCGGCCCGAGACGGGTACCAGAGTGTCCTTGTCCTGGTACAAACGCCACCTGGAAACAGGCTCGGGACGGGTCCACCCTGGGGGAATGGCCACGATGACGACACGGGACGCGACGGACCTGCGGGGCAGCGGTTCGGCCGACATCAGGCGGCACGAGCTGGGGGCCTTCCTGCGCAGCCGGCGCGAGCGGATCGCACCCGAGGACGTGGGCCTGCCGCGCGGCAGGCGCCGCCGCACCCCCGGGCTGCGCCGCGAGGAGGTCGCGCACCTCTCGGCGGTCGGCGTCACCTGGTACACGTGGCTGGAGCAGGCCCGCGACATCCAGGTCTCGGCGCAGGTCCTCGACGCGCTCGCCCGCACGCTGCGGCTCGACCGGAGCGAGCGGGCCCATCTGTTCGGCCTCGCGGGCGCCATCGACCCGACACCGGCGGCGAGCTGCGCGACGCTGACGCCCGAAATCCTCGACCTGATGAACCGGCTGGATCCCCTCCCCGCCTGCGTACAGAACAGCAGGTACGACATCCTCGCCTACAACCGCACCTACGGGATGCTGCTCTGCGACCTCGACGAGATCCCGCCGGAGGACCGCAACTGCATGCTGCTGGCGTTCACGCACGAGGAGTGGCGCTCCTCGATCATCGGCCTCGACGACGTGCTGCGGACCATGGCCGCCAAGTTCCGCTCCGGCATGGCCGAGCACCTGGCCGAGCCCGCCTGGAAGCTGGTCCTGGGGCGGCTCACCGAGGAGTCCGACGAGTTCCGCGAGCTGTGGGAGCGGCACGAGGTGGTGCGGTCCGTGCCCAGCAAGGTGAAGCGGTTCCACAACCGGCACGTGGGGCCGGTCTCCGTCGTCCACACCGACCTGTGGCTCGGCCGGGACTGCGGGGCCCGCCTGGTCACGTACACGCCGGCGGACGACACGTCGCGCGAACGCCTCGAAGCGCTCGGCGCGTTGGCGGCCGCCCGGGCGTCATGACCGGGCGCCCTGCCCGGGCGTCATGACCGGGTGGCCGCCCGGGTCAGCTCGGCGTCCTCCGCGTCCTCCAGGCGTTCCGCCGTCCGGCGCGCCGTCTCGCGGGCCCAGTGGCCGCTGGTCAGCGCGCCGAGGACGAGGACGGCGAGGCCGCAGCCCGCGATGATCCACCAGCAGGAGCGGCTGGCGGCGACGAAGGTGTCGGCGTACGAGGACTCGACGACACCGGAGGCGAGGACCGCGCCGATCACCGCGACGCCGAGGGTCTGCCCGATCTGGCGGCTGGTGGAGGCGACCGCGGCCGCCACTCCGGCCTGGGCGCGCGGCATCCCGGAGACCGCGGTGTTGGTGATCGGGGCGTTCACGAAACCGAAGCCGATCCCGAACAGGACGTAGCCGACGACGAGCGTGACGTTCGAGGTCTCGGCGTCGAACGCCGCGAACAGCACCCCGCTCGCCGTCATCATCACGCCCGCGACGAGCAGCGGCAGGCGCGGGCCCCGGCTGCCGACGAGGCGGCCCGACAGCGGCGCGCACACCAGCGTCATCGCGGCCATCGGCAGCATCCACAGGCCCGCGTGCAGGGCGTCGAGGCCGCGCACGTCCTGGAGGTACAGCGTCGACAGGAACAGGAAGCCGCCGAGCGCCGCGAATCCGCAGATCGCGATCACGGTGGCGCCGCTGAACGGGGCCGAGCGGAAGAACCGCAGGTCGATGAGGGGTTCCTCGCGGCGCGGCTCGTAGAGCAGAAGGCCGATCAGGGCCGCGACCGCGAGCGCCGCGAAGATCAGGATCCGGACGGAGGTCCAGCCCGCGTCGGGCGCCTCGATGATCGCGTACGTGAGCGAGCCGAGCAGCACGATGATCAGGAGCTGGCCGACCGGGTCGGGGCGGCGGGCCTTCGGGGCGCGGGACTCGGGGACGTAGCGGAGGGTGAGGAGCAGGGCCGCGAGGCCGACCGGCAGGTTGATCCAGAAGATCGAGCGCCAGCCGACGGAGTCCACAAGGAGGCCGCCCACCAGCGGTCCCGCCGCCATGGAGATGCCGACGACGCCGCCCCACACGCCGATCGCACGTGCTCGCTCACGCGGGTCCGTGAAGGTGTTCGTGATGATCGACATCGCGACCGGGTTGAGCATCGAGCCGCCGACCGCCTGCAGCATACGGAACGCCACCAGGGCCTCCAGGCTCGGCGCGAGCGAGCAGGCCACGGACGCCACGGTGAAGACGGTCAGGCCGATCGTGAAGACCTTGCGCCGCCCGATCCGGTCGGCGGTCGACCCCGCCAGCATCAGCAGCGCGGCGAGGACCAGCGTGTAGGCGTCGATCGTCCACTGCATGCCCGAGAGCGTGGCGTCGAAGTCCTTCGCCATGGAGGGGAGGGCGACGTTCAGGACGGTGTTGTCGAGGCTGACGATCAGCAGGCTCATGCAGCAGATCGCCAGGACGAGCATCCGCCTGCCGTGGGTCAGGGTTTGTCGTGCATCGGGCATGTGTCCGACGGTAGCCGGATGTGCTGTGAGAGGGCATGCGCGGTGCCCCGTGCGGGCTCGGCAGGGGCCGCTCGGGGAGTGAGGGACAATGGATGCTTGCCCCCACCCGTCGTCCGTCCCGGAGAGCCCTGAGATGTCCGCTCTGACCATCGGCCCCCACCTGGTGCAGCCCCCCGTGGTGCTCGCCCCCATGGCGGGGATCACGAACGCGCCGTTCCGCACCCTGTGCAGGGAGTTCTCGGGCGGCAAGGGCCTGTTCGTGAGCGAGATGATCACGACGCGGGCGCTGGTCGAGCGCAACGAGAAGACGATGCAGCTCATCCACTTCGACGAGACCGAGAAGCCTCGCTCGATCCAGCTGTACGGGGTGGATCCGGCCACCGTCGGCAAGGCCGTCCGCATGATTGCGGAGGAGGACCTCGCCGACCACATCGACCTGAACTTCGGCTGCCCGGTCCCGAAGGTGACGCGCAAGGGCGGCGGGTCCGCGCTCCCGTACAAGCGGAACCTGCTGCGGGCGATCCTTCGCGAGGCCGTGTCGGGGGCGGGTGACCTGCCGGTCACGATGAAGATGCGCAAGGGCATCGACGACGACCACATCACGTTCCTCGACGCGGGGCGGATCGCGGTCGAGGAGGGTGTCACGGCGATCGCGCTGCACGGGCGTACGGCGGCGGAGCACTACGGCGGCACGGCGGACTGGGACGCGATCGCGCGCCTGAAGGAGCACGTGCCGGAGATCCCCGTCCTCGGCAACGGCGACATCTGGTCGGCGGACGACGCGCTGCGGATGGTGCGCGAGACCGGGGTCGACGGGGTGGTCGTGGGGCGTGGGTGCCTGGGGCGGCCGTGGCTGTTCGCGGATCTGGTGGCGGCGTTCGAGGGGCGCGAGGAGCGGGTCCGGCCGACGCTGCGGGTGGTGGCGGACGCGATGGTGCGGCATGCGTCGCTGCTCGGTGAGTGGATCGGCGACGAATCGCGTGGCGTCATCGACTTCCGCAAGCACGTGGCCTGGTACCTCAAGGGTTTCGCGGTCGGCGGCGAGCTGCGCAAGCGGCTCGCGACCACGTCGTCCCTGGAGGAACTCCGTTCCGGCCTCGACGAGTTGGACCTCGACCAGGGCTGGCCGGCCGGCGCGGACGGCCCTCGCGGCCGCACGTCGGGCAACGGCCGGGTGGTCCTGCCGGACGGCTGGCTGAACGATCCGTACGACTGTGCGGGGGTCTCGGAGGACGCGGAACTGGACACGTCTGGGGGCTGACGGGTCTCCTGTTGCGCGGCCCCGGCGTTACGGCCTCGGGGCTCCGCCCCGGACCCCGCTGCTCAATCGCCGCAGGGGCTTCAATTGCCCACCCGTAGCAGGGACTTGATTGGTCCACCCGTCGCAGGGGCTGATTTTAGGCGCCCACCGCCGTCAGCAGTGCCAGTGGTGCCGCCGCCGAGCGTGACTCCCGGGCGCACGCGTGGGGGTACGGGACCGGGGACGGGTGGGACGAGCGGGCGTAGCCCGTGATGACTTCCGGGAGGCGGCCGGCGGACGTGGTCGATGCCGCGATCAGGCCCTCCGCCACCAGCCGCGCCTCGTCGTGCAGTCCGTACCGCGCGAGGCCGAGAGTGATCAGCGCGTTGTCGTGCGGCCACACCGAACCGCGGTGGTAGGAGAGCGGGTGGTACGCGGCCTGGCCGGAGGCCACCGTGCGGACGCCCCAGCCGGAGAAGAAGTCCGGTTCAAGGAGGCGGCGGCCCACCGCTTCCCCGTACTCCTTGTCGAGGAGGCCCGACCAGAGAAGGTGGCCCGCGTCCGAGGCGAGCGCGTCCAGTTGGCGGCCCTCGCCGTCCAGGGCCAGTGCGGGGAAGCTCTCATCCGCCATCCAGAAGTCCCGTACGAAACGGTCCCGCAGGTCCGACGCCGCCTGCTCCAACAGATCCGCGTAGACCGCGTCGGACCAGACCGTGCGCGCGAGCGTCGCCGTGCGGCGCAGCGCGTCGTACGCGTATCCCTGCGCCCCCGCCGCCATCACGGGGCCCGTCGCCCGGCCGCCGTCCGCCGAGCAGATCGCGCCGGGGGAGTCCTTCCAGTTCTGGTTGGCGAGGCCGCCCCGGTCGGCGCGGTACACGAGGTAGCCGCGCGAGGTCAGGCCGCCGTGGTCGAGCATCCAGCCCACCGCCGCCCGCGCCTGAGGTTCCAGTCGCCGGGCGAGGTCCACGTCCCCGGTCTGCTCCACGTACGCGCCGAGCAGGATCAGGAACAGCGGCGTCGCGTCCACCGAACCGTAGTAGCGGCCGTAGGGGACCTGCCCGAAGTGTGCCAACTCACCGTGCCGCACCTCGTGCACGATCTTCCCGGGCTGCGCGACCGCGCCCTCCAGCGACTCGGTGGCCTGCGTAGCCGCCAGAACCGGGAGTGTCGCGGCAGCCAGTTCGGGGCGGTACGGCAGCGCGAAGAGCGAGGTCAGCGCCGCGTCCCGGCCCAGCAGCGTCAGGAACCACGGCACCCCGGCCGCGGGCACCAGATGCCGCTCCCCGTCGGGCCCGGCCGCCGGCACTCGCAGCACCGCGAGATCGGCGAGCCCCCGCGTACAGGCGTCCGCGAGTTCGGGCCACGCCCCAGATAGTTCGACGCCTTTCGTGAACTCCCTTACAGTCTCCGCCAGTTCGACCGCCACCGCCGACGGGCTCGACGCCGGCCGCCCCCGCTCCGCTCCCGAGGGCCGCGCCACCACCCGCAGCGTCAGCTCCGCGCTGCCCTGCCCCGCGAGGTCCAGCGCCCACACGAGGCGGCGCGCCCCGGTGCCCGTCTCCTCCACCCCGTCCGGCGCGGGCTCGCTCGTCACCGTCGTCGAGGAGCGCCAGTCGCCGCGCGTGTACGTGAACTCCACGCCGTCGTCGCGGACTTCGCGGGTGCGCACCGCCCCGGTCTTCACATACGTACGGTGGTCCGAGCGCAGCTCGAACTGGTCGGTGAAGTCGGCGTCCACCGTCAGCGCGATCCGTACCGTCGTCGGCACCGGGCGGTTCGAGACGACCTTCAGGAGCTCCACGAACGAGCCCTCCGCCACCGCCTGTTCGCGGAAGAGCGTGTACGCCGAGGGGTCCTGGCGCCCGCCGCCGCGCGGCACGAGCACACAGCGGCCGATGCCCTCCTCCTCGTACGACATGGGGGTGAGGACCTCCGGCGCCGCCCCGTCGACCGTGAGCTGCCAGCGGCACAGGTGGCGCGCGTCCCGCACGAACAGGCCGTCGGGCGAGGAGCCGCCGCGCACCGCCGTCAGCGCGCCGGACGGGTCGGTCGCCGCGAACGTCCCTCCGTGCACCAGGAGTTGGCGGCCCTGTCCGTGTCCGTACCCATCCGTCATCGCGACGTCCTCTCGGCCAGCAGATCCAGCGTCAGTGCGGCCGTCCAGCCGAAGCCGCGGGCGCCGCGGCCCGCCCCCGTACGGGGATCCACGTACTCGGCGAAGTCCGAGGCCCCCGCGACGTCGAGCATCGCCGCGCGCAGGCGCCCGGCCCGCGCGTGCTCGCCGTGCAGCCGCAGGCCGTGCTCCAGGAGCCAGTTGGTGTTGAACCAGGCGGGCCCGCGCCAGTAGCGGTGCGGGTCGAAGGCGGGACCGAGCAGGTCGTAGCTGGGCGCCATCCGCACCAGGTCGCCGACGCCGAAGTGCGGTCCGCACGCCGTGTCCACGAGTGCCCGCACCACCTCGCGCGGCAGCGTCGGCAGGATCAGCGGCAGCAGCCCGGAGACGCCGTACTCGCGGACAAGGCCGCCCCCGCCCCGTAGATCCCGGCAGAAGAACATTCCGGCTTCCGGATCCCACAGCCGCCGCACAAGGGCCGTCGTCAGCCGCTCCGCGCGCGCGTGCCGCGCCGTGCCCGCGGACCCCAGTTCGCGGGCGATCCGGGCCAGCGCGTGCTCGGAGGCCGCGAGCAGGGCGTTGAAGGACGGGTCCTCGACCGCGAACTCGCCCTCCCCGTCCGCGTATTCGGCATCCCTGTAGTCGGCTGCCAGCCGTACGTACCGCCCGTAGTCCAGATCCGTCGGCCGGTCCTGGGCCGCGCCGTGCGCCAGGTCCGCGCGGCGGAACGCCCGGGCGGGGGAGACGCGGCGGAGCGGGGCGTCCCAGCAGGGGCTGTTGTCCATGCCCTGCTCCCAGGGGTGGATCACCGAGGCGAGGCCCGCGCCGCCGTGGTCGCGGCGGTGCAGGAGATAGCGGTGCCAGGCGGCGAGCCGTGGATACACGCGCGCCAGGAAACCGCGGGAACGGGAGAGGCCCGGGTCCGCGCGGTGCACCAGCCAGGCTGCCAGCGCGTGCACGGGCGGCTGCACGATGCCGGAGGTCTGCACGGCGACCGGGGCGCCGGCGGCGCGGCCCGCCGTGGAGGAGCGCCAGAAGTCGGGGCTCGGGAAGTAGGCGTCGAGCGCGACGGCGGGGTTGAAGACGATGTGCGGGATCCGGCCGTCGCCCCACTGCGCGGCGAGCAGGGTCTCCAACTCGCCCTGGGCGCGCAGCGGAGAGACATGGCGCAGGCCGATCGCGATGAACGCCGAGTCCCACGACCACTGGTGGGGGTAGAGCGTGCGCGAGGGGACCGTCGACGTACCCGTCCAGTTCGCTTCGAGGACGCGCGCGGCGCGGTCCCGTAAGGAGGAGCGGGGCCGCGCGGGCCGCAGCGCTCCGCCGCGCCGCTCGGTCGTGTGCTCCACAGGCTTTCCCACACCCCTTCCAACGGGTGTCGGTTACGCGGATCGCCGCATAGGGTTACGTCCATTTAACACGCAAAACCTAGAATGTAACGCAGAGTTGGTGAACGCAAGGGGGCAGGAACGGCATGGCGGGGAATCAGGCGAGCGCCGGAGAGCTGCTGCATCTGGTGCGCAGCGGCAGAGCGACCACGCGCGGCGCCCTCCAGGAGGTCACGGGCCTGTCCAGGGCCACCGTCGGGCAGCGCCTCGACCGGCTCTTCCGTGCGGGCTGGCTGCGCGAGGGCGCCGCCGGACCGGTCAACTCCCGGCTCGGCGGCCGCCCTTCGATCCACCTGGAGTTCGACGACGCGCACGCCGTGGTGCTCGCCGCCGACCTCGACACCCGGCATGCCCGCGCCGCCGTGCTGTCGCTGACCGGCGAGGTGCTTGCGGAGCACATGGACACCCTGACCGTCGAGGACGGGCCCGAGCGGGTGCTCTCCCAGCTGGGCGGCTGGTTCGGCGACCTGCTGAGGAAGGCGGACCGCTCGCCCGACCTGGTGTGCGGGATCGGCCTCGCGGTGCCGGGCCCCGTCGACTTCGGCTCCGGCCGCGTCGTCCAGCCACCGATCATGCCCGGCTGGGACGGCTACGACATCGTGGGCCGGCTCGCCCGCGCGACAGCCGAGGGCGCGGGCACCCCGGCGGACGTCCCGGTCCTCGTCGACAACGACGCCAACCTCATGGCGTACGGGGAACAGCGCACCGCCCACCCCGACTGCCGGGCCTTCGCTCTCGTCAAGGTCTCCACCGGGATCGGCGCGGGCGTCGTCGTGGACGGCGCGATCTACCGGGGCATCGACGGCGGCGCGGGCGACATCGGGCACATCCGGGTGCCGGACGGCGCGGACGCGCTGTGCAAGTGCGGTTCGTACGGCTGCCTGGCCGCCGTCGCCAGCGGCCGGGCCGTGGCGCGCCGCCTCACCGGGGCGGGCGTCCCCGCGACCTCCGGCTCCGACGTGCGCGAGCTGCTCGCCGCCGGGCACCCGGAGGCGCTGCGGCTCGCGAGGGACGCGGGGCGCTCCGTGGGCGAGGTCCTGGCGACCGTCGTGACGCTCCTCAACCCCGGCGTTCTCATGATCGCCGGAGATCTGGCCGGAACTGCCTTCCTCACGGGAGTCCGTGAACTCCTGTATCAACGGGCGCTGCCCCGCTCGACCGCGCACCTGGACGTGGTCACCTCCCGGCTCGGCGAGCGCTCGGCGCTCATCGGAGCGGGAGCGCTGGTGGTGGAGGAGCTGTACGCCCCCGTGCGGGCCGAGCGCCGACTGGCCGTACTGGGCCTGTGACGCGCCCGTTTCGTCCCCCGAGGGCCGTCCGCATGCTGGAACGGGAGCGTCCGGGAGCCGCTTCAAACGGCGTGATTCTCGCCACCCCTGATCGGGGTTGCGCTCAGATGAGCGCTTAAAACCCGTCTGCACTTCTCCAAGCCCTGGCACTCAGTGCCAACGCTCGATCATTTATGCCCTGAACGCACAAACGAGCAGAGCGCGCTCATGTGAGCGATGGAGGGGGTCTACGGGGGTAGTGCCTTCAAGTAATGAACACAAGGTCAAAGAGGCCACCTCCCGCCCATCGCTTTCGATCTCCTGGCGGACGGGTGGTTACGCCCGTATGACAGCTGAGTGGACGTACCCACAGGCCTTGGATCTGGGTATGTTCCTCGCCGTCAGGGCAGCCACCCGAGCCTCGAGGAGTCGAGACCCGTGTCGGAAAACAAAGATCCTCAGGTAGCGAAGTTCGTTTACGACTTCACCGAGGGCAACAAGAACCTCAAGGACCTTCTCGGCGGCAAGGGCGCGAACCTCGCCGAGATGACCAACCTGGGCCTTCCCGTCCCTCCGGGCTTCACCATCACCACCGAGGCCTGCAAGGTCTACCTCGACAGCGGCGAGGAGCCGGTGGCACTCCGTGACGAGGTCACCCAGCACCTCGACGCGCTCGAGAAGAAGATGGGGAAGAAGCTCGGCCAGGCCGACAACCCCCTTCTGGTGTCGGTCCGTTCGGGCGCGAAGTTCTCCATGCCCGGCATGATGGACACCGTCCTCAACATCGGTCTCTCCGACAAGTCGGTGCAGGGCCTCGCCAAGCAGGCCGGCGACGACCGCTTCGCCTGGGACTCGTACCGCCGCCTCATCCAGATGTTCGGCAAGACCGTTCTCGACATCGACGGCGAGCTCTTCGAGGACGCCCTCGAGAAGGCCAAGGCCGCCAAGAAGGTCACGGTCGACACCGACCTGGACGCCGCCGAGCTCAAGAAGCTCGTCACGCGCTTCAAGAAGATCGTCAAGACCGAGGCCGGGCGCGACTTCCCGCAGGACCCGCGCGAGCAGATGGACCTCGCCATAAACGCGGTCTTCGAGTCGTGGAACACCGACCGCGCCAAGCTGTACCGCCGCCAGGAGCGCATCCCCGGCGACCTCGGCACGGCGGTCAACGTCTGCTCGATGGTCTTCGGCAACCTCGGCCCGGACTCCGGCACCGGCGTCGCGTTCACCCGCGACCCGGCCAGCGGCCACCAGGGCGTCTACGGCGACTACCTGCAGAACGCCCAGGGCGAGGACGTCGTCGCGGGCATCCGCAACACGGTGCCGCTCGCCGAGCTCGAGCAGATCGACAAGAAGTCGTACGACCAGCTCATGCAGATCATGGAGACCCTTGAGAACCACTACAAGGACCTCTGCGACATCGAGTTCACCATCGAGCGCGGCCAGCTGTGGATGCTGCAGACCCGCGTCGGCAAGCGCACCGCCGGTGCCGCCTTCCGCATCGCGACGCAGCTCGTCGACCAGGGCCTGATCGACGAGGCCGAGGCCCTCCAGCGGGTCAGCGGCGCGCAGCTCGCGCAGCTGATGTTCCCGCGCTTCGACGACGAGGCGAAGGTCGAGCTGCTCGGCCGCGGCATCGCCGCGTCGCCCGGCGCGGCGGTCGGCAAGGCGGTCTTCGACTCGTACACCGCCATCAAGTGGTCGCGCTCCGGCGAGAAGGTCATCCTGATCCGCCGCGAGACCAACCCCGACGACCTCGACGGCATGATCGCCTGCGAGGGCATCCTGACCTCGCGCGGCGGCAAGACCTCGCACGCGGCCGTCGTCGCCCGCGGCATGGGCAAGACCTGTGTCTGCGGCGCCGAGGAGCTGGAGGTCGACACCAAGCGCCGCCGGATGACCATCGGCGAGACCGTCGTCGAGGAGGGCGACGTCGTCTCCATCGACGGCTCCACCGGCAAGGTCTACCTCGGCGAGGTGCCCGTCGTGCCCTCCCCGGTCGTCGAGTACTTCGAGGGCCGGATGCACGCCGGCGCCGACGACGCCGACGAACTCGTGGGCTCCGTGCACCGGATCATGGCCTACGCGGACCGAGTACGCCGCCTGCGCGTACGCGCCAACGCCGACAACGCCGAGGACGCGCTGCGCGCCCGCCGGTTCGGCGCCCAGGGCATCGGCCTGTGCCGCACCGAGCACATGTTCCTCGGCGACCGCCGCGAGCTCGTCGAGAAGCTGATCCTCGCCGACACGGACAGCGAGCGTGAGGAGTCCCTGAAGCTCCTCCTGCCGCTGCAGAAGCAGGACTTCGTCGAGCTGTTCGAGGCGATGGACGGCCTGCCCGTCACCGTCCGCCTGCTCGACCCGCCGCTGCACGAGTTCCTCCCCGACATCACCGAGCTGTCGGTCCGTGTCGCGCTCGCCGAGTCCCGCAAGGACAACAACGAGAACGACCTGCGCCTCCTCCAGGCCGTGCACCGGCTGCACGAGCAGAACCCGATGCTGGGTCTGCGCGGCGTCCGTCTCGGCCTCGTCATCCCCGGCCTGTTCACCATGCAGGTCCGCGCCATCGCCGAGGCGGCGGCCGAGCGCAAGAACGCCAAGGGCGACCCGCGCGCCGAGATCATGATTCCGCTCGTCGGCACCGTCCAGGAGCTGGAGATCGTCCGCGAGGAGGCCGACCAGGTCATCGCGGAGGTCGAGGAGCAGACCGGCGTCAAGCTGAAGCTCGCCATCGGCACCATGATCGAGCTGCCACGCGCCGCCCTCACGGCCGGGCAGATCGCCGAGGCCGCCCAGTTCTTCTCCTTCGGCACGAACGACCTCACGCAGACCGTGTGGGGCTTCTCCCGGGACGACGTGGAGGCCAGCTTCTTCACCGCGTACCTGGAGAAGGGCATCTTCGGGGTGTCGCCGTTCGAGACGATCGACAAGGACGGCGTGGGCTCGCTCGTGAAGTCCGCCGTCGAGGCGGGGCGTGCCACGCGGCCCGACCTCAAGCTCGGCGTCTGCGGCGAGCACGGCGGCGACCCGGAGTCGGTCCACTTCTTCCACGAGGTCGGGCTCGACTACGTCTCCTGCTCCCCGTTCCGCATCCCGGTCGCCCGCCTGGAGGCCGGCCGCGCGGCCAGCAGCTCGGAGGGCAGCGACCACCGCTGACCGGCGGACGGAGCCCGTCAGGCCGCTCCTGACGGGCCCTGAACTCCGGGGCCGCCGCGAGTCCCCGACCCTCACCGATTCGCGGCGGCCCCGGTATCCACGAAAGGGCGGCACCCCTGTGCGGGGGGTGCCGCCCTTTTCCGTGCGTGCGTACCCTTCGGTAACCCCCACAGACGACATCCCCCCGAAGGAGAGCCGACCCCATGAGCGGCTGGAGCGCGACCGACATCCCCGACCAGCAGGGCCGTACGGCGGTGGTCACCGGAGCCAACACCGGCATCGGCTACGTCACCGCACGCGAACTGGCCCGCGCGGGCGCCCACGTGGTCCTGGCCTGCCGCAGCGAGCCGCGCGGCACCGCGGCCCTGGACCGGCTGACGTCCGAAGTGCCGGGCGCGCGGGCCGAGTTCGCGCCGCTCGACCTCGGGGACCTCGCCTCCGTACGCGCCTTCGCCGAGGCCCGCCAGGACCGCCCGCTCGACCTCCTCGTCAACAACGCGGGCGTGATGGCGCTCCCGTTCGGGCGCACCGCCGACGGCTTCGAGACCCAGTTCGGCGTCAACCACCTCGGCCACTTCGCCCTGACCGGGCTGCTGCTGCCGAACCTGCTCGCGGCGCCCGCGCCCCGCGTCGTCTCCGTCTCCAGCGCGCTGCACGCCCTGGCCAACATCGACATCGCCGACCTCAACAGCGAGCGCAAGTACGGACGTTGGGTCGCCTACGGGCGGTCCAAGACGGCCAACCTGCTGTTCGTGCACGAGCTGTCGCGGCAGGCGAGGGCGGCGGGCTCGAACCTCGTCGCGGCGGCCGCGCACCCCGGGTACGCGGCGACCGAACTGCAGGCGCGCAGCGCCCGGATGGAGGGCCGCAAGGGCCTGGAGCGGTTCTTCGAGGTCGGCAACCGGTTCTTCGGACAGCCCGCGGCGGACGGGGCCCTGCCGACGCTGCGCGCGGCCACGGACCCGGGCGTGCGCCCCGACGACTTCTTCGGCCCGCGCGTGCTGATGTGGCGGGGCGCCCCCACCACGTCCTGGCGGGCGTCGTGGACGGTCAACGACGCGGCGGGGGAGCGGCTGTGGGCCGCGTCGGAGCAGCTGACGGGCGTGGACTTCAAGGCGCTGGGCCGGTGAGGACGTCGGGCCGGCACCCCCTCCAGCAGGGGTGCCGGCCCGACGTCGGTCATGGGTGCGGCGGTCAGCTGTTGGCGTCGGCCTTGCGGCGGCGCACCACGTACACCGCACCGGCGCCGAGCACGACGGCCGCGCCGCCCGCCAGGCCGATCGTCGGCAGGGCGGAGGAGGAACCGGTGTGGGCGAGCGAGCCGTCGGTGGAGCCCGTACCGGAGTTGGCCACCGGGGAGGCGCTGCCCTGCGGCTTGGGCTTGTTGCCCTTGTCGGCGGGGGTGGTGGAGTTGCCGGCGCCGACCGGGTTGATCGTGAAGTAGTACTCGGTGGGCTCGCTGTAGCCGCAGCTCTCGTCGCGGTTGAAGTGGATGCCCGCGGCGACGCTGACGCCCTCGCCGGCCGGGGTCGAGCGGTCGATCGTCAGACGCAGCGGCACCTCGACGCCCGCACCCGACTTCACGTTGGTGAACTCGCCCGCGATGTCGCCCGTGCCGAGGGACTTCCAGGCGCCGCCTTGCTTGGCCTTGAGGTGCAGCTTGTCGGTGATTTCCTTGCCGTCGGACTTCGCGAACGCGGCCACCTCGGCGTACGGCAGCACCGCGTCGAGGGTCCGCTTGCTGGTGTTCGTCACGCTCAGCTTGAAGTCGACCGAGGAACCGGCGGCGACCTTCGAGGGCAGGCCGGAGAGGGCCACCTTGAGCGTGGAGTCGGGTGCGCAGTCGGGGTCGGTGGGCTCGCTCGGGTCGCCCGGCTCGTCGTCCCGCGCGTCGGCGAGCGCCTTCTCGGCGGCCTCCTTCGCGACGCGGGCCTCCTCGACGGCCTTCTGGGCCTCGTCGATCTGCCGCGCGAGCTCGACGCGGGCGTCGTCGCGGGCCTTGCCGGCGGCCGCGAGCTCGGCGTCGGCGTTCGACTTGGCGGTGGCGGCTTCGGTGGCGGCGGCCTGGGCCTTCTTCAGTTCCTCCTCGGCCGCGGCCTTGTCCGCTTCGGCGGCCTCGTCGAGCTTCTTCTGCGCCTCGGTGACCGCCGTGTCGGCGGTGGTCTTCGCGGCCGCGGCCTTGTCGGCCGCAGCCTGCGCCTCGGCGACGGCGACCATGAGCGGGTGCTCCGGCTTCGTCGTGGCGTCGAACTTGTCCTCCAGCGCCTGCTCGGCGGCGACCGCCGCCTTGTACGCCTTCCGCGCCTCCTTCACCGCCTTCTTCAACTCGGCTATGGAGGGCTTCTGCTCGGTCTGGGCCGCAGGCTTCGTGTCGGCGAACGCCGGAGAGACGGACAGCAGCGCCACCGGAGCGGTCACGGCGGCGACTGCGGCTGTCGCGAGAATCTGACGGATCTGCACGGGACGCCCTCTGTTCGGATCGGAGTAAGGCGCGAATAAGCGCTGAGGTGCCGAGATCCTAAGGCGGTTCGAGGGCGCCCGTGCGGGGCTTTCTGTCCGGGTGTGAGCGGTGTTCTGCGCTTACTGAGGACGAAATACGGACGGATCGTGAAAGTTGCTCTCTATCCCTGTGTTTTCTCTGTGACTGATGTCACGGCTGGTTCAACGCACCGCGTACGTCCCGACGGTGACCGCGTCGTCGTCCAGGCACCGCCCCGTCTCCAGGTCGAAGCGCTGCTTCAGCAGCGGCGAGGCCACGAACGGCCGGCCCTCCGCCGAGCCGAGCAGCCCGCGCGAGAGCACGGACGCCCCCGTGAACGGGTCGGTGTTGTCGATCGCGTACACGCGGCCCGCGCGGTCCATGAACACCGCCGCCTGGCGGCCGTCCGGCAGCAGCACGGCGACGCCGCGCCCCCCGCTCAGGCGGGCCGGCTCGCACACGGCCAACGGCTCGCCGTCCACGTCGAGTTGGACGAGGGTCGTGGTGGTCGTCAGTTCAGGGGCAATGGTCATCGGACGGCCAGTCCTTCCAGGGGAATCAGCGGCAGCTCGGGCTTGATCTGGTCGCGCTCGGGCATGAAGCGGACCGTCGGGTCCGGGGTGTCGGGGGCGTTGACGAAGGACACGAAGCGGGCGAGGCGCTCGGGGTCGTCGATGGTCTCGGCCCACTCGTCGCGGTAGTGCGCGACGTGCGCCCGCATCAGGGCTTCCAGCTCGTCGCAGATGCCGAGCGAGTCGTGCACGACGACGTCCCGTACGTGGTCGAGCCCGCCGTCGATCCGCTCCAGCCAGGTCGACGTGCGCTCCAGGCGGTCGGCGGTGCGGACGTAGAACATCAGGAACCGGTCGATGAGCCGGATCAGTTCGGCGTCGCTCAGGTCCTGGGCGAGGAGGTCGGCGTGGCGCGGGGTCATGCCGCCGTTGCCGCCCACGTACAGGTTCCAGCCGTTGGCTGTGGCGATGACGCCGAAGTCCTTCGACTGGGCCTCCGCGCACTCGCGGGCGCACCCGGACACCGCCGACTTCAGCTTGTGCGGCGCGCGCAGGCCCCGGTAGCGCAGCTCCAGGTCGATCGCCATCCTCACCGAGTCCTGCACGCCGTAGCGGCACCAGGTCTGTCCCACGCACGACTTCACGGTGCGCAGCGCCTTGCCGTACGCGTGCCCGGACTCGAAGCCGGCGTCGACCAACCGGGCCCAGATCATGGGTAGTTGGTCGACCCGCGCGCCGAACAGGTCGATGCGCTGGCCGCCCGTGATCTTCGTGTAGAGGCCGAAGTCGCGGGCCACCTCGCCGATCACGATCAGCTTCTCGGGGGTGATCTCGCCGCCGGGGATCCGGGGCACGACCGAGTACGAGCCGTTCTTCTGGAGGTTGGCGAGGAAGTGGTCGTTGGTGTCCTGGAGTGCGGCCTGCTCGCCGTCGAGGACATAGCCGTCCGCGCCGATCGACGGGGCGAGCGAGGCGATGATCGAGCCGACGGTCGGCTTGCAGATCTCGCAGCCCTCGCCGCCGCGCGCACCCTCCCGGCCGTGCTCGTCGAGGAGCTGCGCGTACGTCGTGATCCGCTTGACGCGCACGATCTCGTACAGCTCCGAGCGGGTGTGCGCGAAGCAGCCGCACAGCCCGTCGTCGCCCGACTTCGGCAGCAGCTGGCCGATGAGCTTGACGCAACTGCCGCAGCCCGTACCGGCCTTGGTGCACTTCTTCACCTCGGGCAGCGAGGTGTGCTCGCAGATCTCGCCCTTGGTGACGTTGTGGCAGGAGCAGATCACGGCGTCGGCGGGCAGCGCCTCCGGGCCGAGCTGGGCGGGGGCTCCCGCGCCCGCCGGGAGGACCAGCTGCTCGGGGGCGATCGGCGGCACGGTCCCGGTGAGCGCGCGCAGCGTCCCGTATGCCTCGGCGTCGCCGACGAGGATGCCGCCGAGCAGCTCGCCCTCGCCGCCGATCACGAGCTTCTTGTACGTGCCCGAGCGCGAGTCGGAGTAGACGACGTCGAGGCAGCCCTCGGCGGCGCCGTGCGCGTCGCCGAACGAGGCGACGTCGACGCCGAGCAGCTTGAGTTTGGTGGAGAGGTCGGCGCCGGTGAAGGACGCGTCCGCGTCGGCGAGGGTGTCGGCGACCGTGAGCGCCATCTCGTAGCCGGGGGCCACCAGTCCGTACACCCGGCCGTCGGAGGCGAGCGCGCACTCGCCGATCGCGAAGACGTCGGGGTCGCTGGTGCGGCACCGTTCGTCGACGGCGATGCCGCCGCGCTCGCCGACCGTGAGGCCCATGTCGCGGGCGAGCTGGTCGCGGGGGCGGACGCCGGCGGAGAACACGACGAGGTCGGTGGCGAGTTCGGAGCCGTCGGACAGCTTCATGCCGCGTACGGCGTCGTCCGCGTCGGTGACGATCTCCTGGGTGCCGACGCCCGTGTGCACGTCGAGCCCCATGTCCGAGATGGTCTTCAGCAGGGCGGCGCCACCGCCGTCGTCGACCTGCACCGGCATCAGGCGCGGCGCGAACTCCACGATGTGGGTGGAAAGGCCGAGCCCCTGCAGCGCGCCCGCGGCCTCGAGGCCGAGCAGTCCGCCGCCGACGACGGCGCCGACCGTCGCGTTGTTCTTCGCGTACTCCTCGATCGCGTACAGGTCCTCTATCGTCCGGTACACGAAACAGCCGGTCGCGTCCTTGCCGGGCACCGGCGGGACGAACGGGTACGAGCCGGTGGCCAGCACGAGCGTGTCGTAGTCGACCTTGAGGCCGGAGCGCGCGTGCACGGTGCGGGCCTCGCGGTCGACGACCACGGCGGGGTCGCCGACGTACAGCTCGATGCCGTGCTTCTCGATGAACTCCGGGTCCGTCATGGAGAGTTCCTCGGGCGTGGTGCCCGAGAAGTACGAGGTGAGGTGCACGCGGTCGTAGGCGGGGCGCGGCTCCTCGCACAGGACGACCACGCGGTGCGACTCCGTGAGTCCGCGCTCGGCGGCGGCTTCGAGGAAGCGCTGGCCGACCATGCCGTGGCCGATGAGAACGATGGTGGGCATGTCAGAGGCCTCCGTCGTGGGTGAGCAGGTGCAGCAGAGGCGCGCCAACAGCGTCGTCGGCGGGCAGTGATTCGTCGGACTCCCAGGCGTGCGCGAGCGCGCCGACCGTGGCCAGCTCCCCGACCAGCACCCCGCCGACCAGGCGGTCGCCGCGCACGACGACCTTCCGGTACGTGCCGCGGGTGGCGTCGGCGAGCTGCACGACGTCGTCGCCGGGCAGCGCCTCGGTCTCGCCGAACGCGGCGAGGTCGAGCGGCCCGGCCTCGTGCGGGAGGGTGAGCCGGGTGAGCGTGCGGGTGCCGGTGTACGCGCTGTCGGTGCCGGTCAGCAGGTCGGCCAGCGCGTCGGCCTGTTCCAGGGCCGGGGTCGCCAGACCGTAGACCGTGTCGGCGTGCTGGGTGCAGTCGCCGACCGCGCGGATGTGCGGATCGCTGGTGCGCAGCGCGTCGTCGACGACGATCCCCTTGCGGACGTCGAGCCCCGCGGCCTGCGCGAGGCCGACGCGGGGGCGGACGCCGCAGGCGAGGACGGTGACGTCGGTGCCGAGCACGTATCCGTCGTGCAGTTCGACGCGGCGGACGTGGCCCTCGACGACACCGACGCCACGCACCCGGCACTCGGTGTGGATCTCCACGCCGAGGTCGGTGAGGTGGCGGCGGACGAGTTCGGAGGAGTTCGGGTCGAGCTGGCGCTCCATCAGCCGCTCGGACTGCTGGGTGAGGACCACCTGCGCGCCGCGCCGGGCGAGCGCGCGGGCCGCGGAGACACCGAGGAGGCCGCCGCCGATGACGACGGCGCGGGTGCCGTCGGTGACGGCCTCGGTCAGCGCCAGGCAGTCGTCCATCGTGCGGAACGCGTGGACGCCGCCCGGCAGTTCGGTGGCGTCCGGAGCGAACAGGCCGCGCAGCGGCGGCAGTACGGGGTTCGAGCCGGTGGCGAGGACGAGGGTGTCGTAGCCGACCTCGTCCCCGTTCTCGCACTGCACGAGCCGCCGCTCGCGGTCGATCCGGACGGCGCGGGTGCGCAGGTGCGGCCCGGTGGCGCGGGGCAGCTCGATGACCTCGGGCGCGTACGTCCCGGCCAGCACCTCGGCGAGCAGCACGCGGTTGTACGGGGCGTGCGTCTCCTCGCCGATCAGCGTGGCGCGCTCGCCGAGCCGGTGGGCGACGCGGGTGCCGGCGAGGCCGGTGCCGATGACGACGACGCGGCCGGGGCCGGTCGTGGCGTCGACGTGCTCGTACGGTGCGGTCATGCATCGCAGCGTGCGCGGCGGGTGTTACCCGGTGGCGTCCCGATGGTTTCCCGGGGGGAACGGTGCGCTCAGCGGGGCCGGTGGGCGGATGTGAGGGAAACGTAGCGGGCTTAACCCGTGTTCAGTCCGTCCTCAAGGGTGCCTTAAGGATCGGCCGTACGGCGCTGACCAGCCCAAACCCCGGCCCCGCGGACCCTAGTGTGCCGGTCGTGACCACCAAGGCCGTCGATCCCGAACTCGCCCGCTACCCCGCTCTGGCGTCCTACCGCCGACAGACCGAGAAGCCCCGCAAGGCCCCGCCGATCCCGCCGCGCCCCCGCAGGGCGCCCCGGGTGCGGCCCGCGGCGCCCGCCCGGCTCACCCCGCACGGGCTGCGCGCCGGGATCCGCGCGGGCGCGCTGCTCGTGACCGCGCTGTGGATGGCGCAGATACGCCCCTCGGCACGCATCGACGCGCTGTTCACGACCGGCGCCCACCTCAGCGGACTGCTCGCCGGGTACGGGATCCTGGTCATGCTCTTCCTCATGGCGCGGGTGCCCGCCGTCGAGCACGGCATCGGCGCCGACCGGCTCGCCCGCCACCACGCGCGCGGCGGCCGGCACGTCCTCACCCTGTGCGCCGCCCACGTCGTGCTCGCCCTGTGCGGATACGCGGCGCACACCGGGACCGACCTGGTCGGCACGGTCACCGAGCTGCTCGGCTATCCGGGGATCGCCGCGGCGGCGGCCGGCACCGTGCTGTTCGCCGCGGTCGGAGTGAGCAGCGCCCGCGCCGTCCGCCGCCGCGTCGGGCACGGCACGTGGCGGGGCCTGCACCTGCTGACGTACCTTGCCGCGGCGCTGGCCTCCGCGCACCAGCTGTCGGGCCCCGACATCGCGTCCGGTCCGCTCGGCCTCGGCCTGTGGTCGCTGCTGCACGCCACCGTCGCGGTGCTGCTGGTCTGGTACCGGCTCGTCGTCCCGGTGCGGCAGGCGCTGCGGCACCGGCTGCGGATCGTCGACGTACGGCAGGAGGGGCCCGGCGTCGCCTCCGTCCTGATGCGCGGCACCGATCTCGGTCTGCTGCGCGCCGAACCGGGCCAGTTCCTGCGCTGGCGGTTCCTCACCCGACGCCTTTGGCACACGGCGCTGCCGTTCTCCCTGTCGGCGCCGGTCGACGGCGACCACGTCCGGGTCACCGTGAAGGCCGTCGGCGACCACACCCGCCGGGTGCGGCGGCTGCGGCCGGGGGTACGGGTGATCGCCACCGGCCCGTTCGGCGCGCTCACCGCGCACCGCCGCACCCGGCGCAAGGTGCTGCTGCTCGCCGGGGGAGTGGGCATCACGCCGCTGCGGGCCCTGTTCGAGACGCTCCCCGGCGACCCGGGGGACATCACGCTCCTCTACCGCGCGAGCAGCGCGGAACAGCTGGTCCTGCGCGAGGAGTTGGAGTCCGTCGCCCGCACCCGCGGGGCTGCCCTGCACTACCTCCTCGGCCCCTCCGGAGCCGCCTTCGACCCCCTCGCCCCGCAGGCCCTGCGCGACCTCGTGCCCGAACTCCCCGACCATGACGTCTACTTGTGCGGACCGCCCGGCATGACGGAGACGGCGACGGCGGCACTGACCAGGGCGGGCGTCCCCGAGAGCCGCATCCACGCGGAGTCCTTCACCTACTGACCACGCACCCACCCGCCCCGCTCCCGGAGAAGAGAAGACACCCCCATGGGCCGCCACACCAGACCCGCCCGCACCGCACACGCCCCCACGGTCCAGGCCCGCCGCAGGTTCACCGCAGGACTCGCCTCGGCCAGCGCCCTGGTCGCGGCGTGCCTCGCGCTCACCGTCGACCCGGCGGCGCCCCCGGCCCCCGACCGGGCCGTCCCACATACCGGTACGGAACCCTCAGATCAACCTCAGCCTTCCAGGGCCCCCGAGGTCGTGCAGGCGGCGCGTCCGTAGAGTCCTGATCATGCCTGACATATCCCTGACCACCGTCGTCGTGCTGTGCGTCGCCGCGCTCGCGGCGGGCTGGGTCGACGCGGTGGTGGGCGGCGGCGGACTGCTCCTGCTCCCGGCCCTCCTCCTCGGCCTGCCGAACTCCGCCGCGGCGGGCCACGCCCTCGGCACCAACAAGGCCGTCGCCATCGTCGGCACCACCGGCGCCGCCGTCACCTACGCCCGCAAGGCCCCCGTCGACGTACGCCTCGCCGTCCGCATCGGGACGGCCGCGCTCGCCGGGTCGACCGGCGGGGCGCTGCTCGCGACGGGCATGAGCACGGACGTCCTCAAGCCGGTCGTGATGGTGGTCCTCGTGGCGGTCGGCGCGTTCGTCATCTTCCGCCCGGCGTTCGGCACGGCCCCGTCCGCGGTCCCGGCCTCGCCCCGCCGGATCTGGGCCGCCATCGGCTTCGCGGGCCTCGGCATCGGCTTCTACGACGGACTGATCGGCCCGGGCACCGGCACCTTCCTGGTCCTGGCCCTGACCGCGATCCTCCACCTCGACCTGGTGACCGCCTCCGCCACCGCGAAGATCGTCAACTGCTGCACCAACGCCGGTGCCCTGGCGATGTTCGCCTGGAAGGGCCAGGTGTACTGGCAGCTCGCGGGCCTGATGGCCGTGTTCAACCTCGCGGGCGGCATGGTGGGCGCGCACACCGCCCTGAAGCGGGGCGCCGGATTCGTGCGCGTCGTGCTCCTGACGGTGGTGTGCGCGCTCGTGGTGAAGATGGCGTACGAGCAGTGGGTGGCGTGAACCGCCTGCTCGGGAACGGGCGCTAGCGGCTTCCCGTCAGGTGCGCGAAGACGACGACGTTCCCCTGGTAGCCCGTCGTGCGCGAGTACGGTCCGCCGCAGGTGATCACCCGGAGTTCGGGGCGGCGGGCCGCGCCGTACACCTTCGCGTCGGGGAAGTGCTTCGCGTCGTACACCTCGACCGCGTCCACCGTGAACACCGCGGCCGAGCCGTCCCGCCGCTCCACCTCGATCGTGCGGCCGCGTTTCAGCGAGCCCAGGGCGTAGAAGACGGCCGGGCCGCGCGCGTTGTCGACGTGGCCCGCGACCACCGCCGTGCCCGTCTCGCCGGGCCTGGTGCCGGCCCGGTACCAGCCCGCGAGGTTCTTCCTGCCCGGCGGCGGCACGTCGAGGCTGCCGGAGCGGGTCAGGTCCAGGCCCATCAGCGGGGCGTCGACCTCGAGGGACGGGATGCGGATGCGGTCCGGCGGAGAAGGCGCCAGGGGCGCGGCAGCGGGCGCCTCACGGGCGCGGTCGACGTGGGCCTGCGCGGCGGACGGCTGGGGCGGCGGCTTCCCCTCGGCGCCGCTGGCCAGCAGCCAGGCGCCGGCGGCGAGGGCCAGGGCGGTGGCCGCTCCGGTGGCGGTGTTGACACGGTTCGTGGCGCGCGGGCGCGCGCCGGTGCGCGTGGGCTTGCGCATGGGGTCTTGGGTTCCTCGCAGTTCGTCACTCGGTCACAGGGCGGGGTGGTGCGGGACCGGCTCAGATGCGGTCGCCGCGCGCCCTGCGGTGCAGCAGCCAGGTGCCGCCCGCGGCGGCGAGGGCGAGCGCCGCGACGCCCGCGGAGGTCCGCGTGGGCTCGGGGCCGAGGGCGCCGCCGACGCCCGTGTCCACGTGCCCCTTGGGGAGCTGGGCCACGGAGGCGCCGGTGCCGGTCACGGAGACGATGAGGTCGCCCGTCACCTCGGGGCCGCTCGCACACCTCGCGACGATCTCGTACGTTCCCGGCTGCGCGGACACCGGGATCCGGAAGCGTCCCGTGGCGTTCGACGCGCCCGGGGCGCCCGCTTCCGGAGCCAGGGTGAAGGTGCCCGCGCCGACCGCGCTGGCGTCCCCGGTCGCCGTGTCGCTCCCGCCGCACGCGGTGGTGTCCACCGTGACCCGGTCGCCCGGCGCCGCCGTCGCCGGGTAGACCTCCAGGCCGCCCTGCGCGGCGGTCGCGGGGGCGGCGACGGCGAGCACCGCTGCCGTGGCCGCGGTCGTGAGGAACGCCGCCGCGGTCAGCGGTCGGCCCATGCCCCTGCGCACGCGCATCGTCCAAGCTCCTTCGCGGGCGTCGGGCGCGCCCTGCCAAGGACGAGATAAGTGCCAGTCGTCGCGTCCCGCCTCCTGATGTGCCGTCATGAGACCTGTCCGGGCAGCACTCCTGACGCCCCCTCGGGTACGTTCCAGCAGGTCAACGGCGTGCGGGCCGGAAAGTACCCGAAGGGGGCGGGGAGGCGTGCGACCGGGTGATGCCCGGTCAGTTCACCGCCACCGCGGACCAGGTGGCGGCCACGGCCGCGTACTCCTTGCCGTCCGCGCCGTACAGATCCTTGGCGGCCTTCAGCGTGGCCGTGCGAGCGCCCTTGTAGTCGGTGGACGACGTCATATAGACGGTCAGCGCGCGGTACCAGATCTTGCCGAGCTTCTCCTTGCCGATGCCGGGGAGCTTCGACTTGTCGCACGTCGGGCTGTCGTTCCGGACGCCGCCGACCGTCTTCGGGCCGCTGCCCTCGGCGAGCAGATACGCGAAGTGGTTCGCGACGCCGGAGGAGTAGTGCACGTCGAGGTTGCCGACGTTCTTGTTCCAGCAGTCGGCCGACTTTCCGTCCCGGCTGGGCCTGTCCATGTAGCGCAGGGCCGACGCCTTCGCCCCGGGCTTGACGATCTTCTCGCCGATGAGCCAGTCGCCGGGGTCGGAGGCGTTGTTCGCGTGGAACTCGACGAGCGTGCCGAAGATGTCGGAGGTGGCCTCGTTGAGGCCGCCGGACTCGCCGGAGTAGGTGAGGGCCGCGGTGGACGAGGTGACGCCGTGGGACATCTCGTGGCCCGTCACGTCGAGGGCGACCAGCGGGCCGAACGTCTTGCCGTCGCCGTCCCCGTACGTCATGCAGAAGCAGTTGTCGTCCCAGAAGGCGTTGTTGTAGTCCTTCCCGTAGTGGACGCGGTTGTACGAGCCCTTGCCGTCGTCGGCTATGCCGATCCGGCCGTGCATGTCCTTGTAGTAGTCCCGGGTCCGGTCCGTGCCGTACTGGGCGTCGACGGCGGCCGTGCTGCGGTCCGTTGCCTTGCCCGTGCCCCAGTGGTTGTCGGCGTCGGTGAAGACCTTGGCCGGGGCGCGTTCGAGGCAGATGCCGAGGACGCAGGTGTCGGTCTTGTTGTTCGCGTCGCCGGTGTAGGTGTTGCCGCGGGTGGCGTCGTTCAGCTGGTAGCCGCCGGAGGAGGCGCGGCTGGTGGTGAGGGCGACGGTGCCGGAGTAGAGGGAGCGGCCCTCGCCCGTGGGGGCGGCGGTTTCGAGGCTGTCCCAGGAGTCGATGCCGGCGCCGGTGGTGGCGTCGGTGAGGACCGTACGGGCCATGGGGTTGCCGAGGGAGTCCTTGGCGGCGGCGGTCGTCCGCCAGGCCAGCTTGGGGCTGCCGTGCAGCGCGTCCACGACGAGCTGGGGCTTGGCCACGAGGCTGTGGAGCAGCGTGCCGGGGTTGGCCTCGCGCAGCAGCGTCGTGGCGAGGTCCGCGGCCTTGGGGGCGGAGAGGCGGGGTGTCGTGGTGGGCACGGAGACGCTGCCGGGGACGGCGCGGTCGGTGCCCTCGTACGTGCCGTCGGCGGCCGTGTGCACGACGAAGTCCCCGCCAAGGACGGGGAGCTGACCGTACGTCCGGTCGTACCGCACGTGCCGGGCCCCGTCCGGGTCGGTGATCACGTCCCGTACGGAGGTGGCCTCGGCGGAGTCGGGGGCCGCGGTCGCCGTGGGGGCGAGGGCGAGGGTGGCGGCGAGGAGGGTGGCCAGGGTGGTGATGCCGGTGGTGAGGCGCGATGTGGTCCGTATGTGTCTCATCAGGCGGCTCCGTGGGGACGATGAGATGAGCGGCGACTTCAGATCCTGACGCTGATTCAGTTTTAGGGGTCCATGACAAACGGAGTCCAGGGATCCACGGTGTCGGACCTGTGAAGGAGGAGGGTGGGCGGGGGTGGTCAGTCCCCGCTTCCCCTGCCCATCTCCCACCCACCCGCCCCCTCCGGGGGCGTAGGCCCTGCGGGGTGCCGTGTGCCGCTACCGCCTTGGGCAATCTGCCGCCTTGGGCGGCAGGGTGGGCAAGGCGGCCCCCGGTGCGGCGCGCCGATGACGAGGGGTCCGGCCCCGGTCGACCAAGTGGGCCCCGGTGCCGCGCGTCGGTTACGAGGGCCCCGGGCCCGGTCCGCCCGGTGACCCCGCCCGCTCCACCCGCACCGCGCACACCTTGAACTCCGGCATCCGCGACGCGGGATCAAGCGCCGGATTGGTCAACGTGTTGGCCCGGCCCGCCCCCGGCCAGTGGAACGGCATGAAGACCGTGTCCGGGCGGATCGTCGAGGTGAGGCGGGCCGGCGCCTCGACCCGGCCGCGGCGCGACGTCACCGCGACCGCGTCACCCTGCGCCACCCCGAGCCGCCCCGCCAGCCGCGGATGCAGCTCCACGAACACCCCGGGAGCCGCCTTGTTGAGCTCCGGCACACGCCGCGTCTGCGCCCCTGACTGGTACTGGGACACGACCCGCCCCGTCGTCAGATACAGCGGGTACTCCGCATCCGGCTCCTCCGCCGCCGCCCGGTGCGCCACCGGCACGAACCGCGCCCGCCCGTCCTCCGTGGCGAACCGTTCGAGAAAGAGCCGCGGCGTACCGGAGGAACCCTCGGCGTCGGCGGAACACGGCCAGAAGACACCCTCCCCCTCGGCCAACCGCTCGTAGCTGATCCCGGAGTAGTCCGCCGGCCCACCCGCGGACGCGCGCCGCAGCTCGTCGAAGACCTCCCGCGCCTCCGTCGGGAACCCCTTCTCAAGATCGGGCGCGAGCCGCGCCGCGAGCCCCTGCAGGACGTCCAGATCGGACCTGACCCCCGCCGGAGGCGTCAGCGCGCGCCGCCGCAGCAGCACCCGCCCCTCCAGATTCGTCACCGTCCCCGTCTCCTCGGCCCACTGCGTCACCGGCAGCACCACATCGGCCAGTTCGGCGGTCTCGGACAGGACGACATCCGCGACGGCCAGGAAGTCGAGCGAACGGATCCGGGACTCGACATGCGCCGCCCGGGGCGCCGACACCACCGGATTCGAACCCATCAGGAGCAGCGCCCGGATGTCACCGCCCAGCGCGTCGAGCAGCTCGTACGCCGACCGCCCCGGCCCTGGCAGCGCGTCCGGATCCACCCCCCAGACCTCCGCCACATGGGCCCGCGCCGCCGGATCCGTGAGCTTGCGGTACCCGGGCAACTGGTCCGCCTTCTGGCCGTGTTCACGGCCGCCCTGCCCGTTGCCCTGACCGGTCAGGCACCCGTACCCGGAGAACGGCCGGCCCGGCCGCCCCGTCGCGAGCGCCAGGTTGATCCACGCGCCCACCGTGTCCGTGCCCTTGGACTGCTGCTCCGGCCCGCGCGCGGTGAGCACCATCGCCGATTCGGCCCCGGTGAACATGCCGACGGCCTCGCGCAGTTGGGGCACCGGCACCCCCGTGACCCGCTCCACGTACTCCGGCCAGTGCGCCATCGCTGCCGACCGGGCCTCCTCCCAGCCCCGCGTACGGTCGCGTACGTACTCCTCGTCGACCCGGCCGTCCGCCACCACCAAGTGCAGCATCCCGAGCGCGAGCGCCAGGTCCGTGCCGGGGCGGGGCGCCAGATGCAGGTCGGCCTGGTCCGCGGTGCGGGTGCGGCGGGGGTCGATCACGATCAACGTGCCGCCGTTGGCCTTGAGCTCGGAGAGATAGCGCAGCGCGGGCGGCATCGTCTCGGCCAGGTTCGAGCCGACCAGGATCACGCACCCGGCGCGCGGAATGTCCTCCAGCGGGAACGGCAGCCCTCGGTCGAGCCCGAACGCCTTCTGCCCCGCGGCGGCCGCCGACGACATGCAGAACCGGCCGTTGTAGTCGATCTGCGAGGTGCCGAGCACGATGCGGGCGAACTTGCCCAGCGCGTACGCCTTCTCGTTCGTCAGGCCGCCCCCGCCGAACACGCCGCACGCGTCCGCCCCGTGCCCGGCACGCGCGCGTGCCAGACCGTCCGCGACCCGGTCAAGGGCCTCCTCCCAGGTGGCGGGCGTCAGCTCACCGGTGGCGGCGCTGCGGACCAGCGGCTCCGTGAGCCGCACTCCGGAGGAGAGCACGGACGCGGCGCTCTGCCCCTTGCCGCACAGCGCGCCCTGGTTGACCGGGAAGTCCGCGCGGCCCTCGACCGCGGGCCCCGGCAGCACGTTCATGCCGCACTGAAGGGCGCAGTACGGACAGTGGGTGGGCGTCGCCGTCGTGTTGAGCATGCCGTCGAGGGTGCGCCGGGTGTGTTGCCGGTCGGCGCGCGCCCGGTTACGTGGCCGGAACGAGCATCTCCCGGCCGTCCTACGGACGGCGTGAGGTCCACTCCAGGGCCTCCCGCACGCCCTTCTCCTCACGGCCGAGGAAGTGCGGGTCCGGCCGCACCGCCACGTCGAGCGCCGCCTTCGCCGCCGCGAGCGTCTCCCGCGCCCCGCCCGCGTACCAGGTCACGTCGTGCGGTTCGGCGACCCCGAGCCCGTACGAGGAGACGCCCGCGGCCCGGCACAGGGCCACCGCGCGCCGCGCGTGGAAGTCCTGGGTGACCAGGACGGCCCGGTCGACGCCGAAGATCTTCTTCGCGCGGACGCAGGAGTCCCAGGTGTCGAAGCCCGCGTAGTCGCTGACCACGGCCTTCGACGGCACCCCGTGGCGGGTCAGGTACGCGCGCATGGCGTCCGGCTCGTCGTACTCCTCGCGGCTGTTGTCGCCCGTGACGAGCAGGACGCGGACCTTCCCCGCGCGGTACAGCTCGGCCGCCGCGTCGAGCCGGTGCGCCAGGTACGGGGAGGGCTCCCCGTCCCACAGGCCCGCCCCGAACACCACCGCCACCTCGGTGCGCGGCACGTCCGCCGGCGTCCGCAGCCGGTCCCCGGTCGACACGAACAGCCAGGTCGACGGCAGCAGCGCCAGCACGCAGGCCACCATGACCGCCTGGACGGTCCTGCGCTGAGCCCTCCGGGTGCGTGGCAGGTGCATCGCGGGCCCCCCTGTGTGGTTGATCGGCAACGGCGCGGCCTAAGACGCCTCCGCGCCCCCGCCGGTTCACCCGCACCGGCGTTACGGCCTCGGGGCTCCGCCCCGGACCCCGCGCCTCAATCGCCGGCGGGGCTGGAAAGATCGGGGCTCCGCCCCGGACCCCGCTGCTCAATCGCCGCAGGGGCTCAATATGCCCGCCCGCCGCAGGGGCTCAAGATGCCCACCCGCCGCAGGGGCTTGAGGTGTCGCCGCCGCCTTGGGCAATCTGCCGCCTTGGGCGGCAGGGTGGGCAAGGCGGCACCCCGGTGCCGCGCAACCGGAACGGCTCACCGCACCCCCGCCCACCCGGTGAACGACCGGCAACCACCCGTCACCGCCCCGCAACAGCCCGGCAACCCCCGCCCGGCACGATCTGTTCATGACGGACGAGTCGTACGGCCCCATGGACCACGGCACGACCCACCTGGATCACACAGTCGGCACGGCGGGACTCCTCACCATGATCAGCGACCAGCTCGGCAGCAGACTCAGCCACGTCTCCCCGCTGCGCGCCCCCCGGCAGCCACCGGCCCTCGTGCTCGTGGCGCACGGCAGCCGCGACCCTCGGGCCCTGGCCACCGTCTCGGAGCTCGCCGAGCGGATACGCGCGCGACGCCCCGGCCTCACCGTCCGCCTCGGCCACATCGAGCTCAACGAGCCGCTCCTTGACGACACCCTCGCCGGGCTGCGCGCCGGGCGTGCCGTCCTCGTGCCGCTGCTCCTCTCCCGCGGCCACCACGTCAAGCACGACCTGCCGCGGGCCGCCGACGCCGCAGACCACCTGCTCACCCGCGTCGCCGACCCGCTCGGCCCGCACCCGCTGCTCGTCGAGGCCCTGCACGACCGGCTCGTCGAGGCCGGCTGGCCCGAGCACCCCACCGACCGGGACCGCCGCCGCGCCGGAGTCGTCCTCGCCGCGGCCGGTTCCCGCGACCCGCACGCCGCCGCCGACGTCCGCCGCACGGCCGCGCTCCTCGCCCGCCGCCTCGGCGTCCCCGTCGTCCCGGGCTACGCGTCCGCCACCGCCCCCGACATCGCCACGGCCGTCCGCTCCCTCATCGCCCACGGCCGCGACCGGATCGCCGTCGCCTCGTACTTCACCGCCCCCGGCCGCTTCGCCTCGGAGGCCGCGGCGGCGGCGCCCGGCATCGCCGCGGCGCCGCTCGGCACCCACCCGGCCCTGGCCCGCCTCGTCCTGCACCGCTACGACCGGGCACCGGCCACGGCCACGTACGCCCCGGTGGCGCGTACCGCGTCCGTCTGAGCCGTCGCGGCTCCCGGTTGTCGGTGGCTGGCCGTACTGTCGGGCCATGGAAGACAGCGTGGGCAGCGACACGTACGACGAGGCGGCGGCCGAGCGCTGGGCCCCCGAGCCCGACAAGCGCCCGGGGCGCACGGCGTTCCAGCGCGACCGGGCCAGGGTGCTGCACTCCTCGGCGCTGCGCCGCCTCGCGGGCAAGACCCAGGTCGTCACGCCGGGCACCCGCAGCAGGCACTGGGACGCGAGCCCGCGCACGCGGCTCACGCACTCCCTGGAATGCGCCCAGGTGGGACGGGAGTTGGGCGCCGCGCTCGGCTGCGACCCCGACCTCGTCGAGACGGCCTGCCTCTCGCACGACCTCGGCCACCCGCCCTTCGGGCACAACGGCGAGCAGGCGCTCAACGAGGTGGCGGAGGACTGCGGCGGCTTCGAGGGGAACGCGCAGTCGCTGCGCCTGCTCACCCGCATCGAGCCCAAGCGCTTCGTGCGCAGCGAGACCACCGGTGAGCTGACCAGCGTCGGGCTGAACCTGACGCGGGCCGCACTGGACGCCGCGACGAAGTACCCGTGGCCGCGAGGCGAGCACCCCAGCGACCCCGACTCACAGAAATTCGGGGTCTACGAGGACGACCGGCCGGTCTTCGACTGGATCAGAAAGATGTCACCCGGCCGCCGCACCTGCTTCGAGGCGCAGGTCATGGACTGGTCGGACGACGTGGCGTACTCCGTGCACGACCTCGAAGACGGCCTGCACGCGGGGCACTTGGATCCGAACATGCTGCACGCCGAGCCCGAGCGCGCCGACGTCTTCGCGGTCGCCATCGGGCGCTACGTTCCCGAGGACACGGATCCCGCCGAGCTCTCCGCCGCCCTCGACCGCCTCCTCGACCAGGAGTGGTGGCCGCACGGCTACGACGGCACGGCGGTCGCCCAGGCCCGCCTCAAGGACGCGACCAGCCAGCTGATCGGGCGGTTCTGCCTCGCCGCCGAGGGCGCGACACGCGCGAGACACGGCACGGGCCGATTGACACGCTACGCGGCGGAGCTGGTGGTGCCGCGCGCCGCCCGGTTCGAGTGCGCGGTGCTCAAGGCGGTCGCCGACCGGTATGTGATGCAGCGCCCCCAGCAGGAGCGGCTGCGGGCCGATCAGCGCGTCGTGGTCGCCGAGTTGGCGCAGGCGCTGACCTCCCGCGCGCCCGAAGGACTCGACCCGCAGTTCCGCGCGCTGTTCGACGCCGCGCCCGACGACCGCGCGAAGAAGCGCGTGATCGTCGATCAGATCGCCTCGCTGACGGACGCCTCGGCGAGATCCCTGCACGCGCGGCTCACCGCCGACGGGGATCATCGAGGGGGAGACGCGACCACTGGGCGTGACGAAAAGATGCCCTGATCGGGCCACGCCCCCTTCCCGCATTACGCTGCGTGCGGGACGCTCGCATATGACGGCATGGCAATGAGGAGGCATCAAGTGGTCGACGCGGACCAGACGTTCGTCATCGTCGGGGGAGGGCTCGCAGGAGCCAAGGCCGCCGAGACACTCCGCTCGGAGGGCTTCACCGGTCGGGTGATCCTCATCGGTGACGAACGGGACCACCCGTACGAACGACCGCCCTTGTCGAAGGGCTACCTCCAGGGCAAGGAGGAGCGCGACAGCGTCTTCGTCCACGAACCGGCCTGGTACGCCAGCAACGACATCGAGCTGCACCTCGGCCAGACGGTCACCACGATCGACCGCGCGGACAAGGCCGTGCGGCTCGGCGAGGGCACCGTCGTCCGCTACGACAAGCTGCTGCTCGTCACCGGCGCGGAGCCGCGCCGCCTCGACATCCCGGGCACGCACCTCGCGGGCGTCCACCACCTGCGCCGCCTCGCGCACGCCGAGCGCCTGAAGAACGTGCTGGCCTCGCTCGGCAGGGACAACGGGCACCTGGTGATCGCCGGCGCCGGCTGGATCGGCCTCGAGGTCGCGGCGGCGGCCCGTGAGTACGGGGCGGAGGTCACCATCGTGGAGCCGGAGGCCACGCCGCTGCACTCCGTGCTCGGCCCCGAGCTCGGCCAGATCTTCGCCGAGCTGCACGGCGACCACGGCGTCCGCTTCCACTTCGGAGCGAAGCTCACCGAGATCACCGGACAGGACGGCATGGTTCTCGCCGCCCTCACCGACGACGGCGAGGAGCACCCGGCGCACGACGTGCTGGCCGCGATCGGCGCCGCCCCGCGCACCGCGCTCGCCGAGGCCGCGGGCCTCGAGCTGGCGGACCGGGCGCACGGCGGCGGCATCGCCGTGGACGCCACGCTGCGCACCTCCGACCCCGACATCTACGCGGCGGGCGACGTGGCGGCGGTCCAGCACCCGCTCTTCGGCGACCGGCTCCGCGTCGAGCACTGGGCGAACGCGCTGAACGGCGGACCGGCCGCGGCCCGCGCCATGCTCGGCAAGGACGTCAGCTACGACCGCGTCCCGTACTTCTTCTCCGACCAGTACGACCTGGGCCTCGAGTACTCGGGCTGGGCGCCCCCGGGCTCGTACGACCAGGTGGTGCTGCGCGGGGACGCGGGCAAGCGCGAGTTCATCGCTTTCTGGCTGAAGGACGGGCAGGTCCTCGCGGGGATGAACGTGAATGTGTGGGACGTCACGGAGCAGATCCAGCGGCTCATCAGGTCAGGGTCGAGGCCCGGCGTCGAGCGGCTCTCGGACCCGTCGGTTCCGCTCGGTGATCTTGTCGAGGAGTGACAAATGATCTTGTGGAGCGGTGACTGGAGTGTCAGAGGGGCACCGTAGACTTGCCGCGTGGCAGGCAGGATCAATGACGAGGACGTGAAGGCGGTTCGGGACGCGGTCCCGATCGACGCCGTGGTGTCCGAGTACCTGCAGCTGCGCAACGCGGGCGGCGGAAACCTCAAGGGCCTCTGCCCGTTCCACGACGAGAAGTCCCCGTCCTTCCAGGTCAGCCCCAGCAAGGGCCTGTTCCACTGCTTCGGCTGCCAGGAGGGCGGCGACACCATCACGTTCGTGATGAAGGTCGACCACCTCTCCTTCTCCGAGGTGGTGGAGCGCCTCGCCGGTCAGGCGGGCATCACGCTGCGCTACGAGGAGGGCGGGTACAACCCCACCCACCAGCGCGGCGAGCGGATCCGCCTGGTCGAGGCGCACAAGATCGCCGCGCAGTTCTACGTCGAGCAGCTGGAGTCGCCGGAGGCCGAGATCGGCCGGGCGTTCCTCGCCGAGCGCGGCTTCGACCAGGCCGCCGCCCAGCACTTCGGCGTCGGCTACAGCCCGGCGGGCTGGGACCACCTCACGCGCTTCCTGCGCGGCAAGGGCTTCAGCGACAAGGAGATCCTGCTCTCCGGGCTCGCCCAGGAGGGCCGCCGCGGCCCCATCGACCGGTTCCGCGGCCGCCTGATGTGGCCGATCCGCGACATCGGCGGCGAGGTCGTCGGCTTCGGCGCCCGCCGCCTGCGCGAGGACGACAACGGCCCGAAGTACCTGAACACGCCCGAGACGCCGATCTACCGCAAGTCGCAGGTCCTGTACGGCATCGACCTCGCCAAGAAGGACATCGCCAAGTCCTCCCGCGCGGTCGTGGTCGAGGGGTACACGGACGTGATGGCCTGCCACCTGGCGGGTGTCACGACGGCCATCGCGACGTGCGGCACGGCGTTCGGCAACGACCACATCAAGATCCTCCGCCGCCTCCTGATGGACAACGGCTCGGCGCGCGTGATCTTCACGTTCGACGGCGACGCGGCGGGCCAGAAGGCAGCCCTGCGCGCCTTCGAGGACGACCAGAAGTTCGCCGCCGAGACGTACATCGCGATCGCGCCGGACAACATGGACCCGTGCGACCTGCGCCTGGCCAAGGGGGACGACGCGGTCGCCGACCTGGTCGAGCCCCGCACGCCGCTCTTCGAGTTCGCGCTCCGCCAGATCGTCGGCCGCTACGACCTGGAGACCCCGGCCGGCCGCGCCGCCGCGCTCGACGAGGCGGCGCCCGTCGTCGCCCGCATCAAGAACAGCGCCTCGCAGCACGAGGTCGCGGTCCAGCTCGCCGGCATGCTCGGCATCCTCGACACCCAGTTCGTGGTCAAGCGGGTCGGGCAGCTCGCCCGCTGGGCCCGCGAGCGCGGTGGCCGCGGTCCCGCGCCGACCCCCTCCGCGCAGTCCGCGCCCCTGGCCGGATCGGCCCCGCGGTTCAGCGGAGCCGCGCTCACCCTGCGCAACCCGGTCTTCACGACCGAGCGCGAACTGCTCAAACTGGCGCTGCAGTACCCGCAGTTGGTGTCCCCGGCCTTCGACGCGTACGGGGTCGACGAGTTCACGGCCGACCCGTACGCGGCCGTCCGCCAGGCCGTCATGGACGCGGGCGGCGCCGAGCAGGGGGTCCACGACCCGCAGCAGTACCTGGTCTCGGTGCGCGAGGCGGCGCCGGACGACGCGGTGCGGGCGATGGTGACCGAGCTCGCGGTCGAGGCCATCCGCCGCAAGACCGTCGACGAGGCGTACGCGGGGGAGCAGCTGGTGACCGTGCGCAAGCGGGCCGTCGACCGGCGCATCCGTGATGTCCAGGGCACGCTCACCCGGCTCGGCGCGGGGGGCGATCCGCAGCAACTGGCCGCGGTGCAGAACGAGTTGTGGGTGCTGCAGCAGTACGGTCAGGCGCTCCGGGAGCGTGGCGCGGAAGCGTTGTAGCCGCGCCGTCCTCCGGTCTCGGGGCGCTGCCCCGGACCCCGCGCCTCAATCGCCGGCGGGGCTTGAAAGATCGGTGCTCTGCCCCGGACCCCGCGCCTAAATCGCCGGCGGGGCTTGAAAGATCGGTGCTCTGCCCCGGACCCCGCGCCTCAATCGCCGGCGGGGCTTGAAAGATCGGGGCGCTGCCCCGGGCCCCGCTGGCTCTCGTTCAACTGCGAGGCTTGAATGCCGCACTCCAACGCGCCGTTTTTCTCCGTTCGGATCGGGGAAGGGCGGGCACCCGTTCAGCACGGTAACCGCTCGGTCACGCACCGGACTCAAAAAGTCAACGCACGCCCCTCGTGGCGGCGCTGTGTCGTACTCCACACTGGGTTGCGGTGCCTGAGTCCTCGGAGCGCGGCCGGAGCCCGGACAACGGGTCCGACACCCCCGCGGTTCCGCTCATCGCGTACGGGAAGGACGGCGGCGTGGCTGCCGTTCCCGCCCCCCTGCCGCACGCCTCAGATGCGATCACTTTGGAGGTCGCCCCCGTGCAGACCCAGACCCTCACCCAGAGCGACAGCACAGCGCAGGCCCTCGCCGACCCCGAAGCCGCGCCCAAGGGTGCCGTGCCGCAGGGCGACGTGCTGGCCTCGGTGCCCTCGCAGAGCCGAGTGGCGCACCATCCCGAGGCCGACCCCGAGGATCCGCCCGAGCCGGTGCGCGGCGCCCGTGCCGAAGGCGGCAGCCCGTCCTCCGACCTGTTCCGCCAGTACCTGCGCGAGATCGGCCGGATCCCGCTGCTGACTGCGGCCGAGGAAGTGGAGCTCGCGCGGCGCGTGGAGGCGGGCCTGTTCGCCGAGGAGAAACTCGCCCACGCCCCCGACCTCGACTCCCAACTGGCCCTGGATCTCGACCGGTTGGTGGTCATGGGCCGGATGGCCAAGCGCCGTCTCATCGAGGCGAACCTGCGCCTGGTCGTCTCCGTCGCCAAGCGCTACGTGGGCCGCGGTCTGACCATGCTCGACCTGGTCCAGGAGGGCAATCTCGGCCTGATCCGCGCGGTCGAGAAGTTCGACTACGCCCGCGGCTACAAGTTCTCGACGTACGCGACCTGGTGGATCCGGCAGGCCATGAGCCGCGCCCTCGCCGACCAGGCCCGCACCATCCGGGTGCCCGTGCACGTCGTCGAGCTGATCAACCGGGTCGTCCGCGTCCAGCGCCGCATGCTGCAGGAGCGCGGCTACGAGCCGACGCCCGAAGAGGTGGCCGCCCACCTCGACCTGCCGCACGAGCGGGTCAGCGAGGTGCTGCGGCTCGCCCAGGAACCGGTCTCGCTGCACGCCCCCGTCGGCGAGGAGGACGACGTCGCGCTCGGCGACCTCATCGAGGACGGCGACGCGACGAGCCCCGTGGAATCGGCGGCCTTCCTCCTCCTGCGCGAGCACCTGGAGGCGGTGCTCTCCACGCTCGGCGAGCGCGAGCGCAAGGTCGTCCAGCTCCGGTACGGGCTGGCGGACGGGCGTCCGCGCACCCTGGAGGAGATAGGCCGCATCTTCGGCGTCACGCGCGAGCGCATCCGCCAGATCGAGTCGAAGACCCTGAACAAGCTCCGCGACCACGCCTTCGCGGACCAGCTGCGGGGTTACCTGGACTAGATCATGCCCCACCGGCGTTGCGGTCCCGGGGCTCTGCCCCGGACCCCGCGCCTCAATCGCCGGCGGGGCTTGATTTTCGGCGGAGCCGAACAGATTCAGTCGACCTCGGCGACCGCCTGCGCGAACTGCGCCTCGTACAACCGCTGATACGCCCCGCCGGAGGCGACCAGCGCGTCGTGCGAGCCCTGCTCCACGATCGCCCCGTTCTCCATCACGAGAATCGTGTCCGCGTCGCGAATCGTCGAAAGACGGTGCGCGATCACGAACGACGTACGGCCGGCGGCCAACCGCGCCATCGCCTTCTGGATCAGCACCTCGGTCCGGGTGTCGACGGAGGAGGTCGCCTCGTCGAGCACCAGGATCACCGGGTCGGACAGGAACGCCCGCGCGATGGTGATGAGCTGCTTCTCACCGGCGCTGACGCCGGTGCCCTCGTCGTCGAGCACGGTGTCGTACCCGTCGGGCAGCGTCCGGATGAACCGGTCGGCGTGCGCGGCCCTCGCCGCCTCCTCGATCTCCTCGCGGGTGACGTCCTTCGGGGCGCCGTACGCGATGTTCTCCGCGATGGTCCCGCCGAACAGCCAGGTGTCCTGGAGCACCATGCCGATCCCGACGCGCAGCTCCTCCCGCGACATCTTCGCGATGTCGACCCCGTCGAGCGTGATGCGCCCGCCCGTGACCTCGTAGAACCGCAGCAGCAGATTGACGAGGGTGGTCTTGCCCGCGCCCGTGGGGCCGACGATCGCCACCGTGTGACCGGGGTCCGCCGTCAGCGACAGGTCCTCGATGAGCGGCTTGTCCTTCTCGTAGCGGAAGGCCACGTGCTCGAACTCGACGTGCCCGCGCAGGTGGTCCGGCTTCTCGCCGGGCACGGGCTCCGCCGACTGCTCCTCGGCGTCGAGCAGTTCGAAGACCCGCTCGGCCGTGGCGACACCCGACTGCACCAGGTTCGCCATCGACGCGACCTGCGTCAGCGGCATCGAGAACTGGCGCGAGTACTGGATGAACGCCTGCACATCGCCGATGGACAGCGAGCCGCTGGCCACGCGGAGACCGCCCACCACGGCCACGAGCACATAGTTCAGGTTCGAGATGAAGAACATCAGCGGCTGCATGATGCCGCTGTTGAACTGCGCCTTGAACGCGGCCTGGTACAGCTCCTCGTTCTGCTCGGCGAACTGCTCGGCGGACTCCTTCTGCCGGCCGAACACCTTCACCAGGTTGTGGCCGGTGTACATCTCCTCGATGTGCGCGTTCAGCGCGCCGGTCGCCCGCCACTGCTGCACGAACTGCGGCTGCGAACGCTTGCCGACCTTCGCCGCGACGAACACCGACAGCGGCACGGTCACGAGTGCGACCAGCGCGAGCAGCCAGGAGATCCAGAACATCATCGCGAGCACGCCGATGACGGTCAGCAGCGAGTTGAGCATCTGGCCCATCGTCTGCTGGAGCGTCTGCCCGAGGTTGTCCATGTCGTTGGTCGCCCGGCTCAGCACCTCTCCGCGCTTCTGCTTGTCGTAGTACGACAGCGGCAGCCGCGACAGCTTGTCCTGAAGCTCGGCGCGGAGCTGCCCCACGGCCAGGTTGATCGTCCGGTTGGCGAGCCGCGTGCCGATCATCATCGTCAGCCCCGCGACCGCGAACACGGCGAGCCCGAGCAGCAGCACCTCGCCGATCGCGGTGAAGTCGACGCCCTGGCCCGGGGTGAAGTCGACACTGCCGAGCATGTCGGCCATGCCGCCGTCGCCCTTGGCCCGCAGGCCCTCGATGACCTGTTCCTTGGTCTGCCCGGCCGGCATCTGCCCGCCGATGATCCCGCCGAACAGCAGGTCGGTGGCGCGTCCGAGGATCTTCGGTCCGACCACCGAGAGGCCGACGCTGATCACGACGGAGACGAGCACCCCGATGACCGCCGCGCGGTGTGCGGCGAGCCGCTTCAGGAGCCGCTTGCCGGACCCCTTGAAGTCCATCGAACGCGAACCGGGCGCACCGGCCGCCATTCGCCCCATGGGCCCACTCATCAGGCGGCCTCCGCTTCCGTCAGCTGGGAGAGAACGATCTCCCGGTACGTCTCGTTGTCGGCCATCAGCTCGTGATGGCGTCCGGTGCCGACGACGCGGCCCTCGTCGAGCACGATGATCGTGTCGGCGTCACGGATCGTCGCGACGCGCTGGGCCACGATCACCACGGTCGCCTCCGCCGTCTCCTCGCCGAGCGCCCGGCGCAGCGCGGCGTCGGTCGCGTAGTCGAGCGCGGAGAACGAGTCGTCGAAGAGGTAGATCTCCGGCCGCTGCACGAGCGTGCGCGCGATGGCGAGGCGCTGGCGCTGACCGCCGGAGACGTTCGTGCCGCCCTGGGTGATGGGCGCGTCCAGTCCGCCTTCCAGCTGGGAGACGAAGCCCTTGGCCTGCGCCACTTCCAGCGCGTGCCACAGCTCCTCGTCGGTGGCGTCCGGGCTGCCGTAGCGCAGGTTCGTGGCGACCGTGCCGGAGAACAGGTAGGGCTTCTGCGGTACGAGCCCGACCGTCTTGGCCATCAGCGCCGGATCGATCGCGCGGACGTCCTCGCCGTTCACGTAGACCGTCCCGGCGGTGGTGTCGTACAGCCGCGGTACGAGGCCGAGCAGCGTCGACTTGCCGCTGCCGGTCGAACCGATGATCGCCGTGGTCTCGCCGGGGCGGGCCGTGATGTCGACACCGCGCAGGATGGGCTCCTCGGCGCCCGGGTAGCCGAAGTCGGCGCCCCGCAGCTCCAGGTGGCCGTGGCGGCGGAGTGCCCGCACCGACGCCTCGGGCCGCGGCGGCACGACGCTCGAATCGGTGTCGAGCACTTCCTGGATGCGCTCGGCGCACACCTCGGCGCGCGGCATCATCATGAACATGAACGTGGCCATCATCACGCTCATCACGATCTGCATCAGATACGCGAGGAACGCGGTCAGGTCACCGATCTGCATGCCGCCGCTGTCGATGCGGTGCGCACCGAACCAGACCACGGCGATCGACGCGACGTTCACGATCGTCATCACGAACGGGAACATCAGTGCCATGATCCGGCCGGTGGCGACCGACACGTCGGTCAGCTCCCGGTTCGCGGCTCCGAACCGGTCCTTCTCGAAGTCGTCGCGGACGAAGGCGCGGATGACGCGGTTGCCGGTGATCTGCTCGCGCAGCACCCGGTTCACCGTGTCCAGCTTGGTCTGCATGGACCGGAACAGCGGCCGCATCTTACGGATGATCAGCGACAGGACGATCGCCATGACGGGCAGCACGGCGAGCAGCACGCCCGACAGCGGCACGTCGAGGCCGAGCGCCATGACGACGCCGCCGACACACATGATCGGCGCCGAGGCCACCAGCGTGAACGTCATCAGGGCCAGCATCTGGACCTGCTGCACGTCGTTCGTGGTGCGGGTGATCAGCGAAGGCGCGCCGAACTGGCCGACCTCACGGGCCGAGAAGGACTGCACGCGGTCGAATATCCCCGCCCGCAGGTCCCGGCCGACCGCGGCGGCGGTCCGCGCGCCGAAGTAGACGGCGCCGGTGTTGCAGACGACCTGGACGACGGTGACGCCCAGCATCAGGGCGCCGAACTCCAGGATGTAGCCGGTGTCGCCGTTCACGACACCGTTGTCAATGATGTCGGCGTTCAGAGTGGGCAGATACAGCGAGGCGCAGGTCTGCAGGAACTGCAGCAGCACCAGCAGCCCGATGGGTTTCTTGTACGGACTGAGATGGGTCCGCAGAAGTCTTATGAGCACGCTCGGTCTCTCGGTGGTCGGCGGTAGTGGGAGGAGCGGTGTTCGGGGAGGGGGATCGACGCGTGCGCCGCCGGACGGCGACGTACGCATGGACCCCTATCGTCGAACACTCCACCCGCGTTACCTCAACCGAATTAACCAAGACTCAGGCAAAAGCGCCGGGGTGGATCTGCTCCCGCACCGCCCGGTACTGCTGCCGCACCGCCTGGCCCACCGGCAGTTCGTCGCCCGCCTCGAAGACCTGCGCGGCCGCGCCCTGCCACTGCGGCAGCTGCCCGTTCAGCGCCCACGCGGCCTGTCGCGCCGCGCCGATCGCCGCGTAGTCCGCCGCCTGCGGCACCACGACCTGCGCCCCGAACAGGGCCGGCGCCACGCTCTGCACGGCATGCAGCTCCGACGCGGCGCCCAGCAGGAACACCCGCCGGATCTCCACGCCGCGTCCGCGCAGCACATCCATGGCGTCGGCGAGCCCGCACAGCATGCCCTCGAACGCGGCCCGCGCCAGATGCTCCGGCTTCATGGACTCCCGCCGCAGCCCGCTCAGCGTCCCCGCGGTGTGCGGCAGGTTCGGCGTCTTCTCGCCCTCCAGATAGGGCAGGAGTACGAGGCCGTGGGCGCCCGGCGTCGACTTCATGGCCAGCTCGGACAGCTCCTCCAGGCCTCCGTCGAGGCCCAGCATGTCGACCGTGCCCCGCAGCGCCCGTACCGCGTTCGACGTGTGCACCACGGGCAGATGCATCCCGGTCGCGTCGGCGAGCGAGGTGATGGAGCCGCTGGAGTCCACGAGAGCCTCGTGGTGCACGGCCATCACGGAGCCCGAGGCCCCGAGCGAGACCACGGCGTCCCCCGACTGCACGCCGAGGCCGAAGGCGGCGGCCATCGTCTCCCCGGTCCCGGCCGAGATGACCAGGCCCTCCGGGGTCCGCCCGGCCGCCTCGCCGGGGCCGATCACCTCGGGCAGCGCCACCTGGTGGCCGAGCGCCAGCTCCACCAGATCGGGCCGCCACGCGGCGCTCGCCGCCGACCAGTACCCGGTGCTGGAGGCGCCACCGCGGTCGGTGGTCCGGCGCGCGGGCCGGCCGAGCAGCTGCCACACCAGCCAGTCGTGCGCCTGCATGAGGGCGGCGACCTGCTCGGCGTTCTCGGGCTCGCTGCGGGCCAGCCAGCGCAGCTTGGTCACCGGCAGCGCCGCCTGCGGCACGCTGCCCACGGCCTCGGCCCACGCCTCGCGCGAGCCGAGCCGGTCCACCAGGTCCGCAGCCGCGACCTGCGCCCGCTTGTCCCCGCCGACCAGCGCCGGGCGGACGGTGTTGCCCTGCGCGTCCAGCGGCACCACGGTGTTCTGCTGCGCGGACACCCCGATGGCCTGCACGCCTTCGAGCAGCCCCCCGCCCGCGGCCTCGCCGAGCGAGAGAAGCCACGCCTGGGGATCGACGTCGGACGGCCGTCCGCCGCCCTCCGGTACCTCCAGCGGGTGCGGGGCGTACCCCTGCCGCAGCACGGCCCCGGTGTCGGCGTCACAAACGACAATGCGCGTAAATTCGGGCGAACTGTCCAGCCCGGCGACTATCCCCATGACTGAAATTCTGCCGTACCGGCGGACGCTTCTGTGCCGTCGGGCGCGGGCTGTGGGGTCCGGGGCGTCAGGTGTTGCTGGTGCCCCAGTCGTCGGTCGCCCCTTCGTCGCCGGGACCGCCGCGCTCGCGCAGCGTGCGCACCCGGTCGGCGACCGAGTCCGGCACCTTGCTCTCGACCTTCTCGCTCACCGAGTGGAAGGCCTTGCCCGCGACGTTCCGCGTCTGCTGCGCCGCCGTCTCCGCCGTATTGCGCACGGCCGGGTTCTGGGCGATCTCGCGCGCGGACTTCTTCAGCTTCTCGTAGCGCTCCCGGCCGGCCCTCGTGCCCAGTACGTAACCCAGGGCCAGACCGGCGATGAATGTGAGCCGATAGCGCATGGTCGGCCACCCTTTCCGTAGCGAGGCGTTCGTGGTCGGTGCGGTCCGATTCGGAGCTTGTTGATCACCTGGGGGGTACCGATTGGCGGACCACCCCCCTGCTTGCGCTAATGTATGTGTCGCAGCGAGCGCGCGCCGCCTGGCAAGTACCCAGGTGGGTTCGTTCGAAGCAAACGAGGTCATTCCCCTGTAGCTCAATTGGCAGAGCAGCCGGCTGTTAACCGGCAGGTTACTGGTTCGAGTCCAGTCGGGGGAGCTCGATCTCCTGTAGCTCAATTGGCAGAGCAGCCGGCTGTTAACCGGCAGGTTACTGGTTCGAGTCCAGTCGGGAGAGCTGTGAACAAGTCCCTCCGGAGTCCGCTCCGGGGGGCTTTTTCTTGCCTGGTGGAACCGTGCGCGCACGGGCGGAGTCCTCATGGTCGTGCAGAGCCGGACCATCCGAGGCAGGAGATCGTATGAGCGGCTATGCTGCGGCAGACGGCGCGCACACTTGTACGCGCCACGCCGAAACGGGGCGGTAGCTCAGCCGGTTAGAGCAGCGGACTCATAATCCGTCGGCCGTGGGTTCGAGTCCCACCCGCCCCACCGCACGTACGCGGCGCAGAAACGATGCGACCGGTTCGTACACGGACTGATGGCCCGTCACGCACGCCGTGACGGGCCATCTGTCGTTCCGGTGGTCGGGCTCGGTGTCCCGGGTCAGTCGGCCAGCGGGTTCAGCTCCATCGGCTGGATCCGGCCCTCCAGCATCTCGCCGAGACCCCGCACCGCGCACACGTCGGGGCGCTCGGCGATGTGCACGGGGACGCCGGTCGCGTCCCGCAGCATCTGGTCGAGGCCGGGCAGCAGGGCGGAGCCGCCGACCATCATGATGCCGCGCTCCGCGAGGTCGGCGACCAGGTCGGGCGGGCAGTCGCGCAGCACCCTGCCGATGCCGTCGAGGACGGCCGTCAGCGGCGTGTGGATCGCGCTGCGCACCGCGGCGGTGTCCACGTGCACCGAGCGGGCCAGGCCCGTCGCCACGTCCCGGCCGTGGATCTCGGTCTGCTCAGGGCCCTGCGGGGTGAGGCCGTTGCCGCTCAGGGCGAGCTGCAGGGGGCGTACGGACTGGGACGGCAGCATCAGCGCGTGGTGCTGGCGCAGGTGCTGGACGACCGCGTGGTCGATGGCGTCGCCGCCGACGGGGATCCGGGCCGCCGTCACGATCGAGCCCAGCGAGAGGACCGCGATCTGGGTGGTGGCCGCGCCGCAGACGATGATCATCGTGGCCTCGGGCTGCTCCACCGGGAGGCCGCAGCCGACGGCCGCCGCGATCAGGGTGTCGACGAGTTCCACGCGGCGGGCGCCGAGGCCGACGAGGGTCTCGACCGCGGCGCGCTGGGCCAGTGGGTCCGCGTCGTGCGGCACGGCGGCCGCGGCGCGCAGCCGGGGCTTGCGGCGCAGGGCGCGGCGGAGCTTGTCGCCGAGCAGGTGGCGCAGCATCCGCTGGGCCATCTCGATGTCGACGACCGTGCCGCCGGAGACGGGGCGTACGACGCGGATGTAGTGCGGGGTGCGTCCTGTCATCTTCTCGGCGAAGTCGCCGACGGCGATCAGGGCGCCGGTGCGGGTGTTGACCGCGGCGGCACTCGGTTCATCGACGACGAGGCCCGCGCCCTTCACGTACACGCGGGTGCGCGCGGCACCCAGATCGACGGCGAAGTGGCAGCGGCGCAACTGCTCCAGACTGGCGGTCATGGCAGATCCTCCCGAGAGCGCGGACCGTGATGGCTCGCCGGGCGGCGACCCTTCTGGCATCCTGCGGTCGCGCGCGGGAGGGCGCTCGCTGGAGTAGGCCGAGCGGGTCCGCAAACGCCGGGGCGCCGCCTCCCGTGGGACGAGGGAGACGGCGCCGCTTCGGTGTCCGACGGTGTTACACCAGCCAGCCGAGGAAGTGGGCGAGGCCGGCGACGATGTCGGTGATGACGTTCATGTGACGCGTTCTCCTAGCGATGATGCGCTGTGCACAGGGGGTGCAAAGTGCATGTGGGACTTGGGACTTGAGATGTGCATCGCGATGCGGTCGCTACGGTCTGCAGCCCGTTGCTTGCGCACCGTAAGCATCGTTGTTCACGTACGCCCCATGCAAACTCTTCGGCGACGACCACCTGTTCAAGGGAACAACTGCGCCCCTGTTCGTATCGGGTGTTCGTATTGCGTGTTCTTCGGCTCGTGCGTTTTCAGGCCTCGTACCAGCGCTGCAGCAGGCCCCACGTGAACTCCGCCCGCACCTCGCGCGGCGTCCCCGACTCGTCCGGGGCCCGGAACGCCAGGCCCCAGCGGGTGGGCGCCGAGCCCTCCAGGGGGCGGGCCGGGGCGAAGGCGCGGGCCGCCTCGTCCACCGTGCAGGACCAGGGCGTCAGGTCGGCGAGCGTGCGCAGGGCCGGGCCCGGGGTGCCGGGGGCGCGGATCAGCCACTCGTTCCAGATCCCGCCCGTGGGCGCGAGCAGCACCTCGAAGCGCAGGTCGGGCCAGAGCGGCACCGGCCACAGCAGCGCCTCGCACTCCAGGTCGCCGACCTTGCGGAGCAGCGTGCGCTCCGGGGCGCCGAGCACGGACCGGTACCGGGAGACCGCCGCCTGCGGATGCCGCGAGTGCAGCTTCGCCTGCCAGCGGCGGTTCGCCTCCCGCATCTCGGCGACGGAGACGCCGAGATCCGCGCGGGCGGTCTCCACGAGCTCCGGGTTGTGGTCCGCCATGCGGCGCAGCAGGACCAGCTGGAAGTCGAGCGGGGTGAAGGGCTCAGCGGGGCGTGCGGGCATGCGCCCCATGGTGGCGTACGGCGCCGGGGGTCCGCCCGTCCGGCAGGAACAGCACCGAGTTCACGTACCGCGGCCGGCGCCCGGCCGGGGTGAGGGCCCGGCGCAGCAGGCCCTGCGAGGCGATGTGGGAGGTGCCGCGCTGATGGGCCGCCAGATCGTAGGAGGGCAGGGGCAGCCAGTCGGTGTCGGTGTCCGGCAGGACCCAGCCCTCGTAGCCCAGTGCGCGCAGGTGGGCGACGACCGGGGTGATCGGCTGGATGCGGGTCTCCAGCTCGATGAAGAGGGCGGGCCGGTCGTGGGCGAGCAGGGCGCGGGCGCCGCGCAGCACCCGCAGCTCCGCCCCGTCCACGTCGACCTTGATGAAGTCGACGTCCTGGAGGGCGAGTTCGTCGAGGGTGACGCACGGGACCTCGCGGCCGGTCGGCGCGTGCAGGTCGTCGCGGCGGACGAGCGAGGACACGCCGCGCTCGCCGCGTTCGTCGTGCGGGGGCTGCCACAGCGGGGCCGTGCCGGGGCGGTCGCTGGCCGCGGCGCGGACGACCTGGACGTTCGCGGGCGCCGACGCGGCGAGCACCCGGGCCAGGTGCGGGACCGGTTCGAGGGTGATCACGCGGCGGGCCGGGCCCGCGAGGCGGTGGGTCCACGGGCCGTACCAGCCGCCGACGTCCACGGCCGTGCCGCAGGACCCCGCGGCGGGCAGCATGTCGGCGAGCCGGGTCAGCTCGGGCTCGAAGCGCGGGTACAGGGCGCGGGCCGTCGCCGCGGTCAGCCGGGCGGGCAGCCAGGGGGCGATCCGGGCGGCGATGGTCGTCATGGGAGCGCCCGTTTCGCCTGCTCGGCGCGTTGGAGGAGCTGCTCGTGCTCGCCCTCCGGGACCTGTTCGCCGGACGAAGGGAGGAGCTGCGGGATGCCGTCGACGATGGGGTAGCGGCGGTGCAGCCGGGGGTTGTAGAGGCAGTCGACCGCTTCCCCCTCCGGCGTGGGCAGCAGGAGCAGGGGGCCCTTGTCGAGAGGGCAGGCGAGGATCTTGAGCAGCGGGTCGTCAGGGTTCATTCGGGAGCAACTCCCTTGGCTCTTGGTCAGGTTGTGCGGGGGTGTCGTGCTTCGGCATCAGGAGGAGCACGGCGACCGCGAGGGCCGTGCCCGTCACGCGCAGTGCCAGGCGCACCGGCTCGTGGGGGAGCGATTCGCCGAACGCGAGGGTGCCGAGGACCGCCGTGAACAGGCAGGTCACCGTGGTGCACACCGGGACGATCAGCGAGGCGCGGCAGCGTTGCAGGGCCGCCTGCGACATGACGAGGCCGAAGGCGCCCGTGCACATCAGCAGATACGGGTACGGGGAGGCGAACAGCGCCGGGACGTCCGGGAGCACGCCCGACACGCCCTTGATGGCGAGCGAGCTGACCCCGTACAGCAGGCCCACCGCGACCCCGTACTCGACGCCCGTCGTCGGGAGCCGGTGGCGGTGTCGCGCGCGGCGCTCCGCCGAGGCGTACAGAGACAGGCCCGCTGCCAGCGAGGGCACGCACACCAGGAGGATGAGGGGCGCGGGCGAATCGTGCCCCACCGCGTCGCCATCCTGCTGGAGCGAGAGCACCACCATCAGCAGCGCCGCCAGGATCGCGGCGATGGCGTACCGCTCGCGGCCCGAGGTGCGTTCGCCGAGGAGCCGGGCCGACAGGAGGAGCAGCAGGACCAGGCCCGAGACGAAGATGCCCTGCGCGGCGGCGATGGGAAGCGTGCGGTAGACGGCGAGCTGGGCGCCGAAGCCGGAGGCCAGGGCGATGGACCCGGCCAGCCACAGCGGGCTCGTCACCACCTGGCGCAGGAGGTGGGCGGGGCGGCGCACGCTCACCTCGGGCAGCCGGGTGAGGGCCCGCTTCTCCAGGACGAAGCCGACGCTGTACAGCGTGTTGGCGAGCAGTGCCGCGCCGACTCCCCATGCCACGGCGGGCATCGCCGCTCACGTCCTTCGCGCGTGCAGGAGAAGGATCGAGGCGAGGGACGGGGCCGCGCAGACGAGCCGGTCGAGGGGGCGCAGCGGGCGGGGCACGCCGTGGAACGGTGCCCCGGTGAGCCCTACGACGTCGAAGCCCGACGCGCCGACGAACTCCTTCAGGGCGCGCGGCGTGTAGAGGCGCAGATGACCGACCACCTCGGTGCCCGGCCTGCCGTGGATCGCGCGCAGGCTCACCTCCGAGAAGACGGGCTGCACGCCGGCGAGGAGCAGCGCCCGGTTGTACCAGGCGGCCAGGTTCGGCGTGGACAGCATCAGATGGCCGCCCGGGCGCAGGACGCGGCGGATCTCGTCGAGCGCCGCGTCGGGGTCGACGAGGTGCTCGATCACCTCGGACAGGAGGACCGCGTCGGCGGCCCCGTCCGCGAACGGCAGCCCGTGGCCCGTCAGTTCGCCGCGTACGACACGGGGGACGCGGTCGGCCGCGCGGCGCAGCGCGTCCTGCGACCAGTCGACGCCGACGAGGCGGTGGCCGTCGGGTGCGGGGAGCAGGCGGGCGGTGGTGGCCGCGGCCGAGCCGTCGCCGCAGCCGATGTCCAGGACGGTGGCGTGCCGGGTGCCGGACAGGGCGGCGGCGAGGACGCGGGCCTGGCGGCGGGTACGGGGCGTGCCGGAGGCCACCGGGACGCTCGGGTTCTCGTAGAAGTCCCGCAGGTCCGCGGGCGGGGCGTCGAGTTCGGTGGGTGTCGTCATGGTGCCTCCTCCTGTGTCGCGTGGAGGTGCTGCTCGAACAGGTCGCGCAGGCGGGCCCCGTCGCCGGGGCCGAGCAGGGTGCGCGACCAGCGCAGGGCCAGGTGGAGCCGGCCCGCCGTGGACGCCGTCGTGAACGTGAGGCCGCGCGGCATGCGGGCCGGCGCGGAGAACCAGACGGCGCGGGCGCGGCCGCCGTCGCCGAAGTCCAGTGGGTAGGGGACGCGGCCGATGTTGCTGAGCAGGGTGGTCGACGTCCACGGTGCAGCCGCCGTGCGCAGGGCGCGGGTGGCGGCGGCGCGCCAGGCGACCGGGGCGTAGGGGCTGGTCAACAGGGCGGCGCCGTGGCCGAGTTGGGGGCGGGGCTGGGACTTAAGTGCGGCGGTGCGGGTGGCGGTGAGGCGGAGGAGTTCGGGTGTCGGGGACTTCAACTCCGCTGGGGTGAGGGCGACTTCCACCAGGCGGGTGCCGTTGCCGATGGGCATCGTCGTGTCGCGCGGGCGGTCGTCCACCGGCATGGTGACCCGCAGCGGGCGGCGGGTGTGGTGGGTGCCGTGCTCCTCGTTCCAGTCGGCGATCGTGCGGGCCGTGGCCACCATCAGCTGGTCGTTGACCGTGTACGGGGCGCCCTTCGGGCGGCGCGGCACCGACAGTTCGGTGACCAGGAGGCCGTTGCCGGGGCGGGGGTCCGGGGTGCCGGAGGAGACGCGGGCCGGGCGGGACCAGGGGGAGGGCGGGGGCTGCGGGGGGCGGGGGCTCAGGAGCGGGGGAGCGGTGGGCGGCGGGGAGTTGTCGCGGCCGGAGTAGAGCTCCGCCGCGGTGGCGACGACGCGCAGGCAGGCGGGGCCGTCCAGGGCCGTGTGGTTGATCGTGACGAACAGGACGGTGGTGCGGGTCCGGGGGTCCTCCACCGCTTCCAGGCGGATGGGTGGGGACGCGGTGAGGGGTGGGGCGTCGGCGAGGGAGCGGGTGCGGGCCTCGTGCAGGGCGTTCGGGGTGGGGGCGGGGAAGGAGACGGGGGGTGTGTCCGGGGTGCGGGTCAGTTCCCACTCGTAGTGGCTGCTGTACCAGTGGCGGGGGGCCTCGCGCATCAGGATGCGGGGGTGGTGGCGGAGGGCGTCCGTGAACGCGTGGGTGAGGCGGGTGGGGTCGAGGCGTCCGGTGAGGTGGATCTCGATGTGGACGGTTTCCGGTTCGCGGTCCTGGAGGCAGTGGCGGGAGACCTCGTCGACGGTCGGGAAGGGGATGCGGGTCGTGCGGTTTCCGCCGTTGGTGGGGCGGTCCAGTGTGGTCATGGGGTGCTCCCCGGTGTCGTGGGGTCCGGCTTCGGCGGGAGCGGGGGCCTCCGGCCCGGGGAAGTCGCCCCCTTCCTCCCCTTCCCGTCCCGTCGTGGGGGCTTCGCCCCGGGTGGTTGCGGACTCGGGGCTCTGCCCCGGGCCCCGCGCCTCAATCGCCGGCGGGGCTTGATTCGGGGCTTGATTTGTGGTCGTCAGCGCTGCGAACAGGGCTATCAGCGCCAGGAGTTGGGCTGCTGTGCTGTACGCGCCCGCGCCCTCCCGGACCGGTTCTCCCGCGCCTGTCGCCGCCACCACGCCCGCTGCCGTCATCGTCAGGAACGCGAGCGGGACCAGGAGGGTGTGGCGTTTCCAGGAGAGGAGGGCGAGGGCCGGGACCAGGGCCGCCCAGGGGCCCGCGATCACGATGCCGATGGCCGTCAGGAGGGCCGTGCCGATGAGCAGGCCGGGGGCCGGTGGCGGGGCCGGGGGGTCCTGCTCCGTTTCCTTGCGGCGCCACAGGCAGAGTGCGCCGAGTGCGAGGAGCGCCGCGCCGGAGGCGAACAGGCCGACCTCGTACGTGCGGGCCGGGGCGTAGGACAGCTTGACCGTGCCGCTCGCGCCGCCGGGGACCAGCCACGCCTGCTGCCACCCGTCAAGGCGCAGCGAGGTCAGCTTCTTGCCGTCGAGGGTGGCCTCCCAGCCGTCGTTGGCGTTCTCGTACATGGTCAGGTACGTCGCCTCGCCCGCGTCGACCCGTGCCTCGCGGCGGTCGCCGAGCCAGTCGCGGACCGTGAGCCCGCGGGCGGTGGGGGTCGCCTCGGTGGTGGCCGTGGTGTTCGTGAGCGTGATGTCCGTGAGGGAGAGCGGGCCGGAGGGCGAGGTCCTCAGGGTGTGCGGGCCCGCGGGGAGGTCCAGGGCGTCGCCGCACGGCTTCACGGTGACCGGGCGGCGTTCGGTCAGGGCGCGCAAGGTGCCGCTCGCCGAGGTGCGGTGCCGGGTGCCGTCGATCGTGACCGTCGGGCCCTTGCCGCAGGGGAGGCTGAACTCGCGCTCCGGAGTGGGCTGTTCGACCCGGTACGCGTCGAGGCTCGGGATGTAGGCCTCGGTCAGGCCGACCGGGAGCTGCAGGTCCTTGTCGGCGACCGGGTTGTGAACCTTGAGCCGGGCCGCCTTCGTGATGGTGATGTCGAGGCGGTTCGTGGTGATGGGTTCGAAGCGGGCCACTCCGTTCTTGTCGACGCCCGCGACCGCGGCGCCGTCCGGGCTGCTGATCTCGATCTCCTCGGGGCGCGTGGTGAGGCCGCCCGCCCCGGGGAGCACGACAGTGGAGACGGGCTGCTTGTCCGGCCAGCGCAGGTGGATCGTGGGGTCGTCGCCCGCGATCCAGGCGGTCGTCAGGTCGCCGTCGGTGAGGTTGCGGGGCGTGGCGTTCAGGCCGAGTTCGGCCGTGGAGTCCGCGGTCGCCGTCATCCTGCGGCGCTGGTCGGGGGCGAGGTCGTAGAGGAGCTTGTCGAGGGCCGGGCCGGGCGTGGGGGCGGCCGTCGCCGTGAATTCGTAGGTGGACTCGCCCGTCGTCGTGAAGACGCGGTTCAGGGAGCGCTCGGTGTCGGTGAGGGTGAGGCCGCCGTCGCTCGTGGCGCGGTGGAAGGAGTACTGGTCGGCCCGCTCGGAGTCGGCCGGGAGGCGCAGCGCGCGGGTCGCCCTGACGCCGGGGACGTCGATGGACGTGAACCCGGCGCCGGTGAGGCCCGGGCGGGCGCGCTGCGTGTCGAGGATCGTGACGCGCAGCCAACTGGCCATGCCCGCAGGGGACTTGATGGCCTGGCGTTTGCCGTTCGGCTGGATGCTGGCCGTCGTGGAGCCCTTGTCCGTCTCGATCCGTACGCGGGTCGGGGCCGCCCGCACGTTGTCCTGCGGCAGCGGTGTCAGGTGGATGGTCGCGGGGATCCGGGTCGGCCGGGTGAAGTCGACGCGGACCCATTCGCCCTTGGCGGAGTCGGCGGCGCCCTCCGTCCACGCCGTGTCGGGGTCCTTGTCGAAGGCGTTCACCGGGTCGAACTGGGGGAGGTGCAGCAGCCAGTTGCCGCTGGAGGACGCCGTGACCGAGCGGGCTCCCCGGATGTCGGCCGTCGTCTGGTGGGCGATGCCCTCGGTCGGGAGGATCTGTTTCGGCGGCTCGCCCGGGTTCTCGGAGGCGTTCGGACCGTTGCGCTCCGTCGGCGTGTACGGGTACGAGGTGTTGGTGTTGACCAGGCCGAAGCGGGTGTCCGCGCGGCGCAGGCCGTCGGCGGCGATCCGCAGCGCCGGGTTGCCGATGCCGGGGTGGTTGTCGCCGGTCAGGACGGCGGGGCGGTTCAGGAACGACGGGTCGGACGACAGTCGGAGCAGGGCCTCGGGGCCGCCGCCGACCTCCGCCGTGTCCGCCACCGGGAGCAGGCCCGCCTGTCCCGGCCGGCCCGCGTCGCCGCGCGGGGCGTAGATCTCGACGGAGCGGCTGCGCGGGTACAGGCCCTCGATCTGGACCGGGGTCTTCTCGGCGATGCGGCCGCCCGTGACCTGCGGGCCGAATCCGGTCACCCGGTGATAGCCCGACTCCGTCAGCGTGCGCTTGACCGTGGCGGTCGGGACGTAGCCGAACTGGTCGGGGTCGAGGTCGTTGCGGACCACCACGTAGTACAGGCCGGACCGGATCAAGTAGTCCTGGAGTCCCGGTACTTGGGTGCCGCTCATCAGTGACTGCTCGACGGCGTCCATGGCCCGCCGGTTGCCGGGCGTGCCGAACGGGACGTAGTCGCGCTGCGCCCAGCGGGAGTCGGCGAGCACGTCGAGCGGCTGGTCGATGGGGGAGCCCCAGGTGTAGATGCCGTGGGCGGTCGCGGGCACGACGAGGGCGCGGGAGTCCGGTGAGTACTTCTTCAGCCAGTCGGCTGTCGTCTCCCAGTACGTGGGGAGTTTCTGGAACGCGCCCGGCTGCAGGATCGAGCCGTTGAGGTACGGCCAGGCGAGGCCCGGCACGATGAGGATCGCGGCGATCAGCGTGGCGTGCCGGCGGGCGCGCAGCGGGCGGGCGCCGCGCGGGTCGGAGGCCACGCCCACGAGGTGGGCGATGCCGAGCGCGAGGGCGAGCGCGATCCCGGTCTGGAACTTGTAGACGTTGCGGAACGGGGCGAGGCCCCCGTCCAGCCACGACCGCACCGTGTCGTGGAAGGGTGCACCGAGCGAACCCCCGTATCCGGCGAGGGTGACGAGGGCGGCGGCCATCACGACGAGCAGCAGCCAGCGGCGCTCTGGGATGTCGCGGCGCGCGAGGCCCGCGAGGCCGATCGCGGCGGCGAGCGCCGAGCAGACGATGACGACCACCGACGTCGCCACCGCCCAGCCGGCGGGCAGCCAGGCGTCGCCCAGGTGCAGATACGCCACCCAGTTCCCGGAGCCGCGCAGCGTCTCCGTCGCGGACATCGTCTCGGTCGTGGTCTGCGAACTCTCCACGTACGGCAGGAAGTTCTCGCCGTGGATGCCGAGCAGGACGAGCGGGATCGTCCACCAGGCCGTCGCGAGGATCACCGACGGGATCCACCAGGCGATCTGGCGGCGCATGCGGGCGGACGGCGGCCGGGACAGCAGGTACAGGCCCACGGGGAGCAGCGACGCCAGCGTCGAGGACGCGTTCACGCCGCCCATGAACGGGATCAGGAGCGCCGAGCGGGTCGCCGAAATACGGGCGGTCGTACGGGGGTTGGTGAGCGGGAGCAGCACCCACGGCAGGAACGCGCCGGGCAGCGCCGCCGCCGACGTCGAGCCGACGACGATCGTGAACGTCGGCCACAGCGCGTACGCCACCGCGCCGAGCAGCCGGCTGCGCGGCGAGCCCACTCCGAGGCGTTCGGCGAGGCGCAGGGCGCCCCAGAAGGCGACGGTCACGACGATCGACATCCACAGCCGCTCCGCCAGCCACACCGGGATCTGCAGCAGATCGGTCAGGCCGTAGTACGGCAGCATCGGGAACGCGTAGCCGATGTACTGGTCGGCGATCCCGCCGAAGCCGGCTCTGTCGTGCCACAGTTCCCCGAGGTCGCCGAGGAACTTCCAGGGGTCCTGCGAGACCCCGAGCTTCGTCTCGAACGTCGCCCGCCCTGGCTGCACCGCGCAGAACGCGACGAACAGCACGGCCCAGAACGTCAGCAGCCAGCGGCGCGAACGCGGTCCCGGCTCGGGTTCCGGGTGCGTCGCCGCCGCGGGTGGGGCCTGGACCATGGTCGTCATGGGGGACACCGCCTGAGGATGAGGAGGAGGTTCCAGGTGGCGAACTCGCGCACGCCGGGGACCCGCGTGACCGCCTCCGCGAGGAACGGCCAGTAGCGGGAGCGCGCCGCGACCACGCGCACGTCGTCGCGGGCGCGCACATGGCGCAGGGTGGGGCCGATGTGGTGGGCGAAGAGGTTCTCGCCGAGGGTGTGCTTGGGCGCCCTGCCGGTGCGCCGCCGGTAGCGGGCCTGCGCGCGGTCGGCGCCCAGATAGTGCCAGGGCGCCCACTCGTGACCGCCCCACGGGGACAGCCAGTTGGTGAACGCGACGTAGATCAGGCCGCCGGGCTTGGTGACCCGGACCAGCTCGCTCACGAAGGTGTCGCGGTCGGCGACGTGCTCCAGGACGTTCGAGGAGAACGTGACGTCCGCCGACGCGTCGGGCAGCGGCAGCAGATAGCCGTCCGCGACCACCGTGCCGGCCGGCGGGTCCTGGCCCAGCTCGGTGGTGTCCGGCTCGAAGAGGAGGGCCTGCGCGCCGCGCGCCCGGAACTCGCGCGTGAAGTGCCCGCTGCCGCCGCCCACGTCCACGACGACCTTCCCGGCCACCTTCCCGTACGCCTCCACCTGGTCGGCGGCGTCGCGGGCGAGCAGCGCGTAGCACGCCTCGGGGTCCTGCTGCTCGCGCAGGAACGCCCGGAACAGCGCGAGCGAGCGGGCCGGGGACGGATCCCTGAACCCGGCCTGCCCCGCTACCCCCGTGGCCGCCGTCATGGCGTCCAGCCCCGCACCGCCTCCGCCGCCACCGCGCCGAACTGCCGCACGGTGTGCGCCCATCGGTAGCCCGAGGCCCGCTCCTGGGCCGCCTTGCCCATCAGTTCGCGGCGGTGCCCGGACAGGGCGAGCGTGCACCAGGCCGCCGCGAAGGCCGATTCGCCGTGCGCGAGCAGTCCGGTCGCGCCGTCCTCGACGGAGTCGCGCACTCCGGGCACGTCGAAGCCGACCGCCGGAGTGCCGCGCGCCGCCGCCTCGGTGATGACCAGGCCCCAGCCCTCGACCGCCGAGGGGTGCAGGAGCAGCCAGGCCTCGCAGAGCAGTCGGTGCTTCTCGGCCTCGGAGACATGTCCCGTGAACTCGACGCCCTCGCCCGCGAGTTGGCGCAGACGCGCCGCCTCGGGCCCGTCCCCGACGATCACCAGGCGGCCGCCCGTCACCGGACGCACCCGTTCCCACAGGCGAAGGAGCAGGTCGATCCGCTTGTACTCGACGAGCCGGCCCATCGCCAGGAACAGCGGGTCGGGGGAGCGGTCCGGGCACGGGCCCGGCTCCTCGACGCCGTTCGGGACGAGGCGGATCCGGTCGGGGTCCACGCCGATGTCGTGCAGCGCGTGTGCCGTCGACGGCGAGACGGCCACGAGCAGATTGCGGCGCTGCGCCCCGGAGAGCGCCCAGTGTTCGAGTCTTCGGCCGAGGTGGGCCGCGGGTGCGAGCGGTCCGCGCAGGCGCATCCGCCACAGGTCCGTGTGCACGTGGTTGACCAGGCAGAGCGTGGGGCCGCGGTGCCACAGCGGGGCCAGGTACGGCATCCCGTTGCAGACCTCGACGAGCAGGTCGCAGTCGCCGACCTGGCGGGCGAAGGCCGAGCGCGCCCGCAGGTAGTGGGCGTGCTCGCCGCCCGCGGAGACGACCCGGTAGTCGCGGTAGGCAGCCGGGCCGCCGCACAGCAGCGTCACCTGGTGGCCCTGGCGGGTCAGTCCTTCGGCGAGCCGGTCGACCAGGAGCTCGGAGCCGCCCGCGGCCGGGTTGCCGAGGTCGCGGTGGGCGAGGAACACGATGCGGCGCGGGTGTGGGGGGTCGTGCTGCGGATGCCGCGCGGCGTGTGGGGACGTGGCGCGCAGCGGGAGGGGCACGTGCTGGGGCATGGGTGCTCCAACTCGTCGGGCGTACGCCGGTGTTCAGGCGTACCTGGGCGTACTGGGAGGTACGGTGCCGAGGCTGTGCGGGGCCTGTGCACGGGGTGGGGAGGGACAGTTTTCGCCCCGCTGTTCGATGCGGCTACTCACCCGCGTGACAAGTTTGGGTCCGTATTCGACTGACGTACCGTCACATCGTGGACGTTTCCAGGGTCGTCGGGGACGTATCGGGATCCGGACGCTCCGTCCCTTCCGGCTCCGGCCTGCCGCCCCTGCCCCGCACGACCAGCACGAGCCCGGCCGCCACGAGCAGCACCCCGAGCCCACCCGTCACCAGCGGCAACGTCGTGCCGAGCAGGGTGAGCCGGTCGTTGTCGTCCTGTGCGAGCGCCACCTGCGCGCGCTGCGTCGCCGGGGTGAAGGCGATCCTCCGGCTGTCCAGGAGCACCGCCGCGTCCTTGTCCGTGCCGGGCGCGCGCAGCGTCTTGCGGGGGCCGATGGCCGCGTACAGGACCCGGCCCGTGACCTGGTCGACGACGAGCTCGACGCGGTGGTTGGCGTACCACTCCTCGGCGAGGACCTGGCCCTTGTTCGGCTGCCCGACGAGCCGCCCCGGCACGAGCCGCGAGCCGGTCCTGGCGGGGGCGACGGTGCCGGTGAACCGGTAGCCCTCGTAGCCCTGGACCTTGGTCTCGCCGCTGAAGCGGAGCGGGACCGTCGCGCCGAGGGTGTTGTCCCACCAGGTGTAGGTGCGCTTCTCCACATGGAAGGGGAACTTCAGGTAGGCCTCGCCGCTGAAGGCGGGCTGCTCGCCGCAGCAGTGCTGCGGCTCGTTGGTCCTCCGGTCGACGACCCAGCGCTCCAGGGTCCACTGGAGCGCGTCGTGCGGGTCGGACGCCGGCAGCGACTTCGCGGTGTCGACGGACGTCGCCACGTCCCACACGGCGTTGCCGCTGCGTTCGCTCTCGGCCACGTCGCCGCGGGCCTGCCGGGTGACGATCAGCTTGCGATCGCGCACGGTCCTGATCTTGTCGGTGTCGAAATAGCTGCCGGTTCCGGTGAACACGGTCGTCACGTCGACGTCGATGCTGGTGCGCTCGGCGCGCGGCTCCACGTACCAGGCGAGCATCCCCGCGAGGACGAGCAGGAACGTGCCGAGACCTGTTGCTACCAGGGAGAATGGTGAGGCTGTACGGCGCATCCGGCACTCCTGGAGGAAGGGCATCCGCGCTCTGTTCGCGGTCGGCCGGTTATGGGCCGGGAACCGTAGACGCACCCTTGACGAAGTGTCAACGGGCTGTGAAGACTGGGGACTTGAGGCGAACGGGTTGCTGTTCGTCGCAATCGCACGGGTGGGGAACGACCTCTGGCGACCTCGATACCCCGATCGGTGGACCACGGATCGGGCACGGACGAGAGGCTGACCCTGCGATGAACCGACTGCTCGCCGCCGCGCTGTCCGCGGCCACGGGAGCCGCGCTCGCCCTCGCGGCCGCCTTCGGCGTGCTCGCGCTGATCAACGCGACGCCGGACCAGCCCAACACCCCCTTGGTGACCTACGAGACGCCCGGCCAAGGGCGCTGACCCGTGCCGGCCACCACACGCTCCGCGTGGTGCGACGTGCCGCGGCTCCAGGCCAAGCAGTTCGTGGCGCTCGCCCTCGAAGAGGCGCCCCGGCTCGCCCGGGACATCCTCGACGAGATCCACCGCGAGTTCCCCCAACTGCCCGTCGTGCTCGACGAGTCGGGCGAGGCCGTCGCCCTCGTCGGCATCCGGCGCGCCGTCGAGGACTTCGTGCGCGGATTCGCCGACGGCGCCGCGGACGGCGTCCCCGAGGGGCAGGCGCCCGCCCTCTTCCAGGAGTTCGGGCGCGGCCAGTCCCTGCACGGCCGCAGCCTCGACTCGCTCCAGGCGATGTACCGGCTCGGCGTGAAGATGGCCTGGCGCCGCCTCGCCGACATCGGACAGCGGCTGCACATCCCGCCCCCGGCGATGTACGAACTCGCGGAGGCCGGCTACGAGTACCTCGACGGCCTCGTCGACCAGTCGGTCCGCGGCTACGCGGAGGCCGCCGCCCGGCAGGCGGGGGAGCGGCTGCGCCAGCAGCGCAAGCTCATGGACCTGCTTCTCGAAGGGCGCACCGCGGCGCCCCGCGACCCTGTGCAGGCGCTCACCGAGCGCGCGGCACGCGTCGGCTGGCAGGTGCCCGCGCACGTCGCCGTCGGTGTGCTGCTGCGCCCCGCCCGCGACGCGGTCGCCCCCGCCGTCGGGCCCGACGTCCTCCTCGACATGGAGCCGGAGCGGCCCCGGCTCGTGCTGTCCGAGCCCGACGCCGCGGGCCGCGCCGACCTGCTGCGCCGCGCCCTGTCCGGCTGGACCGGGGCGATCGGCCCGCCCGTCGCGCCCGCCGACGCGGCGAAGTCGCTGCGCTGGGCGGAGGCCGCCGTCGCCCTCATGGAGCGCGGACTGCTGCCCGACGCCGAAGTGGTGCAGTGCACCCAGCACACCCAGGCCCTCGTCCTGCTCCAGCCCGAGGAACTGGTCGACGACCTCGCGCGGCGCGCCCTCGAACCCCTCACCCGCTGCGGCCCCACGCACGCGCGCCGGCTCGCCGAGACCCTGCTCGCCTGGCTGGAAACGCGCGGCGGCGCCCCGGAGGTCGCGGCCCGGCTCGGCGTCCACCCGCAGACCGTCCGCTACCGGCTGCGCCAGATCCGCGAGCTGTGGGGCGAGGAGGTCGACGACCCGGACCGCCGCTTCGAACTGGAACTGGTGCTTCGGGCCCGGCGCCTTCGGGGGGAACTCGGGCCTGTGTAGACCGTGCAGACCGTGTACAGGGCAGCGGATCGGCCATTGCCCGGTCAATGCCCCTGTGCTTAGCCTATGTTCGCGATACCGACCGTCTGTTGAAATACCGAACATAGGGAGGGGTCGGTTGTGGGACGTCTCGTACCAGCCGTGACCCGTGCTCTGGACATACTCGAGCTGTTCCTGGACGGGGACGGCACGCTGTCCGCCCCCGACATCGTCCGCAAGCTACAGCTTCCGCGGACCACGGTCCATGAACTGGTCACCACGCTCGCCGCCCGCCAGTACATCGTGCAGGTCCCCGGCCAGCCGGGCCGCTACCGCCTCGGCGTACGCCCCTACCAGCTCGGCAGCCGGTACGCCGAGCAGCTCGACCTCGCCGCCGAGGGGCAGCAGGTCGCCCGCGACGTCGCGGAGACCTGCGACGAGACCGTCCACGTCGCGATCCTCGAGGGCACCGACGTCATCTACATCGCGAAGGTCGACTCCACGCACGCCGTGCGCATGGTGTCCGCCGCGGGCCGCCGCCTCCCCGCGCACTGCACCTCCGTCGGCAAGATGCTGCTCGCGTCGCTGCCGGAGGCCGAACTGAGCGCGCGGATCCCGGACGACGCGGACCTCGTCGCCATGACCGAGAACTCGATCACCGACCCGGCGGCCCTGCGCACACACCTGGTGGGGGTGCGCGACCGAGGCATCGCCGTGGAGAGCCGCGAGTCGAACACGGACGTGTCGTGCGTCGCCGCGCCCGTGCGCGACCGCACCAACCGGGTCGTCGCCGCGCTCTCCATCTCCGTACCGATGATCCGCTGGAGCGACGCGCGCGAGGAGGAGCTCGCCGGGCTCGCCGCGAAGGGCGCCGCGGACCTCTCCGAGCGCCTCGGCCACCGGGGGGTGGCGCGATGAGGATCCGCGTCGAGGAGGCCGTGCGGGCCTCGGCCGAGCTGGGCGAGGGGCCAACCTGGGATCCGGCCGCGGGCCGCGTGATCTGGGTGGACATCCTGAACTCCCGCGTGCACACCTACGCACCGGGCAGCGGCCGCCGCACCGTCATGACGACCGAGCAGCACGTGGGCGCCGCCAAGCCGCGCGCCGACGGCGGCCTGGTCGTCAACCTCCGTGACGGAGTGGGGAGTTACGCCCCCGACGGCGCCTTCTCCTGGCTGCACCGCGAGCCCGTCCCGGGTCGGCGCGGAAACGACGCGGCGGTGGCCCCCGACGGCGCGCTGTGGGCGGGCTCGATGTCGTACGACGAGACGCCCGGCGGCGGCAACCTGATCCGGGTCGCGCCCGACGGGGCGGTGACCGAGGTCCTCGACGACGTCACGATCTCCAACGGCACCGGCTGGAGCCCCGACGGCACGCGCATGTACTACGTCGACACCCCGACGGGCCGCATCGACGTCTTCGACGTGGACGGCGAACGGATCGGCAACCGGCGGGAGTTGGCGAGCGTCGAGAACGGCGCGGGCTCCCCCGACGGGCTCACCGTCGACGCGGACGGCTGCGTGTGGGTGGCCCTGTGGGACGGCGCCGCGGTCCGCCGCTACACGCCCGAGGGCGAGCTCGACCGGGTGCTGCCGCTGCCGGTGAGCCGCCCCACGGCCTGCGCCTTCGGCGGCGCGGACCTGGGGGACCTGTATGTGTCGACGGCGCGCGTCGGGCTCGACGGCCCCGAGCCGCTGGCGGGGTCCCTGCTGGTGGTACCGGGAGTCGGCCAAGGCCTCGCCCAAGCGGCCTTCGGCGGCTGACGGTTCGGGCCCCGGCCCGGTGGATGCCCGTGGGGCGTACGGCGTTCGCGTCGTGCGCCCCACAGCCTTTTTCCCGCGAATCCCGCGCGACCCATTGACGCGCAAGCGCTTCGATTTTACGGTCCGTTCGAAGTTACGGGCGGCATTCGAAATATCGGACGTAGGGAGGGGCCGGTTGTGGGACGACCTGGCCTGAACCGCAGACAACTCCTCGCCGGCGCGGGTGGGTTGGCGGTCGCGGGAAGCCTGGGATTCGCGGCCATGGGCACGGGCGCCGACGCGCTCGCCTCGGGCGCGGACACCCGCGTGCGCTACTGGAACCTCTTCAGCGGCGGCGACGGGTACAACATGATCTCGATGCTGAACGACTTCCGTCGTGGGCATCCGGACGTCGACGTGAAGGACTCCACGCTGCAGTGGGGCAATCCGTACTACTCCAAGCTCGCGATGACCGCGTCGGGCGACCGTGCCCCGGACCTCGCCGTGATGCACCTCGGGAGGATCCCCGGCTTCGCGCCCGGCACCCTCCTCGATGCCTGGGACGTCGGACTGCTCGCCAAGTACGGCGTGCGGCAGGAGGACTTCAACCAGGTCCTGTGGAAGCGGGCGACGGTCGACGGCAAGCTCTACGGCCTGCCGCTCGACATCCACGTCCAGCTCTGCTTCTACCGCAAGGACGTGCTGAAGAAGGCGGGGCTGCTCGACGCCGACGGGCGGATGGCCGAGGTCACCTCCACCGACGCGTGGTTCGACGTGCTGAAGGAGGCCAAGAAGGCGGCCAGGAAGGGCGTGCAGACCCTCGGCCTGAACGCCGAGGACATGAACATCCAGTGGTGGATGTTCGTCGCCTTCTACACGCAGCTCGGCGGCACCTGGTTCAGCGCCGACCGCACCGAGGTCACCTTCGACACCGACAAGGCCACCCAGGTCCTGGAGTTCCTGCGCAAGCACGTCACCGACGGGTACTCCGTCGAGGGCGCCATCGGGGCCGAACAGTTCGTGAACGGCGCCCCGTTCACCTGGGAGGGCAACTGGTCGGTGCCCGTCTTCGACAGCGCCAAGGTGTCGTACGGGGCGACGCCGCTGCCACCGGTCTTCGGCAAGCAGGCCACCCACGCCGAGTCCCACGCCTTCGTCCTCCCGCACCAGGCCGAGCGCGGCGGCGCCGCCAACGAGGGCGCCCACCAGCTCGCCGCGTACGTCGTCAAGCACGCCCGGAAGTGGGCGCTCGGCGGCCACATCCCCGCGTACACGCCGACCCTGTCGTCGGCCGCGTACCGAAAGATGGAGCCGCAGAGCGAGTACGTGTCCGCGATGAACCACATGGCGACCGAGCCGAAGGCATGGTTCGCCGGCTCCACCGGGCTGCTCGGACAGCGCACCGGGCCGATCGTGATGGCCGCGTCCGCCGGCTCCGCGCGCCCCGAGGCCGCGGCCCGCCGCCTCAAGGGCGCCCTCACCCAGCTCCTCGCCTCGAAGAACCCGATGGACGGCAAGACCGCCGCCCAGGGAGGTGCGGTCTCATGACCACGACCAGCGCGCAGCCCGTCCTGGCCCCCGCGACCGCGCGGTCCACCACGCGGAGCGGCACCGTCCGCCGCAAGCAGGGCTTCCAGCACGGCGGGTGGTTCGTGGCGCCGTTCCTGGTGCTGTTCTGCCTCTTCGTGATCTGGCCGGTGGTGCGCGGCCTGTACCTGTCGTTCACCGACGCCAACATCTCCGGCGAGGGCGCGAGCTTCATCGGCCTCGACAACTACCGCGAGGCACTCAAGGACGACCTGCTGTGGGACTCGCTCGGCCACAGCGCGTACTTCACGCTCCTGGTCGTGCCCTGCATCACGGTCATGGCGTTCCTGCTCGCGATGCTGGCCCACCACATCGAGCGCGGGAAGTGGCTGTGGCGGCTCTGCTTCTTCATGCCGTTCCTGCTGCCTTCGACCGTCGCGGGCAATCTGTGGGAGTGGCTGTTCAACCCCACCGCGGGCATGGTCAACCACGTCTTCGGCCTGAACACGGCGTGGCTCGCCGACTCGTCGTACGCGATGCTCGCCGTCGTCGTCTGCACGCTGTGGTGGACGGTCGGCTTCAGCTTCCTGCTCTACCTGGCCGCCCTCCAGGGCATCCCGGCCCATCTGTACGAGGCCGCCAAGCTGGACGGCGCGAACGCCTGGCACCGCATGGTCCACATCACGCTGCCGATGCTGCGCAACATCACCGGGCTCGTCATCACGCTGCAGGTCCTGGCCTCGCTCCAGGTCTTCGACCAGGCCGTCGTGATGTTCGACTTCGAGCCCGGGCCCGAGGGATCCACGCGCACGTACGTGCAGTTCACCCTCGAAGAGGGCTTCACCGCCTACCGGGTGGGCTACGCCTCTGCCGCCTCCATCATCTTCTTCGTGATCATCGCGTCCGTCGCGCTCGCGCGGATGTGGCTGCTGCGCAACCGTGAGGAGGGCGCCCGATGACCGCCACCGCCCCGCAGATCCGCCTCAAGCCCCGCCGCGGGTGGACCGTGAGCCAGATCGTGCTCACCGCCCTCGGGGTGGCCGTGTCCGCGGTGTTCCTCTCGCCGCTGGCCTGGGCCCTGTTCACGTCCCTGAAGTCGGAGACGGAGGCGGTCGCGTCGCCGACGCACTGGCTGCCCGAGAACTGGACCGGGCAGGCCTGGTCCGCGATCTTCGAGACCGGCAACATCACCAACTGGTTCGTCAACTCCGTGGTCGTGTCCGTGTGCGTCACGGCCGTCGTGGTGCTGACCAGCGCGCTCGCCGGATACGGCTTCGCGCGCACCGAGTTCAGGGGCAAGGGCGCCCTGATGGGTCTGGTCATGGCGGGCCTGATGGTCTCGCCCGCCGTGCTCGGCGTGCCGCTGTTCACCACGGTCCAGCAGATGGGGATGGTCGACACCTATTGGGGCATGATCCTGCCGCAGTGCGCGCACGCGTCGATGGTCTACATCCTCTACAAGTTCTTCCAGGGCGTCCCGCGCGAACTGGAGGAGGCCGCGGCCATCGACGGAGCGGGCCGCTGGCGGATCTTCTTCACCGTCATCCTGCCGCTGTCGCGGCCCTCGCTCGCCGCGGTCGGCATCTTCACGTTCATCAACTCGTGGAACAACTTCCTGTGGCCGTACATGGTCACCCACAACCCCGATCTGATGACCATGCCCAACGGCATCGCGACGATCATGAACTCCTACGGCATCCAATGGGCCCAGCTGATGGCCGGCGGCCTCATGGCGGGCCTCCCGCTGATCATCGTCTTCGTCTTCTTCCAGCGCCAGATCGTGGCGGGCGTGGCCCACACGGGCCTGGCCGGGCAGTAGTCCAAGTCCTTCAAGGAAGGGAACACCTTGCGCACCGCACGCTTCACCCTCGACCCCGCCTTCACCGTCGGCACGGTCAACCCCCGGCTCTTCGGCTCGTTCGTGGAGCACCTCGGCCGCTGCGTCTACACCGGGATCCACGAGCCGGGCCACGAGCACGCGGACGAGTCGGGCCTGCGCACCGATGTCCTTGAGCTGGTACGGGAGTTGGGGGTGACGACCATCCGCTACCCCGGCGGCAACTTCGTCTCCGGCTACAAGTGGGAGGACTCGGTCGGCCCCGTCGAGGACCGCCCGGCCCGCCTCGACCTGGCCTGGCGCACCACGGAGTCGAACCGCTTCGGCCTGTCCGAGTACATCGCGTTCCTGCGCAAGCTCGGTCCGCAGGCCGAGCCGATGATGGCGCTGAACCTGGGCACGCGCGGCGTGGCCGAGGCGATGGAACTCCAGGAGTACGCGAACCACCCCGCCGGCACCGCCCTGTCCGACCTCCGCATCGAGCACGGCGACAAGGACCCCTTCGGTATCCGCCTGTGGTGCCTCGGCAACGAGCTGGACGGCCCCTGGCAGACCGGCCACAAGACGGCCGAGGAGTACGGGCGGATCGCGGCGGAGACGGCGCGCGCGATGCGCCAGATCGACCCGGATGTGGAGCTGGTCGCGTGCGGCAGCTCGAGCCAGGCGATGCCGACGTTCGCCGAGTGGGAGGCGAAGGTCCTCGCGGAGACGTACGAGCTGGTCGACTTCATCTCCCTGCACGCCTACTACCAGGAGCACGACGGCGACCGGGACTCCTTCCTCGCCTCCGCGGTGGACATGGAGTCCTTCATCGAGAACGTCGTCGCGACCTGCGACCACGTGGGCGCCCGCCTCAAGTCCCCGAAGAAGATCAACCTCTCCTTCGACGAGTGGAACGTCTGGTACCAGTCGCGCTCCCACTCCCAGGTCGCGGCCCTCGACTGGCCCGAGGCGCCGCGCCTCCTGGAGGACGTCTACTCGGTCACGGACGCGGTCGTCTTCGGCTCGCTGCTGATCGCGCTGCTGCGCCACGCGGACCGCGTGACGGTGGCCTGCCTCGCCCAGCTCGTCAACGTCATCGCACCGATCATGACCGAACCGGGCGGCCCGGCCTGGCGGCAGACGACGTTCTACCCCTTCGCGGCGGCCTCGAAGTACGGCCGCGGCGAGGTCCTCGACGTCCGCGTCTCGGGCCCCACGTACGACACGGCCCGCCACGGCACCGCCGACCTCCTGCACGCGACGGCGGTCCGCGCGGACGACGGCACGGTCACCGTCTTCGCGGTCAACCGCAGCCAGACGGAGACGCTCCCGCTCGAAGTGACGCTGAACGGCCTCTCCCTGGACCGCGTCGTGGAACACACCGTGCTCTCCGACGCCGACCCGGATGCCTGCAACACCCTCGCGGAACCGGAACGCGTGGTCCCGCACACGGTGTCCGACACGACCGTGGAAGCCGCAGCCCTGAAGGCTTCACTCGCCCCGCTGTCCTGGAACGTGATCCGGCTGGCGTGACCGCGGGAGCCCGCTCACCGCGTCACGGCAGGGGACTCGGGAGCGGGCTCCGGTGCGTGGTGGGCGTCCCCCGCCACCACCAGGGAACGGCCGCGCCGCCCCCGCAGCGTCACCGTCACGCCCACCGCCGCGAACACCGCGCACACCAGCAGCAGGGGGACTCCCGACACGCCCCACATCGCCAGGCCCGAGCCCGCGAGGAGGGTGACCAGGGCCCAGCGGAGGGCCGGGCCGGAGATGCGGGTCGAGAGGAGGGCGCCGCCGACCACGCCCGGGATCGCGCCGATCAGCAGCGTGCCCGCCATGCCGAAGGCGACGTCGCCGAAGATCACGTGGCCGAGGGCCGCCGCCGCGACCACCGGGATGGCCTGGACGAGGTCCGTGCCGACGAGGTGGTTCGCCTTCAGGCGCGGGTGCGCCAGCATCAGCATCACGATGATCAGCGAGCCCGAGCCGACGGACGTCATGCCGACGATGAAGCCGCCGATCAGGCCGATCGCGAGGGTGGCCAGCGGGCGGACCGCCACGTGCGCGTCCTCCGCCTCCTCCGCTCCCGTGCCGCGCCGCGCGTCGAGCCGCATCCGGGCCAGCATCCCCACGACCGCGAGGACGAGCGCGCCCCCGATGACGTACTTCACCCGCTCCTGGAGCTGGTCCCCGTCCCCGAGCAGGCCCAGGCAGAGCGCGCCGAGCACCGCCGCCGGCATGGCCGTCGGCAGCAGCCAGCGCACGATGTCCCAGCGCACGGTCCCCGCGCGCTGATGCACCGCCGCCCCGAACGGCTTCATGAACACGGACGTGGCCAGGTCGCTGCCGATCGCCGCCGTCGGGTTCACGCCGAACAGCATCACCATGATCGGGGTCATCAGCGCGCCGCCGCCCATGCCGGTCAGGCCCACCGCGAGCCCGACCAGGGCACCGGCCACGACTATCGCCCAGGAGAAGTCCATGACGGCGACTGTACGCACCATCCCTATGGGAAAGGTAGGGATGAGCCGGGTGTCCCAGATGGTGGAAGCAAGTGCGTCCCAGATGCTGGAAGATCCATGAGTGTCCACGACAATGGCCGCATGAGGATCTCCGCCCGCGCCGACTACGCCGTACGTGCCTGCCTGGAAATCGCCGTCCATGCCGAGGGGGACGGCGTGCCGATCAAGGCCGAGGCCGTCGCCGCGGCACAGGAGATTCCGCACAAGTTCCTGGAGGGGATCCTCAGCGACCTGCGGCGCGGCTGCATCGTCGTGAGCAAGCGGGGCGGCAACGGCGGCTATCTGCTCGCCCGGCCCGCCACCGAGATCACCGTCGCCGACGTCGTGCGCGCGGTCGAGGGGCCCATCGTCTCGGTGCGCGGTGAGCGGCCGAACGCGCTCAGTTACACCGGGCCCGCCGAACCGCTGCTCCCGCTGTGGGTGGCGCTGCGGGCCAATGTGCGCAAGATCCTGGAGGGCGTCACGCTCTCCGACCTCGCGCACGACCGGCTGCCGGAACCGGTACGGGAACTGGCCGAGGACCCCGCCGCCTGGCGCAACCCCTGAGGCTCAGGCCCCCGCGGACCTGATGAGGCGGTCGACCGCCGCCGTGCCCGAGCTGTAGGTGGTCCCTCCGTATCGCTCGGGCACGACGGCTCCGTTCCCGCTCCCCATGAGCGACTCCAGACCGGCCACCAGGCGCAGGACGTCCGGTTGGGGTCGCACCACGAGGCGCAGGAAACTGCTGGACGATCCGATCTTGTTGCCGCACTCGCGCACCAGGACTCCGTGCTCGGCGAGCAGCCGGTCGCGGACGGCCACGCCGTCGACGCCGTCGGGCAGCCGCACGTAGAGGAAGTTGCCCTGCGAGGGGTAGACGGTGAGCGGGCGCAGGCGTGCCAGGTGCCAGCGCATGTCCTGGCGGTCGCGGCACACCTGGCGGATGCTGTCGGCGTACTCCTGGCGGTGCTCGCGGAGCATGAAGACGACCGTCTCGGCGAAGGCGTTGAGGTTCCACTTCGGGAGCATCGACCGCACCTTCCCCGCCAGGCCCGGGTTCGCGACCAGGTAGCCGAAGCGCACGCCGTGCAGGCCGAAGTTCTTGCCGAGGCTGCGCAGCACGATCACGTTCGGGCGCAGCACCGCCTCCTGCACGAGGCTGGGGTCCCGGCCGCCCTCGGTGTCGGCGAAGTCGAGGAAGGACTCGTCGATGACGATCAGGTCGAGGTGCCGGAGTTCGTCGATGAGGGTCAGCAGGGCGCGGCGGGGGAGCAGGCCGCCGTCGGGGTTGTTGGGGTTGCAGACGACGGCGGCGCGCGAGCCGCGCGCGTGGATGAACTCGGCGTACGCCGCCGGGTCGAGCGCGAACCCGTCGCGCTCGGGCAGCGGGAACATGTCGACCCGCTTGCCCGTCTCCATCGGCTGGTCCGTCCACCGCCCGAACGTCGGCACCGGCACGGCGAGGGACTCGCGGACCAGCAGGTGGTCGATCCACGTGATGAGCTCGGTGGAGCCGTTGCCCATGGCCACGGTCTGGGGGTTGAGGCCGAGGACCTGGCACAGCTCGGCGGTGATGTGCTCGGCGCTGCTGGGGTAGTACGTGAGGATCTCGTGCAGCCGGTCGCGGAGCGTATCCAGCATCCCCGGAGTGGGGAAGTAGGGGTTGCAGGGGATGCAGAAGTCGACGACCTCGCCGCCGGCGCCGACCGCCCCGGCCCGCGTCAGCTGGCCGTAGGAGGGGGAGTGGGCCGTCGCCCCCTGGAACAGCGAGACCACGCTTCCGCTCATCACATGCCTCCGCCCGTATCCGTGGTGGCATGTCATACGGATACGGGCGGGGCGGTGTTCAACGGGTGGTGCTCAGGTGCTCAGGCAGTTCAAAGTGCTCAGGTGCCGAACGAGTGCACCGTCGTCGTCCGGTACGTCTCGCCGGGCCGCAGCACCGTCGACGGGAACTTCGGCTGGTTCGGGGAGTCCGGGAAGTGCTGGGTCTCCAGGGCCAGGCCGTCGCCCTGCCGGTAGGTGCGCCCCGACTGGCCGACGAGCGTGCCGTCGAGGAAGTTGCCCGAGTAGAACTGCAGGCCCGGCTGGTCCGTGGCGATCTTCAGGGTGCGGCCCGAGACCGGGTCGCGCAGCGTCGCCACCAGCTCCGGCTTCGCCGTGATGCCCTTGTCCATCACCCAGTTGTGGTCGAAGCCCTTGGCGAGGATCTGCTGCGGGTGGGCGTCGCGGATGTCGCGGCCGATGGGCTTCGCCTTGCGGAAGTCGAACGGGGTGCCCGTGACCTTCGCCAGTTCACCGGTCGGGATGAGGCCCGCGTCGGTGGGCGTGTAGCGGGAGGCGGCCAGCGTCAGCTCGTGGTCGTAGATCGTGCCGCTGCCCTCGCCCGCGAGGTTGAAGTAGGTGTGGTTCGTGAGGTTCACGACGGTCGCCTTGTCCGTCGTCGCCTCGTAGTCGATGCGCCAGTCGCCGCGCGCCGTCAGGGTGTACGTGACCGTGGTCTTCAGTGTGCCCGGGTAGCCCATCTCGCCGTCGACGGACGTGTAGTGCATGTGCAGGCCGACGTCCGGGCCGGAGGTGAAGGGCTCGATGTCCCACACCCGCGTGTTGAAGCCCTTGGCGCCGCCGTGCAGCGAGTTCTCGCCGTCGTTGACCGAGACCTGGTAGGCCTTGCCGTCGAGGGTGAACTTCCCCTTGGCGATGCGGTTTCCGTAGCGGCCGATGGTGGCGCCGAAGAACGTGGTGCCGGCGACGTACTCCTCGATGGTGTCGTAGCCGAGGGAGACGTTCACGTACTTGCCGCGGCGGTCCGGGAGTTCGAGCGACTGGACGATGCCGCCGTAGTTGAGGACCTTGAGGCGGGTGCCGCCGTTCTCGAGGGACCAGCGGTAGATCTTCGTGCCGTCGGCGAGCTTGCCGAAGGGCTCCTTCACGGGCTTCCTGCCTCCCGACGCGTGTGCGGAGGTGCCTCCCGACGCGTGCGCCGTGCCGCCGAGCGCGGTGGCTGCGACACCGGCCGCCGCGGCGGAGGCCATGACCGTACGTCTGCTCAGTTCCATGGTGTGCGGCTCCAGAAGTGAGATGCGAAACCTGACTTACGAACCGGACTTGCGCTTGTTCCACACGTCGAAGCCGACCGCGGCGAGCAGGGCAAGGCCCTTGATCACCGACTGCCAGTCGGAGCCGACGCCGAGCAGGTTCATGCCGTTGTTCAGCACGCCGAGGACGAGACCGCCGATGATCGCGCCGAGGATGGTGCCGACGCCGCCGCTCATCGACGCGCCGCCGATGAACGACGCGGCGATCGCCTCGAGTTCGAAGTTGAGACCCGCCTTCGGCGAGGCCGCGTTCAGCCGGGCCGCGACGACCAGGCCGGCCAGGGCCGCGAGCACGCCCATGTTCAGGAAGACGTAGAAGGAGACCTTCTTGTCCTTCACGCCGGACAGCTTCGCCGCCGGGAGGTTGCCGCCGATCGCGTAGATGTGCCGGCCGAAGATCGAGTTGCGCATCACATAGCCGTAGCCGACCACCAGGACGCCGAGGATGATCAGGACGATCGGGGTGCCCTTGTAGCTGGCGAGCAGCAGCGTCACGACCGCGATGGCCGCGACGATCGCGACGAGCTTCAGCACGAACAGGTTGAACGGGACGACGTCCAGGGAGAATTCGCGCTGCCTGCGCCGGTCGCGCAGCTCCTGCCAGACCACGGCGGCGGCGAGCACGACACCGAGCAGCAGCGTGAGGTTGTGGTAGTTCGTGTTCGGGCCGACCTGCGGCAGGAAGCCGTTGCCGATCTTCTGCAGTCCGTCGGGGAACGGGCCGAGCGTCTGTCCCTTGAGCAGGATCTCGGTGAGCCCGCGCCACACCAGCATGCCGGCGAGGGTCACGATGAACGACGGTATGCCGCCGTACGCGATGAGCCAGCCCTGGATGGAACCGGCGATGCCGCCCATCACCAGGCAGAGGATCATGGCGACGGGCCAGGACACGTCGTGGCTGACCGTGAGGACCGCCGCCATCGAGCCGACGAACGCCGTCAACGAGCCGACGGACAGGTCGATATGGCCCGCGATGATCACCAGCATCATGCCGATCGCGAGGATCAGGATGTAGCTGTTCTGCAGCACCAGGTTGGAGACGTTGCGCGGCAGGATCAGGTCGCCGTCGGTCCACACGGCGAAGACGGCGACAAGGAGGCCGAGCGCGATCAGCATCCCGTACTGGCGCATGTTGCGGCGCATGCCGTCGACGACCAGCTGGAGCAGCCCGCCCCCGGCCGCCTCGCCCGCCTTGCGGGGCGGCGGTGGCGGCGCGGCCGCCGGGATCTTGTCCGTCACGTTCGTGCTCATCGCGCTACCTCTTTGTCCTTCGTCATCAGGCGCATCAGCGATTCCTGCGTCGCCTCGGCGCGCGGCACCTCGCCGGTCAGGCGGCCCGCGGCCATCGTGTAGATGCGGTCGCACATGCCGAGCAGCTCGGGCAGCTCGGAGGAGATGAAGACGACCGCCTTGCCCTCGGCCGCGAGCTTGTCGATGACCGTGTAGATCTCGTACTTGGCGCCGACGTCGATGCCGCGCGTCGGTTCGTCGAGGATCAGCACATCGGGGCCCGCGAAGATCCACTTGCTGAGGACGACCTTCTGCTGGTTGCCGCCCGACAGCTTGCCCGCCGGCTCGAACACCGTCGGGGCCTTGATGTTCATCGACTTGCGGTAGCCCTCGGCGACCTGCCGCTCCTCGTGCTCGTTCACGACCCCGCGCTTGGCGACCTTGTCCAGGGCGCTCATCGTGATGTTGCGGCCGATGGTGTCGATGAGGTTGAGGCCGTAGTGCTTGCGGTCCTCGGTGACGTACGCGATCCCGTGCCCGACCGCGTCGGAGACGTGCCGCGTGCTGATCTCCTCGCCGTCCTTGAGGACGACGCCGCCCGCGTACCTGCCGTACGTACGCCCGAAGACGTTCATCGCCAGTTCGGTGCGGCCCGCGCCCATCAGGCCCGCGATGCCGACGATCTCGCCGCGGCGCACCGTGAGCGAGACGTCGTCGACGACCTTGCGCTCGCGGTCGATCGGGTGGCGCACCGTCCAGTTGCGGATCTCCATGGCCGGCGCGGCGCCCGCCTCGGGCTGGTGCGGGGTGCGGTCGGGGAAGCGGTTGTCGAGGTCCCGGCCGACCATCCCGGAGATGATCCGGTCCTCGGTGGTCTCCGGCGCCCGCACGTCGAGGGTCTCGACGGTGCGGCCGTCGCGCAGGATCGTCACCGAGTCGGCGACCTTGCGGATCTCGTTCAGCTTGTGCGAGATGATGATCGAGGTGATGCCCTGGTCCTTGAGCTCCAGGATCAGATCGAGGAGCGTGTCCGAGTCCTCGTCGTTCAGGGAGGCCGTCGGCTCGTCCAGGATCAGCAGCTTCACCTCCTTGGCGAGCGCCTTGGCGATCTCCACGAGCTGCTGCTTGCCCACGCCGATGTCGGCGACGCGGGTGTTGGGGTTCTCGTTCAGGCCGACGCGGCGCAGCTGGCGCGTCGCGTGGCCCAGCGTCTCGTGCCAGTTGATGAAGCCGCGGCTCGCGTGCTCGTTGCCGAGGAACATGTTCTCGGCGATCGACAGGAACGGCACGAGGGCCAGCTCCTGGTGGATGATGACGATGCCGTGCGCCTCACTGGCGTTGATGTCCTTGAACTCGCAGTGCTCCCCCTCGAAGAGGATGTCCCCTTCGTAACTTCCGTGCGGGTGGACGCCGGAGAGCACCTTCATGAGGGTGGACTTTCCGGCGCCGTTCTCCCCGCAGATGGCGTGGACCTCGCCGGGACGGACGCTCAGGGAGACGTCCGACAGCGCCTTGACGCCGGGAAAGGTCTTGACGATCGAGCGCATTTCCAGGACGGGTCCCGCCATGGTCGTGCCCTTCTCTGAGACGGGTGCGGGCTACTTCAGGCCCAGGTCGGACTTGGTGTAGTAGCCGCTGTCGATGAGCGTCTTCTCGTAGTTGGTCTTGTCGACGCTGACCGGGGTGAGCAGGTACGACGGGACGACCTTTGCGCCGTTGTCGTACGTCTTCGTGTCGTTGACCTTGGGCTTCTTGTCGTTGAGCACGTCGTCGACCATGTCCACGGACACCTCCGCGAGCTTGCGGGTGTCCTTGTAGACCGTCGCGTACTGCTGGCCCGCGATGATCGACTTCACGGAGGCGACCTCGGCGTCCTGACCGGAGACCACCGGCAGCGGCTTGGCCTTCGTGCCGTAGTCGTCGGACTTCAGCGCGGAGAGGATGCCGATGGAGATGCCGTCGTACGGCGAGAGCACGGCGTCGACCTTGTCGCTCTTGTACGTCGAGGTCAGGATGTCGTCCATGCGCTTCTGCGCGGTGGCGCCGTCCCAGCGCAGCGTCGTGACCTGGTTGAGCTTGGTCTGCCCGGACTTCACGACGAGCTGCTTCTTGTCGATGTACGGCTTGAGCACCGACATCGCGCCGTTGAAGAAGTACTTGGTGTTGTTGTCGTCGTTGGAACCGGCGAACAGCTCCAGGTTGAACGGGCCCTTCTTGCCGCTGTCCAGGCCCAGCTTCTTGACGATCGCGCCGGCCTGCAGCTCGCCGACCTTCTCGTTGTCGAACGTCGCGTAGTAGTCGACGTTCTTCGAGTCCAGGATCAGGCGGTCGTACGCGATCACCGGAATGTTCGCGTCCTTCGCCTCCTGGAGCACGTTGGTGAGGGACTTGTTGTCGATCGAGGCGATGATCAGCGCGGAGACGCCCTGGGTGATCATGTTCTCGATCTGCGAGACCTGCTGGTCGGGGTCGTCCTCACCGAACGCCAGCTTGGTCTTGTAACCCTTCGCCTTCAGCGACTTGACAACGTTGTTGCCGTCGGCGATCCACCGCTCGGAGGACTTGGTCGGCATCGCGATGCCGACGGTGGAGCCCTTCGCGCTCTTCTTCTCGTCCTTGCTGCCGCCCTCGCTGCTCTGGCCGCAGGCGGACAGGGTGAGCGCGAGGGACGCGGACGCGGCTATCGCGGTGAGGACGGCTCGGCGGTTTCGCATGGTCATCATCCTTGATGTGTGAGTGCACAACTGCGGGGCGGAGCTCGGTGGTGCTCGGGCGGTGCGAAGTCCCTTGCGCGGAGCGTGGGTTGAACCGAGTGGAGATGCGTTGGATTCTGCGCGGCCCTGTCCACTTCTGGGAAGTTGCGTGCCCGGAACGTTATTCGCCCGTGTCGAACCGGCTCAGCGCTCCGGGCAGCCGCGAACCCAGCGGTGACATCCCGCCGGCGGCCCCGTGCCGCTCCAGCAGATCGAGCGCGAGCCGGCCCCGGCGCACGCGCTCGCGGGCGGTGTCCAGCGTGACGTCGCGCAGCTGGGCCCCGTACGGGTAGATCGCCGGCGCCTTGGCCAGGCCGAACTTCAGGTACAACGGGGCGCCGCGGCGCACCAGTTCGGCGATCTCGTACATCCGGACATAGCCGCCGAGGTCGTCGGGCGCCTCGACGTACATGTCCATGGGCGCGGCGGAGACCCGCCGGATCTCGGTGAGGTGCGCGAGCGTGAGGTCGCTCGGCACGTTGAGCGAGTCGGCCCCGAGCCGCTCGTACACGGCGTACGAGGCGGGGTTCACGGGCCCGACGAGCGCGGACACCTTGAGCGTGGTGTCGCCCGGGACGACGCCCTGCTGCCGCGCCCGGTGCAGCGTCCACAGCACGCCTTCATCGGCGACGAGCAGACACTTCACGCCCAGCTCCGTCGCCCGTACGGCGTCCTCGACGCACCCGGCGACGGCGTCGTGCCCCCGGGCGCGCAGCCCCGCGCCGCCCGAGTCGGTGCGCACGGAGGCACCGGTGTCCCAGGAGCCGCGCGGCCCGGTGAACAGGCAGAGTTCGATGTCCCGTTCGGCGGTGGCCTCGACCATCTCCTGGATCTCGGAGTCCCGCAGCATCCAGATGCCGCTGCCCTGGCTGATCCGGTGGATGGGCACGTCGAGCCGCGAGGACTCCTTGAGCACGGTGGCGAGGGCCTCAGGCCCTTCGACCGAGGGAATCTCGGTCCGCCAGGTGCCACCGTCGGGGAACGTGTGCGGCGAGGTGTCGGCGGGGGAGTGCTCGGGGGCGCTCAGCCCGAGAGCGGAGAGCGCGGGTTCGCCGGGGCGGCGGGGTGTGTGGGTCACGGTGGTCCTTTTCTGGTTGTTCGAGATTTCGGATGAAGTTCGAACTCCTCGGGTCCCTCCCAGCGGGGTTCGGACTTCTCGGGCCCTCCCGGCGGGTTGGGCTGATCAAGCCCCTGCGGCGATTGAGCAGCGGGGTGCGGGGCAGAGCCCCGCAAGACCCCGGTGCCGCGGGACGCTCGCGTGGCTAAGGCCTCAACAGCACCTTGCCGACCGCAGGGTCACCCGCCCCCACCCACTCGATGGCCTCGGCGAACCGCTCCAACGGCACCTGGTGCGTCACGAGCGGCAACGGATCGAGCAACCCCGCCCCGAACATCCGCACCGCATGCGCCCACGCATCCGCCGCGGCCCCGAACACGGTCTGGACTTCCAGCTGCCGCACCACGAGATCCGTCGGGTCGAGCCCCTCCGCCGCCCCCGCCGCCGGAATCCCGGTCAGCACGAGCCGCCCGCCCCGCCGCAGCAAGGACGCCGCCGTACGCGCCGCGGACGCGGACCCGGCGGTCTCGATGACGACGTCGAGGTCGTCCGGCAGCACGTCCGTGCGCAGCCGGAAGTCGGTCCCGCCGAACTGCCGCGCCAGAGCAGCCCGTTCGTCCCGTGTGCCGACGACCACCAGCTCCGCCGGGGACGCCGCCGCGAGGAACTGCACGGCGAACATCCCGAGCGTCCCGGTCCCGACCACGCCCACCCGCTGACCGGGCAGCGCCTGCGCCTTGATCGCGGCGGCGGCGATGCACGCCGCGGGTTCGAGCAGCGCGGCGGCGGTGAGATCGGCGTCGTCGGGCAGCACGTGCAGCAGCCGCGCGGGCAGCACCAACGTCGTGGCCATGGCCCCGGGCTGGGTGAACCCGGTCTCCTCGTACCCGTCCGTGCACAGTGTCGTCTCACCCGCGTGGCACCGCTCGCACACCTGGCAGTTGCGGAACCCCTCGCCGACGACCTTGCGCCCGACGAGCCCGCCCGGCACCCCCTCGCCCACCGCGTCCACGACGCCGGACCACTCGTGTCCCGGCGTCAGCGGGTAACGCACGTACCCCTCGGGCCTGTTGCCCTGGTACACCTCGCGGTCGCTGCCGCAGATGCCCACGGCGTGCACGCGCACGCGCGCGTCGCCGGGACCCGGCTCGGTGGGCTCGTGCGGTACGACCCGGTGCTTGCCGGGCGCCTCGACGACGACGGCGGAGCTCACGACGCCGCCTTCGGGTCGCGCTTCTCCCAGCCCTCGGCCCACAGGTCGAACCGGGCCTGCTGCTGCGGGAACTCGGCCGCCGCGTCGACATCCAACTCGACGCCGAGGCCCGGCTCGTGGGACAGCTCGAAGTAGCCGTCGACGACCTGCGGCGCGCCCTTCACGACCTTCTTGATCTCGGCGTCCGCGAAGTCGTTGAAGTGCTCGAGGATCTTGAAGTTGGGCGTGGAGAAACCCACCTGCAGCGAAGCGGCGGTCAGCACGGGCCCGCCCACATTGTGCGGAGCCACCAGCATGTAGTGCGTCTCCGCCGTGGCCGCCAGCTTCCGGGTCTCCCAGATGCCGCCGATGTGCCCGACGTCCGGCTGCAGGATGTCGACGGCCTGGCTCTCGAACAGCTCCCGGAACTCGATCCGGTCGTGGATCCGCTCGCCGGTCGCCACCGGCATCTCCACCTTCGCGGCCACCTTCTCCAGCGCCTTGAGGTTCTCCGGCGGCACCGGCTCCTCCAGCCATGCGGGCTTGAACGGGGCCAGGTCCTTGGCAAGGCGCACCGCCGTCGCGGGCGAGAACCGCCCGTGCATCTCCAGCATCAGCTCGGCGTCCGGACCGATGGCGTCGCGCACGGCCTCGATCAACGACACGGCGTACAGGGACTGTTCGTGGTCCAGCTCGAAGTGCCCGGTGCCGAACGGGTCGATCTTCAGCGCCTTGTACCCGCGCTCCATCACCGCCTGCGCGGCCTTGTGGTACGCCTCCGGGGTGCGCTCGGTGGTGTACCAGCCGTTCGCGTACGCCTTGACCTTGTCGGTCACCTTGCCGCCGAGCAGCTGCCACACCGGTACGCCGAGGGCCTTGCCCTTGATGTCCCAGCAGGCCATCTCGATCACGGCGATGCCGGACATGACGATCTCGCCGGCCCGGCCGTAGTCGCCGTACTTCATGCGCCGTACGAGGTCCTCGACGGCGAACGGGTCGGAGCCGACAATGTGGTTGGCCTGCGCCTCGTGCAAGTAACCGATGAGCGCGTCGGTGTGGCCCAGCATCCGGGTCTCGCCGACACCGGTGAGTCCTTCGTCGGTGTGCACCTGTACGTAGGTCAGGTTCCGCCACGGAGTCCCGACCACGTGCGTGCTGATTCCCGTGATCCGCAAGGCAGTTGCCCCCTGTGCTGTTCGAAATTTCGTCACACGTTCGAAATGCTGGCGAGACAGTAAGTCGGCCTCATCGGGGTGTCAATGGTCTGCGCAGGTACGCGCGACCGGTCCGCATGGGTCGGTGGCCGATCGGCCGCGGTCGCGTTCCGTACAGAAGATTCACAGCACGGACTTTTTCCCTCACCGGCCCTGCGCCTAGCCTCCGTTGGTCATGGACGACTACTGCCATCCGTGCCACAGACACCTCAACGGCGCCCTGGCATGCCCGGGTTGCGGCACGCCGGTCGACGCCGTGCGCGCGTACGGGGAGTGGGTCGCCGCACAGGAGGGGGCGGCCGACGACGAGCCGGGCGGGGAGGTGGCGCCGGCCCGGACGCGGGGCAGGCGGCGCTCGCACCGCTCGACGCGCCGCTCCGCGCGCTCCCGGCGGCGCGGCCGCGTCCTGCTGGCCACGGCGGGCATCGCGCTCGTCGCCGGCGGCGTCGGCCTCGGCGTCGCTCAGCTGAACGAGGGGCCCTCGGACGACGGCTCCCGCACCCGGGCGGCTCCCGACACGACCGCGACCGTTACGCCGGACGCCGACACCGTGTCCCCGTCCGTCACCGCCGAACGCTCCACCCCGCCCGCGTCCCGCGCCACGCGTACGTCGTCGGCCCCCGCCTCGACGCCGCCGCGGCCGGAGCGCACGCGGTCCTCGGGTCCGGTGGACGCCGAGGCGACGCACCGGTCGACCCGCCCGGCCCCGGCCACGTCCGGGCCCCGCTCCTCCGAGAGCTCGGGGCCGGCTCCCTCGGCATCCCGTTCGGCGTCGGCCACGCCCACCGCCGAGCCGGACCCGTCGGCCACGTGCGAGCGCTTCCTGTGGTGGTGCACGTAAGGGTGCGGGGGCGGTCTCAGCCCGCGCCGAGCATCCGCCGCAGCATGTCCCGGAACGCCACCCGCTCCTCCTGCGAAAGGCCGGCAAGCGGCTCCCGCGCGAAGTCGAGCGTCTCGCGCAGGGTCCGCGCGATCCGGCGCCCCTCCGCGGTGGCGGCGGCCACCTTCACCCGGCGGTCGCCCGGCGAGGGCTGCCGCTCCACGAGGCCGCGGCCCTCCAGGCGGTCCACGATCCCCGTCACGTTCGAGGGCTCGCACTTCAGCCGCTGCGCCACCTGCCGCATCGGCAGCGGCTCCAGGGAGAGCAGCCCGAGCACGCGCGCCTGCGCCCCGGTGAGCCCGTGCCGCGAGGCGGCCTCCTCGTACTCCTGGTGGTAGCGCGCGACGATCTCCCCGATCAGCTCGACGACCTCGAGCGTGAGGGGGTCCGTGCGGGGGGAACTCGTTGCGGCCATGTGGTCCAGAGTACCCAGTTGCTTGACATCCTGAAATATTCAGGAGCATTGTTGTTTCAGGTACTGAAGTATTTTTTGCATGCTTCGGCCCACGTGCTTCCGCCCCCTCGACAAAGGATCAGCGCATGACCGCCGACACCCCCCAGATCCCCGCCACCGGCCGCGAGTGGGTCCTGCTCAGCCGCCCCGTGGGCTGGCCGAAGCCCGAGGACTTCGAGCTGCGCGAGGCCCCGGTGGCCGAGCCGGGCCCCGGTCAGGTCCTGGTCAAGAACCTGTACTCCTCCGTGGACCCGTACATGCGCGGCCGGATGAGCGCCGCGAAGTCCTACGTCGCCCCGTACGAGCTGGGCAAGGCCATGCAGGGCGGAGCCGTCGGCGTCGTCCTGGCCTCGAACGACGAGGGTGTGGCCGTCGGCGACCACGTGCTGCACTTCTTCGGCTGGCGCGAGTACGCGACGTTCGACGCGAAGCAGGCTGTGAAGGTCGACCCGGACGCCGCGCCCCTGTCCACGTACCTCGGTGTCCTCGGCATGACGGGCCTGACCGCCTACGCGGGCCTGCTGCGCACGCTGGACTTCAAGGAGGGCGACAGCGTCTTCGTGTCCGGCGCCGCGGGCGCGGTCGGCGGCCAGGTCGGCCAGATCGCCAAGCTCAAGGGCGCCTCGCGGGTCATCGGCTCGGCCGGCTCGGACGAGAAGGTCAAGCTGCTCCTGGAGGAGTACGGCTTCGACGCCGCCTTCAACTACAAGACGGGCGACGTCCACACGCTCCTGAAGGAGGCCGCTCCCGACGGCGTCGACGCCTACTTCGACAACGTCGGCGGCGACCACCTGGAGGCCGCCATCGCCCGCCTGAACCGCGACGGCCGCATCGCCATCTGCGGCGCGATCTCCGTCTACAACAACACGGAGCCGGCCCCCGGCCCGCGCAACCTCTCCCGCCTCATCCAGACCCGCGGCCGCATCGAGGGCTTCCTCGTCGGCGACCACTACGACCTGCAGCCGCAGTTCGTGCAGGAGGTCGGCGCGTGGGTCCGCTCCGGCGAGCTGAAGTACCGCGAGACGTTCGTCGAGGGCATCGAGAACAACCTGGAGGCGTTCCTCGGGGTACTGCGCGGCGACAACACCGGAAAGATGATCGTCAAGCTCTGATCTCCCGCGCCCGGATGCGGGTGGGGTGACCCCCGCCACATCCATTGATTCCATGATTCGGTAACCTCGTTCCGCAAAACGAAAGAGTCATACGCGCGAACGAGGGAGCCGGTCATGGCCATCACGCAGTCCGACGTCGTCTACACCGCCACCGCCACCGCGGAGAACGGCCGCGACGGCCGCGTCTCCACCAGCGACGGCAAGCTCGACCTCGTCGTCAACCCGCCCAAGGAGCAGGGCGGCTCCGGCGAGGGCACCAACCCCGAGCAGCTCTTCGCGGCCGGCTACAGCGCCTGCTTCCAGGGCGCGCTCGCCGTCGTCGCCCGCCAGGAGGGTGTCGACGTCTCCGGCTCGACCGTCACCGCCAACGTCGGCATCGGCAAGAACGACGAGGGCTTCGGCATCATCGTCGAGATCTCCGCCGCCATCCCGAACGTGGACGCGGCCGCCGCCAAGGCCCTGGTCGAGAAGGCCCACCAGGTCTGCCCGTACTCCAAGGCGACCCGCGGCAACATCACGGTCACGCTCTCCGTCTGAGCTTGATGTGCGGTCGGGCCCGTCCCGTAGGGTTGCGCCATGCGTGATCTCGGGGCGGGCTTCGGCTATTTGATGAAGGGGCAGCGTTGGGTTGCCCAGCACGGAAAGCAGTACGGCTGGGGCCTGCTGCCGGGGTTGATCACCCTCGTGCTGTACGCGGCGGCGCTGGTCTGCCTCGGCGTCTGGGGCGGCGACTTCGTCTCCTGGTCCACGCCCTTCGCCGACGACTGGACGTCCCCGTGGCAGGGCCTGTTCCGCGGCTTCCTCACGGCGGTCCTCTTCGCCCTCGCCCTGCTGCTCGCGGTGCTCACCTTCACCGCGGTGACCCTGCTGATCGGCCAGCCCTTCTACGAGTCGCTGTCCGAGGAGGTCGACCGCTCCGAGAGCGGCGGCCACGCGCCGGAGTCCGGCCTCTCCCTCATGCGGGAACTGTGGATCTCCGCCCGTGACAGCCTGCGGCTGCTCGTGCGCGCCGCCCTGTGGGGCATCCTCCTCTTCGCCCTCGGGTTCGTCCCGTTCATCGGCCAGACCGTGGTCCCGGTCATCGGCTTCTTCGTCACCGGCTACTTCCTCACGGAGGAGCTGACGTCGGTGGCGTGGCAGCGCCGAAACCGCGAAGTCCGTGAGCGTCTCGCCGTGTTGCGCTCGCGCCGCGGCCTCGCGTGGGGCTTCGGTACGCCGCTCGCGCTCGCGTTCCTGGTGCCGTTCGTCGCGGTGTTCCTGATGCCGGGGGCGGTCGCCGGCGCGACGCTGATGGTGCGTGAGCTGGAGGGCGAGCAGGGGACGCCGGGTCCGGCGCAGGCCCAGGCTCCGGGGCCCGAGACGCAGTGGCCGGCTCCGCACGGCCAGGGCTGGACCAACTAGCCCTCCGCGGCCAGCAGTCCCAGGAAGTCGCGCACCGCGCCGGGCATGTCCACGGCCTCCGGGTCGAGCAGCCACTGGTACTGCAGCCCGTCGAGGACCGCGACGAGCAGCGGCGCGGCCCGCTCGGGCGTGAGCCCGCCCGGCAGCCGCTCCCCGTACTCGGCGCGCAGCACCTCGGCCATCGACTCCCGTACGCCGGTGTAGCGCGTCGTGAAGAACTCCCGCGCCGGATGCCCCTCGGTCACCGATTCACCGAGCAGCGCCGAGAAGGTCTGCACGATCCCGGGCCGCATCGCGTTGTACTCGACCAGCGTGCCGAGCAGATCGAGCCGCCACTGGCTGCTGGGCACCGAGTCCCACTGGTCGCGCTCCTCGAGGACCGCGACGAGCAGCGCCTCTTTCGTGGGGAAGTGGTGCAGCAGCCCCTGCTGGGTCAGCCCCACGCGCTCGGCCACCGCCGCCAGGCTCGCGCCCCGGTATCCGCGCTCGGCGATGACGTCGAGCGCCGCCCGCAGGATCTCGGCCCGACGTTCCTGGCTCCTGGCGGTCCTGGTGCTGCTCATGCGGTCACCGTACGGCACGGTCGTGGCACCCCTTCACCCCATAGATAACGACCGAATAACGAAACCTACCACTCTACAGGTAGCGGGTGCAGGATGGAGGCGCCCAGACTTCGACGTGGAGGTGCCGGCATGGCTCAGCAGGCGGACGACGGCAGGCAGCGGACCGACCAGGCCCGCGAGGCGGCGGTGGAGGCCGCGCTCGGCAAGCTCGACCTGGACACCAAGGCCCGCATGCTCGGCGGCCAGGACATGTGGTCGCTGCCCGCGGTCCCGGAGATCGGCCTGAAGTCCCTCGTCATGTCCGACGGCCCCATCGGCGTGCGGGGCGTGCGCTGGAGCGCCGACGACCCGTCGATCGCGCTGCCGTCCCCGACCGCGCTCGGCGCCACCTGGGACCCGGCGCTCGCGCGCCGCGCGGGGGTGCTGCTCGCCCAGGAGGCCCGCCGCAAGGGCGTCCACGTGCTGCTCGCCCCGACCGTGAACCTGCACCGCTCCCCGCTCGGCGGCCGCCACTTCGAGACGTACAGCGAGGACCCGTACCTCGCCGGACTCATGGGCACCGGCTACGTCCAGGGCGTGCAGTCCGGCGGCGTCGGCACGACCATGAAGCACTACGTGGCGAACGACGCGGAGACGGACCGCTTCACGGTCAACAACCTGGTCTCCGAGCGGGCCCTGCGCGAGCTGTACCTGGCCCCCTTCGAGGCCATCACCCTGGGCGCCCGGCCGTGGGGCGTCATGACCGCCTACAACTCGGTCAACGGCACCACCATGACCGAGCACCGCCACCTCGTGAACGAGATCCTGCGCGGCGAGTGGGGCTTCGACGGCTTCAACGTCTCCGACTGGATGGCCGCCCGCTCCACCGTCGGGGACATCAAGGGCGGCCTGGACGTCGCGATGCCCGGCCCGCAGACGGTGTACGGACCGGCGCTCGTGGCGGCCGTCCGCTCCGGCGCGGTCGACGAGTCCGAGGTCGACGCGGCCGTGCGCAACGTGCTGCGGCTCGCGGCGCGCGTCGGCGCCCTTGAGGGCGCCGAACCCGCCGTCACGGACCTCCCGGCGGAGGTCGACGGCGAGGCACTGGCCCGCGAGCTCGCCCACCGCTCCTTCGTCCTCGTCCGCAACTCCGGTGTCCTGCCGCTGCGTCCGGACGCCCGGGTCGCCCTCATCGGGGCCGCCGCGCGCGACGCCCGCGTCCTCGGCGGCGGCTCCGCCACCGTCTTCCCGTCCCGCGTCGTCTCGCCGCTCGACGGCCTGAGCGCCGCGCTGCCGTCCCTGACGTACAGCGTCGGCGCCGACCCGAGCGACGAACTCGCCGTCGCCGACAAGGGGTTCACGCTCCGTGCCGTCTGCCGCGACGCCGAAGGCACCGTCCTCGGCGAGGGCACGCTCCCGAACGGCCAGGTCCAGTGGCTCGGCGCCGACCTGCCGGCCGGTGTCACCCACGAGGCGCTCCACAGCATCGAGGTGACGGGCACCTTCACCCCGCGCGAGAGCGGCGACCACGCCTTCGGCACCCGCGGCCTCGGCGCCTTCACCCTCACCGTCGACGGCACGGTCCTCTACGAGGGCGTGCAGGCCATGGGCGCGGAGTCCGACCCCTTCGAGGCGTTCTTCGGCGCGCCCGCCGAACGCGGCAAGGTGACCCTGACGGAGGGCCGCCCGGTGGAGGTCTCGCTCCTCCACACCCTCGACAAGTCCCTCGCCATGCCGCTGCCCGCCGTGATGTTCAGCCTCGTGCACCTCGACCCGCGCCGGGACGAGGACGCGCTGCTCGCCGAGGCCGTCGCCGCCGCGCGCGAAGCCGAGGTCGCCGTCGTCGTGGTCGCCACGACGGACCGCGTCGAGTCCGAGGGCTTCGACCGCGCCGACCTCCGACTCCCGGGCCGCCAGGACGACCTCGTCCGCGCGGTCGCCGCCGCCAACCCGAACACCGTGGTGGTCGTCAACTCCGGCTCCCCGGTGGAGCTGCCGTGGCGCGACGACGTAGCCGCCGTACTCCTCTCCTGGTTCCCCGGCCAGGAGGGCGGCGCCGCCCTCGCCGACGTCCTCACCGGCGCCGAGGAACCGGGCGGCCGCCTCCCCACCACGTGGGGCCCACTGGCCGACGCCCCGGTCGCCCAGGTGACACCGGTGGAGGGCGAACTCCCGTACACCGAGGGCGTCTTCATCGGCTACCGCGCCTGGGACAGGGCGGGCACGACGCCCGCCTACCCCTTCGGTCACGGCCTCGGCTACACCGACTGGACGTACGAGTCGATCGAGGTCCACGGCACGACGGCGACGGTCCACGTGCGCAACACCGGGGACCGGCCGGGGCGCGAGATCGTCCAGGTGTACGTGTCACCAGCCGCCCCCGACGAGCACCGCCCCGCCCGCTGGCTCGCCGGCTTCGCGACCGTGACGGCGGCCCCCGGCGAGAGCGTGTCGGCCACGATCGACCTCCCGCGCCGAGCCTTCGAGATCTGGGACGAGACGACACATGCGTGGTCCTCCGTCCCGGGCCCGTACGAGGTGGTGGCAGGCCGCTCCCTCACGGACACCCGCGCCCGAGCCCGCATTTCAAGCCCCGCCGGCGATTGAGGCGCGGGGCCCGGGGGCAGAGCCCCGAGACGTCAACCCCGGTTCCCGAACCGATACACCGTCTCCGACCGATACACGTCCCCCGGCCGCACCACGGTCGACGGAAACCCCACCCGGTTCGGCGAGTCCGGAAAGTGCTGCGTCTCCAACGCGACCCCATCGCCGGCGGCGAACGGCAACGACTCGTCGAACCCGTCCGACGTGTACAACTGCACCCCCGGCTCGGTCGTGGCAACGCTCAGCACCCGCCCCGACGCCGGATCGTGCAGCTCGGCCACCTCCACGGCCTCGCCGCTCACCCCCTTGTCGAGCACATAGTTGTGGTCGTACCCCGCCCCCACCTTCCGGCTCTCCCGGAAGTCGAACCGCGTCCCGGTGACGTCCAGCAGCTCACCGGTCGGAATGAGCGTGTCGTCGACGGCCGTCACACGCCCGCCGTCGATCCGCAGCTCATGACCGCCCACCGCACTCCCGGAGCGCGCCCCGCCGAGGTTCCAGTAGGTGTGATTGGTCAGGTTCACCGGCGTCGGCGCGTCGGTCACGGCCTCGTACGCGATCCGCAGGACACCGCCCGCCTCCAGCGTGTACGTCACCGAGACCTCGACCCGCCCGGGGTACCCCTCCTCGCCGTGCGGCGACACCCGGCTCAGCCGCACCCCGTGCTCCCCGAAGGCCTCCGCGTCCCACACCCGCTTGTCGAAGCCGCGCTCGCCGCCGTGCAGCGCGTTCGGCGCGTTGTTCTGCGCGAGGTGGTAGATCCGGCCGTCGAGCGGGAACCGGCCGCCCGCGATCCGGTTCGCGTACCGCCCGACGATCGCGCCCAGATACGGCTCCGGGTGCGTCAGATACCCGTCGAGGTCCGCGAACCCGAGCACCACGTCGGCGACCGCGCCGTCCCGGTCGGGCACCTCCACCGACTGCAGGATCCCGCCGTACGTCAGGACGCGTACCCGCACCCCGTCCCGTTCCAGGGTCCAGCGGTGGACGGGCGTGCCATCGGGGTCCGGCAGAGTGCCGAAGAGTTCGCTGCGCATGATCGCGACCTTACGCCCGGCCTCTTCCCCGGCTACCTCGCGGTCACCCCGCGGTACGCGAGCGCGGCGAGCCGGGCCTGTCCGTCGATGCTCGGGTGGAACCAGTCCCACTCGCTCAACTGCGCCTGCCCGAACTTGTACCCGAACACGGCCCCGCCGTCGTACCGGCACTTCTTGTCCTTCGCGCAGACCTCGCGCAGCACCTCGTTGTACGCCACCACGCGCGCCTGCACGGAGTCCCGCCGCGCGGTGGCCGCCGAGTTCAGGTCGTCCGGATCGGCCAGCATCGACGCACAGATGCCGAGCTTCCACACCTGCTTGCCCAGCGGATTGACCCGCCCCTGCGACCAGAGCCGCTTGAGGTCCGGGACGCTCAGCACGTACACCTGCGCCTTGGGAGCCGTCCGCCGCAACTGCCGCAGGGATTCCTGGAAGTCGGCCCGGAACTCCGCGACCGGGGTCATCCCGGCGGCAGACGGCCGGCACGCGTCGTTCGAACCCGCCATGACCGTCACCAGCTCCGGCTTCTCGGCCGCCGCCCGGTTCATCTGCTCGGGCAGGTCGGCCATCCGCGCGCCGGTCCGCGCATGGTTCCAACTGTGCGTCCTGGCGCGGCTCTCACCCAGCAACCGCACGGCCAGACTCTTGACCGACTTGTCCGTCCCCGTCGCCCACGACACCTTGGGGCAGTCTGACAGCACCGAGCAGGCGTCGAAGCCGCGCGTGATCGAGTCGCCCACCGCGGCAACCGACCGGGGCTTCGTGTCCCACGTGGGAGTGGGCTTCGGCGACGGCTTCGCGGAGCTCGGGGAGCCCGAAGGGCCGGGGGAGTTGTCACCGGCGGCATCGCACGCGACGAGCGAGCCGGCCGCGAGCACGGCGGCCGTGGCGGCGGCGACAGCGGCCCGAACGGCGAACGACCGCTCGCTGCGCTTCCGCATCGGCCCTCCTGCCCTCTCGCTCGCCCTCACCGATCCCGACCCGATCCGACCCTTCTGACGTCGTACGCGGGGTCGGGGTTGCGTCCCGCCGGGTGAAAGGTCGGTGTTTGTGAGCCCCGGGACCGACAGTACGTCACACTCCTTGCGCTGCTGCGCGATAGCCTCGCCCCGGGATCCCCGGTCGACCCACTGGGGTCCCGCTGTACCGGTTCCGCTAAATTACAACACGTCAGATGTGTCCCTTTTTGTCTGGACCTTGTCGTTCCGGGCAACAGGGAAGAAGGCTCGGCACGGGCGCGAGGCCGCTGGGGAAGGCGAACCTCGACCCACACTGGAGGTCCCGGTGACGACACGTGGAGTTCTGTACGTGCACTCCGCTCCGCGCGCGCTGTGCCCGCACGTCGAATGGGCGGTCGCGGGCGTACTCGGCGCGCGCGTCAGCCTCGACTGGATCCGGCAGCCCGCGGCGCCGGGCACCTGGAGATCCGAGTTCTCCTGGCGGGCCGAGGCGGGCACCGCGGCCAAGCTGGCCTCCGCGCTGCGCGGCTGGCAGCTGCTGCGCTTCGAGGTGACGGCCGAACCCTGCGCCACCGCCGAGGGCGAGCGCTACAGCGCCACCCCCGAACTCGGCATCTTCCACGCCATCACCGGCATCCACGGCGACATCCTCATCCCGGAGGACCGTCTGCGGGCCGCACTGACCCGCTCCAAGGCCGGCGAGACGGACCTGGAGGCCGAACTCGCGGGCCTCCTCGGCAAGCCCTGGGACGACGAACTGGAGCCTTTCCGCTACGCCGGAGAGGGCGCGCCGGTGAGGTGGCTGCACCAGGTGGTGTGAGGACCGTGCGCACGTGAATGACAGTGGGCCCGCCCCGGAACATCCGGAGCGGGCCCACTGTCGTGCTCAGCGGAGCGTCAGAACGCCTCAGACCGTGCGGAACGCCAACACGACATTGTGGCCACCGAAGCCGAACGAGTCGTTCAGCGCGGCGATCCGGCCGTCGACCGGCAGCTTGCGCGCCTCGCCGCGGACGACGTCGGCCGTGCCCTCGGCCTCAGGGTCGAGGTTCTCGACGTTGATGGTCGGCGGGGCCAGACGGTTGTAGAGCGCGAGCACCGACGCCACGGACTCGACACCACCGGCGCCGCCGAGCAGATGCCCGGTCATCGACTTGGTGCCGGAGACGGCGAAGTGGTCGGTGTCGTCGCCGAACACCTTGCGCAGCGCCTTCAGCTCGGCGATGTCACCGGCGGGCGTCGACGTCGCGTGCGCGTTGACGTGCACGATCTCCGCCGGGTCCAGGTCGGTGCTGTCCAGCAGGTTCTGCAGGGCGTGCGCGATGCCGCGGCCCTCCGGCTCCGGCTGCACGATGTCGTGGCTGTCGGCGGAGATGCCCTGGCCGACCGCCTCCGCGTAGACACGGGCGCCGCGCTTGGCGGCGTGCTCGGCCGACTCCAGGACGATGACACCGGCGCCCTCACCGAGGACGAAGCCGTCGCGGGCCGTGTCGTAGGGGCGCGAGGCACCCTGCGGGTTCTCGTTGTTCTTGGACATCGCCATCATGTTGCCGAACGCGGCGATGGGCAGCGGGTGGATGGCCGCCTCCGTGCCACCGCAGACGACGACGTCGGCGCGGCCGGTGCGGATCATCTCGATGCCGTAGCCGATGGCCTCGGCGCCGGAGGCGCAGGCGGAGACCGGCGTGTGCACACCCGCGCGGGCGTTCACGGCCAGGCCCACGTTGGCCGACGGGCCGTTGGGCATCAGCATCGGCACGGTGTGCGGGGAGACGCGGCGTACGCCCTTCTCCTTCAGCACGTCGTACTGGTCGAGGAGCGTGGTCACGCCGCCGATGCCGGACGCGATGACGGCGCCCAGACGGTCGGGGTCGACGGAGGCGTCGTCGCCCGCCTTGTCGGTGAAGCCGGCGTCGGCCCACGCCTCCTTGGCGGCGATCAGCGCGAACTGCGCGGAGCGGTCCAGCTTGCGGGCCTGCGGGCGGGGGATGACCTCGCCCGGGTCCACGGCGACCGGCGCCGCGATGCGGACCGCCTGGTCGGCGGCCCACTCCTGCTCGAGGGGCTTGACGCCGGAACGTCCGGCGACCAGGCCCTCCCAGGTGGATGTCGCGTCGCCACCCAGCGGTGTGGTTGCGCCGATACCGGTGACGACCACGGTGCGATTGGTCGAGCTCACAGGAATTCTTTCTCCAACGGATCCGAGGGATTCAGCGGCGCCACCGCCGGGTGGCGGAGCGACTGACCATGGGCTGAGGCTGTGGCTCAGCCCTGGTGGTCGAGGATGTACTTCGTGGCGTCGCCGACGGTCTTGAGGTTCTTGACGTCGTCGTCCGGGATCTTCACGTCGAAGCGCTCTTCGGCGGCGACGACGACCTCGACCATGGACAGCGAGTCGACGTCCAGGTCATCGGTGAAGGACTTGTCCAGCTTGACGTCCTCGGTGGGGATCCCGGCGATCTCGTTCACGATCTCGGCGAGACCTTCGACGATCTCATCCTGAGTGGCGGCCATGTTGGCGCTCCTTCGGTGTGTATCCAGAGGGTGTGGCGGCATCCGCACGGATCCGAAGATCCGGACAGTTGCCTAGGGGAGGGTAACGACCGTGGCGGCGTACACGAGACCCGCCCCGAAGCCGATGACGAGCGCGGTGTCGCCGCTCTTCGCCTCGCCGGTCGCCAGAAGCCGCTCCATCGCGAGCGGAATCGAGGCGGCCGACGTGTTGCCGGTGGTGCGGATGTCACGGGCGACCGTGACGTGCTCCGGCAGTTTCAGAGTCTTCACCATCGAGTCGATGATCCGCTCGTTGGCCTGGTGCGGAATGAAGACATCCAGGTCGTCCGGGCTGACCCCGGCCGCGTCCAGCGCCTGCTGGGCGACCTTCGCCATCTCGAACACGGCCCAGCGGAAGACCGCCTGGCCCTCCTGCGTGATCGCAGGGAACTTGACGTTGCCCTGGGAGTCCAGCGGCAGCTGCGAGACATCACCGATGCGGTACGAGTCCCACGGCACGGTCTGCTTGATGGTGCCGGCCTTGTCGCCCTCGGAGCCCCACACGGTCGGGCCGATCTCGGGCTCCTGGGACGGGCCGACGATCACGGCACCGGCGCCGTCACCGAACAGGAAGGCCGTCGCGCGGTCCTCCAGGTCGGTCAGGTCGGACAGCCGCTCCACGCCGATGACAAGTACGTACTCGGCACTGCCCTCGACGATCATGCCCTTGGCGAGCGTGAGGCCGTAGCCGAAGCCGGCGCAGCCCGCGGAGATGTCGAACGCGGCGGCCTTGTCCGTGCCGAGCTTGTCCGCGATCTCCGTCGCGATGGCGGGAGTCTGCGCGAAGTGCGAGACGGTCGACACGACCACGGAGCCGATCTGCTCCGGGCGGATGCCCGCGTCGGCGATGGCCTTGCCGGACGCCTCGACCGACATCATCGCCACGGTCTCCTCGTCACTGGCCCAGTGCCGGGTGGCGATGCCGGAGCGCGAACGGATCCACTCGTCGGACGAGTCGATCTTCTCGAGGATCACCTCGTTCGGCACGACCCGGGTCGGACGGTAGCCACCGACGCCGAGGATGCGCGCGTACGGGGCACCCTTGCTGGGCTTGATCTTCGACATGCTGCTCGGATCTCCTTGTCAGGCCGTCGTGGCGTGTTCGGCGATCAGGGCGCGGGCTGCGTCGAGGTCGTCGGGGGTCTTCAGGGCGAGGGTCTTGACGCCGGGCAGCGCGCGCTTGGCGATCCCGGTGAGGGTGCCGCCCGGGCACACCTCGATGAGCGCGGTGACGCCGCGCTCCTTGAACGTCTCCATGCACAGGTCCCAGCGGACGGGGTTCGCGACCTGGCCGACCAGGCGGGAGACCACCTCGGCGCCGGTCGCGACGGCCTGGCCGTCCTTGTTCGAGACGTACGTGACCGTGGGGTCGGCCGGGGCCAGCTCCTTGGCGGCCTCCTCCAGCTTCGCCACGGCCGGTGCCATGTGCCGGGTGTGGAACGCGCCCGCCACCTTCAGCGGCACCACGCGGCGCACGCCCTCGGGCTTGTCGGCCTCGAGCGCGGCCAGCTCCTCGAGCGTGCCGGCGGCCACGATCTGGCCCGCGCCGTTCACGTTCGCCGGGGTCAGGCCCAGCTTCTCCAGGTGCGGGACGGTGACCTCGGGGTCGCCGCCGAGCAGCGCCGACATCCCGGTCTCCGTGATCGCCGCGGCCTCCGCCATGGCCAGACCACGCGTGCGCACGAGCTTCAGCGCGGTGGCCTCGTCGAGCACCCCCGCGAACGCCGCGGCGGTGATCTCACCGACGCTGTGCCCCGCGACGGCGCCCGGCGCGACATCGCCGAGCGCGGCGGCCGAGAGCAGCCCGGCCGCGACAAGGAGCGGCTGGGCGACGGCCGTGTCACGGATCGCGTCCGCGTCGGCCTGCGTGCCGTAGTGGGCAAGGTCGAGGCCGATGGCGTCGGACCACGCGGCAAGGCGGTCCGCGGCACCGGGAAGTTCGAGCCAGGGAGTCAGGAAGCCGGGCGTCTGGGCGCCTTGGCCGGGAGCGACGAGTACGAGCACTCTCACACTCTCTCTTGGGGACGGGTCGGGCCGCCGGTGGGGACAGGGACGAAGAACCGAAGGGGGAATTGTAGGCCCCCGACAAAAGCCTACGACTGGGGATCGGCCTCGGCCAGACGCCCCAGGATGAGGGCGATCCGCAACGTGAACGCCGAGCGGACATCGGAGGGTGACCAGCCGGTGACGTCGGTCACACGTCGAAGCCGGTAGCGGACGGTGTTCGGATGCACGAAGAGCATCCGGGCCGCGCCCTCCAGACTGCTTGCCTGTTCCAGGTAGACGCTGAGCGTCTCGAGGAGCGCCGAGCCGGCTTCCTCGAGCGGTCTGTAGATCTCCTCCACCAACTGGTCCCGCGCGGCGGGGTCTCCCGCGATCGCGCGCTCCGGAAGCAGATCGTCCGCCAGAACGGGGCGCGGAGCGTCCTGCCAGGCGCCGCACGCCTTGAGTCCGGCGGCCGCGGCCTGCGCGGACCGCGTGGCTGCCAGCAGGTCGGGCACCACGGGCCCGGCGACCACCGGCCCCGCGGCGAACGGCCCGATCAGCGACTTCGCCACGGCCAGCGGATTGTCGCTGCCGCCCGCGATGACGACGAGCCGGTTGCCGAGGACTCCGGTCAGGACCTGCAGCTTGGCGTGGCGCGAGGCCCGCCGGATCGCCTCCACCGTCAGCTCGCTGTCCCCGTCGGGCGCCGTGCCGAGCACCACGCACACGTGCTCCGGGGAGTTCCAGCCGAGCGCCGCGGCCCGGCTGACCGCGCCCTCGTCGGCCTCGCCGGACAGCACGGCGTTCACCACGAGCGACTCGAGCCGCGCGTCCCAGGCGCCCCGCGCCTCCGCCGCTTGCGCGTACACCTGGGCGGTCGCGAACGCGATCTCCCGCGCGTACACGAGCAGCGCCTCCCGCAGCACGCTCTCGTCGCCCGGCGCCGCCACCTCGTCGATGGCGGACTCCATGACCTCGATGGTCGTCCGCACCATCTCCACGGTCTGGCGCAGCGTGATCGCCCGGGTCAGCTCCCGGGGCGCGGTGCCGAACACATCCGTCGAGATGGCCTGCGGCGCGTCCGGGTGCCGGAACCACTCGGTGAACGCGGCGATGCCCGCCTGCGCCACAAGGCCGATCCACGACCGGTTCTCCGGAGGCATCGCCCGGTACCAGGGCAACGTCTCGTCCATGCGCGTAATCGCCTGCGCGGCGAGTGCCCCGGACGACTTCTCCAGGCGTTTCAGGGTCGCCGAATGCGGGTGAGGCTCCGCGGGGCCGCCTTGGCGGGCCGCTGGTTCGTTCGCTGAGGGCTGCTCTGATTCCGATTGGGGCACGGGGACAAGACTGCCTTATCGGGACGCCTCAGCGGAGTGGAGGGTCCGAGGTGAGCCCGCCGAACGGCCGGATACGAGGACTACCGTGTACCGCGTGATTGATGTACGCCGCTCCGGCGACCGCTATCCCGGTGGCGAACCCGAGGAGGGGATCGAATCCCTCCACGCGTTCTCCTTCGGCCCGCACTACGACCCGGACAACCTGCGCTTCGGCGCGATCCTCGCCTGCAACGAGGAGCGCCTCGCACCCGGCGCCGGCTTCGACGAACACCCGCACAGCCACACGGAGATCGTCACCTGGGTCGTCACCGGTGAGCTCACCCACCGCGACTCCACCGGTCACGAGTCGGTGGTCCGCCCCGGCGACGTGCAGCGCCTCAGCTCCGGCGGCGGCGTCCGCCACGTCGAACGCAACGACGGCGCCGAGCCCCTCACCTTCGTCCAGATGTGGCTGGCTCCCGTCGACCCGGGCGGCGACCCGGCGTACGAGGTGGTGCACGGCATCGCGGACTCCACCCCGTACGACGTCCCCGCGGCGGGCGCCATGCTGCACGTGCGGCGGCTGGCGGCGGGTGAGCGCGGCGAAGTGCCGGACGCCCCGCACGTCTATGTCCACGTGGTGCGGGGCGAAGTGCGCCTTGCTGACACGGAGTTGACCGACGGGGACGCCGCCCGCATCACCGCGGAGACCGGCCTCGAGGTGCTGGCGACGACGGAGACGCAGCTGCTGATCTGGGAGATGGGCGGCTGAACCGGTCCGGGTGACGCGAGGCGTCGAGTCAGAGCTCCGCGAGCACCGCGTCGGTGAACGGCGGCCACACCTCGGCCGCCCACGGCCCGAACGCCCGGTCCGTCAGCGCCACACAGGCCACCCCGGCATCCGGGTCCACCCACAGGAACGTGCCCGACTGCCCGAAGTGCCCGAACGTCCGCGGCGAGGACGAACTACCCGTCCAGTGCGGCGACTTGTGGTCCCGGATCTCGAACCCGAGCCCCCAGTCGTTCGGGTTCTGGTGCCCGTACCCCGGAAGCACGCCCTTCGTCCCCGGGTACTGCACGGTCATCGCCTCGGCCACGGTCCGCGGGTCGAGCAGCCGCGGCGCCTGCACCTCGGCGGCGAACCGCACCAGGTCGTCCACCGTCGACACGCCGTCCTTGGCCGGCGAACCGTCGAGGGTCGTCGCCGTCATCCCCAGGGGTTCGAGCACGGCCTGGCGCAGGTACTCGCCGAACGGGATGTCCGTGGCCTTCGCGATGTGGTCCCCGAGCACCTCGAAGCCCGCGTTCGAGTACAGCCGCCGGGTGCCGGGCTCCGACGTCGTCCTGTGCTCGTCGAAGGCGAGTCCGCTGGTGTGTGCCAGCAGATGCCGGACCGTCGCGCCCTCCGGGCCCGCCGGCTCCTCGAGCTCGATCGCCCCTTCTTCGTAGGCGACCAGCGCCGCGTAGGCGGCGAGCGGCTTGGTGACCGAGGCCAGCGGGAAACGGTGGGCCGTGGGCCCCTGGGCCCCCAGTACCGTGCCGTCCGCACGGACGACGGCTGCTGCGGCGGTCGGTACCGGCCAGTTCTCGATCAAGGCGAGGCTCTGCATGCGTACGAGCCTAATTCCTCACCGAGGACGTCAGAGAGTCAGCCTCATCGCGGGGGCAGGAGTGCGGGCGAAACCGAGGGAGGAGTACAGGGGCTCGCCCTCGGCGGACGCGTGCAGGTCGACGCGGCGCACGGCCCGCTCCCTGAACCAGGACAGCAGCGCGTCCATGCAGGCCCGTGAGTAGCCGCGGCGCCGGTACGCGGGATCGGTGCAGACATTGAAGACGTGGCCCGCGGTGCCCTCGGGGTTCCCTGGGCCGCCCAGGCTGAGGTTGATCGTGCCGGTCGCGCAGGCCGCCAGCGTTCCCGGAGTGTCCGGGGCGTCGACCACGAACACCGCCAACGGGCCCTCCGCGTCGGCCAGATGGAACCGCAGCGCCTTCGTCGTGTACGGCTGCCACTCCACGTCGTCGCTCGGTCTCATCGCGTCCAGCATGATCTTGCGCAGGCGGACCAGTTCCTCGGCGTCGGCAGGCGTGGCACGGCGTACGGCAGTCATGGCCCGCACCGTAACCGGGTCGCCTTCGGGGTGTCGTCCCGATTTCCCGGGATGTGTTCCAGTGCCGCGCTTGCTTGGAGTGCACTCCAAGGTTCTAGCGTGGGGGCCATGACGGTGATGGAGACCACGCCCCGGTCCCGCGCGGCGACCCGGAAGACCGACAACTGTGCCTCGGCGCCCCCCGCACACCCCCGCCCCGAAGGGCAGGACCGCTACACCATCAGCGAGGTCGTCGCCCTCACCGGTCTGACCGCCCACACCCTGCGCTGGTACGAGCGGATCGGCCTGATGCCCGACGTCGACCGCTCGCACACCGGGCAGCGCCGCTACAGCAACAGGGACCTGGACTGGCTGGCGCTCGTCGGCAAGCTCCGGCTCACCGGGATGCCGGTGGCCGACATGGTGCGCTACGCCGAGCTCGTGCGCCGGGGCGAGCAGACCTTCGACGAGCGCAGGGAGCTGCTCGAAGCGACCCGCCGAGACGTCCTGAACCGGGTGGCGGAGCTGCAGGACACCTTGGCCGTGCTGGACTACAAGATCGACTTCTATGCGGGCGCCCGACCGGCGCCGGAGAGGGCGTGAACCGCATGAGCAGCACCGAGCGGACGCCGCGGGCGGGCGAGCAACGGCGCATTTCCACTGTTGAGTTGGGAAACAACGGGCCCGTGGTGGGCATTCAGGGCCTCGGCTGCATGGGTATGAGCTGGGCCTATGGACCGACGGACAGTGACGAGGCCAGGGCCACCCTGGAGCGGGCCCTTGAGCTCGGCGTCACCTTGTACGACACCGCCGACGCCTACGGTGCCGGTGAGAACGAGAAGTTCCTCTCTCCTTTCGTCAAGGCACACCGGGACGAGATCGTCCTGGCGACCAAGTTCGCCATCGGGTCCGATCCGGGCGACCCGTACAAGCGCGTCATCCGCAACGACCCCGCCTACATCAGGACCTGCATCGACGCCAGCCTCCAGCGCCTGGGCGTCGACTCGGTCGACCTGTACTACATGCACCGCCGCGACCCGAAGGTGCCGATCGAGGAGTCGGTCGGCGCGATGGCCGAACTCGTCGCCGCCGGCAAGGTCAAGCACCTCGGTCTGAGCGAGGTCACCGCCGCCGAACTGCGCGCCGCCCACGCCGTCCATCCGATCGCGGCCGTCCAGTCCGAGTGGTCGCTGTTCAGCCGCGACATCGAACGCTCGGTCGTGCCCACCGCCGCGGAACTCGGCGTCGCGCTCGTCCCGTACTCCCCGCTCGGCCGTGGCTTCCTCACCGGTGCCTTCGTCTCCGCCGACAAGGAACTCGCCGACGACGACTTCCGCCGCCAACAACCCCGGTTCACCGGCGACAACGCCGCCGCCAACGCGGCCCTGCTGGACCCGATCCGGCGGATCGCCGACGCCCACGGCGCCTCACTCGGCCAGATCGCCCTGGCCTGGGTGCAGCAGCAGGCAGGGGTCTTCGGCCTCGGTGTCGTCCCGATCCCCGGCACCCGCAAGCGCACGCGTGTCGAGGAGAACACCGGGGCGACCCGCATCGTGCTCACCGACGAGGAGCGGTCACTCCTCGAGCCGATCGCCTCCAAGGTCTCGGGGGACCGGTACGCGGACATGACCGCCACATCGGCCGGCCGCGAGTAGCCGGGGCAGCCCGTGGCCGATGGCCCCGTCCCGCCAGGGCGGGGCCCCGCGCCGCTCACGCCAACCCCAGCGCGAACACCGCGAACCCGGCCGCGAGCAGCCCCGCCAGCGCCCGGCGCCCCCGACTCACCCGCTCCCACGGCGACTCGAAGCCCCGCGCATAGCGGCCGATCAGGACGAGCAGCCCCGCGAACAGCGGGAGCCACGCGAGGCGGATCGCTATCCAGGCGAGCGTGTCCGGGGCCGTCGTGAGGCCCGGTATCGCTCCGGCGAAGGAGCCGGGTATCGCCGCCGCGAGCAGCGCCGTCTGGTGCCAGCACAGGATGGTCATCGCCGACAGGTTGATGACCACGACCGGCGCCCACAGGGCCGGGCGGCGCAGCAGCCTGCCGAGACGGTCCCGCACCAGGATCGCGGCGCCGCTCTGTGCGGCCGCAAGGGCGAGGACCAGCAGCGACGGCGGGTGCGAGTTCGTCCGCGCCTCGCCCGGCACCCCGACCATCGACGCCGGGTAGTGGAAGAGCAGCAGCAGGGCCGCGAACAGAGCCGTGCCACCGACGAGCAGCGCCCAGGCCCCCCGCTTCCCGAGCCTCTTCTCGCCCCAGCAGACGCCCAGTTGATACGCGAACATCCAGCCCGGAAGGAGATTGAGGAGGCTCAGCCACGAGGGCATGGACGAGGAGAAGGGGCCGTACCGGAGGAAGTCGACGACGGCGACCGATCCGATCAGTGGGACCGCGGACCAGGCGCCGAGCCGGTGCGCGGCCTTGACGCACCACGGTGTGAGCGCGGTGATCACTGTGTAGATGCCGACGAACCACAGGGGCTGTATCACCAGGGTGGAAGCCGTGCGCAACGTCGCCAAGGGCACCCCGAGGGCGTACAGCAAGGGGGCCATCGCGGCCCACACCGCGGTCACGCCGAGCACCGGCCGGCCCAGCCGGGCGAGCCTGCCGCGCAGCCAGCCGGCCGTCGACGTGCCGCGCTCCCGCGCCCGCCGGAACGACAGGACCGACGCGTAACCGCCGACGAGGAAGAAGACCCCGAGCATCTGCAGCACCCAACTGAGGGGCGCGAAGAAGCCGAAACTGCTCAGCGGGCTCGCGTTGTGCAGGGCGCTCTGCGGATCGAGCGTGAACCCGGCGAGCAGCCAGTGTCCGGTCGGCACGGCGAGCAGGGCCAACGCCCGCAGCCCGTCCACCGCTCGATCCCGGTGGGCCGGTGTCTTCGCGTCGATCGAGGCGACGGCAGAGGACAGGGAAGCGCGGAGAGAGGTGGCGGTCATGACGCAGCTCCGGTGGCGATGTCGGCGAAGGCGCGCAGCGAGTCCGTGCCCGGCGCGAAGTAGCCCGTATGTCCCTGCGCCCGCTCGGCGGGCACCCGGCGGGCTCCGAAGGACGGGTCAGTCGGGTCGGTGCCGTGCCCAAGACCGAACAGCTCGACGTTCGGCACCTTGCCGATCCAGTCGCTGTCGTCCCTGGCCGCCCACACCCGGGCGCGGGTGTGCAGTGCGGCCACCGAATCGGCATGCAGTCCGGGCGAACCGAGGGCCACGAGGTCCGCTGCGGCAAGCCGGGGCGCGGCGATGCCGCACACCACCGACCCGTAGCTGTGACAGAACACGGTCGGCCGCGGGGTGCCGGCGGCGGTGAGCCCCTGCACGAAGCGGGCCAGCCTGGGGGCTCCCGCCTCGGCCAGTCGGCCTGTCGCCGCGTCCGGGCCAAGGCCCACCGGAGTGGTGTATCCGACCCACGCCACCACGGCCGTCCGCCCGTCCGTCGCCCGGTACAGAGAGCGCGCCATCCCGGTCGGCGTCCCGTACACATCCTTGGCCCGGTCGAACGTGCCCAGGTCGATGTCGGAGCCCGGCACGATCACGGAGACATGCCGAGCCGTCCTCAAGTCCCCGTGGACCTCCGCGACCTGGCCGCGCCCGCGGGGGTCGAAGGCGAGTATCCGGCGGTCCTGCGCGAGCAGTTGGGCACAGCGGTCGGCGAGTGCACGCGCCGAGGTCCGCTGTCGCTCGGTGAGCGTCCGGTCCTTGGCGTCGGCGCGGGCCCGGGCCCGCTCGGCCTTCAGCGCCAGCGCGTTCGCCTCGTACCGCAGGGCGATCGGGGCGCCGTCCAGATTGCCGACGACCGACGGGTGCCGCGCGACGAGTTCGTGCCGCTCGTCCTCGCTCAACCCGCGGAAGAAGGAGGCGACTTGAGCGGGCTTCGTCGTCGCGGGGTCAGGCAGTGCGCGGCCCAGCGACTCGTCCGCACGCCACGAAGCGGTGCCCGGGGGAGGACCGGTGAGTGGGCGCTGTTCCTGGCCCGATGCCCAACCCGCCGTGCCGGACACGGCGATCGCCGTGAGCGCGGCGGCTGCCACGGCGCGACGGCCGCGTTGTTTCCAAGAGCTCAGGCCCATCGCCCGTCTCCCCTTCGTCCAGTGGTGTGACGAGGGGAAGGTAGGAGGACGGACGCGGTGGGGACGTCACACTGCGGAGCCAACTAGCCCTTGATACCTGGGTACTCCGACCTGATACCCCAGTAGGGGGTCGGGCGCCTCAGCAGGGAAGGTTCACTGTCCGCCGGGCGCGACGAGCCCCGATTCGTACGCGAAGATCACGGCCTGCGCGCGGTCACGCAGGTTCAACTTCGCCAGCACGCGGCCGATGTGGGTCTTCACCGTCTGCTCCGCCAGCACCAGCTTCTGCGCGATCTCCTGGTTGGACAGGCCCCGCGCGATCAGCTCGAGCACCTCGGCCTCACGCGGCGTCAGGCTTTTGAGCAGCGGAGAGTGGCTCTTGCGGTGCGCGGGGCGGGTCTTGACGAAGTCCTCGATGAGCCGCTTGGTGACCGTCGGAGCGAGCAGCGCCTCACCCGAGGCGATCACGCGCACCGCCGCGATCAGATCGGCCGGTGGCGCGTCCTTGAGCAGGAATCCGGACGCGCCCGCCCGCAGCGCGGCATACACATAGTCGTCGACGTCGAACGTGGTGAGCATCAGCACCTTCGGCCGGTGCACCACGCCGGGCGGTGGGTTCAGGAGTTCCTGAGCGGCGGCCAGTCCGTCCATCTCGGGCATCCGCACATCCATGAGGACGACATCGGGATGCGTGGAGCGGCTCACCTGGACGCCCTCCTTGCCGTCCGGGGCCTCGCCCACGACGTCGATGTCGCTCTGCGCGTTCAGCAGCGCGGCGAAACCGGCCCGCACCATGCTCTGGTCGTCGACGATGATCACGCGAATGGTCATGCGTGCCGAATTCCTTTATTCCGTTGGGGAGTCGGGCTCGGCCAACGGGAGCCGGGCCGCGACGCGGAAACCTCCGTCGGGCAGCGGGCCCACGTCCAGCGTGCCGCCGACCAACCGTACGCGCTCGTTCATCCCTATCAGTCCGTGTCCGGTACCGGCGCTCGATTCGACGGGCGACACCGGCTCCGCCGCCGGGCCGTTGACCACGACCACCAGCAGGGCGTCGTCGTCGAGGCTGATCGAGATCTGTGTCTGTGCGCCCGGAGCGTGCCGCACCACGTTCGCCAGCGCCTCCTGCACGATGCGGTACGCGGAGAGGTCCACCGCCGGGGACAGTTGGGTCAGCTCCCTGACGAGCGCCAGCTCCGGATAGGACAGGTCGGCCGGCACGCCGCCGCGCACGGTCGCCTCGACCAGCTGGGGCAGGTGTGCGAGGCCGGGCTGCGGAACCAGATCGCTCCGCGATTCCTCGCTGCGCAGGACCGCGAGCAGCCGCCGCATCTCGGTCAGCGACGCCCGCGCACCCGCGGCGATCGACTCGAACTCCTTGCGCGCCTCGCCGGGCAGGCCTTGCAGACGGTACGGCGCGGAGTCGGCCTGCACGGTGATCACCGACATGTGGTGGGCGACGACATCGTGCAGTTCGCGCGCGATCCGGGCCCGCTCCTCGAGCAGCGTCCTGCGGGTCCGCTCGGCCTCGCTGATCGTCTCCTGCGCGACGAGCTTGCGTCTGGTCTCGCCGCGCTCGCGCAGCAGCGCGCCCAGGAGCAGCACCCCACCGCTCAGGACGATGAGGAGCACTCCCGTGTCCTGGCTGGTGCTGTCGCGGAAGATGCCGAACACGATGCTGGCGGCGACGGTGACCAGCCAGATCTTGATGAGAGTGCGACGGCTCTCCCGCAGGGCCAGCGCGATGCACAGCACCAGGTATCCGACGATCACCATGGCCGTCCACGGGGAGGCACGGTGCGCGTCGCCCTGGAAGACCGGGATCGTGCCCAGCACGGCCGCGGTGATCATGATGTACCAGGCGGTCAGCGGCCGGCTCACCGCGAGGACCAGGGGAGCGGACTGTGCCACGCCGATCGCCGCGGCGAGACCACCACCGACCCCGTAGTCGTTCGACAGGACCTGGGTCGTGACAGGGATCAGCGATGCGGTGAAGCCAAGGGCGATCAGATAGGGCAGCAGCCGCATCCAACGGCGGGGCGCGTGCGCCAACAGGGGTTCCGACCGGTCGTCGCCCAGAGCCACGGTCAGCGTCGCCCCGGCCGCGGTCAGCCGGTCGCCCAGCCGCCGCACCGCCGCGGTCGTACGCCGAGAGCCCTCCCGGCCGGAGCCTTTCTCCGGCGGGCGGGGCGATTCCTCTGGGGATGTCGGTGCAGTGCTCATGGCCAGATCAGCGTAGACAGCAAGGCCCGATCGCGCCGTCATACCGGAGTGCTCAACCGCACCCCCTACCCAGGTATGAGGTCACAGCTCGGCGAGCAGCTCGGCCTTCTTCGAGGTGAACTCCGCGTCGGTCACCAGACCCGCCTGGTGCAGCTCGCCCAGGTGCCGGATGCGGTCGGCGATGTCCGCGGGGTCCCGCCTTCCGGGCGCCGACTCGGTGCACAGCGTGCCGCCCTGCGGCGGCGCGGGGCCGGACGCGCGCACGGCCGCCAGGACCGAGGCGGCGAACGGCAGGGACTCGTGCACCGGACCGTAGCCGAGGCCGAAGACGACCGCGGCCGGGTCCTGGTCGGCCTGGCCCGGCTGTTCCCCGGAAGCGTCACGGGGCAGCAGCCGCAGATGGCCCTCGAAGAGTTCGGGCGAGCGCCATTCGACGCCGCTCAGGTCCGAGACCGGGAACCGCTTGTCCCCGGCCTTCCATTTCGCGGAGGACGCCCCGGTCCAGAACCAGCGGAAGGCCACCGAGTCCCCGTCGAAGGTGGCCTTCCCGTCGTAGGCCTTGAACTGGCGGGGCGCCTCGGGCGGAGCCACCAGATAACTCTCCGGACGCTCGTCCGCGTGGTCGGACAGCTTCGCCCGCAGCTCGTCCGCGTAGTACTCGCCGAGCGTCTCCCGCTCGGCGGGCAGCACGAGACGGTACGGGTCGCTGCCCTCCCTGAGCTGGCCCGCGGCAGCGTCCATCAAGGGGTCGGCGCCCGGCCGCGGGACCGCGTGCAGCACGACGGTCCCGCGTTTGCCAGGCGTCAGGGACACCGCCGCGACCGCTTCCAGAGGGATGCGGCGTTCGCCAAGCGCCTGAAAGAGCTTCGGCGTGCGGATCCCCCGTTCGAAGCGGATGAGCACGGAGTCGGACTCGAACTCCCAGGCGGCATGAAATCCGGCCAGTACGTCACCCATGTGGCTCATCGTAGGCGGAGCGCGCGTCTCCGTCGCCTGTCGTGGCAGACCGCGGTTTCACCACTTTCTACGCGCGTCAGGCGGAGACGTTCCCGGAGAAACCGTCCAGACAGCCCTGACCTCCGCCGGCGCAGTGCACTGTCTTGTACGCGCCGGTGCCGATGTCGGCGAAGTTGGCGAGGCTCTCGGTGCCCGGCACGAAGTAACCGGTGTGGCCCTTGGAATCCCCTGCCGCCATGACGCGCGCGCCGAAGGCGGAGGAGACGGGATCGGCTCCGTGACCGAGACCGCCCACCTCCATGTAGGGAATGTCCTGGATCCAGTCGTCCCTGTCGCGGGTGGCCCACACGCGCGCGTGCGTGTCGAGGCCCGCGGCGCTCTGAGCGCGCATACCGGGACTGCCCGCCACCGCGATGTCGCTGACCCGCTCCGGCATGCGGTGCGCCGCGACGCCGCACACCACCGAGCCGTAGCTGTGGCAGTACAGGGCGACGGAGGACCGTCCGGGCAACCCGCGCAGCATGGCGTTGAGCCGCACCGCCCCGTCCTCGGCGCGCATCGCCGTGGCGGCGTCCACACCCAGACCGGCCGGCGCGGTGTAGTCGGCCCACGCGACGACCGCGGTCCGCGTGTGCGGACTGGCGGCGCGCTCGGCGCCGTACAGGGAGCGCGCCATGCCGACGGGCGCCGAGTACTGGCGGGACGTGCGCTCGAAGGTGAGCACGTTCGTGTCGACACCGGGCACCACGACGGACACCCGCTGGGCCTTGTCGAGGTCACCGAAGACCTCGGCGACCCGGCCGGCGCCCAGGGGGTCGAAGGAGAGGATCTTGCGGTCGGGCTTCGCCAGGGACGCGAACCTGTTCATGCGCTTCTTCGCGTCGGCGTGACCGACCGACGACAGCCGGTTGTCGTACATGCGTCTGTGCTCGACCTGGCGGGCCTGGTCGAGCGCGACGCGGTTGGCGCGATAACGCAGCTCTACCGGAGCGCCGTTCATGTTGCCGACCGCGAGCGGATACCGGGCGGCGAGCTCGCCGCGCTGGTGCGCGCTCAGCGAGCCGAAGAAATGCGCGAGGCGGGTGGGGGAGCCGTCGTGCGCGGGCAGGGCATGTCCGTTGATCCGGCCGTGCTCCCAAGCGGTGAGCGCGGTCTGGAGCGGAGATGTGACGCCTCGCTGATGGCGCACCGCGGTCCAGCCGGTGGTGGCCAGCATGACGAACACGACGACCAGCGCGAGCAGTGCGCGCCAGACGTTGAGTTGGGGAGAGGTATCGAAGGAAGTCACTGCGGGACACCCTAGGAGAAGCGCACGCGGCACCGTGAATGAGGTGAGGCGGATCACGTTTCGTGTGGTGTATTTGGGTAGAACCGGACATCGCCGCTGCGCCTGGTCTCACGCTACGTAGGGGTAAGAAAACGCGATCAGCCCTGGTCGTGGCGCCATTGACCGGCCAGGGACGGTCTCAAGTGGTCGAGATACGACTCGGTGAGCGCACGGATCGATTCGATGCTCACGTCCGCCCCGGCGCCCCACAGGCGGCCGGTCATCCGCATCACGCCACCGAACGCGGCGACGGCCACGCGCGGGCGCGGGTCGCTGTCCACGTCGAGTCCCTCGCGTTCGGCGACCACGCGCGCGAGTTCCTCCTCCAGCTCGATGGAGCGGCGCAGATGGACGGCGAGCAGGGAGGGGGTGGACTCGATCATCTGGTAGGTGCGCATGTGGAGTTCGAGCGGGATGAGCTCCTCCACGACGCGGCTCATCGCGTCCCACGTGCCGAGCACGGTCAGCCGCAGCGCCTCGAACGGGCTTTCCTCCGAGGGGCGTTCACGCAGCGCGGCGACGAAGCGGGACTCCACGGTGTGCTGCACCGCGAGCGCGACGTCCTCCTTGCTCGCGAAATACCGGAAGAACGTGCGCTGGGACACCTCGCAGATCTCGGCGATCTCGTCGACGGTCGTCCGGTCGAACCCCTGCGTCGTGAAGAGCTCAAGTGCGGTGCGCAGCAAGGCGTTTCGTGTGCGTTGCTTCTTGAGTTCACGCAGGTTGATTCGATCCGTCATGGTCCTCATTCTTGCCGTTTGTGCAGCTCACCATAGTGTGAGCGAAGTGACAGTCACTGACTTGTTAAATGCTTCGTCAACTGTCAGCGGCTGTCACTAGCCTCGAACACATGACTAGTCAGACCACTGTCGACAAGGCGGACCGGGTTCCGGAGCCCGAGCACGTCCCGACACAGGCCAAGGGGCTGCGCGGTCACCCCTGGTTGACACTTTTCTCCGTCGCGATCGGCGTCATGATGGTCGCCCTCGACGGCACCATCGTCGCCATCGCCAACCCGACCATCAAGCAGGACCTCGGCGCGACCTTCGCCGACGTCCAGTGGATCACCAACGGCTACTTCCTCGCCCTCGCGGTCACGCTGATCACCGCGGGCAAGCTCGGTGACCGATTCGGCCACCGGCAGACCTTCCTCATCGGTGTCGTCGGCTTCGCCGCCGCGTCCGGGGCCATCGGGCTGTCCGACAGCATCGCCCTCGTCATCACCTTCCGCGTGCTCCAGGGCCTGTTCGGGGCGCTCCTGATGCCCGCCGCGCTCGGCCTGCTGCGCGCCACGTTCCCCGCCGAGAAGCTGAACATGGCGATCGGCATCTGGGGCATGGTCATCGGCGCCTCGACCGCCGGCGGCCCGATCGTCGGCGGGCTGCTCGTCGAGCACGTCAGCTGGCAGTCGGTCTTCTTCATCAACGTCCCCATCGGCGTGCTCGCCCTTGGCCTGGGGCTCTTCATCCTCCTTGACCACCGCGCCGAGAACGCGCCGCGGTCCTTCGACGTCCTCGGCATCGTGCTGCTCTCCGGCGCGATGTTCTGCCTGGTCTGGGCGCTCATCAAGGCGCCGACCTGGGGCTGGGGCGACGGCATGACCTGGACGTTCATCGCCGCTTCCGTGCTGTGCTTCGTGGTGTTCGCGCTCTGGGAGACCCGCGTCGCCGAACCGCTCATCCCGCTCGCTCTGTTCCGCTCCGTGCCGTTGTCGGCCGGTGTGGTGCTGATGGTGCTCATGGCCATCGCGTTCATGGGAGGCCTGTTCTTCGTCACGTTCTACCTCCAGAACGTGCACGGCATGAGCCCGGTCGACAGCGGCATGCACCTGCTGCCGCTGACCGGCATGATGATCGTCGGCTCCCCGCTGGCGGGAGCGATGATCACGAAGGTCGGCCCCCGAATACCGCTGGCCGGCGGCATGACGCTCACCGCCGCCGCCATGTACGGGATGTCCACGCTGGAACCGGGGACGGGCAGCGGCGTCATGTCCCTCTGGTTCGCCCTGCTCGGCCTCGGCCTCGCCCCCGTGATGGTCGGAGCGACGGAAGTCATCGTGGGCAACGCCCCGTTGGAGCTGTCCGGCGTGGCGGGCGGGCTCCAGCAGGCCGCGATGCAGATCGGCGGCAGCCTCGGCACCGCCGTGCTCGGCGCCGTCATGGCGTCCAAGGTCGACAGCGATCTCGCCGGGAACTGGACGGGCGCCGGGCTCCCGCCGCTGACGCACGGCCAGCTGGGTCAGGCGTCGGAGGCGGTCCAGGTCGGTGTCGCACCGGTGCCCCCGGGCGCCCCGCCGGCGCTCGCCGAGAAGATCACGGGCGTCGCGCAGGACACCTTCATGTCGGGCATGAGCATGGCCTGTCTGGTCGCCGCCGGTGTCGCCGTCGTCGCCATCCTCGTCGCGCTGCTGACCAAGCGCGGAGAGAACGCGGAGGCGGGCGCGGGCGCTGCGCACATCTGACGGCCGGCCGCCGGCCCTGATCGCGCGAAACCGCTCCCGCGCCGCGCGAAACCGCTCGTGCGAGGGAAGCCCCCGGGAACCTTCCGGGGGCTTTCGCTTATCAGGGTGACGTCCCTCGGTAGCCCTTCCCGGAACCGGATCCTCCGGGCCAGAGTGGCTGGCACGCGATCAGTCGCGAACGCAACTGGTCGACACGACACGGGGGTTGAAGCACATGCGTACGTTCATGACCACGGCTGCCGCCGCCACCGCACTCGCCGCGGCGGCGCTCACTCCGAGCCTCGCCACCGCGGCGGCGCCACCATCCCTGGGCAACTGCTCGGCGGGGGAGCTCTGCCTCTGGGGCAAGAGCGGGTTCAAGGGGTCCCGGCACGCCTATGAACTGGCCGACATCAACATCGAGAGTTGCGTCGCGCTGCCGGAGGGGAGCAGCGCGGCGTCCCTCGCCAATCGCACCGGCCGTCCCGTCACCACCTACCAGTCCGCGGTGTGCGCGGAGACGGGTGAGTTCCAGACGTATCCCGGCAGCGGGACGTGGGAGCCCGAATCCCCGTACCGGGCGCGGGCGTTCAAGGTCTGGGAGCAATAGACCCCGGCGGGGGACCGCGGAGCGGCGCGCGCGATAGAGCACGGAAAGCGGGGGTACCCGAAGCACTGCCCGAGTCCGGAACAACCCGGAAGAACTCAGGGAGTGATGATGGCGGGCTTCGGACACACCACGCGCAAGCACCCCCGCTCACGTGGCCGCACAGGGTCACGGACCGGGCCGGACCGCGCGTCGCTCGGAATCATCGGCCTCATCTGCGCGATCGCCGGCTTCTTCGCCCTGGGGATCGTGCTCGGACCGGCCGCCGTCGTCTGCGGCTGGCTGGCCATGGGCCGGCGCTGGACCGGCACACAGTCGGTTCCGGCACTCGTCGCCGTCGTGCTCGGCGCGATCGACACACTGCTCGCGATGGTCTGGCTGGCCTCTGCGGCCGGGCCCCTCGCGGGCGGAGCGTTCTGAGCGCGAACCAGCACATGCCGGAGGGCGGCGAGGCCGAAGCTCTCGCCGCCCTCCGCTCAGCAGCCATCGGTCAGGCAGGAACCGCTCAGGCGTCGCCCCCGGCCGCGCCGGGGTCGGCCGCCGAGACGTCGAGCAGCTGGTAGCGGTCGATCGCCTGCTTGAGGACCGAGCGGTCGATCTTGCCCTCCCGCGCCAGTTCCGTGAGCACGCCGACCACGACCGATTGGGCGTCGATGTGGAAGAAACGACGCGCGGCGCCCCGGGTGTCCGCGAAACCGAAACCGTCCGCACCCAGCGACTGGTACGTGCCGGGCACCCAGCGCGCGATCTGGTCGGGGACGGCACGCATCCAGTCGGAGACCGCGACGAACGGACCCTCCGCCCCGGACAGCTTCTGCGTCACGTAGGGCGTGCGCTGCTCCTCGTCCGGGTGCAGCAGGTTGTGGCGCTCTGCTTCCACCGCATCGCGGCGCAGTTCGTTCCACGACGTCGCGGACCAGACGTCGGCCCGCACGTTCCACTCGTCGGCGAGGATCTGCTGGGCCTCCATCGCCCACGGGACGCCGACGCCCGAGGCCAGGATCTGGGCGGGGACCGAGCCCGAAGTTCCGGTGCTGATGCGGTGGATGCCCTTGAGGATGCCCTCGACGTCGACATCGGCCGGCTCGGCGGGGTGCTGGATCGGCTCGTTGTAGACGGTGAGGTAGTAGAAGACGTCCTCGCCCGCCTTGCCGTCGGCCGTCGGGCCGTACATCCGGCGCAGGCCCTCCTTGACGATGTACGCGATCTCGTACGCGTACGCCGGGTCGTAGGCGACGCAGGCGGGGTTGGTCGAGGCGAGCAGCTGCGAGTGCCCGTCCGCGTGCTGGAGGCCCTCGCCGGTCAGCGTCGTGCGTCCCGCGGTCGCGCCGAGGACGAAGCCGCGCGCCAGCTGGTCGCCCATCTGCCAGAACTGGTCGCCGGTGCGCTGGAAACCGAACATCGAGTAGAAGACGTAGACCGGGATCAGCGGCTCGCCGTGCGTCGCGTAGGCGGAGCCGGCGGCGATCAGGGACGCCGTGCAGCCCGCCTCCGAGATGCCGTCGTGCAGCATCTGGCCGGTCGCCGACTCCTTGTAGGCGAGCAGGAGTTCACGGTCGACGGACTCGTACTGCTGGCCGAGCGGGTTGTAGATCTTCGCGCTCGGGAAGAACGAGTCCATTCCGAAGGTGCGGTACTCGTCGGGGGCGATCAGCACGAAGCGCTTGCCGATCTCCTTGTCCCGCATGAGGTCCTTGAGCAGCCGGACGAAGGCCATCGTGGTGGCGATCGACTGCTGGCCGGAGCCCTTCTTGACGCCCGCGTACGCCTTGTCGTCCGGGAGCTGGAGCGGCTTCGCGCGCACGACGCGGGTCGGGACGTACCCGTCCAGCGCCTTGCGGCGGTCGTGCATGTACTGGATCTCCTCGGAGTCCCGGCCGGGGTGGTAATACGGCGGGGCGCCGGACTCCAGCTGGGCGTCGGTGATCGGGATGTGCAGCCGGTCACGGAAGCCCTTGAGGTCGTCGACCGTCAGCTTCTTCATCTGGTGCGTGGCGTTGCGGCCCTCGAAGTTCGGGCCGAGGGTCCAGCCCTTGACCGTCTGCGCGAGGATCACGGTCGGCTGGCCCTTGTGCTCCCGGGCCGCCTGGAACGCGGCGTAGATCTTCTTGTGGTCGTGACCGCCGCGGCCCAGGTGCTGGATCTCCTTGTCGGACATGTTTTCGACCATCGCGCGCAGGCGGTGGTCGTCGCCGAAGAAGTGCTCGCGGATGTAGTCGCCGGTCTCCGTGGCGTACGTCTGGAACTGGCCGTCGGGCGTCGTGTTCAGCCTGTTGACCAGGACGCCGTCGCGGTCCTGGGCGAGCAGCGGGTCCCAACTGCGGTCCCAGACCAGCTTGATGACGTTCCAGCCGGCGCCGCGGAACTGGGACTCGAGCTCCTGGATGATCTTGCCGTTGCCGCGCACCGGGCCGTCGAGGCGCTGCAGGTTGCAGTTGACGACGAAGGTGAGGTTGTCGAGGCCTTCGCGGGCGGCGATGGAGAGCTGGCCGAGGGACTCGGGCTCGTCCATCTCGCCGTCACCGAGGAAGGCCCACACCTGCGACTTGGAGGTGTCGGCGATGCCGCGGGCCTCCATGTAGCGGTTCATCCGGGCCTGGAAGATCGCGCCGAGCGGGCCGAGACCCATGGAGACGGTGGGGAACTCCCAGAAGTCCGGCATGAGGCGCGGGTGCGGGTACGAGGACAGACCGTTGGGCGCCTTCGACTTCTCCTGGCGGAAGCCGTCCAGCTGCTCCTCGGTGAGCCGGTCGAGCAGATAGGCGCGGGCGTAGATGCCCGGGGACGCGTGGCCCTGGAAGAAGACCTGGTCGCCGCCGTCGCCCTCGTCCTTGCCGCGGAAGAAGTGGTTGAAGCCCACGTCGTACAGCGATGCGGAGGAGGCGAAGGTGGCGATGTGGCCGCCGACGCCGATGCCGGGCCGCTGGGCGCGGGACACCATCACCGCCGCGTTCCACCGCGTCGCGTTGAGGACCTTGCGCTCGATGTCCTCGTTGCCGGGGAAGAAGGGCTCGTCCTTGGTGGCGATCGTGTTGATGTAGTCCGTGCTGCGCATCTCGGGCACGGCCACGCGCTTCTCGCGGGCCCGCTCGATCAGTCGGAGCATCAGATACCGGGCCCGCTCGCGGCCGCGCTCGTCGATTGCGGCGTCAAGGGAGTCGAGCCACTCCTGGGTCTCTTCGGGATCGAAGTCCGGGACCTGGCTGGGGAGACCGCCAATGATGATCGGGTTGCGATCGGATCCGGAAACCACGCTGTTCCTTCACTGTCGGTGATGCCACTGTTCCACTGTCGGGTACGCCGTTGTCCATCGTGTACCTCGAATTCGGAATCGTCATCTCTACCGAGAGGTAATTCGAGGTCCGGTACGCATCCCACCAGCCGTCGCGCTCAAACCGCCACGATACGCCGATTTCGCTCAGGTGTTCCGTGGGGGCGGCGGGGGCCCGGTTGCGCTCGGTGCTCGGGCAGTGACGGGCAAAGCTGACAGATCGCTGTGGCATACATCACTGGCCAGCGGGGATCCTTGACAGGAGTTGCGGTGACACGGCCTGGAAAGTCACCGTTTCGGCGGTCTTGACGGCCGGGTACTTGCGCGATCCGTCGCGCACGTGTGGACTACGGCCAATGCTTCGCGCGTACGCGAGGCTGTAGACAACTTCGTAAACACGATCAGGAGGCAATCCGTGAGCGCGACCGCGGACCACGCGGAAACGAACCTTGCCGTGAGGCTTGGTTTCCAGACCGACCAGGTGGTCCAGGAGATCGGCTACGACGACGACGTCGATCAGGAGCTCCGAGAGACCATCGAGGCGGCCATCGGCTCCGAGCTCGTCGACGAGGACTACGACGACGTGGCTGACGCCGTGGTGCTCTGGTTCCGGGATGACGACGGGGACCTTACTGATGCGCTGGTGGACGCCATCGCTTACATGGAGGAGGGCGGCTCCATCCTGCTTCTGACGCCGAAGACCGGCCGCGACGGGTACGTCGAGGCCAGCGAGATCGGCGAGGCCGCCACCACGGCGGGCCTGACCGCGAGCAAGAGCGTCAGCGCGGGTAAGGACTGGACCGCAAGCCGTCTGGCCACGCCGAAGGCGGCAGCCAAGAAGCGATAGCAGCCGCAGCGGAACGAGAACGGTAATGAGGGCCCCCGCAGGTGCGCCACAGCGCCCGCGGGGGCCCTCACGCATGCGACCGCACGCCCCCGCACCCACCTGCGCGGAGGCGCCCGTACGCGGCCAACTAGGCTGAAGCCACCCGAACAGCCCCACGGAAGGGAAGCTTCACCATGGCGATCGAGGCCGGCACCAAGGCTCCGGAGATCGAGCTCAAGAACCAGCACGGTGAGACCGTGAAGCTCTCGGACTTCCGGGGCGAGAAGAACGTGGTGCTGCTCTTCTACCCGTTCGCCTTCACCGGCGTGTGCACCGGGGAACTGTGCGCGCTGCGGGACGAGTTGCCGAAGTTCGTCAACGACGACGTGCAGCTGCTCGCCGTGTCGAACGACTCGCCGTTCTCGCTGCGCGTCTTCGCCGAGCAGGAGGGCCTGGAGTACCCGCTCCTGAGCGACTTCTGGCCGCACGGCGAGGCCTCGCGCGCGTACGGCGTCTTCGACGAGGAGAAGGGCTGCGCGGTGCGCGGCACCTTCATCATCGACAAGGAGGGCGTGGTCCGCTGGACCGTCGTCAACGGCCTGCCGGACGCGCGTGACCTGAACGAGTACGTCAAGGCGATCGACGCCCTGTAGGCGAAGCACCGACGGACGACACCCTGCAGGATCCCTCGCCGGGGCGGGAACCCGTTACTAGGATCCAGACGTTGATCCGATACCAGAGCAGCACGGGGGCTCCCCGCCCCTAGAGACCATAGGGAGGATTCGTGGGAGTCAGCCTCAGCAAGGGCGGCAACGTATCGCTGAGCAAGGAGGCCCCTGGCCTCACGGCCGTGGTCGTGGGCCTCGGGTGGGACGTCCGTACCACCACGGGTACGGACTTCGACCTCGACGCCAGCGCCATCCTGACGAACGCCGAGGGCAAGGTCCGCAACGACCAGGACTTCGTGTTCTTCAACAACCTGAAGAGCGCCGACGGCTCGGTCGAGCACACCGGTGACAACCTCACCGGTGAGGGCGAGGGCGACGACGAGCAGGTCAAGGTCGACCTCGCCTCGGTTCCCGCCGATGTCGACAAGATCGTGTTCCCGGTGTCGATCTACGACGCCGAGAGCCGCCAGCAGTCCTTCGGCCAGGTGCGCAACGCGTTCATCCGCGTCGTGAACCAGGCGGGCGGCACCGAGATCGCCCGTTACGACCTCTCCGAGGACGCCTCGACCGAGACCGCCATGGTCTTCGGCGAGCTGTACCGCAACGGGGCGGAGTGGAAGTTCCGCGCTGTCGGCCAGGGCTACGCCTCGGGCCTGCGCGGCATCGCGCAGGACTTCGGCGTCAACGTCTGAGCCGAAGCACCGCAGCACGTTCATCCCGTCCGGCGCCGCACTTCCAGTGCGGCGCCGGACGCGCTCGACCACAGCACCACCACACCTCGGGGAGGATCACGATCATGGGCGTCACACTCGCCAAGGGAGGCAATGTCTCCCTCTCCAAGGCCGCACCGAACCTCACGCAGATCCTGGTCGGGCTCGGATGGGACGCGCGCTCCACCACCGGAGCCGACTTCGACCTCGACGCCAGCGCGCTGCTCTGCAGCGGCGGCCGGGTCATGGGCGACGAGTGGTTCATCTTCTACAACCAGCTCAAGAGCCCCGACGGTTCGGTCGAGCACACCGGGGACAACCTCACCGGCGAGGGTGAGGGCGACGACGAGTCGATCCTGGTCGACCTCTCCAAGGTCCCGGCCGACTGCGACAAGATCATTTTCCCGGTCTCCATCCATGACGCGGACAACCGGAGCCAGACCTTCGGCCAGGTCAGCAACGCGTTCATCCGCGTCGTGAACCAGGCAGACGGCCAGGAGCTCGCCCGTTATGACCTCTCTGAGGACGCCTCCACCGAAACTGCCATGATCTTTGGCGAGGTGTACCGATACGGAGGAGAGTGGAAGTTCCGGGCGGTCGGCCAGGGGTACGCGTCCGGGCTCCGGGGCATCGCTCTAGACTTCGGGGTCAATGTTTCGTAAAGCCGTGCGCGGAGCGGGGGAGCCCCGTACAACCAGCACGGGGAAACCCGTTCACATGATGGGGTAGCCAGTGGTTCTGAAAACCTTCGGCTGGTCGTTCGCGATCACCGTGCTCGGCTTGATTGCCGCAGTGTTCTACGGGGGATGGCAGGCCTTCGGCGTCGTCGCGATCCTCGCGATCATGGAGGTCTCGCTCTCCTTCGACAACGCGGTGGTCAACGCCGGAATCCTGAAGAAGATGAATGCCTTCTGGCAGAAGATCTTCCTCACGATCGGCGTGGTCATCGCCGTCTTCGGTATGCGGCTCATCTTCCCCGTCGTGATCGTCGCCATCAGCGCCAAGCTGGGCCCGGTCGAGGCGGTCGACCTCGCCTTCAACCAGCCCGACCGCTACCAGCAGCTGGTCACGGACGCGCACCCGTCCATCGCCGCCTTCGGCGGCATGTTCCTGCTGATGATCTTCCTCGACTTCATCTTCGAGGAGCGCGACATCAAGTGGCTGGGCTGGCTGGAGCGCCCGCTGGCCAAGCTCGGCAAGGTCGACATGCTGTCGGTCTGCATCGCCCTGATCGTGCTGCTCGTCGCCTCCCTGACCGTCGCGCTCAACGCGCATCAACACGGCGGCGTCCATGTGGACAAGCAGGCGACCGTCCTGCTCGCGGGGGTCGCCGGTCTCGTCACCTACCTCATCGTGAACGGTCTCTCCAGCTTCTTCGAGCACCGCATCGAGGAAGAGGAGGAGCGTGAGCACGAGGAGGAGGAGCGCGCCAAGCGCGAGGGCAAGCAGCAGTCCGCGGTGCTGCTCGCCGGCAAGGCCGCGTTCTTCATGTTCCTCTACCTCGAGGTTCTGGACGCGTCCTTCTCCTTCGACGGCGTCATCAGCGCCTTCGCGATCACCAACGACATCGTGATGATGGCCCTCGGCCTCGGTATCGGCGCCATGTACGTCCGTTCGCTCACGGTCTACCTGGTCCGCCAGGGCACCCTGGACGACTACGTGTACCTGGAGCACGGCGCGCACTACGCGATCGGCGCGCTCGCCGCGATCCTTCTGGTCACCATCCAGTACGAGGTCAGCGAGCTCATCACGGGCCTGGTCGGCGTCTTCCTGATCGCCTGGTCCTTCCTGTCCTCGGTGCGCCGCAACAAGCGGCTCGCCGCGGCGGAGGGGGAGTCCGGGAGTTCGGACAAGACCGAGGTGTCATCCGGAGTCTGATTCACGGGTTTGACCCCTGGGTCATTCCTGGAACGCTGTGAGCGGGGCGGCTGTACGAGGACAAGTCCTCAGCGGCCGCCCCGTCGGCATGTACGGCGGCACTTGGGGGCGGTATGTCCTTCTGGGACAGGCTATGGCGCGGGAACTCCGCGCAGTTCGAGTTCGATTCGGGCAGCGCGGCGACCAACGCCATCGAACTCACCAAGCGGCATCCGGTCGTCTCGCTCTCCAAACAGGGCGCGGCCACCGGCAATCTGCGGGTCAATCTGTCGTGGCGGATGCGCACTTCGGACATCGGCGGTCCGAAGCGGAACAGCCTGATGCGGCATCCGTTCAGCATGTTCAAGCCCGATGTGGTGCAGGCCCACACCCAGTCGATGGTCAATGTGGACCTCGACCTCGGCTGCCTGTACGAGCTCAAGGACGGCCAGAAGGGCGTCGTGCAGCCGCTCGGCAGCTTCTTCGGGGCGCTCAACGAGGCGCCGTACGTCAAGCTCAGCGGTGACGACCGGTTCGGCTCGGCGTCCGGTGAGACGATCTACGTCAATCTCGATCACCGCGACTCCATCAAGCGCCTGCTGGTCTTCGTCTACATCTACGACCAGACGCCGGCGTTCGACCGTACGCACGCCCATGTGACGCTCTACCCGAGCAACGGGCCCCGGATCGAGATCAGCCTCGATGAGCGGGCGCCACAGGCCCGTTCGTGCGCCGTGGTCTCCATCGAGAACGTGAAGGGCGACCTCGTCGTGCGACGCGAGGTGCGCTTCGTGTACGGGTTCCAGGCCGAGCTCGACCGGCTGTACGGGTGGGGCCTGCAGTGGGGCCGCGGCTACAAGTCCGTCACCGGCCGATGAACTGCGGCCCCTGCGGCGGGAGTTTGAAGGCCGGGTCGGGCCACGCCGACACCGGCTGCGGGTACCCGTAGGCGGGCGGCTGCTGCTGGGTGGCGGCCGCGGGCGGATATCCGTACGAGGGCGGCTGCTGGGGCGGCAGCGGGAACGAGGCCGCGGAGACCGGCGCGGCCTCGGGCATCGGGCCGGGGGCCGCGAGGGGCGGCGCGGGCTCGGCGGCCGGGGCGGATGCGGCGGGGGCGGGCGTGACGAGCGCCGTCTCGGCCTCGGGCTCCGTGCCGGGGACGCCCTCGGGCTCGGCGGACTCGTCGACCGAGATGCCGAAGTCGGTGGCGAGGCCCACCAGGCCGTCGGAATAGCCCTCGCCGACCGCGCGCAGCCGCCAGCCGTCACCGCGCCGGTACAGCTCGCCGCAGATCAGTGCGGTCTCGGCGCCGGTCTCCGGCTTGATGTCGAAGTACGCGATCGGCTCGGCGGCCTCGGCCCCGGCGTCGTACAGCGACAGCCGCAGCGACCGCACGGTCTCGAAGGGGGTGGCGTCCGGGTCGGTGGAGGCCGTCACGAGGATCCGGGTGATCTCCGCGGGGACGCCCGAGAGGTCCGCCTGGACGGTGTCCGTCATGCCGTCGGCGACGCGCTTCTGGCCGAGCCGCGAGACCGTCCCCGAGGGGTGGCGCGGCTGGTTGTAGAAGACGAAGTCCTCGTCGGAGCGGACCTGCCCGTCCGCCGCGAGCAGCAGCGCCGAGGCGTCGACGGTCGGCACGCCCTGCCCCGGGGACCAGTGGAGCACGGCGCGCACCGCCGTGGATTCGAGCGGGACGTTCGCCCCCTTGAGCATCGCGTGCGTCATGCGGTCATCCTGCCTCCCCGTCATCGGGCCCGACAACGCGGGGTGCAAAGATCGACATCTCTGTGCGCAGGCATCGCGTGTCGCGCGCGAGACCGGAAAGTCACGCACGACATGCGCCGGTTACCAGGATTTCATTGCGCACGGGAACCTTTGACACACCCTTGTACGTACTATTACCGGCCACATCATTTCGGGTGGCCCGGCAGTACGGGGGAGTCTTATGCGTCATTTCGGGCACATCGCCCCTGAGGTGCGGGAGCGCCTGTTCCACGAGGAGCCGCGGGACTTCACCGCGGACTCCCCGCCCCGCGCGCTCGCGGCGGCACTCGGGGCGACGCTCTACAGTCCGGCGACCCGCCCCCAGCTCGCGGACGACGTGCTCAAGCAGGCCGGACGCGGCGTCGTCTCCATGGTGCTGTGCCTGGAGGACTCGATACACGACGGCGAGGTGCCGGGCGCCGAGGAGAACCTGGTGCGGCAGTTCGCCGACCTCGCGGGCAGGGCCGCAGAGGGCGCCGAACCGCCCCTGCTCTTCATCCGGGTACGGGACCCGGAGCAGATCACCGATCTCGTCGCGCGGCTCGGCGGCTCCGTGGATCTGCTGTCCGGATTCGTGCTGCCGAAGTTCACCGAGGAGCGGGGCGTTCCGTTCCTGGAGGCCCTCACCGCCGCGGAGGCGGCCTCCGGGCGGCGGCTTTTCGCCATGCCGGTCCTGGAGTCGCCGGACCTGCTGTACCTGGAGACGCGCGGCGACACCCTGGCCGGCATCGCCCGGACCGTCGACAAGTACCGCGACCGCGTCCTCGCGCTGCGCCTCGGCGTCACCGACTTCTGCTCGGCGTACGGGCTGCGCAGGCCCGCGGACATGACGGCGTACGACGTCCAGATCGTGGCCTCCGTCATCGGTGACGTGGTCAACCTGCTGGGCCGGGCGGACGGCACGGGGTTCACGGTGACCGGGCCCGTCTGGGAGTACTTCCGCCACCAGGAGCGCATGTTCAAGCCGCAGCTGCGCCGCAGCCCCTTCCTGGAGGGCCGGGCCGACGACCTGCGCCAGGCGCTCATCCAGCACGACATGGACGGGCTGCTGCGCGAGATCGAGCTGGACCGGGCCAACGGGCTGCTCGGCAAGACCTGCATCCACCCCACGCATGTGCTGCCCGTGCACGCGCTCTCCGTCGTCAGCCACGAGGAGTACAGCGACGCCTGCGACATACTGCGGCCCGAGCGGGGCGGCGGCGGTGTGCTCCGGTCCGCGTACACGAACAAGATGAACGAGGTGAAGCCGCACCGCGCGTGGGCCGAGCGGACGCTGCGGCGTGCGGAGGCGTTCGGGGTGGCGCGGGAGGACGTGGGGTTCGTGGAGCTGCTGACGGCAGGGTTGCCGGGATGAGCGTCTCCGGGGCGCGTGCAGAGGTGGGCCCGGCTTCCGGGCAGGGTGCAGAGACGAGAGGCAGCGGGAACGTGGTGTGGTCAGGGGAGTGGGTCGCCGAGCGGCTCGGGGTCGAGCTGACAGGGGACCGGGGGCTGCCCGGCCTGCTGGGGCTCGCGCTGCGGCGCAACCCCAAGAGAGCGCACCTCCTGGTGTCGAACGTGCTGGGCAAGCACGTCCCGCAGCGCCCCTCCGTGGTGTGGGGCGCGGGCCGGGACCTCGGCGTACGGGTGCGGGAGCTGCTCGGCGACGAGGCGGCGCGCCGCGCGGTCGTCCTCGGCTACGCCGAGACGGCGACGGGGCTCGGGCACTCGGTGGCCGACGGACTGGCGCTCGCGCCGTATCTGCACTCCACGCGCAGGCCCGTCGAGGGCGTGGCCCGCGCGGGCGGCTTCGAGGAGTCCCACTCGCACGCCACCTCGCACCTGCTGCTGCCCGAGGATCCGCGGCTGCTCGCGGGGGACGGCCCGCTGGTCCTCGTCGACGACGAGTTCTCCACGGGGAACACGGTCCTGAACACCATCCGGGCCCTGCACGAACTGCACGCGCGTGAGCACTACGTCATCGTCGCGCTCGTCGACATGCGCTCGCCGGGCGACCAGGGGCGCCTGGAGGAGTTCGCGCGCGAGATGGGTGCGCGGGTCGACCTGGTGGTCGCGGCGCGCGGCACGGTGCGGCTGCCGGACGGAGTGCTGGAGAAGGGGCAGGCGCTCGTCGCCGCGCACGAGGGCGGGCGGCTGCCCACGCCCCGCCGGGAGCGCGCCGAGCTCATCCGCCTCGACGACCTCGGCTGGCCCGATGGCGTGCCGGACGGCGGGCGGCACGGGTTCACGCCTGAGCACCGGGAGCGTCTCGAAGCGGCGCTGCCCGGCATGGCCGCGCGCCTCGCGCCGCACCTGGGCGAGGGTCGCGTCCTCGTCCTCGGCAACGAGGAGCTGATGTACGCCCCGTTGCGCCTCGCCACCGAGCTGGAGGCGGCGGGCGCCGACGTCGCGTACTCCACCACGACCCGCTCGCCCGTCCTCGCCGTCGACGACCCCGGCTACGCGATCCGCAGCCGCCTCGTCTTCCCGGCGCACGACGCGCCGGCGGACGGGCCGGGGGAGCGGTTCGCGTACAACGTCGCGGGGGGCGGCTTCGACACGGTCGTCGTCGTGCTCGACTCGGTGGGCGACACGGCCGAACTCGAAGGCCCCGGCGGGCTGTTGGAGCGCGTCGCCGAGCACGCGTCGCGCGTGGTCGTGGCCGTGGTGCCCTCGTACGTTCCTCAGGAAAGGTCCCCCATGCCGTTGCCCGAGCCGCTGCGTGGCCCCGCGTTCTCCTCGTACGCGCCGGACGAGGTGGGTTGGCTGCTGCAGGACCTCTCGGACGTGCAGCTGGAGGCGCCCACCGAGGAGCGCGAGGAGGCCATCCAGGGCGGCGGCGCGCACTACGCGGAGTCGCTGCCCGTCGAGTACCAGCCGAGCGCCCAGTACCAGGAGCTGTTCCACGCGGCTCTTGAGGCGTCGGCGGGGCGAATAGCCCACGCGGTGGGCGTCGTCACCGAGACGGTGCTCGCCGAGCGCTCGCCGCGACCGGTCCTTGTGTCGCTCGCGCGCGCCGGGACGCCGGTGGGGGTGCTGATGCGCCGCTGGGCGCAGCGGCGGCACGGACTGGAGCTGCCGCACTACGCGGTGTCCATCGTGCGCGGCCGGGGGATCGACGCGAACGCGCTGCGCTGGCTCGCCGAGCACCACGACCCGGCGGACGTCGTGTTCGTGGACGGGTGGACCGGAAAGGGTGCCATCACACGCGAACTCGCGGCCGCGGTGCGGGAGTTCGAGGCCGGTGGCGGAGTGTCGGGCTTCGACCCGGAGATCGCCGTGCTCGCCGACCCGGGGTCGTGCGTGCGCACGTACGGGACGCGGGAGGACTTCCTCATCCCCTCGGCCTGCCTCAACTCCACGGTGTCCGGACTGATTTCGCGGACGGTGCTGCGCTCCGACCTGGTCGGGCCCGATGACTTCCACGGGGCGAAGTTCTACTCCGAACTGGCAGGCTCCGATGTCTCCGGGCGGTTCCTCGACGCGGTGGAGGAGCGGTTCGCGGAGGTCGCGGACGCGGTCGACGCCGAGGTCAAGGAGTTGCAGGGGGCCGACCGGGAGCCCACCTGGGAGGGCTGGGCGGCCGTCGAGAGGATCAGCGAGGAGTACGGGATCCACGACGTGAACCTGGTGAAGCCCGGGGTCGGCGAGACGACGCGGGTGCTGCTGCGGCGGGTGCCGTGGAAGATCCTGGCGCGGGCGGACGCCGGGGCGGACCTCGACCATGTGCGGTTGCTGGCGGAGCAGCGCGGCGTTCCGGTCGAGGTGGTCGGTGAACTCCCGTACACCTGCGTCGGGTTGATCCACCCGAAGTTCACGCGCGGGGCGACGGGGACGGACGGCAAGGCGGTGGCGGCCAAGTGACCACCACCGTCGTCGCGAGCGACCTCGACCGTACGCTCATCTACTCCGCCGGCGCGCTCGGCCTGACCGTGCCGGACGCCGAGGCGCCGCGGCTGCTCTGCGTCGAGGTGTACGAGGGCAGACCCCTGTCGTACGTCACCGAGGACGCGGCCGAGCTCCTTGTCGAGCTGGGGCGGCGCGCGGTGTTCGTGCCGACGACCACGCGGACGCGGGAGCAGTACGGGCGGGTGCGGCTGCCGGGGGCGGCGCCGAGGTACGCGATCTGTGCGAACGGGGGGCACCTGCTGGTCGACGGGGTGTCGGATCCGGAGTGGCGGCGGGCGGTCGGGGAGCGGCTCGACTCGGAGTGCGCGCCGCTCGCGGAGGTCCGGGAGCGGATGGTCGGCGCGGCGGATCCGGCGTGGCTGCTCAAGGAGCGGGTCGCGGAGGAGCTGTTCGCGTATCTGGTCGTCGACCGGGCGGCGCTGCCCGAGGGGTGGGTCAAGGAGCTCGGGGAGTGGGCCGACGGCGTCGGTTGGGGTGTGTCGCTTCAGGGGCGGAAGGTGTACGCCGTGCCGAAGCCGTTGACCAAGGGGGCGGCGGTCGCCGAGGTCGCGCGCAGGGTTGGCGCGGGGCAGACGTTGGGAGCGGGGGATTCGTTGCTGGACGCGGATCTGCTGCGGGTGGTGGACCGGGGGTGGCGGCCCGGGCACGGGGAGTTGGCGGATGTGGGCTGGGTGTCGCCCGGGACGACGGTGTTGGCTGAACGTGGAGTTATGGCGGGGGAGGCGGTGTTGCGGGGGTTCCTGGGGTCGCTGTGAGGGGTGCGCGGCACCGGGGCGCCGCCTTGCCCACCCTGCCGCCCAAGGCGGCAGATTGCCCAAGGCGGGACCGGATCATTTAAGCCCCTGCGGCGATTGAGCAGCGGGGTCCGGGGCGGAGCCCCGAGGCGTGACGCCGGTGCGGGGCGACCGTCACGTGGGCTTCAGCCGCAGCAGCCGCCCCCGCAGCACCCGCCGCCGGACCCGGCGCTCGGAGGCGGGGACGCGGCCGTGCCCGCCACCGACACCGTCGAGAGCAGCTTGACCGTGTCCTCGTGGCCCTCGGGGCAGGTGGCCGGGGCCGCGGAGGCGGACATCGGGCGGGAGAGTTCGAAGGTCGTGGTGCAGCTGCGGCAGCGGTACTCGTAGCGTGGCATGCGCCAAGAGTACGGTCAGGGCCGGTCAGTTGGCGCGTGCCTGGCCTGCCAGTACGGGTTGTCGTGCGGCAGCGTCCCGCTGACCCGCCCGTACATCCCGAAGCACATCAGCAGCACGCCGACGACAAAGCTGAACAGCACGTTCTGGATGCGGAACGCCAGGAAGTTGAGGCTGGTGTCCAGCAGGGCCAGGTTCACGAAGCCGCTGAGGATGAACAGGATGCCCAGGGTCATATTGAGCGTCGACGCGAAGTTGCCGCCGATCAGCATGCCGACGAAGAGCAGCAGGCCGACGCAGATCGACAGGACGCTCAGCGCGCCGTTCGTGTTCAGGCCCGCGACGGTGTCCCCGCGGGTGTCGAAGAAGCCGATCTTGTCGATGAGCCCGAGGATACCGAAGGCGAGCAGGACGAGCCCCATCAAGCCCGCTCCGGTGCGGTACACCTTGCTGAGCCGGTGGTCGAGGGGCAGATGCTCGTCGAGCGTGACATGGCGCCCGGGCCGGGGGTGGAGTACGTGCGTGGACATGATCGCCTCGCCTCCTTGCACGACGCGGAACGTGCGCACCTGACGCACGTACGCACCTCAAGGATCCGCCCGTCACCCGGGGAACGCCAACGTCAGACGCCGCCGCCCCGGTCCTCCCGGATCTGGGTGACCACGCGGGCCACCGTCCGCCGCACGCCCTCCGTCTCCGTCAGGAAGTGCCAGTAGTCGGGGTGGCGCCCCTCCAGGCCCGCGACGGCGCGGTCGAGGCGGGCCACCGACTCGTCGAGGGGGCGGGCGTGCCGCGGGTCGGGCGTGGAGCGGCCCGCCATGGCGAGGCGCTGGGCGTCCCGGATCGCGAACCGGGTGCGGTCGATCTCCGCGCGGGGGTCCTTCGACACCGCGTTCAGCCGCTGCAGGCGGTCGGAGGCGGCGGACACCGACTCGTCCGTCGCGTTCAGCAGCGCGCGCACGGTGGACAGCAGCGCCGTCGCGTTCGGCCAGTCCTGGCTTTCGCGGGCCGAGCGCGCCTCGGCGAGCTTGGACTCGGCCTGCCGCACGTTCTCCGCGGCCGTGTCCGGCACGGTCTGCAGGTCCTGCCAGCACGCCGCAGTGAACCGGCGCCGCAGCTCGCTGAGCACCGGCTCGACCTGCCCCGCCCGCGTCTGCAGCGCCTGGGCGCGGGTCCGCAGGGAGACGAGCCTGCGGTCGATCTCGGCCGCCCGCTCGGGCAGTCGCTCGGCCTCGGCCCGCACGGACTCGGCGTCCCGCGCGACCCGCTCAGCGCGCTCCAGGGTCTCCGGCACGCCGTGCTGCCCCGCCCCCTGGTTGAGCCTGGTCAGCTCGGGGCCGAGGGCGGCGAGCCGCGCCGCCAGGTCGTCGGCCTTCAGCCGCGCCTGCCGTACGGAGTCCAGCGCGGTCGTCGCCGCGAGCAGGGACTGCCGGGCGCGCTCCACGGACGGGGCGACCCGCGCCAGCTGTGTCTCCGCCTTGCCGAGCAGCGGTCCGATGCCCTGCGCGAAGCGGTCCAGGTCCTGCTTGACCTGCGTCAACTGCTGCTTCGCCTGCGTCAGTTCGCTGTGCGCGCGGGAGGCGGCGGCGGCCTCCAGGTCGTCCCGGTCCAGGTCGGTGGCGTCGACGGCGGTGATGTACTGCCCGCTGACCTCGTCGATCCGGCGGCCGAGGCCCGCGAACTCGTCGACGGCGCGGCGGGCCGCCGGCGAGTCGTCGACCGCGGTGATCGTCTCTATCGAGATGCGCAGGTCCCGCTGGGCGGTGTCCAGCTCGTAGAAGGCTGCGGCCGCGTCGTCCTTGGCGGCCTGCGCCTGGGCGCGCTGCGATTCGGCGCGGCCCCCGAACCACCGCCGGGTGCCTCCGGCGTTGAACGCGCCGGCGAGCGTCGCCGTCAGGAGGGGGAGCGGGAGGCCGACGAGCGTCAGGGTGTCCTTGAGGGCGCGTCCGAAGGTCGGTTCGGGGCGCCGGGTACCGGGGGCGGGCGACTGACGCGGGTTCCTCGTGGTCGTCGTCGCCGTCACTAACCTCTCCCGCGCTGTCCGTGCCGTCATCAGCCCTGCCCGGTCCATTCTCCCATCGGTTAATGACGAACACACGGGTCCATTAGTTCGCGGTTCGGCGGGTGACTTTCGCCGGAGATTCGCCGGGGATTACCTGATTGCCGACCATGGGCATCGGCAAGGTAGGCTGTCGACTCGTCCTGGCCGCGCGCCGGGATCACGGGCGCGTAGCTCAGGGGTAGAGCGTCTGCCTTACAAGCAGAATGTCGGCGGTTCGAAACCGTCCGCGCCCACCGTGATGGAAGGCCCTCCGGCGATCAGGCCGGGGGGCCTTCGCCGTTGCCGGAGCCCTCCGGATCGGACTGCCCGTGTTCGGGCTCGGGCTCGTCGTGCACGTGCTTGAGGCGTGCGCGGGCCCGCACCGCGTCGCTGCCCGTCAGCTCGGACCAGTACCGGTGGCACGTCACGAAGACGGCCAGTTCCAGCTCGCGCCTGCGAAGTTTCTCGACCTCCGCCTGATCGTCCTCGCTCCAGCCGGGCGAGGCCGCGCGCTCCATCTTGCGCCAGCCCTGCGTGTCCATGACGGCGTCGTGGGGCTCGACCGACCAGGGGAGCCGCTTGAGCAGGGCCAGGAGCTCGGCCCTGATCTGATGCAGCTCTGCCTGGCCGGCGAGGAGGTCGCCGGGAAAGTCGAAGTCGGAATCATCGATCGCTGCCACCCGCCAATGGTACGTCTGTTCGAATTCGGGGTGCGAGCAACTTCGGCCACTTCGACGGGTGGTTCACGCGAACGTGTGGTCGATCGCCGGGTGGGGAGCGCCCCGTGGCGGCAGACTGGAGGCATGTGCCGCAGCATCAAGACCCTTCGCCCGCCCGCGCTCCCCGAGGAGGCCACCGAGGACGAGATCAGGGCCGCCGCCCTGCAGTACGTGCGGAAGGTGTCCGGCTTCAGGGCGCCGGCCGCGCACAATCGCGAGGTGTTCGAACGGGCGGTGGACGACGTCGCCCGCGCGACCGCCGAGCTGCTCGACGGCCTCGAGGTGCGCGGGGCCGCGCAGCCGAAGAAGTCCCCGGAGTCCGCTCAGGCCTCCTGAGCCGCCGGAACCGGCCTGCGCATCACGTACGCCGCCACCGCGCCCGCGCCCACCAGGGCGAGGACCGAGACGATGGTGGAGAGCCAGCTCGCGCCCAGCCACTGCGCGCCGAAATAGCCGAGCGCCACGCTGTACGCGGCCCAGGCCACGCCCGCGGCCGCCGACCACGGCAGGAACTCGCGGACCCGGCGGTGCGCCGTGCCGGCCGCGAAGGAGACGACCGAGCGGCCCGCGGGCGCGAACCGCGCGATGATCACGAGCAGCCCGCCGCTGGAGCGCGCGAGCGCCCCGCCGAGACGTTCCTGCGCGGTGCTCAGGCGCCGGGAGCGGGCGAGGGCACGGTCCAGGCGCTCGCCGCCGCGCCAGGCGATCCGGTAGGCGACCAGGTCGCCCAGGACGGAGGCCGTCGCGGCGCAGAGCGTGAGGGCCAGCAGGTCCGGGAGGTCGGGGTGCGGCACGCCGCCGGTGGCGGCCGCGCCGCCCGCGGTCGCGGTGGCCGCGGCGATCACGAGGAAGCCGCTGGGCAGCACCGGCACGAACACGTCGAAGACGACGGAGAGTCCCACGATCGCGTAGATCCACGAGCTGTCGGTCAGTGACCCCAGGACGTTCTGCAGCACTGTTCGCCTACTCCCGTACGGACCGTTCCGGTGCTTTCCGGCCGTTCCCTCCCGACAGGAGCGGCTGACATGACAGCTGTACAGCGTACGCCTCGGAAGTGGCTGAAGTGGCGAAAGGGGCACAGTTGTTCCGGATCTCACGTTCCCGCGTGTTCCTGCCGTGATGGGTCGGTCACGTCCCGTACCAAAAAGCCAGTATGAGGACGGGTCTGGTGACCCTGAGTGATCGGAGGAAGCGGAAATGAAGGCGAAAATCGTGACAGGTGCCCTCGTGGCGTCCGTACTGGCGGTGACCAGCGGCACCGCGAGCGCGACGATGAGTTACTGGGTGCGGGCGGCGGGGCACTTCTCGCCGCCCGACGCGTTCGTCGCGTCCTCGGCGCTCACGTACGACAAGGCCCTCGTGCCGCCGGCGTCGGCGATCCAGGTGGCGCAGCACGGCACCGATTCGGGCATGACGGTGAGCCTGCGGGTGAGAGGGCTCGTGCCGGGCCACGAGTACGGCGCGCACGTCCACCAGAAGCCGTGCGGCGCCGACCCCGAGGCGGCGGGCGGGCACTACCAGAACGTGGTGGACCCGAAGCGGGTGACCGAGGAGAACGAGCTCTGGCTCGACTTCACCGCCGACGCGGACGGCGACGGCGGGGCGCAGGTCCACAAGAAGTGGGGGCTGCGGCCGGGCGGCGCGGGCTCCGTCGTGATCCACGACAAGCCGGGCTCGTCGGGGGAGCGGGTGGCGTGCTTCACGGTGCCGTTCGCCTCGGTCTCCTGAGGTCCCGCCTCCTGAGGTTGCGCGTACGACGACGGCCCGCCCTCCACGCGTGCACGTGGGGAGCGGGCCGCCGTCGTCGTACGCGCGCGGTGTCAGGCCGGGACGGCCTCGCCGGCCGGGGCCGTGTCCTTGTCCTCGACGCGCTCGCCGCGTCCGGCGAAGAGGCGGTCGAGGCCGAGCGCGCCGGAGCCGGTGAAGACGAGCAGCAGCATCGCCCAGCAGAACAGCACGGAGGCCTCGCCGCCGTTCTGGAGCGGCCACAGCGCCTCGGGCTGGTGGACCTTGAAGTACGCGTAGGCCATCGAGCCGGACGCGACGAAGGCGGCGAAGCGGGTGCCGAGGCCGAGCAGCACGAGGCCGCCGCCGACGAGCTGGATCACGGCCGCGTACCAGCCGGGCCAGGTGCCGGTCGGGACGGTGCCGCCGTTGCCCATCGCGCCACCGAGGACGCCGAAGAGCGAGGAGGCGCCGTGGCAGGTGAAGAGCAGGCCTATGACGATGCGGAAGAGGCCGAGAGCGTAGGGCTGGGCGCTGTTCAGACGTCCAGTCATGGTGGGGCTCCTTCGGTCGGTGGGGACGTAACCGAGAAATCCGGCGCACGGAGCGCCTTCGTCGCCGCTGCCGCCACCGGTGTGGGGCGCCACAGATTAGGGGAACCTAACTAGTGCTTGCAAGTTCAACATCCGGCCATGATCGGCCTCCGCTTCGGCCGCTGTACCAGTGGCGTTCAGGGCCGCTCGGGCCACCGCGTCGGCGTCGGAGAGGGTGACCGAGTCGACGCCCGGGCGGGCCCCGGCGGCGGTCACCCAGTGCACCCCCTCGGTCGGCACTCCGAAGGCGAACCGCCGTGCGTGCGCGCGTCCTTGACGGTCGATCAGGCGGTACGGACGGGGCGTCACGTCGAGGCCCCCGGTCTCGTGCCCCTCGACCGCGTGCGGGCGGGCGGCGCCGGTCTTCAGGAGCTGTTCGAGCAGGTCGTCGGCGGTCCTGCGGAGGTCGGGCTCGGGCAGTCGGGCCTCGACGAGTGTGGTGACCCTCACGGTCGAACCGGGCACATCGGGTGAGTGCGCGACGAAACGGCCGTCCCGTGCCGCCACCTCCATGCGCGGACCCACCACGGTCAGGGCGCCGGCCTCGATCAGCGCGGTCAGTTCCTCGATACGACGCCGGGGCGGACCGATCGAAAGGAACGCGTTGAGCGGGGTGTACCAGCGGTCGAGGTGGTCGCGGCGCGAGGGTCCGGTCAGGCCGCCGTGGTCGACGACGAGCCGCAGTTCGTTGCGGAGGTCGCGCAGCACGTCGAGGGCGGCTTTCACGGGTCCGTCGACGTTGCCGAGCGCGGCGTGGGCGGCGTCCTCGCGAAGATGGCCGAGAAGCCAGGCGCGCCATGTGGCGGGAGAGGTGTACGTGCGGCCGGAGGCGGGGCGGGAGACGCGGTCCCAGGACCACAGTTGGTGTTCGGGGATTCCGAACTCGCGGAGGACGGTGGCCTCTTGAGGGGAGCGGTGGGGTGTGGGGAGGAAGTGTTCGCGGAAGGCCTCGTGGGTGCGGGGGCGGCCCTCGGTGGTCTTGAGCAGAGTTTCGTAGTAGACCGTTTCGACCTCCTTCGCGACCAGCGGCCAGATGTCGGCGAGGAAGTCGGGGGCGTTGCCGGAGTCGGCGCGTTTGCGGAATCCGGATATCGACTCCGGTGTGAGTACGGCGGGTTGGTGGCGGCCGTACGCGCCCTTGGCGTTGTCGCCGCGTGCCTGGTGCGGGATGCCGCGGCGCGAACCGGCGTACAGGCGGGGCTCGTTGCCCGAGGGTATGTAGCGCAGGCCGCCGTCCGCCGTGCGTATGTGGCGGCCGCCGCGGCCCTCCGTCAAGAGCGCCATGTGGTCGAAGAAGTTGAGGCCGAGGCCGCGCAGCAGCACCGGTTCGCCGGGGGCGATGCACCTCAGGTCGAGGTCGGCCGGGTTGGCGGGCGGCAGGTGGCGCAGGCCGTGCCGCCGGGCGTACTCGGTGAGGTCGCGCTCGGCCGGGGCGGGGACGGCGGGCAGGTGGCCCTGGGTGAGGACGACCGCGTGCAGGCCGGTGAGGCGGCGGCCGTCGGCGAGGGTGAGGGTCTGCCGGCCGTCCTCGGCGTCGTCGAGGCGGACGGCGCGGGTGGCGTGCGCGACGACCTCGACGGACGCGGGCGCCGCGGCCACCGTCTCCGCGTACACCCAGCGCAGGTAGCGCCCGTACTGGGTGCGGGTCGGGTACGCGTCGGGGTCCACCGGTACGTCGTGCCGCCCGGCCCACTCGTGCAGGCTCGGGCCTGGGCGGATCGGGCCCGAGCAGTCGACGCTGTCGTCGGTGAACAGGGTGACCTGTGAGGCGACCGTGTTCATGAGGAGTTCCGGCGCCTGGTCCGTGCGCCAGACCGCGCCCGCGCCCGGCGGGTGCGGGTCGATCAGGTGGACCGTGAGCCGGATGCCGGGCGGCAGGAGCTCGTCCGCCGACGCGGTGAGGCGTTCCAGGACGCTGGTGCCGCGTGGGCCCGCGCCGACGACGGCGAGGGTGGGCTCGGGGTGGGGGACGGGCAAGGTGTGACTCCCGTGGCATGTGGGGCTGCGGGGAAGTGGGGGACGGGGTCATCATGCCGGTTCCCTTCGGGGATGGGTGGGGGTGTGGGCGGGGTCACCCGGTCTCGGTCGCGCGGTGGGTACTGGGAGCGTCCTCCCACGTCGTGGGGCTCTGCCCCGGGCCCCGCGCCTCAATCGCCGGCGGGGCTTGATTTGCCGGGCCGGACCTTCGCGCCTCGATCGCCCGACGTCGCGGGGCTCTGCCCCGGGCCCCGCGCCTCAATCGCCGGCGGGGCTTGATTTGCCGGACCGGACCCTCGCGCCTCGATCGCCCGACGTCGCGGGGCTCTGCCCCGGGCCCCGCTGCTCAATCGCCGCAGGGGCTTGATGTGCGCTAGGTCAGTCGGCGTTCGTCCGCGCGGGTCAGGCCGTGGGATGCGGTTGCCTGGTCCAGGGACAGGGTTGCTGTGCGGGCGCGCAGGGTCAGGGTCATCAGTTGGTTGCCGAACCAGGGGCCGCCCGTGCGGGTCCAGGTGATGTGGGGTGTGCCCGCGCGTGCGTGGCGGGCGAAGCGGCGGCCGAGGACCCGGCCGAACCGGCTCCAGCCGAAGCGGAAGCCGACGCGTATGGAGGCCGGGACGGAGTTGTGGACCGGGGAGCAGGTGAGCTGCAGGACGCGGGCGCTCGGTGCCTCCGCGCCCGCGGGCCAGCTCGGTTCGGCGACGTACGCGTGGTGGACGTCGCCGGAGAGGACCGAGATGGTCGCCGGTGCGGAGGAACCCGAGCCCGCCTCCGCGACCAGGTCGGCGAGCGCCGCGAACGACGCCGGGAACGCCGCCCAGTGCTCCAGGTCCGCCCGCCGTCGGAGGTCTTCCCCGAAGCGCGCCCAGCGCGGACCGCGCTCGCCCCGGCACAGCGCCGCGTTCCACCCCTCCGCGTCGTGGATGAGGTGGGGGAGCAGCCAGGGCAGCGACGTGCCGATGAGGAGGTGGTCGTAGGTGCCGTGGTCGGCCAGGGCCTGTTCGCGCAGCCACTTCGACTCGCTGGGGGCCAGCATCGAGCGGTGCCGTTCGTCCAGGACGCGGGCCGCACGCGTGTCCACCATCAGAAGGCGTACGCGGCCGAAGTCGCGGCGGTAGCTCCAGCGGACCGAGGCGGGATCGGCGTCCGCGCGGGCCGCGAACTCCCGGAGGGCGTCCGTCCCGTCGGGGGTCGCGCGTACCGCCGCGTACACCGGGTCGGTCGCGAGGGCGGCGGGCGAGAGATTGCCGATGTGCTGGTGCACCCAGTACGACATCAGGCCGCTCAGCAGGCGTTCGCGCCACCAGGGCACCTTGCGCATGTCCGCGAGCCAGGCGGCGCTGGTGTTCCAGTCGTCGATCAGGTCGTGGTCGTCGAAGATCATCGCGCTGGGGACCGTCGAGAGCAGCCAGCGGACCTCCGGGTCCAGCCACGACTCGTAGTAGAGGTGCGTGTACTCCTGATAGTCCGCGACCTCCGTGCCGGGCGGGTCCGAGAGGTCGCGGCGGCGGGCGAGCCACTGCTGCGTCGCCGGGGAGGTCTCGTCCGCGTAGACCTGGTCGCCGAGGAGGACGAGGACGTCGGGGCGCTCGCCGTCGGGGTCCGCGGCGATGCGGGCGGCCAGGGTGTCGAGGGCGTCGGGGCCGACCGGGTCGTGCTCGTCGGCCGGTGGCGCCGCCCAGCGGCAGGAGCCGAACGTGACGCGGACCGGGGTGTCCGCGTCGTACGCAGGGGTGCGGATGGTGCTGGCCGGGAACGGGGAGTCGGGCAGCGGCCAGACCCCGCCGCCGTCGAGGATCACCTCGTACGCGGTCTCCGTGCCGGGCGTGAGCCCGGTGACCGGGACCAGCGCGTAGTGGTGCCCGTCGACCTGGAACGTGGGTGCGCTGCCCGACGCGCCGTCCGCGCAGCGCACCTCGGCGACGCAGGGCCGGCTCGCCTCGACCCACACCGTCGCCGTCTCCTCGTCCACGTACCGCAGCAGTGGTCCAAGGCGCAGCCTCGCCACGTGATCGCCTCCACTCGTGTCCCCGACGTTCCGGCCCCGTACGGTACGGAACGTCGGAGGCGGGCGGGACGGTTCCGGCGATAACGAAACGACCTGGCCGGAGCCCTCAGCAGCCGCTGAGCCCCGACTGGATCGCCGACTTCTCCGCCGGGTCGACGCTGAGCGCGTAGTGGTGCTTCACCTGGACCCACATCCGCAGATACGTGCAGGTGTACGCGGAGCGCGAGGGCATCCACTCGGCCGGGTCCTGGTCGCCCTTGGACTGGTTGACGTTGTCGGTGACGGCGATGAGCTGCGGGCGCGTGAGGTCGTTGGCGAAGCCCTGGCGTTCGTCGTTGGTCCAGGCACTCGCGCCCGACTTCCATGCCTCGGACAGCGGGACGACGTGGTCGATGTCGACGTCGGAGGAGGCCGTCCAGGTCTCGCCGTCGTACTCCGAGTACCAACTCCCGGACGTGGCCGCGCAGTCGGAGCCGGTCTGGACGTCCTTGCCGTCGCGCTTGAGGACTTCCTCGCGGGTGTTGCACGCGCCGGACTGGGTGATCCAGTGCGGGAACTTGTCGCGGCTGTAGCCGTCGGAGGAACCTTCCGCCTTCTCGGTCAGCTCGCCGAGGTAGGTACGGGCGGTGGCCGCGCTGATCGGGGTGGGCGGTGAGGCCTGCGCGGACGGGGTGGTGAGCAGCAGGGCGAGGGCGGTGGTGCCGACGGCGGCTCCGGCGACCGATATTCGACGCGCGTAGAACCGGCGGGCGCGGTGCGAGCGTGAGGTGCGGCGCATGTGAACTCCCTTGAGGTGGGGTGGAGTTACGGGGCCCTGCCGGTGCTGTGTGCGGTGGGGCGCTGCGTGTGGCAGGGTCGCGTCAATATGGTGGCGGGCCGGGCGGTCGATCACAAGTGGGCCCGGCGAAACGGGAGTTGGCTGGGGGTGGGCGTGAAAAAGAACGAGGGGATTTTCGTCGAGCGCTGATCGGTGCGGGGTCCGCGTCCGTACTCTCCGGTGACCCTCGTTCGTGACTGGAGGCACCATGCGACTCTCGCGCTCCACGGCCGGAAACCTCTTCGTGATCGGCGCGTTGATCGTGACCGTCTCGGCCCTGGCCTATCCGGCCATGCTCGGCGTGCAGAACACGACCACGACGCAGACACGCGTCGTTGCCAGTACCCGCTGGGGTCCGCTCACCGAGGCCGACCGGGACTTCGTGGTCAAGGTCAGATCGGCGGGCCTGTGGGAGTTCCCCCTGGGTCAGGAGGTTCTGAAGCGGGGGACGACGCCGGAGATGAAGACGGCGGGGCAGCACCTCGTCGTCGGGCACTCCCTGCTGGACGCCAGCTGCCGCAAGATCTCCCAGGACCTCGGCATCACGCTGCCCAATCAACCCACGGCGCAGCAGCAGCAGTTCGTGGCGACCGTGGAGTCCAAGCGCGGCACCGAGTTCGACTCCACGGCGTCGAACATCATGCGTGTGACGCACGGGCAGATCTTCCCTGCCATCAGCAACATCCGGGCCACGACGCAGAACTCCGAGATACGGCGGCTGGCGAACGAGGCCAACGATGTGGTGCGCGACCACATGGAGGTCTTGGAGAAGACGGGTCTCGTCAACATGGACCAGGCCCTCGCCGAGCAGACCGGGCCACCGCGGGTCCCGAAGGCGCAGATGACCCCGCCGGTGCCGCAGCCGGGAGCGCCGCAGGTCGCGCTGGTCGCGCCGCCGGGGCTGCCGAACCCGTACACGAAGACGTTCCCCTCGTCGCCGCCGACGACGCGCTGAGCAGCGGCGACGAGGGGCGCGGCGTGGTGCGTGGGGGCCGGGTGGCGATCTTCGGGGGAGTTTTTGTATCGTGGAGAAACAAAGTGGCACCCGCCCGTTCAACCCTGACCAGCGGGCGGGGCCGCCTTGTCCTTCTCACGCCTCCACAGGTCTGGAGCCCGCCGATGACGGCCTCGCCCACGGTGCCCACTGTTCTCAAGGCGCGCGCACTCCTCCTCGACATGGACGGCACGCTCGTCAACTCCGACGCCGTCGTCGAGCGGATCTGGCGCCGCTGGGCCGCCGCCCACGGATTCGACGCCGAGCACGTCCTCTCGGTCGCGCACGGCCGCCAGGCCCACGCCACGCTCGCCGAACTGCTCCCCGAGCGGCCGATGGCGGAGAACTACGCGGACAACGCGCGCATGCTCGCCGAGGAGACCGTCGACGTGGAGGGCGTCGTCGAGATCCCCGGCGCGGCCCGCTTCCTCGACGCGGTCGCGGCCAGTGGTGTTCCGTACGCCCTCGTCACCTCGGCCGACCTCGCGCTCTCGACGGCGCGGATGGGGGCGGCGGGGCTCGCGTACCCGGCGGTGCGGGTGACCGCGGAGAACGTGGGGGCCAGCAAGCCCGATCCCGAGGGGTTCCTGAAGGGCGCCGCCGAGCTGGGGGTCGATCCGGCGGACTGTGTGGTGTTCGAGGACTCGGGGGCGGGGATCTCGGCGGGGCGCTCCGCGGGGATGCGGGTTGTGGGGGTTGGGCCGCGTGCCCTCGCGCACGGGGCGACCGTATGTGTTCCGGATCTTTCGGTCGTACGCGTTGAGGTTTTGGCCGATGGTGAGGTTGCGCTGCACGTGGGGTGACGTTTTTTGCCCTGGGGCACAGAGGTTCTGGGGCGTCGCGGATTGCGCCCTGTCGTGGTTGGGCGCGCAGTTCCCCGCGCCCCTAATGCCGGCGGCTCCGTTTGCCGCCCGTCTCCCGTTCCAAGGCCGTTCGCGTTGCCGGGCCGTATTCGCCGCGCTCGTCGTCCCTGATGCCGCGGGAGAGTTGGTAGGTGCTGAGTGCGGATTCCGTGGGGCTGTCGAAGTCGCCGGTGATCTCGCCGACGTAGAGGTTCAACTGCTTGAGGCGCCACTGGAGTTCGACGACCTCGCGGCCGCTGTCGCCCCTGCGCAGGGTCGCGTCGTCGTCCGGCGCCGACGACGTCGTGCGGGAGGCCGAAGGGGACGGGCTCCGGTCGCGCTTCTTGGCGTCCGTGTCGGGCTTCTTCGAGGTCGGTGCGGGCGACGTCGTGACCGTACGCGAGGGCGTCGGTGTGGCCGTCGCGGACGGTGAGGTCTTCGGCGACGGGGACGCGGAGCTCCTCGTGGGGGACGCCGTGCGGGACGGGGCGGACGGCACCGCTGTCGCCGTCGCCGCCGTGTTGTCCGATGCGGACGCCCCGTCGTCGCCCGGGGACGTGATCAGCACCGTCACCAGCGTCGCCACGCTCAGCACGCCCGTGACCGCGGAGAGCAGCAGCATCCGGCCGTGCCGGGGCGGCTCGTCCGGTGCGCGCCCGTCGTCGGCGTCGTCGTCCGCCGTGTGCGGAGGCGGTGGCGGATACGCGTACGGGTCGGCGGGCCGTGGTGGCGTCGGCTGGGACGGCTCCGAGAGCGAGACGTAGGGGCGGACACGGAGCGGAGCGAAGGCTTCCGGGTCGCAGGCGCAGGACGGCGCCCCGTCCGCCCCCTCCGCGGCCCCGCACTCCGGACACGTACGGCGTTCATCGCTCACTGCTCGCTACCCCCCTGCCGGGCGCCCGGGCCCCCCGCCCGGTCGCTGAAGCGCATTATGCAGACCCCCGGGCCCCGGCCGCAGCGCCGGTCCCATAAACGCTCGTCGGCACCCGTGTGCACACCGTGACCGGCAGTCGTGGCGAAAAACTTCGTGCGCCGCATGACTCAACAGGCCAAACCTGGTCACACCTACCAGGATGGGAAGTACCAAGCACCCGGCTCCGTCCGCGCCGGGCCGGCTTCGGAGGTGGCCACATGAGCAGCCAGGACGTCGACGCCGTGGGGCCCGGGGACGGCGGTCGTGGAGCGCCCGCCGCGCCCAGGGAGAACGCCAAGTCGGGCGGTGTCCTCGTGTCGATCGGCGCGCTGCTGCTCGGCATGCTGCTGGCCTCGCTCGACCAGACGATCGTGTCGACCGCGCTGCCGACGATCGTCAGCGACCTGGGCGGCCTTGAACATCTGTCCTGGGTCGTCACCGCGTACATGCTCGCCGCGACGGCGGCGACCCCGCTGTGGGGGAAACTCGGCGACCAGTACGGACGCAAGAAGCTCTTCCAACTCGCCATCGTCATCTTCCTGGTGGGCTCCGCACTGTGCGGACTCGCGCAGGACATGGGGCAGTTGATCGGCTTCCGGGCCCTGCAGGGACTCGGCGGCGGCGGCCTGATGGTGCTGTCCATGGCGATCGTCGGCGACATCGTCTCGCCGCGTGAACGCGGCAAGTACCAGGGCCTGTTCGGCGCCGTCTTCGGCGCGACGAGCGTCCTCGGGCCACTGCTCGGCGGCCTGTTCACCGAGCACCTCAGCTGGCGCTGGGTCTTCTACGTCAACCTGCCGATCGGCGTCGTCGCGCTCCTCGTGATCGCCGCGGCCCTGCACATCCCGGTCCGCTCCCGCAAGCACCGCATCGACTACCTCGGCACGTTCCTCGTCGCCTCCGTCGCCACCTGCCTCGTCCTGGTCGCCTCGCTCGGCGGCACCACGTGGGCGTGGGGATCCCCGCAGATCATCGGTCTCGCGATCCTCGGCGTCGTCCTCGGAGTCGCCTTCGTGTTCGTCGAGTTCAGGGCGGCGGAGCCGGTCCTGCCGATGCGCCTGTTCCGGGTCCGCACCTTCACCTTGTCGGCGGTCATCAGCTTCGTCATCGGCTTCGCGATGTTCGGCGCGATGACGTACCTGCCGACGTTCCTGCAGGTCGTCCAGGGCGTCACGCCCACCATGTCCGGTGTGCACATGCTGCCGATGGTCTTCGGCATCCTGCTGTCGACCACGCTGTCCGGGCAGGTCGTCAGCCGCACCGGACGCTGGAAGATCTTCCCGGTCGCCGGCACGGCCATCACCATGATCGGGCTGCTGCTCCTGCACAACATGGACGAGCACACGGCCACCGGCGTCATGAGCCTGTACTTCTTCGTCTTCGGCGCGGGCCTCGGCCTCGTCATGCAGGTCCTGGTCCTGATCGTGCAGAACGCCGTCCCGTACGAGGACCTGGGCGTGGCCACATCGGGCGCCACGTTCTTCCGGTCCATCGGCGCGTCGTTCGGCGTGGCGATCTTCGGCACGATCTTCGCGAACCAGCTCGCGAGCAGGCTCGGCGACGCCCTCACCGGACGGCAGCTGCCACCGGGTGTCACCCCTGACTCGCTCGGCGCCGACCCGCGCGGCATCGCCGCTCTCCCGCCGGACGTGCGGGCACCCGTGATCCACGCCTACTCCACGTCCATCACGGACGTCTTCCTGTACGCGGTCCCGGTCACGCTGCTCGCCTTCGCGCTCGCGCTGCTGCTGCACGAGGACCCGCTGCGCGGCTCGGTCACCGCGCCCGACGTCACCGAGACGCTCGCCAGCAACCCCGTCGAGCGCTCCTCGTACGACGAGGCGGTGCGCGCCCTGTCCACGCTCGGCAGCCGGGAGGGGCGCCGCGAGGTGTACGAGAAGATCACCGCGAAGGCCGGCTACGACCTGCTGCCCGCCGCGAGCTGGCTCGTCCTGCGCACCCATCGCAACGGGTGGGCCGAGCCGGGCGTCCTCGCCGAGTACACGGCGATCCCGCTGCCCGTGATCCTCGACGCGGCCCGACAGGTCGAGGAGCGCCGCCTCGCCGTGCGCGAGGGCCCCGACCTGATCCTCACCGACGAGGGCCGCGTGGTCGCCGAACGCCTCGGACGGGCCCGCGAGGAGTCCCTCGCCGAACTGCTCGGCGACTGGTGGGGCCCGGACCGCCCCCGCGACCTCGTCGAACTGGTCGCCGACCTCAACGCGGAGATGTGCGGCTCGGACGAGGAGCGGCCGCACGCGAGGTCCGGGGCGGCGCCAGCTCCTTCCTGAACCAGTGCTCGGCGTACGTGTCGGCGTTGTGCGGCGCGGTCTCGGCGTAACCGAGCCGCGCGTACAGGGCCCGCGCCTCCACCAGGTCGCCGCGGGTGTCGAGGCGGATCGCGGCGGCGCCGAGCGCGCGGGCGGCGTCCTCGGCCGCGGCCACGAGGAGCGGGGCGCCGCCCTTGCCGCGCAGCTCCTCGCGCACGTAGACGCGCGTGAGCTCGGCCGTGACCGCGTCCACCATCCGTACGCCCGCCGTCCCCGCGGGCTCGCCCGCGTACCGGGCGAGCAGCAACTGGCCGTGCGGAGGCGTCAGTTCGGAACCGGACTCGGCGGCGATCCCGCGCTCGAGTTCGGCGGGGTCCGTCGGGCGCCCCTCGTGCAGCAGATACCAGCGGTCGCTCATCTCCGTGTAGTACGCGCGCCAGAGCGCGGCAGCCGCGGGGGAGTCGTACGGCTCGGGGGAGACGGTCCAGGACGTGGTGTTCATGGGACATGGTGAGGCCGGTGGGGTGGCTGGGCGCAACTGGGATTCGGCGTGGCCGGTTCGGATCTGTTTCAGGCCGTCGGGCGGGGCAACCCGGCGTGGAACAGCCACAGTTGAGGGAAGGCAGTCATGTCCACAGGCTTGATCATCGCTCTGATCGTGGTGGGGGTCGTGGTCGTCGTCGCGGCGGGGATCTTCGCCGCGCGGACCGCGCCCCGCGGCGGGCGCGGCCTGCGGCGCCGCTTCGGGCCCGAGTACGAGCGGACCGTGGCGCGGCACGACGGTGACACCAGGGCGGCGGAGCGGGAGCTGACCGAGCGCGTGAAGCGGCACGGTGCGCTGCGCGAGCAGCCGCTGGACCCCGTCGTCCGCGAGCGGTACCTGGCGCGCTGGGCCGACGCCCAGGAACGCTTCGTCGAGTCCCCGGACGTCGCCGTCGCCGAGGCCGACACGCTCCTCGCCGACCTGGCGCACGAGCGCGGCTTCCCGGACGGCGTCCACTACGAGGAGCAGCTCGACGCGCTCTCCGTCCACCACGGCGCGCACGTGCACGGGTACCGGCGTGTGCACCGCGCGGCGCATGCCCGCACGGGCCGCGCGGAGGAGAGCGGGACCGGGACGGAGGAGCTGCGCGAGGCGATGGTCGAGGCGCGGCCGCTCTTCGACGAACTGGTCGGCCCGGACCGCGCGACGCCCCGCGCCCGCGCCACCGACCGGCCGACACACAAGCGCCCCGGCGCGTTCAAGGGGCGCCTGGCGAAGGGGAGTTGAGCCCGATGACAGACATTGAGCGTGCCGCGGCGGACGGGGTCGACAAGGGGATCGCGGTGGATCCGGAGAGGTCGGCGGCTCCCACGAGGCGTGCCGCGGACGACGAGGGGGTCGCGTTGCACCCGGAGCGGCCGACCGAGGCCGAGAAGAGGGGCGGCTTGGCACCGGGTCCTGAGCGGGCTGTCGGGACCCCCGTGCGCGAACGACGCGGCGACCTCGTCCCCACGGGCGAGCGCGAGGAACTCGAGGGCCGGCTGCGGCACGCGCTCACCGGCTTCGTCGACGAGCCGCGCGCCTCGGTGGAGGAGGCCGACCACGTCCTGGAGGACCTGACGGCCCGCCTCACCGAAACCCTCGCGAGCCACCGCCGCACCCTGCGCACGACCTGGCAGGGCTCGACGGAGGACACGGAACGCCTCCGCCTGGCCCTCCGGGACTACCGGGAGACGACGGAACGGCTCCTGAAACTCTGACCTGAGCACCCCGTCAGGCACCCCGCAGCGAACCGCCGCGGGGTGCCTGACGTGCGGGTGCCACGCCCGTGATGGGCGGAAGCTGCGCGCTTGGCGGGCGGGTGCCGGGCCTCGTGGTGAGTGGGTGCCGCGCGCTTGGCGGTCGACGCCGCGTGTCTGGCGGGCCGTGCCTGGCGGGCCCGTCTCGCTCCCGGGCTCTGGCGCCGCTTCCGGGGACGGCCCTTCCGCCCACCCGCTTCTGCTGACCTCCGCCTCGTCCGGGGCGGGAGCCCCCGGAGGGGGCGGGTGGGTGGGAAAGTGGGCGGTGCTCCCCGCGGGCTCCGGGCTCCGGGACGCCGCGTTGGCGTCACGGACCGATCCGGTTGGAGGCGCCGGAGGCGCTACTGTTTCGGGGCGGCCTGCTGGACCACCTCGAAGGACCACACCGTGGAGCCGCTCGCGGCCGGCTTGGGGCGGTCGCCGGTCTGCGGGCCCTGGTGGGCGGCCTTCATGGGGCCCTCCATCCAGGCCTGGAACGCGGCCTCGTCGCGCCAGCGGGTGTAGACGAGGTACTGGTCGGTGCCCTCGATGGGGCGCAGCAGCTCGAACCACTCGAACCCGTCCGAGCTCTCGACGGCGCCGGCCCGCGCGCCGAAGCGCTTCTCGAGGACTTCCCGCTGCTCTTCGGGGACGGTGAGTGCGTTGATCTTCACGATGCTCATGTGCCCATCGTGCCTCAGCGACCTCTCAGGCCGACTCGCGCCCCGACCGTGACTCCCGCGCCTGCCGCCACTCCCGCACGATCTCCTCGATCTCGTCGGCCGTGTACGGCTTCAGGCCGAGCGGCGGGCCCGGCGGCGGCTTGAACATCATGTCGCGGATCTTGTCGTTGAGCTCCGCGAGCCTCTCGCGCACCACCCGTTCCGACGGCGCCTTCGGCAGCGCCGCCAGGGTGTCCTCGGCCTCCTTGCGCAGCGCGAGCGAGGGCGGCAGGACGGAGAAGCCCTCGCGGGCCAGCTTTCCCTTGATCCACCAGTTCTCGTCGTACGTGGAGTCGGCCGAGGATTCGAGTGGCTTGCCCGCGCCGGGCAGCGAGGAGAAGTCGCCGCGTCGTTCCGCGTCGCGGATCTGCTTGTCGACGAATGACTCGAAGCTGACTCCGGGCGGTTTGCGTTCGGTCATGAAGCAAGTGTCCCAGAGCGGATCGAGGCGCTCTAGGCTGCGAGCCACGAAGGCACGACGGTGGTGGGGGTAGCGCTGTGCTCGAACTGACCATGGCCACCATGGCCGGTGGCGACGAGGGGGCGACGGCCGCGATGGCCATGGCCGAGGCCCGCAGCGAGCCGGGATCCGTCCTGCGGGTCGGCCGCGACGCGAGCGTGTGCCGGCTCGTGATCCCCGAGGACTGGCTGTTCGTGTCGCGGGTGCACCTGGAGTTCCGGTGCGGCCCGGAGGGCGACTGGGTCCTGTTCTGGCTGCGCGGCTCGCAGGACGACCCCGCCTCGGAGGTACGGGTCCGGTTCGGTCCGCAGGGCCAGGGGCGGCAGGGGATGGGACAAGCCGTCGCGTACGGCGGGGTGGTGACGCTGCCGCGCGGCTCCTCCGGCGAGGTGCTGGTGGCCGACCGGAGCGGGCCGCGCAGCGTGCACGTCGGCTTCTGTCACGAACTCACATAGGCCAGCGCGAACCCGTCGTGCCCCTTGGCGCCCACCGTCTGGATCGCCGTCGCCTCCAGCCTCGGATGGTCCGCGAGGAGCTGGAGCGCGGCGCGGGTGCCGACGACGTCGCCCTCCGTGGAGTCGGCGTTCGTCACGCGCCCGCCGCGCACCACGTTGTCGACGACGATCACGCTGCCCGGATGCGTCATCCGCAGCGCCCACTCCAGGTAGTGCGGGTTGTTGACCTTGTCCGCGTCGATGAAGACGAGGTCGAAGTCGCCGCCCTCATCGGCGAGGCGCGGCAGCGAGTCGAGCGCCGCGCCCACCCGGACCTCGACCACCTTGTCCAGGCCCGCGCGGGCGATGTTGGCGCGGGCCACCTCGGCGTGCCGGTCGCTGTACTCCAGGGTGATCAGCGCCCCGTCGGCGGGCAGCGCGCGGGCCAGCCAGATCGTGCTGTAGCCGCCGAGTGTGCCGATCTCCAGGATCCGGCGGGCGCCCTGGATCCGGGCGATGAGGTGCAGGAGCTTCCCGTTGGTGGCCGAGACGTTGATGCCGGGCAGCCCCGCCGCCTCGCTGTCGGCGAGGGCCCCGGCCAGGGCCTCGTCGGCGGGGGCGAGGAGGTCTGCGAGGTAGGCGTCGACGGCGGCCGCGGACTCGGGCTCAGGCTGTGCCGGTTGAGTCGTCATGGCCGTCAGCGTAGGCAGGGGGAACGCGAAAGAGGGCGGGTCCTGAGCGATGTTCACCGCTCCGGACCCGCCCTCTTCAAGGACTACGTGTGCGTCACACCGCCGGCGGCGAGCCCGGCAGCGGCTTGCCCGCCGACTCCTTCATGCGCCACACCGCGATACCGCCGATGACGGCCGCGGCCATCATGTAGTACGCCGGGATCATCAGGTTGCCCGTGGCCGCGATGAGCGAGGCCACGACCAGCGGCGTCGTACCACCGAAGATCGAGACGGACAGGTTGAAGCTGACGGCCAGGGAGCCGTAGCGGACCTTCGTGTCGAACAGCGCGGGCAGCGTCGAGGGCATCGACGAGGTGAAGGAGACGAGCAGCAGGCCGAGCGCGGCCAGGCCGAGCGCGATCGCCCACGTGGAGCCCTGCTGGATCAGCAGGATCGCAGGGACGGACAGCGCGAGGAAGCCGGCGCAGCCGATGCCGATCACCCAGCGGTGGCCGAAGCGGTCGTTGGCGAGGCCCATCGGGAGCTGCACGACCATCATCAGCAGCATGACGCCGATGAGGATCAGCGTGCCGTGCGTGGCGTCGTAGTGCAGTTCCTCGCTCAGGAACGTCGGCATGTAGGAGAGCAGCATGTAGTCGGTCACGTTGAAGACCAGGACCAGCGCGATGCACAGGAACATCGGCTTGGCGTTGCCGACGAACATCTCCTTGAGCTTCGGCTTCGGGTTGGATTTCTCCTTCGCCTCGGCCTCGTCCGCCAGCTTCTTGAACGCCGGGGTCTCCTCGAGCTTCATCCGGACGTAGAGACCGACCAGGCCGATCGGGCCCGCGATCAGGAACGGGATGCGCCAGCCCCAGCTGTAGAGGTCGTCGGTGGCCATCGTCGTCGTGAGCACCGTCGCGAGCGCGGCACCGGCGACGTAACCGGCGTTCGTGCCGAGCTCCAGGAACGAGCCGAAGAAGCCGCGGCGCTTGTCCGGCGCGTACTCGGCGATGAACGTGCACGCGCCGCCGTACTCACCACCGGCCGAGAAGCCCTGCACCATGCGCGCCACGATCAGCAGCACCGGCGCCCAGATGCCGATGGCGCCGTGCGACGGGATCAGGCCGATCGCGAAGGTGCCCGCCGACATCATGATCATGGTGATGGCGAGGACGCGCTGGCGGCCGATGCGGTCGCCGAGCGGGCCGAAGAAGGCGCCGCCGATGGGGCGCACGAGGAAGGCGGCGGCGAAGGTGCCGAGCGTGGAAAGGACCTGTGCCGTGCTCGAGGCCGCAGGGAAGAAGACGTGTCCGAGCGTCGCGGTCAGGTAGCCGTAGACGCCGAAGTCGAACCACTCCATCGCGTTGCCGAGGGCTGCCGCCTTGACCGCGCGCTTGACCAGCGCGGGGTCGGTGGTGGTGGGCTCGGATGAGGTGCGGTCCTTCGTGGGGGCGAAGGACCCGCCGGTACTGGGGGCGATGGAAGTAGCGCTGGACACGGGTCCTTCGCCTTCCTTTCGTCGGGGACAAGAGCAACGGCCGTTCACGCGGAACGGCCGACGCATCGACCATAGGGGCGCCCGCGCCCGTAACGGGTAGTGTTCAGCTAACTTCTCCCCGTAAGGAAACCCCCTCCGGCCTGGGAAAACGTCGAAGCCTTCACACGGTGCTGATGCAAATTCTTGTGATCTATGTCGCGGAACCGCACGTGTGAAGGCCGGGACAAAGTGGCCGAAGACACTGCCTATCCGTCAAATCCCGGTGGACAGACAGGTGAAGGAGCAGTTGCCTGCGTCTTACCGGGAGTGCGGTGTATGTCGGTGAACCGGCCGAGTTGAGCGGGAGGTCCGAAAGGCGTGGCGAACGCGGAGCACGGAGGAGTGGCGCCGGGATCCACGGATCCGGTGACGGGGCGGCTCGGCGTGCTGCGCGCCGGCCTGTGGCTGATCGCGGGCGTGCTCGGCGCGCGTCAACTCGTGGCGGTGCTGAGCGCTCCTCCGGGTGAGCGCCTCACCGATCTGGAGACCTGGATCGGCCCCGAAGGGGTGCTGCACGTCAGCGGCTCGCTGTACGACGCGCCCGACCGGTTCACCGGGCCCCCGTTCGCCGGGCTCGTCCTCAAGCCGCTCGCGCGCGCGGCGGAGCAAGCGCTCGGCTGGGGCTGGACGTTCGGCTCGCTGGCACTCGTCGTCGCGCTCGGCGTGGTCGCCGCGCACGCCCTGCCGCGGCCCGTCTCCCGGCGTACGGCGCAGTTCGCGGCGCCCGTCGCGATCAGCCTGCTCATGCTGTCGCTGCCGGTGCGCAACGCGTTCACGCTCGGCCAGACCAGCATCCTGCCGGTCCTGCTCGTGCTGCTCGGCTGCTTCGCGGTACGCGGGCAGGTGGCGTCCGGCGCGCTGATCGGCGTCGCCGCCGCGCTCCAGCCGACGGTGCTGCTGTTCGCCCCGCTCCTCTGGTTCACGGGCCGCGGACGCGCCGCCGTCGCGACGGGGACCGCCTTCGCCGCGGGCACGGGCGTCGCCTGGCTCGCCATGCCGCAGGACTCGTGGACGTACTGGGTGCATCATGTGGCGGGCGCCGGGCTCGCCACCGATCCGGCCGCCGTCGCCAACCAGTCGCTGCACGGCATGCTGCTGCGATCGGGCCTCTCGGGGCCGCTGGAGATCGCCCTCTTCCTGGCCCTCGGCGCCGCCGTGGCCGTGCTCGGCCTGCGCCGCTCCATCGCGTACGCGCGCGACGGGCAGCTGCTGCTCGCCGTCGCGATCACCGGCTGTGTCGCGGTCGCGGTGTCCCCGACGACCTGGCAGCACCAGCTCCTGTGGGTGCTGCTCGCCGTCGTCGGCCGCGTGGGGTCCAAGACCGCGGACCGGGCGGTGTGGCCGGTCGCCGTGGTCCTGGTCATGACGCTTCCGGCCTCCGCGATACTGCCGAAGCTGCCGGTGCTCGCGCCGCTGCGGGACAACCTCGTGCTGGTCGCCGTGCTCGCGGCGGCCTGCGCCGTCCCCTTCCTGCGGCGCGCGGATCCGGCCTTCGGCGCCGTGCGGCCCACCATTTATACGGAGCCGGCCCCCGCGCGCTGGGAGTGGGTGCCGCTGCTGCCGGTGTGGCGGCGCGCGCTCGCCCGTCCCAACCTGCTGCTCGAACTGCTCCTGATCCGCGTCGGATACTCCGCGTACCAGCAGGTCAGGATCGTCGCGGCGGGCGGCAGGGAGCGGGCCGAGGAGCACGGGGCGCAGGTGCACTCAGTGGAGAAGTTCCTGCACATCGACATCGAGCACTGGGCGAACCATGCGGTCGTATCGGTCGGATGGCTCCGCAATTTCTTCGATTTTTACTACACGTCCTTTCACTTTGTGGTGCCGCTGACCGTCCTCGCGGTCCTCTACGCGCGCCGCCCCGCGGACTACCGGTGGGCGCGCGCCTCCCTCGGTTTCGCGACGGTTCTGGCCCTCGTCGGCTTCTGGCTGTACCCGCTCGCGCCGCCGCGCCTGATGCCCACGCTGGGCTTCATCGACACGGTCCACGGCGTGCAGGACTTCTCCCAGCCGGACTACGGGACGCTGACCGCGGTCACCAACCAGTACGCGGCGATGCCGTCGCTGCACTTCGGCTGGTCGTTGTGGTGCGGCGTCGTGATCGTGGCCCTCGCCCCGAGGTGGTGGATGAAGGCGCTCGGCCTTCTCCACCCCCTGTTCACGGTGTCCGCGATCGTGGCGACGGGGAACCATTGGGTGTTGGACGCGGTGGGGGGTGCGGTGGTCGTTGGTGTCGGGTTTGGCCTTACGTATGTGTTGTCGGGGCCGCGGGCCTCTTTGGCGGGGCCGGTGTTGCGGTCGCGGGGCGCTGCCCCGGACCCCGCTGCTCAATCGCCGCAGGGGCTCTAAGCGGTTGCCACCTGGAGCTCCTTCACTCCGTTCAGCCATGCCGCGCGCAGGCGGCGGGGGTCGCCCGCCAAGCGCAGGTCCGGGACCGCGTCGGCCAGGGCGTTGAAGATCAGGTCGATCTCCAGGATGGCCAGGGACTTGCCGAGGCAGAAGTGCGGGCCGCCGCCGCCGAAGCCGAGGTGCGGGTTCGGGTCGCGGGTGATGTCGAAGGTGTCCGGGTTCTCGAAGACCTCGGGGTCGTGGTTGGCGGAGGAGTAGAAGAGGCCGACCCGGTCGCCCGCCTTGATCTTCTGTCCGCCGAGCTCGGTGTCCTGCGTGGCGGTCCGCTGGAAGGAGACGACGGGGGTCGCCCAGCGCACGATCTCCTCGGCCGTGGTGCTCGGGCGCTCCCGCTTGTAGAGCTCCCACTGGTCGGGGTGGGTGAGGAAGGCGTGCATGCCGTGGGTGATGGCGTTGCGGGTCGTCTCGTTGCCGGCGACGGCGAGCAGGATCACGAAGAAGCCGAACTCGTCGGAGGACAGGTTGCCCTCGTCCTCGGCCGCGACCAGCTGCGTCACGATGTCCTTGGCCGGGCACTTCTTCCGGTCGGCCGCGAGGTTCATCGCGTAGCCGACGATCTCCATGGCGGCCTCGGCGCCGATCTCCTCGGTGATCGCGTACTCCGGGTCGTCGTACGCGACCATCTTGTTGGACCAGTCGAAGACCTTGGAGCGGTCCTTCTGCTCGATGCCGATGAGCTCGGCGATGGCCTGCAGCGGCAGCTCGACGGCGACATTGGTGACGAAGTCGAACGCGCCGTCTGGGCCCGCCTGTTGGACCGCCGCGTCGACGATGTCGCGGGCGCGGTTCCTGAGCTTCTCCTCCAGGGACCGGATGGCGCGCGGCGTGAACCCGCGCTGCACTATCTGGCGCACCCGGGTGTGCTCGGGCGGGTCCATGTTGAGCATGATCATCTTCTGTACGTCGATCTGGTCGCGCTCGATCGAGGAGTTGAAGCGGATCACGGCGGTATTGATGTTGGACGAGTAGATCTCCGGGTGAGTGGAGACGTATTTGACGTCCGCGTGTCGGGTCACGGCCCAGTAGCCGGAGTCGTCGAAGCCGGAGATGCCGTGTTCCTGCTCGATCCAGCGGACCGGTTCGGCCTGCCTGAGCTCGGCGAACTCCGGGTGCGGTATGCGGTGTTGGAGGAGGTCGGGATCGGTGAAGTCGAACCCGTCGGGCAGCGCGGGGCACGGCATGGAGTCACTCCCGTGGTGGTCTGACGATCCGTCAGTTGTGGCTGTGAAGGTAATAACGGGTTCTAGAAGTAGCAAGGCCCCCGGTCGTGTCGGTTCGGTGCGATGTGCGTGCACGCCCCTTGCGTACCGGGGGTAAGGGCGATGAGACTGCAAGCAGAACTGGTACGCGTTCTAGTTTCGTGCGCACGGGGTCCGTCGTGTGGTTCGTCCAGTTCTGGTCGCGCTGGTCCGGGAATCCTGGAGAGGACGTAGGTCATGGCAGCCGAGCCCGTCATCGTCGAAGCCGTACGCACCCCGATCGGCAAGCGCGGCGGCGCGCTGGCCAATCTGCATCCCGCCTATCTGCTGGGCGAGACCTATCGCGAACTCCTCGGCCGCACCGGCATCCAGCCGGACTGCGTCGAGCAGATCGTGGGCGGCACGGTCACGCACGCGGGCGAGCAGTCCATGAACCCGGCGCGCACGGCGTGGCTCACGATGGGTCTGCCGTACGAAACGGCCGCGACGACGGTCGACTGCCAGTGCGGCTCCTCCCAGCAGGCCTCGCACATGACCGCCAACATGATCGCGGCGGGCGTCATCGACGTGGGGATCAGCTGTGGCGTCGAGGCGATGTCACGGGTGCCGCTCGGCTCGGGGTCGAAGCACGGGCCCGGCAAGCCGTTCCCGGACGAGTGGAACGTGGATCTTCCGAACCAGTTCGAGGCCGCCGAACGCATCGCGCGCAGGCGGGAGTTGAGCCGGGAGAACGTGGACTCGCTCGGGCTCATATCCCAGGAGCGGGCCGCCACCGCGTGGGCCGAGGAGCGGTTCAAACGCGAGACGTTCGCGGTGCAGGTGCCCACCACGGAGGAGGAGCAGGCCGCGAGGCAGGGGATGTGGCGGCTCGTCGACCGTGACGAGGGGCTGCGCGACACGAGCATGGAGGGCCTCGCGAAGCTCAAGCCGGTGATGCCGACGGCCGTGCACACGGCGGGCAACTCCTCGCAGATCTCCGACGGGGCGTCCGCGATCATGTGGGCGTCGAAGCGGATGGCGCGGGCGCTGAAGCTGAGGCCGAGGGCGCGGATCGTGGCGCAGGCGCTGGTGGGGGCGGACCCGCACTATCACCTGGACGGGCCGGTCGACGCGACGCGGGCGGTGCTCGGCAAGGCGGGGATGGCCTTGAAGGACATCGACGTCGTCGAGATCAACGAGGCGTTCGCTTCGGTGGTGTTGAGCTGGGCGCAGGTCTTCGAGCAGGACCTGGAGAAGGTCAACGTGAACGGCGGCGCGATCGCCCTCGGTCATCCCGTCGGGGCGACGGGGGCGCGGCTGATCACGTCGGCGCTGCATGAACTGGAGCGCCGCGACAAGGAGTTCGCGCTGATCACGATGTGCGCGGGCGGCGCGCTCTCGACCGGCACGATCATCCAGCGGCTGTAGCGGTGCAGCAAATCAAGCCCCTGCGGCGATTGAGCAGCGGGGTCCGGGGCGGAGCCCCGAGACCGCAACCCACACGGGGTTGACGACTCGGGGCTTTGCCCCGGACCCCACCGCTCAATCGCCGCGGGGGCTTGATGGGAAGCGCCGCAGGGGATGTGACCGGTTGAGCGCCGGAGGCGATCAGTACCAGCCGTTGGACTGCCAGTGGGACCACGCGCCGCAGGCGCTGCCGTAGCGGTCGTTCATGTACTTGACGCCCCAGTCGATCTGGGTCTCGGGGTTCGTCTTCCAGTCGGAGCCGGACGACGCCATCTTGTTGGCCGGAAGCGCCTGGACCAGGCCGTACGCACCGGTGGACGCGTTCGTCGCGTTCGGGTTCCAGCCGCTCTCGTGGGACACGATCTTGTCGAAGCAGCTGAACTCCGCCGAGTTCGAGATCTTCTGCTGGGCGATGGCCTTCGCCGAACCCGACGTCGACGCGGCCTGGGCCGGAGCCGATGCGAAGAGGAAACCGGTCGTGGCGGCGGCGAGGGTGACGCCGGCGATGGCCTTCTTCGGAGTGGCGATGCGGCGCAGGAGCGTGGCGGTCAAAACGGAACCTTCCGTGGGAGGCAGGGGGATGCAGGGCTTGGCGCCTTGCGGTTGCTCCACAGAAACAAACACCGGGGGCTTAAGCAATGTCGGTGTTTACTAAGGAAAGTCGGATGTGGTGGCGTGTGGGCTAAATGTCCGTTGTGTGGCCTAAGGCGGGTGCGCCGCAGGACTACGGTCCCGCTTAGTACGTGACGTGGGTCATGTGGGTGGCCTCACGCCCGCGGGTCGTCGAATGTGACCTGGGCCTCGAAGGCGGCCCGCCGCGTGGCCCGCCGCAGCGCCTTGAGCACGGCGCCGCCGACGACCAGCGTCAGGACGACGGTGAGCGCGGCCCGCCCCAGGTCCCAGCCGAGCGAGGTGGCCGCGCAGTAGGCGAGGAAGCGGGCCAGGTTCTCGTGCAGGGCGGCATCCGGCTGGTACGCCACGGACGAGGCCAGCGCGTTCATGAACGGCCAGCCCGCCAGATTCATGATCGTTCCGTACGCGAACGCCGCCAGGAAGCCGTAGGCCGCGAGCATCACGCGTTCGGCCCGGCCGCGCAGCGACCGGACGCCCGGCAGCAGCCCCGCGCCCATCGTGAACCAGCCCATCGACAGCATCTGGAACGGCATCCAGGGCCCCACGCCCCCGGTCAGCAGCGCCGAGGTGAACATGCTGAGGGACCCCAGGACGAAGCCGAAGCCGGGACCGAGGACCCGCCCGCTCAGGACCATCAGGAAGAACATCGGCTCCAGGCCGGCCGTCCCCGCGCCGATGGGCCGCAGCGCCGCGCCCGCGGCGGCCAGCACGCCGAGCATCGCCACCGCCTTGGGGCCCATCCCGGACTCCGAGATCGTCGCCGCGACCACGGCGACCAGCAGCACGAGCAGCGCCGCGAACAGCCACGGTGCGTCCGCCGCGTGCGCGTTCACCTGGGACCCCGGGCCGGTGATCAGCGGCCAGCCGATGCCGACCACGCCCACGGCGCTGACCAGGAGCAGCGCGGCGATGGAGCGGGGGCCGAGGCGTACCGGGTTCGCTCGGCCCGTGGCGGCCGGTGGCGTCGTGGCCGCCGTCATGCCAGCGCCTCCCGTACCTCGGAGACCGTGAGCCAGCGCTGCGGCGCCAGGATCTTCGCGACCTGCGGGGCGAAGGACGGGGACGACGTGACGATGTCGGGGGTGGGGCCGTCCGCCACGATCTCGCCGTCCGCGAGGATCGCCACGCGGTGGGTCAGCTCCGCCGCCAGTTCCACGTCGTGCGTCGCCATGACGATGGCGTGGCCCTCGGCCGCGAGGTCGCGCAGGATCGCGACGAGGCGGGACTTCGCCGCGTAGTCGAGGCCGCGGGTCGGTTCGTCGAGGAGCAGCAGCGGCGGGGCCGCCGTCAGCACGATGGCCAGCGCGAGCGTGAGGCGCTGGCCCTCCGAGAGGTCCCGGGGGTGGGTGTCGTCGGCGATTCCGGGGAGCAGGTCGGTGAGCAGGGCGCGGCAGGTGCCGGGGGCGGCGCCCGCGTCCTTGTCCGCGGCGGTGCACTCGGCCGCCACCGTGTCCGCGCAGAGCAGGTCCCGGGGTTCCTGGGGGACGAGGCCGACTTTGCGGATGAGGTCGCGGGGGGTGGTCTTGTGCGGGGTGGCTCCGCCGACCGTGACCGTGCCGGAGGTCGGCTTGATCATTCCGACCAGGGTGGAGAGGAGGGTGGATTTTCCTGCGCCGTTGCGGCCCATGAGGGCGAGTACCTCGCCGGGGGTGACCGTGAGGTTGATGTGGCGGAGGGCTTCGATGCGGCCTCTGCGTATGGCCAGGTTTTTCGTTGCGGCCAGAGGGGTTGCGGTCGCGGGGCGCTGCCCCGGGCCCCGCTGCTCAATCGCCGCAGGGGCTTGATTTTGCCGGACCTGGCCTTGTCGGAGCCGCTCCTTGAGAGCTCCCGCTGCCCTACGTGCATTTCTCACTGTCAGGGGCAGCGGGTCCCAGCCCGCCACCCGGCCCAGGCCTACCACCGGGGGGTACACGGGGGAGATCGCCATGATCTCGGACGGGGTGCCCACCTGGAGGGGCTCGCCCGGGGCCGGCAGCAGTGCCACCTGGTCCGCGTACTGGATGACGCGCTCCAGGCGGTGTTCGGCCATCAGGACCGTCGTGCCCAGGTCGTGGACCAGGCGTTGCAGGACCGAGAGGACCTCCTCCGCCGCTGCCGGGTCGAGGGCGGACGTCGGTTCGTCGAGGACGAGGACCTGGGGGTGCGGGGTGAGGACGGAGCCGATCGCGACGCGTTGCTGCTGGCCGCCCGAGAGCGTCGAGATCGGGCGGTCGCGCAGGTCCGCGAGGCCGAGGAGGTCGAGGGCCTCCTCCACGCGGCGGCGCATGACCGGCGGCGTCAGGCCCAACGACTCCATGCCGTAGGCGAGTTCGTCCTCCACCGTGTCCGTCACGAAGTGCGCGAGCGGGTCCTGGCCCACCGTGCCGACGACGTCGGCGAGTTCGCGCGGCTTGTGCGTACGGGTGTCGCGGCCTGCCACCGTGACCCGCCCGGCCAGCGTGCCCCCGGTGAAGTGCGGCACGAGCCCGCTCACCGCACCGAGGAGCGTCGACTTGCCGACCCCCGACGGGCCGGCGAGCAGCATCAACTCGCCCTCGGGCACGTGGAGGTGGATGCCGCGGACCGTGGGCGCCTGCGCGCCGTCGTACGTCACGGAGACGTCCTCGAAGCGGATCATGACGACGACGCCTCCGTCGGCTTGTCGGGAACGGGCTTGTCGGGAACAGGTGCGAGGAAGGCCGGGAGCAGGCCGAGCAGGATGCCGGACGCGGGCCACAGCGGCAGTTCCGGCGCCGCGAGCGGGACCACGGGGGGTTGCAGGGCCGCCGGGTTCTGCGTTCCGGCCCAGATCATCGTCGCCGCGGCCGTCGCCCCCGACGCCGCGACCAGCCAGGCCCGGACGCCCCACACATCGGGCCGGTAGCGGGTGCGGACCGTGCGGCGGCCGCCGAGCCACAGCCCGCCGAGCGCGGCGGCGACCCCGGCAAGGAGCACCGGAAGTCCGTAGCCGGAGCCGGCGGACGCCAGCAGTCCGTACGTTCCCGCGCACACCCCGATCAGGCCGCCAAGGGTGAGCGCGGCCGTCGCGCGGCGGACCGCGCGTGGGACCTCGGCGGTGCGGCCGTAGCCGCGCGCGTCCATGGCGGCGGCCAGCGAGACCGAGCGCTCCAGCGCGCCCTCCAGGACCGGCAGGCCGACCTGGAGCAGCCCGCGCAGACCGCTGTCCGGGCGGCCGCGAAGCCGTCGCGCCGCCCGCAGCCTGCGGACGTCCGCGACCAGGTTCGGGGCGAACGTCATCGCCACGACGACCGCGACCCCTGCCTCGTACAGCGCGCCGGGCAGCGACTTGAGCAGCCGGGACGGGGAGGCGAGCGCGTTCGCCGCGCCCACGCAGATGAGGAGGGTGGCCAGCTTCAGGCCGTCGTAGAGCGCGAAGACGAGGCCTTCGAGGGTGACCGGGCCGCCGATCCGGACCCCCTGCGCCCAGTCCGGCAGCGGCAGTTCGGGCAGCGTGAACAGGAGATGGGTGCCCGGGATCGCCGAGCCCAGCAGCGTCGCGAAGACCAGGCGGATGCCGAGCACGGCAAGCGCCAGCTTCACGAACGCCCCGTACGAACGCGCCCACGGCGCCTCGGTGCGGCGCGCCGCCACCACGTACCCGGCGACGCCGATCAGCAGCGCGAGCAGCAGCGGGTTCGTGGTGCGGGACGCGGCCGTGCCGAGGCCGAGCGCCCAGATCCACCAGGCGCCCGGGTGCAGCGAGTTGGAGCGGTGGGCCCGAGGGGCGCGGAGCTGGGAGGCGGCCATGCGTCAGCCGCGGCGGCGTCGGGCCTGCACGCCGGCCGCGACGCCGAGCACGACGACCACGGCGATGCCCGCGATGAGGCCGACGGAGGGGCCGCCGTCCGAACCGGAGTCCTTCGCGGCGGGCTGTTCCGTCTTGGACGCCTTGTCCGGGTCCTTCGACGAGGACACCTGCTCGCCGCAGCCCGCCTTCGGGTAGCCCGAGATCGCGCACAGCATCGCGCTGCTGTCGTAGCGCAGCGGCTTCGCGACGGCGGCGAGCGCGTCGGCGCTCGTCGCGTCCTCGGCGACCTGCGCGCACGCGGTGCGCGGCTTCGGCGGGGTCTCGCCGGACGGGGCGTCGGCCGCCGTGCCGGAGTCGATGACGAGCGCGACGCGCTTCTTGCCGTCCTTGGCGGGCGTATCGGCGCAGATGTCGCCGAAGGACGCCGCGCCGCGCGGCTGCTTCGCGTCCTTCGAGTCCGCGCTCACCGCGAACCGGAAGCCCTGCACGTCCCCGTCCTCCGGCTTGGCCTGCGAGGGGCCCGCCGTCGCGTACGTCCATGCGTTGTGGGAGTCCCGCTCCCAGAACGACCAGTACCGGTACCCGGCCGCCTGCGCGGGGGCGACGGTCAGGGCGAGCAGTGCGCCGAGCAGTGCGAGGACGAGCCCGCCGAGCCCGGCCGACCTGCGCGCGGTCACGGCTGCTGCTTCTTGCGGCCGCTGAGCAGGAAACCGGCGCCCACGGCGGCGATGAACATCACGCCGATGATCCACCAGTTGGCGCCACCGCCGTCGTCCTTCTTCTCGTCCGAGTCCGAGGCGGAGTCCGATGACTTGGTGGAGGCGGGCTCCGGGCCCGTCTTGTTGAGGGCGCTCACCAGGTCCGTCCCGCCGAAGTCGCGGGGGTCGTTGCCGGTGGCGTGCGCGGCGAAGATCAGCTCGGCGTAGGCGGCCGGGCCGGTCTGCGACGCCCAGCCCTTCGCGTTCTTCTCCAGCCAGGTGTACGAGTCCTTCGTGGCCTTGACGCCCTCGGCCGCGGCGACGGCGGTGACCGCGTCCGCGGTGTTGCCGTAGTCGGGCTGGTCGGTGGAGCCGGCCAGCTGGGACTTCAGGTAGAGGTGGGTGTCGAGCTGGTTCTGGAGGTAGACGGCGCCGTTGTGCGCCACGGCCTCGGCGTTCTTGCCGTCCTCGCAGGTGTACGCGTCCGGGGCCTTGCCCTTGCCGGGAGCGAAGCCGGTGCCGAGGGCGCCGAGCACACCGGCGGCGGTGGCGTCGGCGTTCGCGGCGAGCTCGCCCTTCTTGTCGGGCTGGTAGGCGAGCGCGCCGCCGTCCTTGCCCTTGGAGCAGGGGAGGGCGAGCGAGGCGAGGGCGTCGGCGCCGGTCCTGCCCTTGCCGGACTTGACCTCGGACGGCTTCTCGCCGGCCGCGGCGAGCGCGCCGAGCACGACGGACGTGGAGTTCGCGTCGCTGTCCATGCCGAGGTTGTAGCCCCAGCCGCCGTCGGCGTTCTGGTTCTTCTTCAGCAGGGCGACGCCCGAGGCGACCTCGCCGTCCCGGCCGCCGACCGCGGCGAGCGCCTGGACGGCGGCCGCGGTGGCGTTGCTGTCGATCTTGGTCTTGGAGTCGCAGGGCTTGGTGGGCTCGGCGCGGTACGCGGCGAAGCCGCCGTTCTCGCACTGCTGCCCGGCCAGCCAGTCGACGGCCTTCTTCGCGGGCTTCACGCCCACCGTGTCCTGCGCGACGAGCGCGAGCGACTGCCGCCAGACCCCGTCGTACGTGGGGTCGCCCTTGCCGTAGAGGCCCGAAGGGAGAGCCGTCTTCGGCGAGGGAGAGGCACTCGCGGCCTGCGCGCCCATGGCGCCGATCGCGACGGTCGCGGCGACGAGCGCGGCGCTGCGGCGAATGTTCATGGTGGGGCGGATGCCTCTCCCTGCGGGGAGCGGGGCGGCGCGGCACGCGGGGGCACCGGGCGGCTCCGGCTCCGTATTCCTCGACGGTCCTGAGCCGAGCAGGTACGTACGAGGCATTCCGGCTGTGACGGTTGCGGGTCAGCGCCGGATTTGCACCGGCTTCCCCTCGTACGTACGTACTGACGACGTCTTTACTGTACCCGGCGACGCCGTTGCGGCCGCGGGGCTCTGCCCCGGACCCCGCGCCTCAATCGCCGGCGGGGCTTGAATGACTCACCGGACGTCCACCGGGCCGTCGTCGTTGCCGCGCGGAGCGCCGACATAGCGCTCGATCGTCGAGCCGACGTCGTCGCCGCCCTCCCCGCCCAGGTTCTTGCGGACCGAGTCCAGGATGGTCAGGCCCTGGCCCACCAGGCCCGCCGCGATCTCGCCCAGGCCGTCCGCGCCGTTCAGAACGTTGACGTTCGCCCCGGCGAGGCCCGCCGAGGCCTCCTTCACGATCTGCGGGAGCTGGTCGATGAGCATGCGGTCGAGGGCGACCCGGTCGTACGACGCCGCCGCCTCGGCCTGGATCTTCATCCGCTCGGCCTCGGCGAGGGCCAGGACACGGATGCGCTCCGCGTCGGCCTGGGCCGGCTTGACGATCTCCGACACCAGCTGCTTCTCCCGCAACTCGGCCTGTTTCATGGCCAGTTCCGTCTGCGCCGCGAGGACCTCCTGCTGCGCGTGCGCGAGCGCGAGCGGGCCCGCCTGGTCGGCCTGCGCCTTGGCCCGGTCGACCTCGGCGTTGTACTCGGCCTGCACGACCGCGGTCTCCCGCGCGTACTCGGCCTGCTTGCGGGCCGCCGCCTGCTCGGCCTCCGCCGCGGCCTGCGTGGCCTGCGCCTGCGCGATCTGTGCCTGCCGCTGGATGGCGGCCTTGTGCGGGCGCGACATCGCCTCGATGTAACCGGTCTGGCCGTCGTCGATGGACTGGATCTGCAGCGAGTCGACGTGCAGGCCGATCTTCGCCATCTCCGCCTTCGACGTGTCGAGGACCTCCGTGGCGAGCTTCTGCCGCTCGGTCACGATCTCCTCGACCGTCATCGAGCCGATGATCGAGCGCAGGTGACCGGCGAAGATGCGCCCCGTGAGGACCGACATCTGGTCCTGGTCGGAGAGGAAGCGCTGACCGGCGTTGACGATCGACTCATGGTCGTTGCCGACCTTGAAGGCGATGACCGCGCGGACGGTCAGGGCGATGCCCTGCCGGGTCACGCACTTCTCGACGACCTCCGACTCGCTCATCGCGAGCGACAGGAAGCGGGTCTTGCGGAACACGGGGAGCACGAACTTCCCGTGCCCGGTGACGACGCGGAACGGCGCTCCCCCAAGTCCCCGCCTGCCGCCCGAGATCAGCATCGCCTCGTCGGGTGCGGGAACGCGATATCCGAACATGCCTGTACGTCTCCTTAGCGGGCGTCGCCCTCGCCACCGGAGAGAAGTGGGTCGGACCAGGCCATGACCACGACCTGCCGGCTCCCGCGGGACTCGATCACGAGCACGGTGGCGCCCCGCTCCAGGGGCTCGTCCGAGTACGCCAGAAAGGTCTCGGTTCCGCCCCTGACCTGCACCAACACCTCGCCCGGACCGCCGGCTCCACGCGTGCCGATGACCAGCTTCCCCGTTCGGCCGACCACTGCCTCGTCCGGCGTCATCGGCGGGCGCCCCCTTGTCGTTCCAGCTCGTGAGAGCCCTTGGGGGCCGAAGATACGCCTCTGCGGGCGCACCTTCGATGAAGGCACGGCAAAGATCCGCCGCACCGGGGTTGCGGTCGCGGGGCTCTGCCCCGGGCCCCGCGCCTCAATCGCCGGCGGGGCTTGAGCGGTACGTCACCGGGTCCGTGTCCGGGACCTGTTCCACCCGGCCCGACTTCTGGAGGCGGCGCAGGTGGGCCTCTGCCTCCGACACCGCGATCGTCCTTGACCCGTACGGGATTTGGGACCACGGGCGGTTCCACTCCATGCGTTCGGCGAGCTGCCACGGGGTGAGGGGCGTGGCGAGGAGGGTGAGCAGGCCGGTGAGGCGTTCCTCGTGGTGGTCGAGCAACTCCCGTACGCGGGCCGGGGCGTCGGTGAACGTGTGCTGGTGCGCCGGGAGGACCTCCGCCGGGTCGAGCCGCCCCACCCGTTCGAGCGAGTCGAGGTAGTCGCCGAGCGGGTCCGTGACGGTGGCGTCGTCCGGGTCCTCGTACAGGCCGATGTGCGGGGTGATGCCGGGCAGCATGTGGTCGCCAGAGAAGAGGCGGCCGTTGCCCGCGCGGCCCGAGGGGTGGTCCTCCTCCAGGTGCAGGCACACGTGCCCGGGGGTGTGGCCCGGCGTCCAGATCGCGCGCAGCCTGCGGCCCGGCAGGTCGAGGAGGTCGCCGGGGGTGATGGTGCGGTCCGGCAACGCGGGGGCGAAGCCGGGCAGTTCGCGCGGCTTGCCGGAGTCGCGGGCCGCGATCAGGGGAGCGATGTGCTCCTCGGGCGCACCGGCCGCGACCAGCTTCGCCACCATGAACGCGTACCAGCGCGCCGGCTTGTTCTCCCGGGTGCGCCGGACCACCGCCGTGTCCGCCTCGTGCATCGCGATCCAGGCGCCGGACGCCTCCCGCACCTTCGCCGACAGGCCGTGGTGGTCCGGGTGGTGGTGGGTGATGAGGACGCCGGTGAGGTCCTCGACGCGCGTGCCGCAGGCGGCCAGGCCCGTCGTCAGCGCGTCCCAGGACGTCGGGTCGTCCCAGCCCGTGTCGATGAGGACCGGGCCCGCGTCGGTGTCGACCAGGTAGACGAGGGTGTAGCCGAGCGGGTTGTCGGGGATCGGCACACGGATGCTGTGCACACCCCCGCTGTGGTCGGTCACCTGCGTCGCCTCTGCCATCGGACACCCTCCGCCGCTCCAGCCGAACTGCCGCCACTGTACGGGAACTTGTAGAACTCGTTTCAATGGTCGCCCGAGCACACGACTTTCGGGGTGCGTACCACCCTTCCGGATCGCAACTAGAACTGGTATCAGTTCTGAAACACCGTCAGAAATGTCGTGCGTGAGGATGCCAGCCATGACCGAGCTCGCGGAATACGGACAGCTGTTCATAGGCGGGGAGTTGACCGACCCGCTCGGCAGGGAGGTCATCGAGGTCGTCTCGCCGCACACCGGCGAGGTCTTCGGCCGGGTGCCGCACGCCGCGCCCGCCGATGTCGACCGGGCCGTCGCCGTCGCCCGCCGCGCCTTCGAGGAGGGCCCCTGGCCGCGGATGAGCCTCGACGAGCGCATCGAGGTCATCACGAAGATCAAGGACGCGTTCGCGGTGCGGCACGAGGAGATCGCCCGCGTCATCAGCAGCGAGAACGGCACCCCGTACACCTCGGGCGTCATGGTGCAGGCGCTCGCCGCGATGATGGTCTGGGACTCCGCGATCAACGTCGCCCGCAACTTCACGTACGAGGAGACCCGCGACGGCGCCCTCGGCAAGCTCCTCGTGCGGCGCGAGCCGGTGGGCGTGGTCGCGGCGATCGTCCCGTGGAACGTCCCGCAGTTCACCGCCGCCGCGAAGCTCGCGCCCGCGCTGCTCGCGGGCAACCCGGTGATCCTCAAGACCTCGCCGGAGACGCCGCTCGACGCGTATCTGCTCGCCGAGATAGCCACCGAGGCCGGTCTTCCGGAGGGCGTGCTCTCCATCCTCCCCGCCGACCGCGAGGTCAGCGAGTACCTCGTCGGGCACCCCGGCGTCGACAAGGTCTCCTTCACCGGGTCCGTCGCCGCGGGCAAGCGCGTCATGGAGGTCGCGTCCCGCAACCTCACCCGCGTCACCCTCGAACTCGGCGGCAAGTCGGCCGCCGTGATCCTGGAGGACGCCGACGCGGGCGCCGCGGTCTCCGGCATCGTCCCGTTCGCCTGGATGATCAACGGTCAGGCCTGCGTGGCGCAGACCCGGATCCTCGTCCCGCGCTCGCGCTACGACGAGTTCGCCGACGCCTTCGCCGGCGCGGCCTCCGCGCTCAAGGTCGGCGACCCGCTCGACCCGGCGACCGAACTGGGCCCGCTCGTCGCCCAGCGCCAGCAGCAGCGCTCCCTCGACTACATCCGCATCGGCCAGGACGAGGGCGCCAAGATCCTCACCGGCGGCGGTGTCCCGAAGGGATTCGAGCAGGGCTGGTACGTCGAGCCGACCCTCTTCGGCGACGTCGACAACTCCATGCGCATCGCCCGCGAGGAGATCTTCGGCCCGGTCATCTGTCTGCTGCCGTACGGGGACGAGGCCGAGGCCGTCAAGATCGCGAACGACTCCGACTACGGCCTCAGCGGCAGCGTGTGGACCGCGGACACCGCGCACGGCGTCGACATCGCGCGGCAGGTGCGTACGGGCACGTACAGCGTGAACACGTTCAGCCTCGACATGCTCGGGCCGTTCGGCGGCTACAAGAACTCCGGTCTGGGCCGGGAGTTCGGGCCCGAGGGGTACGGGGAGTACTTCGAGCACAAGATGATCCACCTGCCCGCGGGCTACGAGCCGGAGGCGAACTGAGCATGGGTGACCGGTGGCATGTGGAGGTCGACCGGAGCGTGTGCATCGGCTCCGCGATGTGCGTGAACGCGGCGCCGGACGGGTTCCGGCTCGACACCGCGCGGCAGTCCCACCCCGTGGAGGCGGACGGCGACGCGAACGAGCGGGTCCTCGCGGCGGCGGAAGGGTGCCCCGTGGAGGCGATCACCGTCACGCTGCTGGACACGGGGGAGGTCGTCTTCCCACCGGAGGACTAGGGCGGGGCTGCACCATTCAAGCCCCGCCGCTCAATCGCCGCGGGGGCTTGAATGGGCGAGATCGATCAGGCGGCACACCATCTCGATGTCGATCTTGACCTGGGCGATGGAGGCGCGGCCGGAGAGCCACGTGATCAGCGCGGAGTGCCACGTGTGCTCGATGACCCGCACCGCGGACAACTGCTCCGGGGTCGGGTCGTCGATCTCCATCGCGTCGAGGATGATCGCCGTGGTCTGCCGGGACACCTGGTCGACCTCGGGGCTCACGCTGCGGTCCGCGAAGGTCAGCGCCCGCACCATCGCATCGGCCAGATGCGGCTCGCGCTGCAGCGCCCGGAAGGCCCGCATCAGCGTCTCGGCCACCCGCTCCGCGGGGCTGTCGCCGGACGGCGGCCGCTTGCGGACCGTCGTGTGCATGTGCTGGAGCTGGTCCTGCATGGTGGCGACCAGGAGGTGCACCTTGCTCGGGAAGTAGCGGTACAGCGTGCCGAGCGCGACCTGGGACGACTCGGCGACCTCCCGCATCTGCACCGCGTCGAAGCCGCCGCGCGCCGCGAGCTGCGCGCTGGCGTGCAGGATGCGACGGCGCCTGGCCTCCTGACGCTCAGTGAGCGCGGGGGTCGTACGGGTGGTGGTTCTCGCGTCCGGAGCTGTCATCAGAAAGCTTTCCGTGTCCCGTGGGGCCGGCCGTGGCGTGAATCACCTGATCCACCCCTTACGGCCCGGCTACCAGCCGGTAGATTCGATGCTCTTGAACGATCAAGTCTGAAACTTGTTCTAGATTAGCGTCCCCACGTAGTGTCCACGGGCAAGCAGGAAGAAGGGTGGCCTGGAGTGACCGCGGAGTCCTTGCGTATCGCTCTCCTCACGTACAAAGGCAACCCGTTCTGCGGTGGTCAGGGCGTGTACGTCCGGCACCTCTCGCGGGAGCTGGTCCGGCTCGGGCACCGCGTCGAGGTCATCGGCTCCCAGCCGTACCCCGTGCTCGACGAGGGCGAGGACCTGGCGGGGCTCTCGCTCACCGAGCTGCCGAGCCTCGACCTGTACCGCAGCCCCGACCCCTTTCGTACACCCAAGCCCGGCGAGTACCGCGACTGGGTCGACGCGCTCGAGGTCGGCACCATGTGGACCGGCGGTTTTCCCGAGCCGCTGACGTTCTCGCTGCGCGCCCGCCGTCATCTGCGGGCCAGACGCGGCGAGTTCGACGTCGTGCACGACAACCAGACGCTCGGCTACGGGCTGTTGGGGGACATCGGCAGCCCGCTGGTCACCACCATCCACCACCCGATCACCGTGGACCGGCAGCTGGAGCTGGACGCCGCCGAGAACTGGCAGCAGCGGATGTCCAAGCGCCGCTGGTACGCGTTCACGCGCATGCAGAAGCGGGTCGCGCGCCGGCTGCCGTCCGTGGTCACCGTCTCCGGCACGTCCCGCGACGAGATCGTCAAGGACCTGGGCGTGCGTCCCGGGCGGATCAACGTCGTGCACATCGGCGCCGACACCGACCTGTTCTCGCCGAATCCGGCGGTGCCCGAGGTGCCGGGCCGGATCGTGACGACCTCCAGCGCCGACGTGCCGCTCAAGGGGCTCGTCTTCCTCGTCGAGGCGCTCGCCAAGGTGCGGGCCGAGCAGCCCGACGCGCACCTCGTCGTCGTCGGCAAGCGGCCCGAGGAGGGCCCGGTCGCGCAGGCCATCGCGCGCTACGGCCTGGAAGGCGCCGTCGAGTTCGTCAAGGGCATCACCGACGAGGAGCTCGTCGACCTCGTGCGCTCGGCGCAGGTCGCCTGCGTGCCGTCGCTGTACGAGGGGTTCTCGCTGCCCGCCGCCGAGGCCATGGCCACCGGCACCCCGCTCGTCGCCACCACCGGCGGCGCGATCCCCGAGGTCGCGGGTCCCGACGGCGAGACCTGTCTGGCCGTGCCGACCGGCGACGCGGGCGCGCTCGCCGCGGCTCTCGGCCGGCTGCTCGGCGACCGTGAACTGCGCGCCAGGCTCGGGGCGGACGGCCGCGCCCGCGTCCTGGAACGCTTCACCTGGGCCCGTGCCGCTCAGGGCACCGCAGAGCTCTACCGCGAGGCGATGGGGGCCGCGCCGCGGCCGACCGGCCCCGCGCGCACCGAAGTTGTCACCGAAACCCCCCAGGAAAGCAGGGCCACGTGCTGACCGTCGACTTCACCCGTTTCCCGCTCGCCGCGGGCGACCGCGTCCTCGATCTCGGGTGCGGGGCCGGACGGCACGCGTTCGAGTGCTACCGGCGCGGGGCGCAGGTCGTGGCGCTCGACCAGAACAAGGAAGAGATCGCCGAGGTCGCCAAGTGGTTCGCCGCGATGAAGGAGGCCGGCGAGGCCCCCGCGGGCGCCACCGCGACGGCGATGGAGGGTGACGCGCTCCAACTCCCCTTCCCCGACGAGTCGTTCGACGTCGTCATCATCAGCGAGGTGATGGAGCACATCCCCGACGACAAGGGGGTGCTCGCCGAGATGGTGCGCGTGCTGAAGCCGGGCGGCCGGATCGCGGTCACCGTGCCGCGCTACGGCCCCGAGAAGGTCTGCTGGGCGCTCTCCGACGCGTACCACGAGGTCGAGGGCGGGCACATCCGCATCTACAAGGCCGACGAGCTCCTCGGCAAGATGCGCGAGGCCGGACTCAAGCCGTACGGCACGCACCACGCGCACGCGCTGCACGCCCCGTACTGGTGGCTCAAGTGCGCCTTCGGCGTCGACAACGACAAGGCGCTGCCGGTGAAGGCGTACCACAAGCTCCTGGTCTGGGACATCATGAAGAAGCCCGCGCTGACGCGGGTCGCCGAAGGGCTCCTCAACCCCGTCGTCGGCAAGAGCTTCGTCGCGTACGCCACGAAGCCGCACCTGCCGAAGGCCGACGGGGCCGCTGAGTGAGCAGCCCGGAGCGGACCGAACTCCTCGTACTCCCCGGTGTGCTGACGGCGGATCAGGCCGCGCAGACCGTCGCGGGGATACTCGCCGTGCAGCGCGCCGACGGCGCCATCCCGTGGTTCCGCGGGCATCACCTCGACCCGTGGGACCACACCGAGGCCGCCATGGCCCTCGACGTGGCCGGCGAGCACGAGGCCGCCGAGCGGGCCTACGAGTGGCTGGCCAGGCACCAGGACGAGGACGGCTCCTGGTGCGCCGCCTACCGCGACGGCGACCCGCACGACGTGACGGACCACGGCCGCGAGTCCAACTTCGTGGCGTACATCGCCGTCGGCGTCTGGCACCACTACCTCTCCACCGGTGACGACGCCTTCCTCGACCGCATGTGGCCCGCCGTGTGCGCGGCGACGGAGTTCGTGCTCCGCCTCCAGCAGCCCGGCGGCCAGATCGGCTGGAAGCGCGAGGCCGACGGTACGCCGGTCAACGACGCGCTCCTCACCGGCAGTTCGTCCATCCACCACGCGCTGCGCTGCGCGCTCGCCATTGCCGAACAGCGCGAAGAGCCGCAGCCCGATTGGGAGTTGGCGCTCGGCGCGCTCGGGCACGCCATCCGCAGCCACCCCGAGCGTTTCCTCGACAAGAACCGCTACTCGATGGACTGGTACTACCCGGTCCTCGGCGGCGCTCTGCGCGGCGCCGAGGCGAAGGCCCGCATCCAGGAGTCCTGGGACACCTTCGTCGTCCCCGGGCTCGGCGTGCGGTGCGTGGACCCCAACCCCTGGGTCACGGGCGGCGAGAGCGCCGAACTCGCCCTCGCGCTCTGGGCGATGGGCGAGTCCGACTGGGCGCTCGAGATCCTCCAGGACATCCAGCACCTGCGCGACCCGAAGACCGGCCTGTACTGGACGGGCTACGTGTTCGACGACAAGGCCATCTGGCCGGAGGAACTGACCACGTGGACCGCGGGCTCGGTGCTGCTCGCGGTGGCGGCCCTCGGCGGCGACGAGGCCACCTGCTCCGTCTTCGGCGGCCAGCTGCTCCCGACGGGTGTCGAGCCGGACTGCTGCTAGACCGCTAGTAGCGGCGCAGGCGGTTGGCGATGGCGTGGCCGACGAAGAGGTAGACGACGGCCGCGAGGCCGTAGCCGGCGACGACGCGGGCCCAGGTCGCGTCGAAGGTGAACAGGTCGTGCGACCAGGCGGCCAGCCAGGCCGAGACCTCGTGGACGAACTGGACCAGGTCGTTGCCCCGGTTCGCGTCCAGGAGGTACATCAGGATCCACAGGCCCAGGATCAGGGCCAGTGCATCGGCGACGATCGCCACGATCCGGGCGGCCTCGTTGGTCCCTCGGTAATGCCGATTCGCAGACATGTCGATCCGGGTTACCCCTCAGGACCCGGTGAAACCCGTACGGGCTCCCTCAAGTGGCGCATGCGCAGCGGCCGGGTGACGCTGCGACGAGTGCCACTCGAGACCCGGAGGCAGTCGGTGGTAACCCGTTCCTCTCTTCCCGTACGACGCATGCTCACGGCCCTGCTGTTGTGCGGCGCGCTGCTCGCGGGCGCGACCGCGTGCGGCTCCGACAGCGACTCGGCGTCCGCGACCAAGGCGTCGTCGAGCGCCACCACGAAGGCCGAGAAGCAGAAGTTCGCCAAGACCCGGTTCGCGGCGAACGCGGGGCTCGCGGCCGGTGCCACCTACCAGTGGATCGTGAAGCCGTACCGTGCGGGCAAGTTCAAGGCCGGTGCGGACGGCCGGAAGTTCGCGCTCATCAAGGCGGGGCTCGCGGGCGCGTTCACGTACAACCGGCTCAACGCCGCGACGAAGAACGCCAAGGGCGACCCGACACTCTCCAAGGCGGTCGGGCCGCTGACGGCCGGCATCGCGTCGCTGAAGGGCCTGTCGACCAAGCTCCGCAAGGGCGAGGGCCTCGGCGACGTGACCTCCTCCTTCGACGACGTCATCAACGGCGTGAAGGACGCGGGCAAGAGCGCGGGCGCCGAGGTGACCAACAAGGTCCCGTCGGCCTCGCAGCTCACGAAGGGCTCGTAGGGGGCTACGAGTTCAGCTCCGCCAGGACGCGCATCGTGTGCGGGTCCGGGGACAGGACCAACAGGTCCGTCACCGGGCCCTTGCGCCACAGCTCCAGGCGTTCCGCGATCCGTTCGCGCGGTCCCACGAGCGAGATCTCGTCGGCGAACGCGTCCGGCACGGCAAGCACGGCCTCCTCCCTGCGCCCCTCGGCGAACAGGTCCTGGATGTGCCGGGCCTCGGTCTCGTACCCCATGCGCGCCATGAGGTCGGCGTGGAAGTTGCGGGTCGCGTGGCCCATGCCGCCGATGTAGAAGCCGAGCATCGCCTTCACCGGGAGCAGCCCCTCGGCGACGTCGTCGCAGACCTTCGCGCGGGCCATGGGCGCGATGGTGAAGCCCTCCGGCAGGTCCGTGAGCGACGCCTCGTACACGTCCGTCCGCGTCGGCGACCAGTACAGCGGCAGCCAGCCGTCCGCGATCCGCGTGGTCTGCGCGATGTTCTTCGGGCCCTCCGCGCCGAGCAGAATCGGCAGGTCGGAGCGCAGGGGGTGCGTGATGGGCTTCAGGGGTTTTCCGAGCCCGGTCCCCTCCTCGCCGCGATACGGATGCGCGTGGAATCGCCCGTCCACCTCCACCGGCCCCTCGCGCCGCAGCACCTGCCGTACGACGTCCACGTACTCGCGGGTGGCCGTGAGCGGGGAGCGGGGGAACGGGCGCCCGTACCAGCCCTCCACGACCTGCGGCCCGGACAGCCCCATGCCCAGCATCATCCGGCCGCCCGAGAGGTGGTCCAGGGTGAGCGCGTGCATCGCGGTCGTTGTGGGGGAGCGGGCGGCCATCTGCGCGATCGCCGTGCCGAGCCGGATCCGCGAGGTGTGCGCGGCGAACCAGGTGAGCGGGGTGAACGCGTCGCTGCCCCAGGACTCCGCCGTCCACACCGAGTCGTAGCCCAACTCCTCGGCGTCCCGCACGAGTTGCAGGTGATCGGGGTTCGGTCCGCGACCCCAGTAGCCGAGTGCGATTCCGAGCCGCATGCGCGCCCCCATAACCGATGACGTAACTGATGACCCGTCAGTTCAGCTTCCGGTGCGCGACTGTACGCGAAAGGCCCCTCGCCCGGAAGACGGGCGAGGGGCCTTGAACTGCTTGATCCCCGTAATGCGATCGGGTCAGCCGCGCTGGATCCCCGAGGTGTCCTGCAGCACACCGCGGCGGCCGTCCTGGGTCTGCGCGACGAGGCCGGGGCCCCGCTGCTCGACCGCCAAGTACCAGGTACCGGGCGCCAGTTCCGCGATCTGCGCCTGCGAGCCGTCCTCCGCGAAGAGCGGACGCGGCACCGGCACGGCGAACCAGAACGGCGAGAAGTCCGCGGCCGGCGGCTGCGCGGCGGCCTGCGGCGCCGGAGCCCCCTGCTGCTGCGGCTGACCGCCGTACGGCTGCTGCTGACCCGGGCCCGGCTGCTGCGCACCGTAGGGCTGCTGCTGGCCGGGACCACCGGGCTGCTGCTGGGCGCCGGGGTAGCCGTACCCCTGCTGCGGCTGACCGCCGTACGGCTGCGGCTGCTGCGGGCGCGGGGCACCGAGGAGGGCGCCCTTGAGGGCCGGGACCAGGGGGGTGGCGATGGCGGCGGCGGCCATGACGAGCGTGGCGACGAGGCTGAGGATGAGACCGATGCCGGCGGTCGGGCCGTCGGACGCGCCGCTGCCCATGTTGTCGATGCCGCCGGCCGGGTCGAAGACGTTGGCGAGCGCCGCCCAGGCCGCCAGGATCGTCGCCGCGATGCCGAACTGACCGAGGTCGATGCCCGCGACCTTGCGGGACTCCGGCATGCCGCGGCCGACCACGATGAGCGCGGCGCCGATGATGCCCGCGAGCACCACGCTCATGAGAAGCGGGCCGCTCTCCCAGGAGTTCGGGAACTCGACGCTGTCGGGCGCCCCGTCGTACGAGTAGATATCGAGGAACGAGGCGATCAACAGCAACACCGCTGCTCCGATCACCACGCCGTCGCCTCGAGTGAGGGAGCGGATATTCACTTCAAGTCCTTCGTCAGTCGTCCGGTCATCGGTGGAGGCGGCGCAATGCGCAGGGGTGGCCCCACATCCTACGGAGGACACTATCGCCCGGGTCCGGGGAGTGTCTGCCGAGATCCACAGGGTGACATTTACCCGTCGAGGAAACTCACGATTCCCTCAGAGATGCCCTGCGCCGCCTTCTGTCGCCAGGCGCCCGAGGTCAGTCGCTCGACGTCCTGCGAGTCCCGCATGTTGCCACACTCGATGAAGACCTTCGGAACCTTGGAAAGGTTGAGTCCTCCCAGGTCACTGCGGGTGTCGAGGCCCGTTCCGCCGCCGATGTAGTTCGACGGGGGCTGGCCTGTGGCCTTCAGGTAGTTGCCCGCGATCCGCTCGCCGAGGTCGCGCGAGGGCTTCACGATCGGGGTGGTGTCGGCGGCTCCCGCGCGCACGGATGCGGGAAGGATCACATGGAAGCCGCGGTTGCCCTGGCCCGAGCCGTCCGCGTGCACGGAGACGACGGCGTCGGCCTTCGCGGTGTTGCCGATCTCCGCGCGCTCGTCGACGCAGGGGCCCCAGGCGCGGTCGCCGCTCTGGGTCAATTGGACGGTCGCGCCCTGGCGTTCGAGGAGCGTCCGCATGCGCTTCGCGACGTCCAGCGTGAACCGGGCCTCGGTGTAGCCCGCGTTCGTCGACGTACCCGTGGTGTCGCACTCCTTGGAGCCGTTGCCCACGTTCACCGACCGGTTGATCTCGGTGGTGTGCTTGAAGTTGCCCGGGTTGTGGCCGGGGTCGATGACGACGACCTTGCCCTTGAGGGGGCCCGAGCCGCCGGCGGGCTTCGGGGCGGCCTTTTCGGACTTCGACTTCGAGGGGGAGGCGGACCCCTTCGGCGACTTCGACTCCCCGGACTTCGACGGCGCCGCGCTCGACTCCTTGGCCTCCTGTGAACCGTCCTGCGAGGGCGAGCCGGTCGAGGACTGGCCGGGGGCGGGCAGCACCTTGGGCGGCTCGCTCTCACCCGGCCCGCTCACGACCTGCCACACCAGCCACGCCGCGAGCGCCGTCGGCACCAGTGCGGCGAAGGTGACGAGCACGGGACGCCCGCCGAAGCGGCGGCGTGGCGCCCCGCCCCGGCCGTCCCAGCCGTCGGGATCGAAGCCATCGGGTTCCGGACCTACATACGACACGTTTCCGACCTTAACCGCGCGCTCAGATCCCGGCGCCACTTCGACGCAGGACGCGCAGCGAGTCGCACTGAGAGACCTCGGTGAACGCCCCGGATGCGAGTGCCCGCTGGTACACGCGGTACGGCGCCTGTCCCGTCCACTCGTCGTGCTTCACCGGGAAGACGTCGTGGATGAGGAGGAGGCCGCCCTCGGCGACGTGCGGCACCCAGCCCTCGTAGTCGGCGGTGGCGTGCTCGTCGGTGTGCCCGCCGTCGATGAAGACGAGCCCGAGCTTTCCGCCCCAGGCCTTCGCGACCCGCGGCGACTTTCCGACGAGCGCGACCACGTGGTCCTCCAGGCCCGCCGCGTGCAGCGTGCGCCGGAAGGTGGGGAGCGTGTCCATGAGTCCCACCTCGGGGTCGACCGTCTCGGGGTCGTGGAAGTCCCAGCCCGGCTGCTGCTCCTCGCTGCCCCGGTGGTGGTCGACGGTGAGCGCCGTGACCCCGGCCGCGCGCGCGGCGTCGGCGAGCAGGATCGTCGAGCGCCCGCAGTACGTGCCGACCTCCAGGAGCGGCAGCCCGAGCGCTGCTGCCTCGACGGCGGCGGCGTACAGCGCGAGCCCCTCACCGCGCGGCATGAATCCCTTGGCCGCCTCGAAGGCGGCAAGGACGTCCGGGGCGGGGTTGTGGCTGCGGCTTGTGATGCTCATGCCGCTCACTCTGCCCTACGCGGACGGCGGCCCGGCCTGGGGGTGGGGTGGACTGTGACGTGCAATGACGGCGGGAGCGTCATCACACGTCACAGTCCACCCGGCGGAGCCGTTCAGCAGGCCTGCCAGAGGCGGGTCATCACCCGCACCCCGAACCGCAGCCCCTCCAGCGGCACCCGCTCGTCCACACTGTGGAAGAGGCGGCCGTAGTCCAGGTCGGCCGGCAGCTTCAGGCCCTTGAAGCCGAAGCAGCGCACGCCCAGCTTGGTGAACGCCTTGGCGTCCGTGCCGCCCGGGTTGCAGTACGGGACCGGGTGGCCGTCCGGGTCCTCGGCGCGCACCGCGTCACACATGGCGTCGACGAGGGGCCCGTCGAACGTCGTCTCCATCGCGATGTCGTGGTTGACCCACTCGCGGGAGACGGACGGCAGGAGCAGCTCGTCGATGGCGTCGATCAGCTCCTGCTCGTGACCGGGCAGGAAGCGGCCGTCGACGCGGGCCGTGGCCTTTCCGGGGATCACGTTGGTCTGGTAGCCGGCCGTGAACATGGTGGGGTTCGCGGAGTTGCGGAGCACCACCTGCATGAAGTCCGCCACGTGACCGAGCTTGGCGAGTTCCGCGTCCAGGTCTTCGGCCTCGAAGTCGATCTCCACGTTCTGGAGGTCGGCGGCCTTCTGGAGCAGGGCCCGTACGGGCTCGATGAGGCGGACGGGGAACGTGTGGCGGCCGATGCGGGTGAGGGACTCGGCGAGGTCCGTCACCGCGTTCTCGTCGTTGGGCGACGAGCCGTGGCCCGCGCGCCCGTTCGCCGTCAGCTCCATCCAGGCCATGCCGCGCTGGGCGTTCTCGATCGGGTAGAGGCGGCGGGTGTCGTCGAGGGCGTACGAGAATCCGCCGCCCTCGCCGATCGCCTCGGTGACGCCCTCGAAGAGGTCCGGGCGGTGCTCGACGAGCCAGTGCGCGCCGAACTTGCCGCCCGCCTCCTCGTCCGCGAGGAACGCGAGGACCAGGTCGCGCGACGGCTTGGTGCCCGTACGCGCGAAGTGCCGGGCGGTGGCCAGCATGACGGCCACCGTGTCCTTCATGTCGATCGCGCCGCGGCCCCACAGGTAGCCGTCGCGGATCTCGCCCGAGAAGGGAGGCACCTGCCACTCGGCCGCGTCCGCCGGGACCACGTCGAGGTGGCCGTGGACCAGGAGGGCGCCGCGGGTGCGGTCGGCGCCCTCGATGCGGGCGATGACGCTGGCGCGGCCGGGCGCGCTCTCGACGAGTTCGGAGGCGATGCCGGCCTCGGCGAGGCGGGACACGACCCAGTCCGCGCAGGCCCGCTCGTCGCTCGTCGGGTTGGAGGTGTCGAAGCGGATCAGCTCGGCGCAGAGCTCGACGACTTCGCGCTGGGCCTCTTCCGAAGCAAGGGTGGTCATGCCGCTCCTACGGGGGTCTTCTCGGCCGTGCCGGGGAGCGTGTCCTCGTCGTCGGCCAGGGTGGTGGTGCCGTACGTCCTGATCCAGCCGAGCAGGCCGAGCACGGTGTAGAGGACGAACGCGGTGGCCAGGGAGTTCAGGGCCGGGATCCCGCCGTCGTAGAACTTGCCGACGCAGAAGGCGGCGGCCCAGATCACGAGGGACATGGGGACCCAGGTCGGGGAGGTGGCCGGCAGCGTGCCCGCCTCGCGGGTCTCGTCGAGCGGCTTGCGCATCTTGCGGACCACCCAGTACTCGGCGACGACGATGCCGCCGATGGGCGGGATGGCCACGCCGAGCACCGAGAGGAACTCGGTGAAGTGGGTCATGATGCCGACCGCCGAGAGGGCGGTGCCCGCGACGCCGAGGGCGATGGTGACGGCGCCGCGGTGCAGGCGCTTCTTGAAGACGACCTGGAAGAAGTTGACGACGCCGAGCGAGGAGCCGTACAGGTTCCAGTCGTTGATCTTCGCGGTCGACATCAGGACGACGAGGACGCCGAAGACGCCGGACGTGGAGAGCACGATCTGCGAGACCTGGTCGCTCTTGACCATGTGGCCGAGGAGCACGCCCGTCAGGCCCACGATGTACTCGGAGAGGATCATCGAGGACGCCGTCTGAAGGAAGACGTGCGACCCCTTCTTGTTGTAGCGGGTCATCTCCGGCGCCACGATCGCGCCGGTCATGTAGCCGCCCGCGATGGCGGTGGCGGCGACCGAGAGCGGGATGGCCTGGCCGGGCGGCGGCGAGCTGATGAGGTCGCCGATGGAGTGGTCGCTGAGGGCGTCGATGACCGACCAGGCGACCATCGCGAAGAACAGCGGCGTCACGATCTTCGCGAAGATCGCCATGTAGCGGAAGCCGAAGATCACCAGGACCGTGATGGCGAGGCCCGCGGCGATGCACCACAGCCACGACGGGCCGCCTACCAGCGAAGAGACGCTGTCGCCGAAGATCGTGTTCTGCACGCCGAACCAGCCGACGAGGCTGACGGCGATGATGAAGCTGACGAGCGCCGAGCCGTTGCGCCCGAAGCCGACCCAGCGGGTCAGGAGCGGCGTCGCGAGCCCTTCGCGCATGCCCGCCATGCCGATGAGGAAGATGACGACTTCGAGGATCACCGCGCCCAGCGTGAACGCGAGGAAGGCGTCCCCGAAGGTCATGCCGACGCCGATGGTCGCGCCGAGGGTGAACTGCGAGATGGAGCCGGACTGGGCGAGCCACTGCAGCAGCATCGTCCAGAAGCCGAGCCGCTTGTCCTTCGGGACTCTGGACAGCGCGTAGTCGTCGCTGCCCACGCTCTTCTTGGTGGTGGCCATGGCTTACGACTCCGTGGGTGCGTTGCCGAGGGTCTGCAGGTGGGCGAGCGAGCCGTAGCGGCTCACGAGGGCGTCGAACTCGTCGGCGTCGTGGAAGTCGATCCGCCCGCCGCCGTATGCCTTCGCGGTCTCGACGGCGAACCGGGCCGCGGCCGCGATGTCCGTCTCGTGGCTGGCGCCGGTCTGGCAGCCGGGGACCGCGGAGGCCGAGGTGACCGCGAGGCCGACGACCGGGGCGGCGGTCGCGGTGGCCGGCTGCAGGATCGAGTTGATGTGGTGGGCGCCGTTACCGTAAGGCGTTATGTCCTGGGTTGTCACGGGATACGTGACCAACGGCTCACCGGTGACGACGGCGAGCAGCTCGCCCAGCTCCTCGCTCACCCGCAGCACCCACCCCTCCTTGACGGTGGGGGACAGGGCGAGGCCCTTGTGGTTGATGATGCGGTTGCCCTTGGTGGTGTCGATGGAGAGCACGGCCTCCATGTCGTCCGTCACCTCGTGCCGGTTCATCGTGGCGATGTCGACCGGCGAGTCCATGAAGGGGACGGGGTCGTGCGGCGCGGTCGGGGCGTCCGGGCAGACGTGCGTGGCGACGACCACGTCGCCGTCCAGCACGTCGCCGCGGCGGCGCATGTCGAGGAGCTTCGCGGCGGTGGCGAGCGCGGCGGCGGCGCCGTCCGCGTCGGAGACCAGGCCGGTCATCTCGGGGCGGGCGCCGACCCCGCCGAGGCGGCCGACGACGCCGAGCGTACGGGCGCTGCCGCCCCGGCTGCGGCCCTTGGCGCCGGGGATCCGGACGAGCACGAAGTCGGTCGAGCCGCGCTCGCCCTCCACGGTGGTCACCTCGGCGCCGGAGCCCTCCGGGCCCGCGACCGAGTCGAGATACGCGACGGCGCGCTTGCCGTCGGCGTCGGGGTCGTCCAGCAGATCGACGACATCGAGGACGTACTTCAACATGCGGGGTCCCTCTCGCTGCGCTGTGCCCGGTCGCGGTTTCCACCGGTACTGACAGCAGATTCGGGATCGGATAGCGTTGTCGGCAAGCATTTCCCGTTATTTGCAATACAGGTCTGGATGGTGAGATGGCGTGCCGGAGATCCCGCTCGACCGGAAGACCCCGGCCGGCGCTCTGCAGACCGTCGACCGGGCCCTGCTCGTGCTGCTCGCGTTCGAGCGGACGCGGCCCGACTGGGGCGTGACGGAGGTCGCCGCCGAGTTCGGCTGGGACACATCGGTTGCGCAGCGGCTGCTCTCGACGCTGGCCGGGCGCGGCTTCCTGGTCTCGGACCCGGTGACGCGGCGCTACCGGATCGGGCCCGCGGTGCTGCGGCTCGGCAGGCTGTGGGAGCGCTCGGGCTCGCTCGAACTCCTCGCCGGGCCGGTACTGGAGGAGCTGCGGGCGGCGACCGGCGACACGGTCCTGTTCTGCCTGCCCGACAGCTTCCACATGCGCTGCGTCGCGGCCGTCGAGGGCGAGGAGGGGCCGCTGCGCTACTACCCGCTGGTGGGCGAGCTGTACCCGGCGCACGCGGGCGCGACGAGCAAGTCGTACTACGCGTTCCTCCCCGACGACCAGCGCCACCGGCTGTTCCGCGGCCGCCCCATGGCCCGCTTCACCGAGCGCACGGTGACCGACGCGGACGAGCTGGAGCGGGAGTTCCTCGCGGTCCGCGCCCAGGGGTACGCGTGGACGGTCGGCGAGTACGACGCCGGGATCGGCACCGTCGCCGTCCCCGTCTTCCTCGGCCGCGAGCCCTACGGGAGCCTCAGCCTCGGCGCCGCGAAGGAGCGCTTCCCCGACGGGCCCGACGACCGCCTCGACGCCTTGCGCAAGGCCGCCCGCCTTCTGGAGCGGCGCCTGACGCATCCGCCGCAGCCCGCGCGCCGCAGCCGCAGCGCCGCCAACTGACCTGTACGCACGCCCCCTTGATCGGAGCCATCCGCACCATGAATCTGCTGCTGCTCTCCAACTCCACCCAGCACGGCCAGGGTTACCTGGAGCACGCGCTCGATGTCGTCACCGGTTTCCTGCCGTCGAACGCCCGCCTCGCGTTCGTGCCGTACGCGCTGGCCGACCACGACGCGTACACGGCGAGGGTGCGCGGCGCGCTGGAGGGCTCGGGGATCGAGGTCCACGGCATGCACGAGGGCGGCGACCCGCTGGCCCAACTGGCCGCGGCGGACGCGGTGTTCATCGGCGGGGGCAACTCGTTCCGGCTGCTGAGCGCGCTGTACCGCACGGGACTGCGGGACGCCGTGACGAAGGCGGTCCGCGCGGGTCTGCCGTACATGGGCGCGAGCGCCGGTACCAACATGGCCGCGCCCACCCTTCGCACGACCAACGACATGCCGATCGTGCAGCCGCCGTCCTTCGAGACGCTCGGCCTCGTCCCGTTCCAGATCAACCCGCACTACCTGGACCCGGACCCGTCCTCCACCCACAAGGGCGAGACCCGCGAGCAGCGCCTCACGGAGTTCCTGGAGGAGAACGACGTGCCGGTCCTCGGGCTTCGGGAGGGTTCGTGGCTGCGGGTGGCGGGGGAGCGGGCATCGGTGGAGGGCGCGCACCCGGCGCGGCTGTTCCGCCGGGGCGCGGAGCCGCGGGAGCTGGCGGCGGGGTCGGACGTGTCCGAACTCCTGGCGGCGCGGCCGAAGTTCGACGCGTAGGTCCTACGGCAGTTCCGGCAGGGCCAGCCACTCCTGCCACGTGAGGTCGCGGCCCACCAGGCGGGGCCGCTCGAACGGCCAGCCGACGGCGATCCACTCGGGGACCAGCGCGTCGAGGGCGCGCTCGTCGGCGCCGCCCGCCAGCTCGTCCACGACCCACCAGGAGATCTCGGCGTCGGCGCCGACGCGCTCGGGCGGATCGATGTAGACGCAGCCGAGGAGCGCCGACTCGTCCTCGTTCAGGAGGGCGTAATTGAACGACTCGTGGGCCGCGATCTCCTTCTCGTGCCTCAGCAGGTCGACGCGGTCCGCCTCGTACGTCATGGTCTCCGCGGGCCAGCCCCAGGCCGGGCCGAAGATCTCCCACAGGCGCTCGCGGGAGCCCATGACGGCGGGGTAGTCGATCGCGGTGTCCGCCTCGCGGATCGGCCGCAGATGGAGGGCGGTCCCGGGTACGGGGACGTGGGTGGGGTGGACGAAGTCCGCGGGTAGCCAGCTCATGAGGGGCGAGCGTACTGGCGGTGCGGGGCCCGCAGTACCGAATAAAAGCGGAGGGTGGGCGTCACAAAAGCGGAGGGGACGCGGCGCGCTTTCGCGCGCCGCGTCCCCTCTCGGCTCTCGGCTCTCGGCAAGGCCGCCCGCGGCCTCTGCCCCCGCCGCTACCGAACCGTCTCGGCCAGCGCCTCCAGTGCCAGGTCCACCCGCACCGGACGGTCCTCGCCGTGGTGCGTGGCGGCCAGCGCGCGCGGGGCGTGGCCGGAGGCGGTGGTCGCGAGGACGTACGAGCCGCCCGCCGGGACGTCGAGGGCGTACTGCCCCTCGTGGTCGGTGAGGGCGGCGCCCGCCTGGCGGCCGCGGCGGTCGATCAGGGTGACCTTGGCGCGCGGCACCGGCAGACCCGCAGGGTCGAGGACGCGGCCGTGGAACCGGGCGGCGAGCGCCTCCTCGGCGAGGGCGAGCACCGCGTCCTCCTCGCTGCTCGCGCGGAGCTGGACCGTCGGCCTGCGGCGGCCCGGCAGGCCGAAGGCCAGCAGGACGCCGACCGCGACGGCGGCCGTGGCGATGAGGAAGGAGACCCGGAAGCCGTGCATCGTCGGGACGGCGACGCCGCCCATGTTGTTCGCCGTGTTGGCCAGGACCATGCCGATGACGGCCGAGGACACGGACGTGCCGATGGAGCGCATCAGGGTGTTGAGGCCGTTGGCCGCACCCGTCTCGGACGCGTCCACCGCGCCGATGATCAGGGCCGGGAGCGAGGAGTAGGCGAGGCCGATGCCCGCGCCGACCAGGACCGAGATGACGATGGTCTGCCAGGCGGCGTTCATCAGGCCGAGGCCCGCGCCGTAGCCGATCGCGATGATCAGCAGGCCGAGGAGCAGGGTGACCTTCGGACCGAACTTCGCGGAGAGCCGGGCGTAGACCGGCGCCGTCAGCATCATCGTCAGGCCGAGCGGTGCCACGCACAGACCCGCGACGACCATCGACTGGCCGAGGCCGTAGCCCGTCTCCTTCGGGAGCTGGAGCAGCTGGGGCAGGACGAGCGAGATCGCGTAGAAGGCGACGCCGACCATGATCGAGGCGAGGTTCGTGAGCAGCACCTCGCGGCGGGCCGTCGTGCGCAGGTCGACCAGCGGGGCCTTCAGGCGCAGCTCCATCGCGCCCCAGGCCAGCAGGACGACGAGCGCCGCGGCGAACAGGCCGAGCGTCGTGCCCGAACTCCAGCCCCAGTCGCTGCCCTTGGTGATGGGCAGCAGGAAGAGGATGAGGCCGAGGGTGAGGCCGAGGGCGCCCGCGACGTCGAAGGTGCCCTGCGCGCGCAGCGGGCTCTCGGGGACGACGGCGAGGGTGAGGACGATCGCGACGACGCCGAGCCCGGCGGCGCCGAAGAACAGCGCGTGCCAGTTCGCGTGCTGGGCGACGAGCGCGGCGGCCGGCAGGGCGAGGCCGCCGCCGACGCCGATGGAGGAGGACATCAGGGCCATCGCCGAGCCGAGCTTCTCGCGCGGCAGCATGTCCCGCATGAGGCCGATGCCGAGCGGGATGGCGCCCATGGCGAAGCCCTGCAGCGCGCGGCCCACGATCATGACGAGCAGGTTGTCCGTGAAGCCGCAGACCAGGGAGCCGAACACCATGATGGCGAGGCTGGTGAGCAGCATCCGGCGCTTGCCTGCCAGGTCGCCGAGGCGGCCCATGATCGGGGTGGCGACGGCGCCCGCGAGCAGGGTCGAGGTCATGACCCAGGTGGCGTTGGACGGGGCGGTGTTCAGCAGCTCGGGCAGGTCCTTGATCACCGGCACGAGCAGCGTCTGCATGACCGCCACGGTGATGCCGGCGAAGGCGAGGACGGGGACGACGCCGCCTGACGGGCGGGCTTGAGTCGTCGGCTGGGACATGAAGGAAGGCCTCCGGAAGGCGGTCTCGGTCCACGTACTGAGACGTGACGCTGGGGACGGCGAACGCGCGCCGCCGGGGTCGGGGCGCGCGTTGTGCGGTCGGTATGCGGTCGGTGGGGCTGACTGCGGGCGGGTTGTGTGTATGTCGAACCGGTTGGCTGGGGCGACTATTCCGACGGTCGTCGTACGAGCGGGATCCTTTACCTCTTCATTACGTCACCGGCCGGTGAACGCTTGTTTCCGATGTTTCTGACCCAGTGTCAGATTTGCTCTTCCGGTCTACTGGAACGTGTTCTACCGTGCGCCGCATGGGGATCGCCATCACGCAGGAACAGCGGGAACTCGCGGACGCCGTGCGCGGTTGGATCGCGCGCGCCGTACCGCCCGACGAGGTGCGCAAGCTGCTCGACGCCCCGGCCGCGCCCGGCCGCCGCCCCTCCTACTGGGACGGCATCGCCGGGCAGGGCCTCCTCGGGGTGCACCTCCCCGAGTCGTACGGCGGCGGGGGCGGGACCCTGCTCGACCTCGCGGTGGTCGTGGAGGAGGCGGGCCGCGCGGCGCTGCCCGGCCCGTTCGTCGGCAGCGTGATCGCGGCCGAGGTGCTGCGCGGGGCCGGACAGCGCGACCTGGCCCGGTCCCTCGCCGAAGGGGAGCGGATCGGCGCCGTCGCGTTCGGGCCCGGCGGGCTCAGCGCCGTCGCGGGCCCCGACGGGCTCGTGCTCGACGGGGTCGCGCCGCCCGTCCTCACCGGCGCCGACGCCGACCTGCTCGTGCTCGCGGCGGAGAGCGCCGACGGCGTGGTGTGGTGCGCCGTCGACGCGGAGACCGCGGGCCTCACCGTGCGGGCGCACGAGAGCGGTGACCCGACCCGGCCCACCGCCGAGGTCACGGCGGCCGGCGCCGTCGTGCCCGCCGACCGGATCCTCGACATCGACGGGACCCTCGTGCGCGACCTGGCGGGCGTGCTCCTGGCCGCCGACGCCTGCGGCACCGCCGCCTGGGCGCTGCACGCCGCGGCCGAACACGCCAAGGTGCGCGAGCAGTTCGGGCGGCCCATCGGCCAGTTCCAGGGCGTCAAGCACCTGTGCGCGGACATGCTGGTACGGGTCGAGCAGGCGGCCGCGCTGGTCTGGGACGCGGCACGGGCGCTCGAAGAGGGGGAGTCCGAGGACGTGCGCGGGCTCGCCGCGGCGCTCGCGGCGGGGGCCGCGCTCGACGCCGCGTACTCCTGCGCCAAGGACTGCATCCAGGTCCTCGGCGGCATCGGCTTCACCTGGGAGCACGACGCCCACCTCTATCTGCGCCGCGCCGTCGTCGCCCGCCAGCTGCTCGGCGCGGGTGACGCGCACCGGCTGCGCGGCGTGCGGCTCGCCGAGTCCGGCGTCCGCCGCGAACTGCGGTTCGCGCTGCCCGCCGAGGCGGACGTGCACCGGGAGGCGGCCCGGGGTGTCATCGAGGGGGCGCGGGGGCTCGACCCGAAGGCCGCGAGGCGGCTCCTCGCGCCCACCGGATACGCGGCGCCGCACCTCCCGCCCCCGTACGGGCTCGGCGCGGGGCCGGTCCAACAGCTGGCCGTACAGCAGGAGTTGAAGGCCGCCGGGGTGAAGCTCAGCGACCTCGGCATCGCCACGTGGGTCGTGCCCTCCCTCATCTCGTACGGCACCCAGGAGCAGCGCGACCGGTACCTTCCGGCGACCCTGCGCGGCGAGACGCTGTGGTGCCAGCTGTTCTCGGAGCCGGGCGCGGGCTCCGACCTCGCCTCCCTGCGCACGAAGGCCGAGCGGCTGCCCGACGGGCGGTGGCGGATCAACGGGCAGAAGGTGTGGACGAGCGCCGCGCAGTGGGCGGACCACGGCATCCTGCTCGCCCGGACCGACCCGGACGCGCCCAAGCACAAGGGCCTCACGTACTTCGTCCTCGACATGAAGAACACCGAGGGCATCGACATCCGGCCGCTGCGCGAGATCACCGGCGACTCCCTCTTCAACGAGGTCTACTTCGACGACGTGGTGCTGCCCGCCGACGCGGTCGTCGGCGAGGTCGACGACGGCTGGCGGGTCGCCCGGCACACGCTCGGCAACGAACGGGTGCACATGGCCGACCAGTTGACGTTCGACACCGGTCTTGAGGCGCTGCTCGCGCGGGCGGGTGACCTCGACGGTTCGTACCGGGCGAGGATCGGCGCGCTCGCGGCGGAGGCGCATGCGCTGGGGTGCATCGGACTCCGTACGACCATGCAGCAGGTCGAGGGTGTGGAGCCGGGGGCGGGTGCCTCCGTGCGGAAACTCGTGCAGACGCCGCACCAGCAGAAGGTCGCGGAACTGGCGCTCGAGTTGCTCGGCCCGGCGGGGGCGCTACGGGAGGGGGCGGGGGAGCGGGCGCTGCACGGGTTCCTGTTGTCGCGGTGTTTGACGATTGCCGGGGGGACGACGCAGGTGCAGTTGAATGTGGTGGCCGAGAGGATCCTGGGTCTGCCGAGGGATTAGCCGAACCGGCAGGGGCTCTGCCCCTGCACCCCGCTGCTCAATCGCCGCAGGGGCTTGATTTGCTCACCCCGGCACAGGGGCTTGAATGACCCTGTGGAACTGAGACACCTCACCGGATTTGTTGCGGTCGCAGAGGAGCTGCACTTCGGGCGCGCCGCGGAGCGCTTGCACGTTGCGCAGTCGCCGCTCAGTCAGCAGATCAAGCTGCTCGAACGCGATCTCGGCGTGAAGCTCTTCGATCGGACCACCCGCACCGTCCGGCTCACCCCCGCCGGGCAGGCGCTCGTGGAGCCGGCCAGGAAGCTGCTCGCGGACGCGTCCTCCGTGCGCAGGACGGTGCGGGCCGCGCACCTGGGCGAGGTCGGGCGGGTGTCCGTCGGATTCGCCGGGGCCAGCAGCTACGCGGCGCTGCCGCTGCTCACCCGTGCCGTAACGTCCCAACTGCCGGGCATCGAGCTGCTGTTGGAGGGCCAGACCTACAGCGGCGAGGCGCTGCGCCGGGTCAACGACGGCACGCTCGACCTCGGTTTCGTGGCGCTGCCGGTGCGGCGCGGCATCACCGCCCGCGTCGTCCGCATGGAGCGCCTCGTCCTCGCCCTGCCCGACAGCCACCCGCTCGCGGACCGCGCCGAGGTCCCCGTGCGCGCGCTCGCCGACGAGCCCATCGTCACCTTCCCGCTCTCCCGCGAGTCGGCGGTGCGGGACGCGATGGTGCAGGCGTGCCACGACGCCGGATTCGCGCCCCGGATCGCGCAGGAGGCCCCGGACTCGTACAACATGCTGGCGCTCGTCGGCGCGGGCGTCGGGGTCGCGGTCGTCGTCGAGTCGGCGCGCAACATCCACCTGGAGCACGTGGTGTTCCGGCCGCTCGCCGGGGACGAGGTGCCGGTCCTGCCGATCGCGCTCGGCTGGCGCACCGGCAACCCGTCGGCGGCGCTGCAGGCGGTGCTCCGGGTGGCCCGGGACGTGCTGCCGACGCCGGACGACGCCCCGGAGGCCGCGAACTCCGGGGGCTGATTATGCGGGATCACGGCTCAATCGGCCCCGGTATTGGTCTTGGACAGCGCCTAATGGCGAGGGGCAGAGTGATCCGCGTCTCGCGACGGAGCGTGCACGGGCCGCGGTGTCCGCGCCACGGGCGGGACCCGCCGCACCGAGAGGACGCTCGCATGCCGCAAGACGCCCCCGCGCAGCCCGCCATCGACCCCGCCCCGGACCCCGCGCTCGCCAAGGACGCCCGCCGGGCCGGCGTCACCGCGTTCGTCGGCACCACCATCGAGTGGTTCGACTTCTACATCTACGGATCGGCGTCCGCGCTGGTCCTCGGCAAGATCTTCTTCGCCGACGCCTCGCCCGCCGTCGGGACGCTCGCCGCCTTCGCCACGTTCTGGGTCGGCTTCCTGGCCCGCCCCCTCGGCGGCCTGATCTTCGGGCACTTCGGCGACAAGTACGGCCGCAAGAAGGCCCTGATCACCACGCTCACCATGATGGGCGCCGCCACCTTCTGCGTCGGGCTGCTCCCCGGCTACGACCGGATCGGTGCCGCCGCGCCGATCCTGCTGGTGCTGCTCCGCATGATCCAGGGCGTCGCGATGGGCGGCGAATGGGGCGGGGCCGTGCTCATCGCGACCGAATACGCGCCGCCCAAGCGGAAGTTGCTGTACGGGGCGTTCGCCCAGCAGGGCTCGCCGGTCGGCAATCTGCTCGCCACGCTGGCCTTCCTCGGCATCGCCCAACTGCCGGACGCGGCCTTCGAGTCGTGGGGGTGGCGGGTGCCGTTCCTGTTCTCGGCGGTGCTGGTGGCGGTCGGGCTCTTCATCCGGCTGAAGCTGGCCGAGACGCCCGAGATGCGGGAGGCGCTCGCTCGTAACAAGCCGGTCAAGCTGCCGATCAAGACGGTGCTCAGCCGCTATCCGCTGCTGGTCTTCCTGGGGGTGCTCGCGGGGACGGCAGGTGTCGCGATCACCTACGTGAAGACGACGTTCGCGCTGTCGTGGGCGACGTCGGACCTGGACTTCGACCGGTCGACGTTCCTCACCGTCATCGCGCTCGCGCTCGTGGTGCAGGTGGTGGTGCAGCCGTTCGGGGCGGTGCTGGCGAGCAAGTGGCCGGTGCGCAAGGCCGTGTTGTGGATGCTGATTCCCGAATTCGTGGTGCTGCCGCTGATGTTCATGCTGGTCGGCACGGGGAACTTCTGGCTGGCCGTCCTCGGGATGGGGCTCGCCACGTTCCCGCACGCGATGTACTACGCGGCGCTCGCGGGGATCCTCGCGCGGGTGTTTCCGGTCGAGGTCCGGTACACCGGGATGTCGTTGTCGTACCAGTTGTGCACGACGCTGTTCGCCGGTACGGCGCCGATCGTCTCGCAGTATCTGCTGACCTCTTTCGACTCGATCTGGCCGGTCGTCGCGCTCGGCCTGGCGTACACGGCGATCACGTTGGCGGGGGTGCTGCCGCTCTTGGCTCGGACCGGTTCTGACACGCCCAGCCGCCCCGACGCCACGGGGCTCCGCCCCGGACCCCGCTCCTCAATCGCCGGAGGGGCTTGATTTGGGGCTCTGCCCCATACCCCGCGCCTCAATCGCCGGCGGGGCTTGATTTGTCCGCCGGGCGGGCTTGATTTGGCCGCCGTTCGGGACCGATGGGGATCGGTATTTGGAGCCCCTGCGGCGATTGAGCAGCGGGGTCCGGGGCGGAGCCCCGGGGCCTTGAGCACTTCTACCTGACACTTGGAGTCGACCCATGAATTTCGCCGACCGGGACCCCGTCCTCCGCCCCCTCCTCGACCGCGTGCTGTCCGCCGAGGACCGCGCCCGGGTCGAACCCCACCTCGTCGAACTCGGAGAGCTCGCCGCCGGGGAGCTCGACCGGCAGGCGGCCGTCGCCGATGCCAATCCGCCCCGACTCGTCCAGTACGCGCCGGACGGCGAACGTATCGACCAGGTCGACTTCCACCCCGCCCACGACCGCGCCGCCGCCATCGCCTACGAACGGTTCGGCCTCGCCGCGATGTCGCACAGGCCCGGCGTCCTCGGCTGGCCCACCAAGGTCCCGCACACCGTCAAGTACGCCCTGTCCTACCTCTACGTACAGTCCGAGTTCGGCATGGCCTGCCCGCTGTCCATGACCGACTCCGCCGCCCGCATCCTGCGCCTCTTCGACCCCGAGCGGTACGCCGCCGAGATCGCCGCGCTCTCCTCCACCGACCCCGAATTCCGTTCCACCGGCGCGATGTTCATGACGGAGAAGCAGGGCGGCACCGACGTAGGACTGACCGAAACCGTCGCCACCGAGCGCGACGGCCACTGGACCCTCACCGGCAAGAAGTGGTTCGCCTCGAACCCGTCCGCCGACGTGATCCTCACCCTCGCCCGCGTCCCCGGCCAGGGCGAAGGAACCCGCGGCCTCGGCATGTTCCTCGTCCCGCGCCTGCGCCCCGACGGCACCCGCAACGCCGTCCGCATCGACCGGCTCAAGGACAAGCTGGGGTCCAGGTCCATCGCCAGCGGCGAGGTCACCCTCGACGAGGCGTACGCCACCCCCGTCGGTCAACTCACCAACGGATTCCGGCAGATGGCCGAGATGCTCAACGTCTCCCGCCTCTCCAACGCCATGCGCGCCACCGCCCTGATGCGCCGCGCCGTCCGCGAGTCCGTCGACCACACCCGCGTACGGAACGTCTTCGGCAAGCCCCTCTTCGACCAGCCGCTGATGCGGGCCACGCTGCTGCCGATGATCCTCGACACGGAGGCCGCGCTGCACCTGGTCGTCGAGGCCGCCGCCCGGCTCACCGCCGCCGACGAAGGCGACGCCGACGCCCGCGCGCTCGTCCGCGTCCTCACCCCCCTCGCCAAGCACACCCTGTGCAAGCGCGCCCGCACCGTCACCGGCGAGGCCATGGAGATCCGCGGCGGCAACGGCTACATCGAGGACTGGGTCAACCCGCGCCTCGTCCGCGACGCCCACCTCGGCTCCATCTGGGAGGGCTCCTCGAACGTCATCGCCCTCGACGTCCTGCGCTGCATGCGCCGTCAGAACGCCCACGCCACCCTCGCCGACACCTATGGCGACCGGCCGCAGACCGCCGACAGGTGGGCGCTGCTCCGCAAGAAGGGCGACGAACTCCTCCAACTCCCGGAGGACGAACAGGAGATGCGGATCGGCCGGTACGCCGACGAACTCACCCGCGCCGTCATGGAGACCCTGCTGCACGACCAGGCCGACCACGAGACCCGGACCACCGGCGACGGCCGCGCCCTCCTCGTCGCCCGCACGTACACGGCGCTCGCCGACGACCCGGCCGCACTGCCCCGCCCCGCCCTCGACCACTTCGCCGCGCTCGCCGACGGCGGTCCGGTCCCGCTTTCCGCACTCCAGGAGCCCCACCGTGCCTGACAACGTGCCGCTCGCCGGCATGAAGGTCGTCGACCTCTCCAAGATCCTCGCGGGCCCGTACGTCACCATGTCCCTCGCCGACCTCGGCGCCGACGTCATCAAGGTCGAGCACCCCGAGGGCGGCGACCCCACCCGCTCCTGGGGCCCGCCCTTCAACGGCCCCGACGCCACCTACTACTTGGCGGCCAACCGCAACAAGCGCTCCGTCGCCCTCGACCTCAAGTCCGAGGCCGGGCAGGAGGCCGTGCACCGGATGCTCGCCGACGCGGACGTCATGGTGGAGAACTTCCGCCCCGGCTCCTCGCTCGCCCGCCTCTTCGACTACGAGGAGCTGAGCGCCCGCTACCCGCGCCTGGTCATCCTGCACATCTCCGCCTTCGGCGACACGGGCCCGCTGCGCGACGAACCGGGCTACGACATGGTGGCGCAGGCGAGCGCCGGACTGATGTCCCTCACGGGGGAGCCGGACGGGCCGCCGGTCAAGGCGGGTTACGCGATGGGCGACCTCGGCGCCGCCCTCTTCGGCCTGGTCGGAGTCAACGCGGCCCTCGTCGAGCGCGAGCGCACGGGCCGCGGCCAGTACGTCACGACCTCCCTCTACGAGTCCCAGCTCGCCCTGCACATCAACTGGGCGACGGGCTACTTCGCGACGGGGGAGCGGCCGGGGCGCCTCGGTTCGGGTCACCCGAGCCTCGTCCCGTACCAGGCGTACCGGGCCGCCGACGGGCACTTCGTGATCGCGGTCGGCAACGACGCGCTGTTCCGCCGCCTCGTGACCGCTCTCGGGCACCCGGAGTGGGCGGACGACGAGCGCTTCGCGAGCAACCGGGACCGGGTGACCAACCGCACCGCCCTGAACGCCAAGCTGGAGGCCGTCCTCGTCGACGAGCCGGTGGCCCACTGGGTGGATCTCCTCAAGCCCCTCGGCGTCCCCGTCACCCCCATCCGCACGCTCGACGAGGTCTACGACTGCCCGCAGACGGCGGCGCTCGGCATGGTGCAGGAGGTCGACCACCCGGACGTGGGGCCGCTGCGGCAGGTCGCGTTCCCCGTCACGTTCCGCGGCGTCCGCCCGCCGGTGCGCTCGGCGCCGCCGACGCTGGGCCTGCACAGCCGGGAGGTACTGGCCGAAATCGGCTACGGGAAGGCGGAGATCGACCGCTTGCTGGGCGCCTGAGGCCTTCCGCGCCCTTCCGTTGCGCGCCTCACCCTGCCACTATCTGACGAACCGTCAGATAAGCAATGAAGGCAATGAGGCAGTGAAGGCAGTGCGTCAGGAGGGCCCGCAGCCATGAAGTCGTACATCGTCGGCGTCGGCATGACCAGGTTCGAGAAGCCCGAGACCCGGGACTGGCAGTACTGGGACATGGTGAAGGAGGCGGGCGGCGCGGCCCTCGCCGACGCCGGGATCTCCTACGCGGACGTGCAGCAGGCCCCCGTCGGCTACTGCTTCCAGGCGTCGACGGCGGGCCAACGCGCCGCCTACGAACTGGGGTTGACCGGCATTCCGGTCTACAACGTCAACAACAACTGCGCGACGGGCTCGACCGCGCTGATGATGGCCCGCCAGTTCGTCGAGGGCGGGATCAGCGACTGCGTGCTCGCGCTCGGCTTCGAGAAGATGCAGCGCGGCGCGCTCGGGGGAGGGGCCGACGGCGGCGACTTCAAGACATCCCCCGTCGCGCGCCACTACGGGATCATGGCGGCCCGCCACGGCTTCGAGATGACCCCGCCCACCGCCCAGATCTTCGGCGACGCCGCGCGCGAGCACATGGAGAAGTACGGCACGACCGAGGCGCAGCTCGCCGCGGTCGGCGCCAAGAACCACCGGCACTCGGTGAACAACCCGTACGCCCAGTTCCAGGACGCGTACTCGGTCGAGGAGATCCTCGCCGCCAAGACCATCCACATGCCGCTCACCAAGCTCCAGTGCTCGCCCACCTCGGACGGCGCGGCGGCGGCGGTCGTCGTCTCCGAACGCTTCGTCGAGGAACGGGGCCTCGGCGACAAGGCGGTCGAGATCGCCGCCCAGTCGATGACGACGGACACGGAGGAGTCCTTCGCCTCCGGCTCCTGCATCGACGTGGTCGGACAGCCGATGTCGCGGGAAGCGGCCCGGCAGGTCTACGAGACGTCCGGCCTCGGCATCGAGGACATCGACGTCGTCGAACTCCACGACTGCTTCTCCGTCAACGAACTCCTCACGTACGAGGCGCTCGGCATGTGCGCCGAGGGCGAGTCCGGCAAGCTCGTCGAATCAGGCGCGACGACGTACGGCGGCACATGGGTGGTGAACCCCTCCGGCGGCCTCATCTCCAAGGGCCACCCCCTGGGCGCGACCGGCATCGCCCAAGCGGCCGAGCTGACCTGGCAGTTGAGGGGCGAGGCGGGCCCGCGTCAGGTCCCGGACGCACGGGTCGGCCTCGCCCACAACATCGGCCTCGGCGGCGCGGCGGTGGTGACGATGCTGCGGCGGGGGTGACAGGCCCTAGGACCAGGGGCCTATGCCGGACGACCCACCCCTGCTGCGGCGAAATCCGGATGTACGGGGTGTCGGGGGACTGAGACCATGACACGCATGGCCCAGACTCCCCCCGACGCCGCTTCCGAAGCGGCCTCCGACGACGCGATACGTTCCCGTGGCCGCGCGGCCGCCGCTCCGCCCGCCTGGCTGGTGGTGGCCGTGGCCTGCGCCGGACAGTTCCTCGTCGTCCTCGACGTGTCCGTGGTGAACGTGGCGCTGCCGTCGATGCGCGCCGACCTCGGGCTCAGCGCGAGCGGGCTGCAGTGGGTGGTGAACGCGTACTCGATCGCGTTCGCGGGCTTCATGCTGCTCGGCGGCCGGGCCGGTGATCTCTTCGGCCGCAAGCGGATGTTCCTGGTCGGGCTCGGCCTGTTCACCCTCGCCTCGCTCGCGGGCGGCCTCGCGCAGGAGGGCTGGCAGCTGCTGGCGGCGCGCGCGGTGCAGGGCCTCGGAGCCGCGGTGCTGGCTCCCTCCACCCTGACGATCCTCACCTCCGCCGTTCCCGAGGGTGCCGCCCGGGCGCGCGCCATCGCGACCTGGACCGCCGTCGGCGCGGGCGGCGGCGCGGCCGGCGGACTCGTCGGCGGCGTCCTCACGGAGGGGCTGAACTGGCGCTGGGTGCTCCTGATCAACGTTCCGCTGGGCGCGGTCGTCCTCGCGGCGGCGGCCCGCTGGATCCGGGAGTCCCGCGCGGGCGGCGACCGCCGGCTCGACCTGCCCGGCGCGGTCCTCGTCACGGCGGGCACGGCCGTCCTCGCGTACGGCATCGTGCAGACGGAGGAGCAGGGCTGGGGCGCCGCGGCGACGCTGGTGCCGCTGGCGATCGGCCTGCTGCTGGTCGTCGGCTTCCTCGCCGTGGAGGCCCGTACCCGACTGCCCCTGATGCCCCTCGGCCTCTTCAAGGTGCGCTCGGTGGCGGTCGCGAACGCGGCGATGTTCGTGTGCGGCATGGGCTCGTTCGCCATGTGGTTCTTCATGACGCTGTACGCGCAGAACGTGCTCGGTTACACGCCCATCGAGGCGGGCTTCGCGCTGGTGCCGAGTTCGCTGGCGGTGGTCCTCGGCTCGAAGTTCGCACCGCGCCTGATGCCGCGTTACGGCGCGCGGAACGTGGCGGCGGTCGGTGTCCTGGTGACCGCGGCCGGGTTCCTGTGGCAGTCGACGATGACCGCGGACGGCGCGTACGTCACGACGATCATGCTGCCCGGAATCGTGATGATGGCGGGCGCCGGCTGCGCGATGACCCCGCTGGCCTCACTGGCGACATCGGGTGCGGCCCCCGGCGACGCGGGCCTGGTCTCCGGCCTCGTCAACACCTCACGCACCCTGGGCGGCTCCCTGGGCCTGGCGATCCTGTCCACGGTCGCCACGAGCCGCGCCGCGGGTTCGGCCGACCCGTCCGCACTGACCCGCGGCTACTCGGCCGCCTTCGCCACGGGCGCGGCCATCCTGGTGGTGGCGGCGGTGGTACTGCTCGCAGGCATGCGGAAGACAGACCAAGTCGCCGCCAAATCAAGCCCCTCCGGCGATTGAGGAGCGGGGCCCGGGGCAGCGCCCCGCGACCGCAACCCCGTTACAGCCACCCCTTGTCCGCGGCGACGCCAAGCGCCTCCGTCCGATTCCGCGCCCCCGTCTTCCCGATCGCCGACGACAAATAGTTCCGCACGGTCGACTCCGACAAATGCAACGCCCCGGCAATGTCGGAGACGGTCGCCCCGTCCGCCGCCGCCCGCAGCGCATCCGCCTCCCGCGCGGTCAACGGACTCGGCCCCGCCCCCAGCGCCGCCGCGGCCAGCGCCGGATCGACGACCGTCTCGCCGCGCAGCACCGTGCGGATCGCCTCGGCGAGCTCCTCCACCGGACCGTCCTTGACGAGGAACCCCGCCGCCCCGGCCTCCATCGCCCGCCGCAGATAGCCGGGCCGCCCGAACGTGGTGAGGATCAGGACCCGGCAGTCCGGAACCTGGTCGCGCAGCTCGGCCGCGGCGTCGAGCCCGCTGAGGCCGGGCAGCTCGATGTCGAGGAGGGCGACGTCGGGCCGCTGTTCGAGGGCCGTGTCGACGATGGCGTCACCCCTGGCGACCTGGGCGACGACCTCCAGGTCGGACTCGAGCCCGAGCAGCAGCGCGAGCGCGCCCCGCATCATGCCCTGGTCCTCCGCGAGCAGCACGCGGATGCATTTGGCCGGGCGATGGTTCTGCGGCATCTCGGTCACGACCCAGAGATTACGGCCTCGGCCCGTGGTTGGCGCGTCCGCTCGACCGTCACGTCGTCGCAGGCACCGTGGGTTCACGGTCTCCCGTGGGCAGGTCCGCCCGGACCTCGAAGCCCCCGCGCGGCGCCTCGCCCGACCGCAGGGACCCGCCCGCCGCCGCGAGCCGCTCCGTGAGCCCCTTGAGCCCGGTGCCGCCGCCGCGCCCGGCGTCCCCGGAGGGCCCCACCCCGTCGTCGCTCACCCGCAGCCGGACCCGGTCGGCCGCCCCCTCCACCGTGATCGTGCAGGTCGTCGCCCCGCTGTGCCGGATCGTGTTGGTCACCGCCTCCCGGACCACCCACCCCAGCAACGCCTCCGTCTGCGCAGAAAGCGGCGGGCCCGACTGGCGTACGACGGGTTCGATGGACGCCGCCGCCAGGGCCGAGCGCGCCCGGTCCAGCTCCGTGGCGAGGCTGCCCTCGCGGTACCCGGTCACCGCCTCCCGGATCTCGGTGAGCGCCTGTCTGCCGACCGCCTCGATGTCGGTGACCTGTTCGAGCGCCGCGTCCAGGCTGCGCGGCGCGAGCCGGCGCGCAGCCTCCGACTTCACCACGATCACCGACAAGGTGTGGCCGAGCAGATCGTGCAGGTCGCGGGAGAAGCGGAGCCGCTCCCGCTCCACGGCCTGCCGCGCCAACTCCTCACGGGCGTCGCGCAGTTCACGTACCGTCTCGGACAGCGACAGGATCGCCGCCGTCACCATCGTGGACAGGAACGTGCCGTACGCGACGCTCACCGCGTCCCACCCTTCGCGAAGCCCGGACACGACGGCCGCGAGGACGGTCAGGCCGAGGCCGACCCGCCCCAGGTGCCGCCCCCGCGCCACCGCCCCGACCGCGAGCCCGAGCAGCGGGAAGAGCGCCAGCCAGCTGCCCCCGTACGCCCCGGCGAGCCCGCACGTGAGCAGTCCCATCACGACGACCGCGGCCCGCGTCGACGCCGCCTGCCGTGTCTCCTTGTGGAAGGCCCTGAACACCACATACACGTAGAGGGAGTTGAAGACGAACAGGCCGATGCCGCCGACCCACGGGTGGGGTGTCTTGCCCTGGACGAGGTTCGACGCGGCGCCGAGACCCATCAGGAGCCACGGCAGCAGCGCGAAGCCGGTGGGCGGCGGGCCCAGCTCCTCGGCCGGCCTGCCGTGCTCGCGGCGGTCCGCCTTCACGCGCGCGTAGTCGGCCTTCCACTCGTCCCGCGCGTCCCGCCATGCGCGGATCCCGGAGCCGAACCTGTTCCCCGACGCCATGCCCAAACCCCCGTAGCTCAGATGGTGCGCGCGGACCTGCGGTACGAGACCACAGCGTACGAACCGAACGCCACCAGCCAGCCGATCAGCACGGCGAGCGCCGCGACGGACGGCGCGTGGCCGTCCGCGACGGCCGTGCCGAGCTGGGCGAAGCGGTTGGTGGGCGTGAACGACGAGACCTGCTGGAGCCAGTGCGGGAACAGCGCCACCGGGAACCACAGTCCGCCGAGCACCGCGAGGCCCAGGTAGCAGAGCATGTTGACGCCGCCCAGGGCCTGTGAGGTCAGCCGGTAGCCGTTGCCGAGCCCCAGCATGGTGAACGGCAGCGAGCCCAGCCACAGCAGCACCGCGATCGCCGGCCACTTCCAGGCGTCCATCCGTACGCCGTTGACCAGCGCGCCCGCCAGCATCACCGCGAGGACCGCGGGCAGCACTGTCACAGCCCCGGTGAGCGCCCGGCCGAGCACGCCCTGGCGCGGAGTCATCGGGGTGATCCGCAGCTGCCGCAGCCAGCCGATCGCCCGGTCCTCCGCGACCCCGCCCGCCGTGTTCAGGGCCGCGCCGAGCGCACCGTACGCGGCCATGCCGATCATCGATGCCGTGCGCCAACTCTCGTCCGTGTAGCCGATGTTGGTGAACAGCAGGTACATCAGGACCGGCATCGCGATCGTGCCGAGCACGAACCGTCCGTCGCGCAGTGTGCGCCGCACTCCGAGCCGCAGGTAGTCCCACATCACACACGCTCCAGCTGGTCGTCGATGCCGTCGATGTCGTCCTCGGGGGACGCCGTCAGTGCCATGAACGCGTCGTCCAGGGAGGCCGGTTGGACCTCCAGGTTCCGTACGAGGTCCTGGGCGGCCAGCGCGAGGACCGTGCCGTCGGAGTCCTCGGTGCGCAGCCGGGCGCGGTCGCCGCGCACCTCCACCGTCGTCACTCCCGGCAGCAGCTCAAGACCTGCCGTGCCGCGCCCCGCCAGGTCGAAGGCGACGAGGCTGCCGCCGCCCGCCCTGCGCAGCTCGTCGCCGCTGCCGTCCGCGACGACCCGGCCGTGGTCGATCACCACGATCCGGTCGGCGTTGGCGTCGGCCTCCTCCAGGTAGTGCGTGGAGAACAGCACGGTGTGGCCGCGCCGCGCGTATCCCCGCATCGACGCCCAGAACGCGTGCCGGGCCTCGACGTCGAGCGCGGCCGTCGGCTCGTCGAGCACGAGCAGCGCCGGGTTGCCGGCGAGCGCCACGGCGAACCGCACGCGCTGCGTCTGCCCGCCCGACAGCTTGTCGACCCGGCGCCCGGCCAGCTCCTCGATCCCGGCGAGCCGCAGCGCCTCCCGTTCGTCCATGGGGTGCGGGTACCGGCCGGCCACGAAGGAGACCAGCTCGGCGACCGTGACCCGGGGCACCGCCCGCCCCTCCTGGAGCATCGCGCCGACCCGCCCGGCCCGCACCGCGTCCTGCGGCGCCGTGCCGAACAGCTCCACGTGCCCCTCGTCGGGCTCGTCGAGGCCGAGCAGGAGCGCGATGGCGGTCGACTTGCCCGCGCCGTTGCGCCCGAGCAGCGCCACCGTCTCGCCCGCCGTGATCTCCAGGTCGAGGCCGGCCACGGCCCGCACCTCACCGAACGTCTTGACGGCCCCCGTGAACGAGACGGCCGCTGCCTTCGTCGTCTTCATGACAGTGACGCTATGGATCGGGGCCCGGGCGGCGGCAGATGCGGTTGTCCGCACCTCGCCGGTACAAATGTCACCGCCGTATTTCTGACGTGCCGTCAGAAAGGTGCGCCACGGCCCTTCCCAAGCCATGCGCTCTTGGCTATACATGGGGCGCCGGGGGAAATGGAACAGGTTCTACCCGGCCCGTGACGACCTCGGTGCGGCCGACGGTGCGGACGGTCGCACCGAGGTCTTCGACCAGCCTTAGGGAGCGTTTGCCTCTATGCCCATCGACGCCGCGAAGGCCGTAGCCGCAGAGCCCAGGTCCGCAGAGATCACCTGGGACCACAAGGACATCCAGCTCTACCACCTGGGTCTCGGCGCGGGCGTCCCCGCCACCGACCCCGACGAGCTGCGCTACACGCTCGAGTCGAAGCTGCACGTCCTGCCGAGCTTCGCGACCGTCGCGGGCGCCGGCATGGGCGTCGTCGGCGGCCTCTCCGCACCCGGCATCGACGTGAACCTCGCGCACGTCCTGCACGGCGGCCAGACCATCGAGCTGCACCGCCCGATCCCGGTCAAGGGGAAGGCCACGACCACCTCGCGCGTCGCCGCCGTCTACGACAAGACGAAGGCGGCCGTGCTCGTCCTGCGCAGCGAAGTCGCCGACGCGGACGGCCCGTTGTGGACCAGCGACTCCCAGATCTTCGTACGCGGAGAGGGCGGATTCGGCGGCGACCGCGGCCCGTCCGAGCGCCTGGAGGTCCCCGAGCGCGAGCCCGACCGCACCGTCGAGCGGACCATCCGCGAGGACCAGGCCCTCCTCTACCGCCTCTCCGGCGACTGGAACCCGCTGCACGCCGACCCGGAGTTCGCCAAGCTGGCCGGCTTCGACAGGCCGATCCTGCACGGCCTGTGCAGCTACGGAATGACGCTCAAGGCGGTCGCGGACACGGCCCTCGGCGGCGACGTCTCCCGCATCACCCGCTACAGCACGCGCTTCGCCGGGATCGTCTTCCCCGGCGAGACGCTGCGCGTGCGCATGTGGGAGCAGCCGGGCCGCGTGCAGGTCACGGTCACGGCGGTGGAGCGCGAGGACGCTCCGGTGCTCGCCGACACGCTCGTCGACCACAACTGACCACCGGTAAAGGGACACCGACGCACGAAGGAGCCGCACGCCATGCGAGCAGCCGTACTGCACGAGATAGGCCAGGACAAACTCGAGGTACTGGACGACGTCGAGGCGGTCGGCTTCGGCCCGGGCAAGGTGCGGGTCCGGCTGCGCGCCACCGGCCTGTGCCACTCCGACGTCTCCGCGATGAACGGCGTGCTGCCGCAGCCCGCCCCCTTCATCCCCGGCCACGAGGGCGCGGGCGAGATCGTCGAGGTCGGCGACGGCGTGACGCACCTGACGCCGGGCCAGCGGGTCCTGATGTGCTGGCTGCCCGCCTGCGGCACCTGCCCCGCCTGCAAGCGCGGCCAGACCGAACTGTGTCTCGCCGGGTTCATGAACGCGGGCACCCCGAACTTCAAGCGCCCCGGCGGCGACGTCTTCGGCTTCGCCGGAACCGGCACGTTCACCGAGGAGGTCGTCGTCAACGCGGCCTGCGCCGTGCCGATCCCGGACGACGTGCCCTTCGACATCGCCGCGCTCATCGGCTGCGGCGTCACCACGGGCCTCGGCGCCGCGATCAACACGGCGGATGTGGCGGCCGGTTCGTCCGTCGCCGTCATCGGCTGCGGCGGCGTCGGCATCTCCGCGATCCAGGGCGCGCGGCTCAAGGGCGCGGCGGAGATCGTCGCCGTGGACCCCGTCGAGTCGCGGCGCGAGTCCGCCCTCAAGTTCGGCGCGACGAAGGCGATCTCACCGGACGAACTCGCCGACGCCAAGCAGAACATCACCGCGGGCGAGGGCTTCGACTACGTCTTCGAGGTCGTCGGCAAGTCCGCCACGGCCCGCACGGCGTACGAGACGACGCGGCGCGGCGGCACGCTCTGCGTCGTCGGCGCGGGCGCCATGGACGACTTCCTGCAGCTCAACATGTTCGAGCTGTTCTTCGACGAGAAGAAGATCCTGCCGTCGATGTACGGCGGCGGCGACGTCCTCCAGTCCTACGAGCGCGCGATCGCCCTGTGGCGGGCGGGCCGCATCGACCTGGAGTCCCTGATCACGCACCGGGTGCCGCTGGCGGAGATCAACGAGGCGCTGGACCAGATGAGGACGGGCGTCGCGCTGCGGACCTGTATCGAGCTGTAGGCCGCGCATTTCAAGCCCGCCGTTTGGACGAGAGCCAGCGGGGTCCGGGGCAAAGCCCCGAGTCCGCAACACCGTCGCGGCGCACACGAACCAAGGGAGCCGACTGTATGTCAACCCCGCTCAACGGCCTCACGGCCATAGTGACCGGTGCCGGCCGGGGCCTGGGTCGCGCCGAAGCCCTCGAACTCGCCCGCCTCGGCGCAAACGTCGTCGTCAACGACTTCGGCCAACCCGGCAGGGACGGCTCCGGCGAGGCGACGACAGGCCCCGCGGAGCAGGTCGTCGCGGAGATCGAGGCCGCCGGCGGCACCGCCACCGCACACACCGGCGACGTCGCCGACCACCAACAGGCGGAAGAACTCGTCCAGTTGGCCATCGACACGTACGGCCGCCTCGACATCCTCGTCAACAACGCCGGCATCCTGCGCGACCGCATGATCTTCTCGATGACCGAGGAGGAGTGGGACTCGGTCATCCACGTCCACCTCAAGGGCCACTACAACACCAGCCACTTCGCCGCCCGCCACTGGCGCGAGGCGTCCAAGGCCGCGGGCGGCCCCGTGTACGGGCGCATCATCAACACCTCGTCCGAGGCCTTCCTCGCGGGCTCGGCCGGGCAGCCCAACTACGCGGCGGCGAAGGGCGGCATCGTCGGGCTCACCACCTCCACGGCGCTCGCCCTCGCCAAGTACGGCGTCACCGCCAACGTCATCTGCCCGCGCGCCCGCACCCGTATGACGGAGGACGTCTTCGCCGGGTTCGCCGAGCCGGAGGACGGGCTCGACCCGCTCGCGCCCGAACACGTCGCCCCGCTCGTCGGCTACCTCGCCGCGCCCGCCGCCGCCAACGTCAACGGCCAGCTGCTCGTGGTGCACGGCGGCATGGTCGCCGTCGTCGACCGGCCCCGGGTGCAGGCGAAGTTCGACACGGCCAAGGACGCGTTCACGTACGACGAGCTCGACGCGCTGCTCACCCCGCACTACAAGGACCGGCCGCCGAACGAGACGTTCGCGGCGGCGGAGGTGCTCGGCCTCAAGCACGGCTGAGTCCGGCCGCGGACACCACTGAGGGGCCCGGCGGATGCCGGGCCCCTCAGAGATACGTTTCCTCACATCGAGTGTCGAGCGTTACGCCTCGTCCGCGCGCGCCCCACGATGCCGCCCTCGCGGCCTCGACTCCTGGTCGCCGCCCGCAGTGGGCGGCGAGGACACCTCGCCGCGGTGACGACCCGAACCGGCCCGCGCCAGGCGCGCCGCCTCCGTGCCGACCTCGACATCCGTGCCGTTGCCTTCCGCCATCGGAACATTCACCCCGTAAACACGTACAAGATCCTTCAGTTGCAGCCGGGCGAGTCTAACGGTCCGTCCCGCGGCCCCCGAGGGGTGCCTGCGCGAGGGGGACGGGGCGTGTCGCGGCGGGCTCGGGCGGGGCGGATTCCGCCTTCGGCTCCCGCTGTTCCGGGCCGGGTTCCGGCACCGGGAGCCGCGCAAGTCCGCACGGCGTCTCCTCGGTGACGTACGGGAGGGAGAGCACCCCGTCGCGCGAGAGGAAGCCGCTGCCCGGGAGCCAGCCGCCGGGCGCCGCGACCTGGTGCATCCGGCCCTCCGCGGGCCGCCACAGACCGAGCCACGGGGAGCCGCCCTCCGTGCTCTCGACGTGCAGCGCCACCGCGCACCCCTCCGGCATCAGCGACTGGCCCGGCTGGATGGCGAAGGGCGTCAGCTCGCAGTCGGCGAGGCGCAGCGAATACGGGAAGCGGATCGGCAGCGTGCTGCCCAACACGCCCCAGCCGAGCCGGAGTTCGCCCGGTGTCGGGGCGTCCGAGCGGAGCAGGATGAGGCCGCTGTCGAGGTCGGCGAGGAGCAGTCGGTCCTCGCTGTCCTCCGCGACCTGGAGGAGCGGGGAGACCTCGCCGCCCCGGTCCAGGTCCACCACCACCGTCTTCACCGGGCCGCCGCCGTCCGCGTCCGGCAGGGCCCGGTCCAGCGCGAGCAGCCGGGCCTCGCGGGACAGCCAGACCCCGCCCGAGCAGCGCCCCGGCACCTCCGCGAGCAGCTCGGGGCCGAAGCCCGCGCCCGCCACCTGCCAGACCGCGGTCGACTCCGCGCCGACCGCGAGCGCGTAGGCACACCGACCGTCGGGTGCGGGCGGCAGCAGCGTGAGCTCCTCGCACTCCACGGCCCCGAGCGGCACCTCGCCCGTGCCGGGGCCCGTCGGGTAGAGCAGCGAGAACATCTGGCGCCCCGCAGCGGTGCGCTGGATCAGCACCCGGCCGTCGGTCAGGGGCAGCACGGCGGTGCCGGGCTCCTCGGGCTGGGGGCCCGGCAGCGGGACCGCGTACGGCTCGGGTCCGTCCAGGGTCCAGCGCTCGGGGAACCAGGAGTCCTCGCTCGCGCCGTGCCGGGCGAGCCGCGCCGCGTACGTCGCGTCCATCGTGAGCACACATCCGGTGTGCGGCGGTCGTGGCGGCATTTCCGGCGTATCCGGCGTGGGTTCGGTGGCCAGGGCCGTCATGGATCAGTCACCTCCGCTTGTCCGGGCCGACGCTAGTTTTCGCACGAACCTCCGTGGCACCTCGCGCCCGCCGTTTCACACGAAAGGTGGGCCATGCCCCGAATTGGCTGTGCACCCCGAGTCCCGTGTGCTCTCCTGCTCCCTTCCTCCGGTACGGGCCGGGCTTGGGGGTGGGGCGGGCCGCGCAGGTAACCTGTCTGCGTGCCCCGTCTGTCTGAAGTAACCACCGCCCTCGAAGCCCTCTGGCCCCCGGCCCTCGCCGAGGGATGGGACGCGGTCGGCACGGTCGCGGGCGACCCGGACGCCGAGGTCGGCCGGGTCCTGTTCGCCGTCGACCCGGTCCAGGAGATCGTCGACGAGGCGGTGAAGCTCGGCGCCGACCTGCTGGTCACGCACCACCCGCTCTACCTGCGCGGTACGACGACGGTGGCGGCCTCGACCTTCAAGGGCCGCGCCGTCCACACGCTGATCAAGAACGACATCGCGCTGCACGTCGCGCACACCAACGCCGACAAGGCCGACCCCGGCGTCTCGGACGCGCTCGCGGGCGCCCTCGACGTCCGCGTCGTACGCCCCCTGGTCCCCGACCCCACCGACCCCGCCGGACGTCGCGGCCTCGGCCGGGTCTGCGAGCTCGAGCACCCGCTGACGCTGCGCGAGCTCGCGGGCCGCGCCGCCGACCGGCTGCCGGCCACCGCGCAGGGCATCCGCGTCGCGGGGGACCTCGACGCGACGGTGCGTACGATCGCCGTGAGCGGCGGCTCCGGCGACAGCCTCTTCGACGAGGTGCGTGCCGCCGGCGTCGACGCCTTCCTCACCGCGGACCTGCGCCACCACCCGGTGAGCGAGGCCCGCGAGACCACGCCTCTCGCGCTGCTCGACGCGGCGCACTGGGCCACCGAGTGGCCCTGGTGCGAGCTGGCCGCAGCTCAGCTCGACGAGATCTCCGACCGCGAGGGATGGGGCCTGCGGGTCCACGTCTCGAAGACGGTCACCGATCCCTGGACCGCCCACGCGGCGTCCAACCCCCAGTCTGTTTCTACTTTTGGAGCCCCCAACTGAACGCCGCGCCCGCCGATCAGATCCGTCTGCTCGACCTCCAGGACCTGGACACCCGCCTCCAGCAGCTCGCGCACAAGAAGAAGTCGCTGCCCGAGCACGCCGAGATCGAGTCGCTGACCAAGGACCTCACGCAGCTGCGCGACCTGCACGTCGCCGCGACGACCGAGGAGAGCGACTGCGCCCGCGAGCAGACCAAGGCAGAGCAGGACGTCGACCAGGTCCGCCAGCGTGCCGCCCGCGACCAGAAGCGCCTCGACTCCGGCGCGGTCACGTCCCCCAAGGACCTGGAGAACCTGCAGCGCGAGATCGCCTCGCTCGCCAAGCGCCAGGGTGACCTGGAGGACGTCGTCCTCGAGGTCATGGAGCGCCGGGAGTCCGCGCAGGAGCGCGCGGGCGAGCTGGCCGAGCGGCTCTCCTCCGTGCAGGCCAAGGCCGACGACGCGACCTCGCGGCGCGACGAGGCGGCTGCCGCCATCGACTCCGACGTCGCCTCCGTCACCAAGGAGCGCGAGGTCGTCGCCGGGTCGATCCCCGCGGATCTGCTGAAGCTGTACGACAAGCTCCGCGAGAAGGAGGGCGGGGTCGGTGCGGCGAAGCTGTTCCAGCGGCGCTGTGAGGGGTGCCGTCTTGAGCTCAACATCACGGAGCTGAACGAGGTTCGCGCCGCGGCGGCGGATGCGGTGGTGCGGTGCGAGAACTGTCGGCGGATCTTGGTCCGTACGTCCGAGTCCGGCCTGTAGGAATGTTGCGGTCCCACGGTGTTGCGGTCGCGGGGCTCTGCCCCGGACCCCGCTGCTCAATCGCCGCAGGGGCTTGATTTGGGCCCCTGCTGCCCGCCGGAGAGGACGATGTGACGCCCCCCGACCTCAGCGCCCCCGCCACCTTCCTCCTGCTTCGGCATGGGGAGACCGCGCTCACTCCTGAGAAGAGGTTCTCCGGGAGCGGGGGCGGGGATCCCGAGCTGTCCGATGTCGGGCGGGCGCAGGCCGCTGCCGCCGCTGCGGCGCTGGCCGCGCGCGGCGATGTCGAGGTGATCGTCGCGTCGCCGCTCGCCCGCTGCCGCGAGACCGCCGAGGTCGTCGGTGAGCGGCTCGGGATCGAGGTGCGGGTCGACGACGGGCTGCGCGAGACGCACTTCGGGGCGTGGGAAGGGCTCACGTTCAAGGAGGTCGGGGCGCGGTATCCCGACGACCTCAAGGCGTGGCTCGGGTCGTCCGACGCCGCGCCCACGGGCGGCGGCGAGAGCTTCGCCGAGGTCGCGGAGCGGGTCGCGGAGGCGCGGGACCGGCTGACCGCCGCGTACCGGGGGCGCACCGCGCTGCTGGTCAGCCATGTGACGCCGATCAAGACGCTGGTGCGGCTCGCGCTCGGTGCGCCCGCAGAGGCGATGTTCCGCATGGAGCTCGCGGCGGCGTCCCTGACCACGGTCGCGTACTACGCGGACGGGAACGCGAGCGTGCGCTGCCTCAACGAGACAGCGCACCTGGGCCGACCAGGGTTCTAGCGGAGGCCGCTCGCCTCGCGGGCCAGGGACTCCACCCGGTCCCAGTCCTTCGCCGCGATCGCGTCGGCCGGGAGCATCCAGCTGCCGCCCACGCAGCCGACGTTCTTGAGCGCCAGGTAACCGGGCGCGTTGGCCGGGGAGACGCCGCCCGTGGGGCAGAACCGGGCCTGCGGCAGCGGGCCCGCGAGGGACTTCAGGTACGCGGTGCCGCCCGCGGCCTCCGCCGGGAAGAACTTCATCTCGTGCACGCCGCGCTCGATCAGCGCCACGACCTCGGACGTCGTGGAGACGCCGGGCAGGAACGGCACGCCCGAGCCCTTCATGGCGTCGAGCAGCGTGTCCGTCCAGCCGGGGCTGACCAGGAAGCGGGCGCCCGCGTCGACCGAGTCGGCGACGTTCGCGGGCGAGATCACGGTGCCCGCGCCGACGACGGCGTCCGGCACCTCGGCGGCGATCGCCCGGATCGCGTCCAGCGCGGCGGGCGTGCGCAGGGTCACCTCGATGGCGGGGAGGCCGCCCGCGACGAGCGCCCGCGCGAGCGGCACCGCGTCGGCGACGTCCTCCACCACGACGACGGGCACGACGGGGGCGAGATCCAGCACGGAGGAGCCGGCAGAGGCGGCGGCAGTCGAGGTCATGGAACCATCCTGCCCCGGTCCACGCAGCATGCGCAAAGGGCGTTGCGCATGCTGCAATGCGTCGAGTCGGGGGTCAGTGGATCTCGTCCACCAGGACGTCCAGGTTCCACGGGCGGCCCGCCTTCGTCGGCTCCTCGACCTCCACGACGTGTCCGAGCCCGCGCAGCACGTCGACCAGCTCGGCGGGGCCGGCCGGTGCGGCGCCCGCCTCGAGGAGCGAGCGGACGATCCGGCCCTTGGTCGCCTTGTTGAAGTGGGAGACGACCTTGCGGGTCGGCGCGTGCAGCACCCGCACCGTCGCCGTCCGCTCCGCGACCGTGCCCTTCGGCTTCCACGCGCTCGCGTACGCCGACGAGCGCAGGTCGAGCACGAGCCCGTCCCCGGCCGCCTCCGGCATCACCTCGGCCATGGGCCCCCGCCAGTACGCGCCCAGCGCGCCGAGCCCCGGCAGCTTCACGCCCATCGAGCACCGGTACGAGGGGATCTTGTCGGCGATGCCGACCGCGCCCCACAGCCCGGAGAACACGAGCAGCGACTTCGCCGCCCGCCTCTTCGCCGCCGCGTCGAGGGAGGCCAGGTCCAGGGCGTCGTACAGGACGCCCGTGTAGATCTCGCCGGCCGGGCGCGCGCCCGCCGTGCGCAGCTCCGTGTTCTTGGCGATCTCGCCGCGCAGCCCCTCGCTCAGGCCGAGCACCTCGCGCGCCTTCTCCTCGTCGGCCGCGCACAGCTCCACCAGCTCGTCCAGGACGGCCGCCCGCGCCTCGGCGAGCCCCGGCAGGGACAGCCCCTCCGGCTTCAGCGGCGCCCCGCGTCCGGAAGCGGCCTTACCCTCCGACGGCGGCAACAGCACAAGCACGGGGCACTCCTCAAGCACGTACGGGAACAGAAGACGATCGGCGCACCAGCCTACGGCGTGCCGACCGCGCCACCCGGTCCTACGCTTCATGGCATGCCCCGTCGCCACCTCCGTGTGACCGGCGCGGCGCGGGAGCCGCTCGGTGCCGTGCTGCGCGAACTGCGTACGAAGCTGGACGTGCCCGGGGAGTTCCCGGCCGCCGTGCTCGCGGAAGCCGAGCGCGTCGCCGTAGAGCCGCCGTGGCTGCCGGACCGCGACGAGACGGCGATCCCCCTCTTCACCATCGACCCGCCCACGTCGACCGACCTCGACCAGGCCATGCACCTGTCCCGGCGCCCCGGCGGCGGCTACCGCGTGCGGTACGCGATCGCCGACGTCGCCGCGTACGTCGCACCTGGCGGCGCCCTCGACGCCGAGGCGCACCGCCGCGTCACCACCCTCTACTTCCCCGACGAGAAGGTCCCGCTGCACCCCACCGTGCTCAGCGAGGGCGCCGCGAGCCTGCTGCCTGGCCAGACCTGCCCGGCCGTCCTGTGGACGATCGACCTGGACGCCGACGGGCGCGCAGAGTCCACCGACGTCGTCCGCGCCCTCGTCCGCAGCCGCGCCAAGCTCGACTACGCGGGCGTGCAGAAGGCCATCGACGACGGGACCGCCGAGGAGCCGCTCGCCCTGCTCAGGGACATCGGGCAACTGCGCATGCAGCTGGAGGTCGAGCGCGGCGGCATCTCGCTCGACGTGCCCGAGCAGGAGATCGTCGCGAGCGACACCGCGTACGAACTCGCCTACCGGGCCCCGCTGCCCGCCGACTCCTGGAACGCCCAGATCTCGCTGCTCACCGGGATGGCCGCCGCCGAGCTGATGCTCACCGCCGGCACCGGCATCCTGCGCACGCTGCCCACCGCCCCCGACGGAGCGGTGGGCCGGCTGCGCCGCACCGCGAAGGCCCTGCACATCGAGTGGCCCCACCACGTCCCGTACTCCGACCTGGTCCGCTCCCTCGACCCCCGGAACCCGCACCACGCCGCGTTCCTCCAGGAGTGCACGACGCTGCTGCGCGGCGCGGGCTACACGGCGTTCAGCGGGGGCGAGCCCCCGGCCCTCGCCACGCACGCCGCCGTAGCCGCGCCGTACACGCACTGCACGGCCCCGCTGCGCCGCCTCGTCGACCGCTACGCGTCCGAGCTGTGCCTGGCCGCGTGCGCGGGGCGGGGCGTCCCCGAATGGGTCCTCGCGGCCCTGGACGAGCTGCCGAAGGAGATGGCCGAGGGCACCCGGCGGGCCAACACCGTGGAGCGCGAGTGCGTCGACATCGTCGAGGCTGCGCTCCTGTGGCACCGGGTCGGCGACGTCTTCGACGCGGTGGTGGTGGACGTGAAGGACCGCGAACCGGCCGCCGGGACCGTCCAGTTGACCGAGCCCGCCGTCGTCGCCCGGATCGAGGGCGGCTCCTCCGCGCTGCCGCTGGGGGAGCGGCTGCGGGTCCGGCTCACGCAGGCGGACCCGGGGTCGGCGAAGGTGCTGTTCGCGCCCGCGTGAGCTCCAGGGCGCGGGCGAGCGCGTCCGGGGCCTCCGCGTGCAGGCGTACGAGGTGGATGTCCTGCGGGCGGCCGAGGAACGTGAAGTGCCGTACGGCGTCGGAGAGTTCGACGGTGATGCTGGTCTGGGCGCCGATGTCCAGGTTCAGCTCACCCTCCTTCGCCTCGTGCGTGTACTTGTTCTCGCGGCGCACCGCCGTGATCCGCTCCAGCGGTATCCGCAGGTCCACGAGGATGCCCCGGCGCACCCGCAGGGTGTCGTCCGACACCACGTGCGGACGGGTCACGGCGGCGGCGTGCAGGCCGAGGATCCACACCACCGTGTAGACGTCGAGGAACAGGACGACGTGGTGGAGCGTCGGCCAGTCGCGCAGCAGCGCCCACATCCCGAAGGACTCGACGACGCACACGAACGTGATGCCGTACATCATCACGGCCTGGCCCCGCGCGTACGGGAAGGCCTCGGCGCCGACCGGAACCCCGTGCCGCCGCCGCGCCGCCCACCGCAGGAGGCTCGCGAAGACCCGCAGCTCGTGCCCGACGATCCGGCGGACCTTGGCGGGGACGACCTCCCGCACGGCCGCCCGGCCGCCGCGCCGGTACAGCACCGCGAGTCCGCAGGCCTCGACGACGAGCACCGCGACGACCGCCGCCTCGACGGCGCGGGGCGGCCGCGTACCCGCCAACAGGCAGACGGTGACGACGAGTTCGCAGGCCATGGCGGCGTACGCGAGGACACGCAGCACCGTCCGCAGCCCCGTCATGGCGCACCGCCCTCGGCGGCGATCCGCAGCGCGCGCCGGACGGCCTCCGCCTGGGCGGGGGAGAAGTCGGCGAGGAAGGTGTCGAGCAGGGTGTTGCCCTCCGTGAACGCCTCGCCGGTCGGCAGGTCCGGCGGCACGCACGCGGCCAGCGCCCGCGCCGCCCCTGCCACCCGGGGGTCGTCCGCGGGGGCGTCGGCGAGCGCGTCGAGCCGCGCGTACACGTCACGGGCCGCCTCCAGGGCGTCGGGCCCGGACAGGGCGGGCAGCAGCGTCGACATCAACCGCTCGCGGTCCTCGGGCGGCGCCGCCGTGTCGATGAGGGCGAGCACCTCGCGGTCCTTCGCGGCCATCGGTGAATCGCGCAGTTCGTCGCCCAACTCGCCGAAGAACGCGCTCAGTTCCGGGGACAGCGGGCCGTCCGCGGGCAGCCGCCCCCGCTCGGCGTCCGAGAGCAGCGCCCGCAGCCGGGTCCGCCGCTCGTGGATCGCCGCCTCCTGCCGGGCCAGATCCGCGTCCAGCTCGGCCAGCACCTCGACGAGGTCGCGCCCCGCGTCCTCCGCGAGCACGTCCCGCACCTCGGGCAGCCCGAGCCCCAGCTCGGTCAGCCGCCTGATCCGGGCGAGCTCGATGGCGTGCCGCAGTCCGTACTCCCGGTACCCGTTGCCGAGCCGCTCGGGCTCGGGCAGTAGTCCGAGGTGGTGATAGTGCCTGATGGCACGCGTGGTGACGCCGACGATCCGGGCCAGCTCTCCGATCCGCATGCCCTCAGTAGAAACGTTGACGCTACGGCAGGGTCAAGCGGACCGCGCCGGAAGGGCTTGACGGCTAACACCGTTAGCCGTACGGTCGTCGCATGGTTCGGCTAACGGTGTTAGCCACGGTGTCGCCGACGCCGCAGACTCTCCGGGAGGTCCCGATGAGCACGACAGCACCGACCACGACGACCGACACCGCCCCCTCCACTGTCACCAAGTCGCTCACGGTCGTCCGCCGCTCCGCATGGTTCGTGCACGCCCTCTTCTGGACGGCCTTCGCAGTCGTGGAGGGCGTCAACCACGGCTGGGTCGCGACCCTGTTCGCCGTCGCCTTCTTCCTCGCCCCCGACTTCACGTTCCTGGCGGGCATCGGCGAGACCCGGAAGATGGCGCCGGGCCAACTCCCGCCCCGCGCCGTGCCGTTCTACAACGCGGCCCACCGCGCGCTGGTCCCGCTCGCCCTCGTCGTGGCGTACACGGTGCTGCCCTTCATGCAGTGGGCGCCGCTCTTCGCGGGCTTCTGCGGCTGGCTCGCCCACATCTCGTACGATCGCGCCTTCGGCTACGGACTGCGCACCAAGGAGGGCTTCCAGCGTGCCTGACCTGAAAGAAGGCCCGCGGCTCACGCCCCGGGCCACCGGGATCGCGGCCGAGGCCCGGGCCCTCCTGGAGGAGTCCGGGCCCGAGGCCCTGACGATGCGCGCCCTGGCCGACCGCCTCGGCATCAAGGCCCCGTCCCTCTACAAGCACTTCCCCGACAAGCAGGCCGTCGAGACGGAGCTCGTCGCGCAGATGCTCACCGAGTCCGCCGAGGCCTGCGAGGAGGCGGAGCGCCGGGCCCCGGGCTCACTCGCCGCCCTCACCGAGGCCTACCGCGCCTACGCCCTCGCCCACCCCCACCTCTACTGCCTCGCCACAGAGCGACCGTTGCCCCGGCACGCGCTGCCCGAGGGCCTTGAGAACCGCGCGGCCGCCCCCTTGATGCGGGCCTGCGGGGGCGACGGCGACCTGGCCCGCGCCGCCTGGGCCTTCGCGCACGGCATGGTGATCCTGGAGATCCACGGCAGGTTTCCGGACGGCGCGGACCTGACGGAGGCGTGGCGGGCCGGGGCCGCTGCGCTCGGCTCCTAGCCCCGGCGGGCCGAACCGGCCGGACCCGCCGAACCGGCAGGTAGGATGGCCGCACGGCAGACGAGCCGGGCGGACGGCCGCGTGGGGTTCTTCGGAACCTCCCGAGGAACGTCCGGGCTCCACAGGGCAAGGTGGTGGCTAACGGCCACCCGGGGTGACCCGCGGGACAGTGCCACAGAAAACAGACCGCCGGGGACCGCAAGGCCCTCGGTAAGGGTGAAACGGTGGTGTAAGAGACCACCAGCGCCTGAGGCGACTCAGGCGGCTAGGTAAACCCCACCTGGAGCAAGGTCAAGAGGGACCGCCTCTTCGGAGACGGTCCTGCGCGGACGATCGAGGGCTGCCCGCCCGATGTTCGCGGGTGGACCGCAGGAGGCCGGTGGCAACGCCGGTCGTAGATGGATGGCCGTCGCCCCGACGACCGCGAGGTCCCGGGAGCACAGAACCCGGCGTACAGCCCGACTCGTCTGCCCCTTCCTCTTCCGGGGCGCCCCCCGGCGCGGCGTCAGAGCGCCGCGCCGTTCGTCGAGCGGATCTGCTGGCGGCGGTGCTCCCGCTTCTCCTGGCGGCGCTGCTTGCGCTTCTTCGGGGCGTGCTCCGTGTCGTCGTCCGCCGCTTCGGTGTCCGTGTGCTCCTCGGGCTCCCGTACGAGGGAGTCGTCGAGGAGGTCCTCGGGCGGCTCCGGGAGGGACGTCTCCCAGTCCGCGGACTCGCGGGTCGTGCCGTTCACCGCGGGGCTCAGGCGTATGTGGAGGTCCTCCAGGCCGCCCGCCGGGACGCGGAAGGCGTAGGTCGCGGTGCGGGTGCGACGGCGGCGCACCTCGCTGTGCAGGCCGGCGAGGATGTCCTGGTCGGCGTCGTACGAGCGGACGGCCTTGGCTCCGCCCGCCCACACCTGGACGCGTGCGGTGAGGTGCATCCGCACCGCGGCCTTCGCGTGGCGCAGCGCGTCGGTGTGCTCCTTGGTGTGCTGGTCGACGGCCCTCGTGTGCGCGGCCTCGCTGGAGTAGCCCCTGCGCGGCGCGCGGCGCGGATGCTCGGCGTGGTGGGCGCGCATGGCCCGGCGCACGCCGGGGGCCGAGTTCTTCACGCGGACCGTGAAGCGGACGTAGGTGTCGCCCTCCTCGTGGCCCTGGTCCAGATAGGTGGGCGCGAAGGTCTCGAGGTCGTCGATCGTCGCTTCGAGGCCGCTGTCGAATGCGGCCCACTCGCCGACGTCCAGGGCTGTGCCGGTGGTGTCGTGGTCGTTCGAGGACATGGACCCGTCTTTCGAGAGAGGAGAAGGATTATGTCCAGTATGCGAGTAATGGTGATATAAGTGTGCGCCGGTCCCATCGGCGGCCGCCTGGGGGCGTATGTGCAGGTGGGGGAGGTGTGGAGGCGAGAAATTCCCTCTTCATTTACGTGCCGCTTACAGCTAACGTCTGTGTCCATGAGTGAGCAGGGCGTCACGGGGGCTGCCGCCGCCCCGGACATGAACGACACGACGGACCCGGTCGACCGGCTCGACCGGCTGCCCGTGGGGCCGTGGCACCGCAGGCTGACCGCGATCGTGCGTAGGGGCCTTCTTCGATCTCTACGAGGTGTTCCTCGGCGGCGTGCTCGCCGCCGCGCTCGCCGAGTCCTGGCAGCTGTCCGGCACCGAGAAGTCGTGGCTGATCGCCTCCGGGTTCCTCGGCATGTTCGTCGGCGCCAACGTGCTGTCCGTGCTCGCCGACCGGTTCGGGCGGCGCAAGATGTTCCTGGTCAACCTGGGGCTCTACTCGCTGTTCTCGCTGGCCTGCGCGTTCGCGCAGGACGCCACCCAGCTGTCCGTGCTCCGCTTCCTCGCAGGCCTCGGCCTCGGCGCCGAACTGGTCCTCGTCGACACGTACTTGGCGGAATTCCTGCCGCGCAAGGTGCGCGGCCGCTACATCGCCTGGGCCTACACCCTCGGCTTCGTCGGCGTGCCCGTCGCGGCACTGCTCGGCGCGCGCCTCGTCGCCAAGCACGAACTGCTCGGCATCGACGGCTGGCGCTGGCTCCTCGTCGCGGGCGCACTCGGCGCCGCGTTCATCCAAATCCTGCGCACCCGCCTCCCGGAGTCCCCCCGCTGGCTGGCGTCGCGGGGGCGAACGGCGGAGGCGGACGCGGTGGTGCGGAGCATCGCTTTTCAAACGGACGGGCCCAGTCGAGCGGGTGGGCAAAATCAAGCCCCTGCGGCGATTGAGCAGCGGGGTCCGGGGCAGAGCCCCGAGACGTCAACCACGGTGCCGCTCAGCCGTATGTTCAAGGCCCCCTACGCCCGCCGCACGGTGATGTGGTGGATCTTCCAGATCCTCCAGACCGTCGGCTACTACGGCTTCGGCTCACTCGCCCCCGTCGTCCTCCAGGCCAAGGGCCACACCGTCACGGAGTCCCTCTCCTACGCGGCCCTCAGCTACCTCGGCTACCCGGTGGGCTCCGCCCTCTCCGTGCCGCTGATCGACCGGATCGAGCGGCGCACGCTCATCATCCTGTCGGCGCTCGGGATCGCCGCGTTCGGCCTGGTCTTCGGGTTCGCGGAGGCGTCCTGGCTGATCGTGGGCGCGGGCTTCCTGCTCACCGTCAGCAGCAACGTCTTCTCGAACGCCTTCCACGTCTACCAGACGGAGATCTTCCCGACGGGCATGCGCTCCAGCGCCATCGGGATCGCGTACTCGCTGTCCCGGCTCACCTCGGTGGTGCTGCCGTTCGTCGCGATCGACGTGCTGGAGGACCTGGGCGCCAACGCGGTGTTCATCGCGTCGGGCGTGCTGATGCTCGTACTGTGCCTGAACGTGCGGTTGTTGGGGCCGCGGACGACCGGGCGGAGCCTGGAGTCGATCTGACCGGCGCCGGTCACCGGGGGAGCACGTGGGGGCGTGACGCCGCGATGAACTGGTGGATCAGGCCGCGCGACTCGTCCCGTACGACGCGGAGTTCGTCCCGGTCGTCGGCCGTGGGGATGCGGTCGACGGACGCCATCGCCTCGCGGGCGAGGGTGGTCAGGGCCGGGGTCTCGGTGAGCAGTTCGACGCGGAACATCGCCTCCATGGCCGCCGTCCTCAACCGCTGCGCCTCGCGGCGCAGTTCGTGGACGTCGGCCGTCTCGCCCGGCCGGTCGACGTGCTCGGGGAACCAGCGGTCCAGCTGCCCCCGCCGGTAGTTGGCGAGCGCGCCGCCGAACGCGCAGTAGGCGTCGATGCGTTCCTGGCGCAGCCGCTCGGCGCGCGCGAAGTCCTGGCCGCGGGCGGCCGTGCGAGCCTGCAGTACGTGGCTCAGGCCCGCGCCCAGCAGGGTGCCGAGGACCGCGATGACACTGGTGGCGACGACAATCATGGGGCCAGCGAAGCACCTGTGGGCGTGCGCCGACCCCCGTACGGTCAGATCAGTGGCGGGCGGCCGAGCCGCGTCATCCGCCACACCGTCCGCCAGCGCATCGGGCGCCGCTCACCGGCGGACGCGCGCAGGCCCTCCGCGAAGCCGCCCGCCCAGGCGCGCAGACCGCCCAGCGACCTCGTGCGCAGCAGCGTGATGCCGGTCCACACCGCGAGGTACAGCGGGATCAGCGGGAGGGGGAGCCGGCGGCGGGCCAGCCACACCCGGTTCCGGGCGGTCATCCGGTGGTAGACGGCGTGCCGGGCCGGGGACGTCTTCGGGTGCTGGAGCAGCAGCTGCGGCTCGTAGAGGACCTTCCATCCCGCGTCGAGCGCGCGCCACGCCAGGTCGGTCTCCTCGTGCGTGAAGAAGAAGTCGGCGGGCCAGTCGCCGGTCTCGTCGAGCATCTTCATCGAGAAACCGTGGGCGCCGCCGAGGAACGCGGTGACGAGCCCGCGCTTCATCGGGTCCTTCGCCCGCAGCCGCGGCACGTGGCGGCGCTGCGTCTCGCCGAGTTCGTCGGCGATCCGGAAGCCGACGATGCCGAGCTTCGGGTCCTCGGCGAACAGGCGCTGGATGGTGGAGAACACATCGGCGTCGACGAGCAGCCCGTCGTCGTCCAGCTCCACGGCCACGTCGACGTCGCCGAACTCGCGCAGCCGGGCGAGGGCGACGTTGCGGCCGCCGGGGCAGCCGAGGTTGTCGTCCAGCTCGACCGTCGTGACCTCGAACGGGTAGCCGGGGTAGGCAGGCAGCGCCGTACCGTTGCCGATCATGACGACGCGGGTGGGCACCGCATCCTGCTTGGCCACCGATTCCAGGAGGGCGTCGACGTCCTTGGGCCGGTTGCCCATGGTGACGATGGCCACACCCAGGCGCGGGAGTTCGGTGCTTCGGTGCCTGTCAGTCATGGCGGCGATGGTAGCCGTTCACCTTGTGCGCCCGGCCCGCGGCTCGGTCAGGTCAGGGAGCGGTCCGCGACCTTCGCCACATGCGCCCGCAGCGCGCCCCGCGGGTCGGGAGTCAGGGTGCCCAGGGCGACCAGCGCCGTAACGACCACGTCGCACAGCTCCGACTCCACGTCGCCCCAGGAGTGGCTGACGCCCTTGCGCGGGTTCTGGCCGATTGCGCCGATCACCGCCTCGGAGACCTCGCCGACCTCCTCCGACAGCTTCAACATGCGCAGGAGGAGGGCCTCTTGGGGTGGGCGGGCGTTGTGGTCGTCGAGCCAGGTCCGCAGGCGGTCGATCGTCGTCCACAGGGCGTCGTCGGAGTCGGGGTTCGTCGTCACGAGCGACGAGGGTAGAGGGTCGCCGACGGGTCTCGCGGGCGGGCTATTCCTCTTCCTTCTCGTCCTGGCGCGCGGCCACCTGCTTGTTGCGGGACGACACCACGGCCAGTGCCGCCGCGCCCGCCCCGACGAGCGCCGCCGGCACCATCCAGTGCCGGTCGAGGCGGTGGCCGAGTGCGTGGTCCAGGGAGTAGCGGCCCGCGCCGGTCACGGAGAGGCCCGCCGCGACGAAGCCGAGGAACGCCGCGTACTCGTAGCCGCCGTTCTGCGCGAAGAAGCCGTTCGGCGCGTGCACCGCGGCCGCGCCCGCCATGGTCCCGGCGGCGGCCGCACCGCCCACAGGGGTCGCGAGCCCGAGCGCGAGCAGCGCCCCGCCGCCCGCCTCCCCGAGCCCGGCGGCGATGGCGCTCGCCTTCGGCGGGTGGTACCCCATGGCCTCCATGCCGGCGGCCGTGCCGGACACCCCACCGCCGCCGAACCAGCCGAGGAGCTTCTGAGCCCCGTGCGCGGCGAGCACTCCGCCGGTGCCGAGCCGCAGCGCGAGCAGCCCGAGGTCGCGGCGCCCGGGGCAGGAACTACGAGACGTACGAAAACGTGAGCAGGTCATGACCTCACCGTCCGGCACTCGTCCGGCCCGCACCTGGTGCGCAGGCCCGTTCGAGTGACACTAGTCCAGTGGATCAAGCCCGCACATGCGGAAGCCGGACTTCAGCCCCGGCCGATGTACGGCATGTTCGTCGCCAGGACCGTCGCGAACTGGACGTTGGCGTCGAGCGGCAGTTCGGCCATGTGCCGCACCGTGCGCCCCACGTCGGAGACGTCCATCACCGGCTCAGCCGCCAGCTCGCCGTTCGCCTGCGGGATGCCGCGCTGCATGGCCTCGGTCATGTCCGTCGCCGCGTTGCCGATGTCGATCTGGCCGCAGGCGATCCGGTAGGGGCGGCCGTCGAGGGAGAGCGACTTCGTCAGGCCGGTCATGGCGTGCTTCGTCGTCGTGTACGCGATCGAGCGCGGGCGCGGCGCGTGCGCCGAGATGGAGCCGTTGTTGATGATCCGGCCGCCCTGCGGGTCCTGCTCCTTCATCTGCCGGAACGCCGCCTGTGCGCACAGGAACGCCCCGTTGAGGTTCACGTCGACGACCTGCCGCCACGCGTCGTACTCCAGGTCCTCGATGCCGACGCCGCCGGGCCCGAACGTGCCCGCGTTGTTGAAGAGCAGGTCGAGGCGGCCGAAGCCGTCGCGGGCCGTGGCGAAGAGCGCCGTGACGTCCTCGGGGCGCGACACGTCCGCGGGGACCACGAGGGAATCGGCGTCCGGGGCGAGCGCCGCGGTCGCCTCCAGGGTCTCGGCGCGGCGGCCCGCGAGGGCCACGCGCCAGCCCGCCCGCAGCAGTTCGAGGGCGACGGCCCGGCCGATGCCGGAGCCCGCGCCGGTGACGACGGCGGTGCGCGAAGCGGTGTCCGTTTGCGAAGCGTTCATGGGGCCGCAGCGTACGGGTCGCGCGGCCACACGGAGATCATCGATCCGCCATGTGGCTGTTGTGTACGTGACAGTCGGGCGTCGTCCCCGGCCACTGCAATAACGCTTCATGCCCCAGACATCGCAGCACGCAGCCGAACTCCGTGTCGCCGCCCAGCACTTGGGCCGCAGAAGATTCCTCACCGTCACCGGCGCCGCCGCCGCGCTCGCCTTCGCGACCAACCTGCCGACCGCCGGCACCGCGGCCGCCGCCGAGCTCGACGCCAAGAAGATCAAGAGCGACCCCTTCACGCTCGGCGTCGCCTCCGGCGACCCGCTGCCCGACTCCGTGCTGCTGTGGACCCGGCTCGCCCCGTCCCCGTACGAGACCGGCAGCGGACTGCCCGCCGCCCGCGTCGACGTGGCCTGGGAGCTGGCGAGCGACGAGAGGTTCCGGCGCGTGGTGCGGCGCGGCACGACCACCGCGCACCCCGAGTACAACCACACCGTGCACGTCGAGGTCGACAAGCTGGCGGCCGGGCGCGTGTACTACTACCGCTTCCGCGTGGGGAGTTGGGTGAGCCCGGCGGGCCGCACCCGCACCGCGCCCGCCGCCGGCGCGAAGACCTCCGCGCTGACCCTCGCCGCCGTGTCCTGCCAGGCGTACCACGACGGGTACTACACCGCGTACAAGCACCTGGCCGAGGACGACGTCGACGTGGTCTTCCACCTCGGCGACTACCTGTACGAGTACGCCGTGACCTCCGTCGGCGGCGCCCGGAACTACACCGACCGCGTGCTGCCCGACGTCTTCAACCGGGAGACCATGACGCTGGAGGACTACCGGCTGCGGTACGCCCTCTACAAGTCCGACGAGAACCTGCGCGCCGCCCACGCCGCGCACCCCTTCGTCGTCACCTGGGACGACCACGAGACCGAGAACAACTACGCGGGCGACACCGACGAGAACGGCAACCCGCCCGAGGAGTTCCTGCTGCGCCGCGCCTCCGCGTACCGCGCGTACTGGGAGAACCAGCCGCTGCGCCGCCCGCAGGTCCCGAGCGGCCCCGACATGCGGCTCTACCGGCGGCTGCACTGGGGCCGGCTCGCCCAGTTCGACATCCTCGACACCCGCCAGTACCGCACCGACCAGGCCAACGGCGACGGCTGGAAGACGCCGACGCCCGAGTCCGAGGCCGCCTCGCAGACGCTGCCCGGCTTCACCCAGGAGCGCTGGCTGACCGACGGCTGGCGCGACTCGCGGGCCCTGTGGAACGTCGTCCCGCAGCAGGTCACGTTCTCCCGCAGGAACAACGCGACCGCCGGCAACACCACGCTCTCCATGGACTCCTGGGATGGTTACCCGGCCTCCCGCGAGCGGATCCTCAAGGGCGCGGAGGCGGCCCGCGTCGAGAACCTGATGGTCCTCACCGGCGACGTCCACGTCTCGTACGCCATGGACATCAAGCGGGACGCCGACGACCAGGACTCCCGCACGGTCGGCACCGAGATCGTGACGACCTCGATCACCAGTGGCAAGGACGGCTCCGCCAAGCCGTCCAACTGGGCCGGGTACCTCGCCCGCAACCCGCACATGAAGCACTACAACGGCCAGCGCGGCTACGCGACCGTGGAGCTGGGCCGGGAGGCGGCGCGGGCCGACTTCAAGACGGTGTCCGCGGTGACCACACCCGGGGCGGCCCTCACCACGGCGGCCTCGTTCGTGACGGCCGTGGGAGAGCCCGGGCTCAAGCCCGCGTAACCCCGGTCAGTCCTCGCCGGGATAGCGGACGCCGACCCGTTCCCTGACGGCGTCGAGCGTCCGCATCACGGCGAGCGAGCCGTCCAGCGGCACCAGCGGCGACTCGGTGTCGCCCGCCCGGATCCGCCGCGTCACCTCGACGGCCTCGTGCCGCATCGAATCGCGCGGACCGTCCTCGGGGGCCGCCACGAACTCCTCCGGCTCCCGCCCGTCCCGGTGCAGCACGAACCGCTCCGGGTAGAAGAACCCGTCCGGTACGTCGATCCGCCCGGCCGAACCGGTCACCGAAGCGGTCACGCCCGTACCGGCGTTGATCGCGCAGTGCAGCAGCGCCCGTGCCCCGCCGTCCCACGAGAGCAGCATCCCGGTCTGCAGGTCGACGCCCTCCTCGGAGAGCTGCGCGGACGCCGTCACGTCGGCGGGCTCCCCGAGCAGCAGCTGAGCGAACGACACCGGGTACACCCCGAGGTCCAGGAGCGCGCCGCCGCCCTGCGCCGGGTCCCGCAGCCGGTGCGCGGGCGGGAACGGGCCCGCGAGCCCGAAGTCGGCCTGCACCGTGCGCACCTCGCCGATCGCCCCGTCGTCGACGAGCGCCTTCAGGCGGCGCACCAGCGGATGGCAGTACATCCACATGGCCTCCATCAGGAACACGCCCCGCGAGCGGGCGAGCGTCACCAGCTCCGCCGCCTCCCGCGCGTTCAGCGTGAACGCCTTCTCGCACAGCACCGCACGGCCCGCCTCCAGGCAGAGCCCGGCGGCCTCCCGGTGCGCGGCGTGCGGCGTCGCCACGTACACGACGTCCACGTCCTCGTCCGCCGCGAGCGAGGCCCAGTCGCCGTACGCCCGCTCGATCCCGAAGCGCTCCGCGAAGGCCTTCGCCGAGGTCTCCTTGCGCGAGGCCACGGCCACCACCTCGGCGTCCGGCAGATCGAGCAGATCGGCCGTGAACGACGCGGCGATCCCGCCCGTCGCGAGAATTCCCCAACGCACCCGTTCCGCCATCGCGCCCCACCCACTCCAGATATTGGTCTCGACCGCACCGCCGAGCTGAGAGCATAGGGAATCGCACAGGTGGCCGGGAGAGACGAAGGGAAACGAGGGACAACGGAATGAAGGACAGCGGATGTTCCACCGGGAGCACCACGGGGGAGAACGCGACCGGTGAGGTCCGGGCGGCCGCCCCAACTCCCGTCCCCAGGGCGGCAGTCGGCGTCGGCGCGAGCCTCCTCGTCACCTTCATCCTCGGCGGCCTGACCGCCGTACCGCCGCTGTCCATGGACATGTACCTGCCGGCCCTGCCGGAGGTCACCGGCTCCCTGCACACCTCGGCCGCCACCGCCCAGCTCACCCTCACCGCGTGCCTGACCGGCATGGCGCTCGGGCAGCTCGTGGTCGGCCCGATGAGCGACAAGTGGGGCCGCCGCAGGCCGCTGATCATCAGCCTGCTCATCTACATCCTCGCGACGGCGATCTGCGCCTTCGCGCCGAACGCCGCCCTCCTCATCGCCTTCCGTCTGATGCAGGGCCTCGCGGGCTCGGCGGGCATCGTGATCGCGCGGGCGGTGGTCCGCGACCTGTACGACGGCGTCGCGATGGCCCGCTTCTTCTCCTCCCTGATGCTGATCTCGGGCATCGCCCCGATCGTCGCGCCGCTGATCGGCGGCCAGGTGCTGCGGTTCACCGACTGGCGCGGCGTCTTCGTCGTGCTCACCGGCATCGGCATCGCGCTCACCGCCGTCGTGTGGAAGTTCCTGCCGGAGACCCTCGCGCCCGAGCGGCGGCACGGCGGCGGCACCATGGAGGCGCTGCGCACGATGCGCGGACTGCTCGCCGACCGCGTCTTCCTCGGCTACACGCTCGTCGGCGGCTTCGCGTTCGCGGCACTCTTCGCGTACGTGTCGGCCTCCCCGTTCGTCATCCAGGAGATCTACGGAGCGTCCCCGCAGACGTTCAGCCTCCTCTTCGGCCTGAACTCGATCGGCCTGATCGCCGTCGGCCAGCTCAACGGCAAGGTGCTCGTCGGCCGCGTCGACCTCGACAAGGTGCTCGGCATCGGCCTCACCCTGGTCGTCCTCGCCGCCGCGTTCCTCCTGCTGGCCGCGAGCGGCGTCTTCGGAACGCCCGAGGAACTCGGCCTCGCGCCCATCGCGGCGGGCCTCTTCGTCCTCATGTCCTGCATGGCCCTGACCACGCCCAACACCAACGCCCTCGCGCTCATGCGCACCCCGCACGCGGCCGGCTCCGCTTCGGCGCTGCTCGGCACGGCCTCGTTCCTGATCGGCGCCATCGCCTCCCCGCTCGTCGGCATCGCGGGCGAGCACACGGCGGTCCCGATGGCGCTCGTCCAGCTCGTCTCCGGGCTCGTCGCGGCGCTCGCCTTCGTGACCCTGTGCCGCCCCTGGCAGCGGCGCCCGGCGGGTGAGCAGCGCTGAACGCGCCGAGACTGCGCCACGGCACCCCCGAGCGGGCCGGGCTCGACGCCGAGCAGCTCGCCGGGCTGCTCGCCGATGTGCGCGGGCTGCCCGAGGGGCCGCGGCCCTGGTGCGCAGGGGCCGTCGTGCTCGCGGGGCGCGGCCCGGTGATCGCGGCGGAGGGGGCGTACGGCTGGGCGGCGCGCTACGCGTCGTACGACGAAGCGACGGACACGGGAGTCGAGCTGCCGCCCGGGTCCCGCGTCCCCATGACCCCGGACACCCCCTTCGACCTGGCCTCGCTCACCAAACTCTTCACCGCGATCGCCGCCGTGCAGCAGATCGAGCGCGGCAGGCTCGGCATCGACGCGAAGGTCGGCGCGTACGTCCCCGAGTGCACGGCCGCCGCCCGGCACGGCATCACGGTCCGCGACCTGCTCACCCACACCTCGGGCCTGCGCCCCGAACTCCCGCTGTACGACGCCCCGGACACAGCGGCGCGCCTGGCCCTCCTCCGCGCGGAGGAACCGTCGTCGCCACCGGGCGACTACCTCTACTCCGACCTGAACATGCTGCTCCTCCAGCAGGTCCTGGAGCGCATCACGGACCGCCCCCTCGACGTCCTGATCCGCGAGGGCATCACCCGCCCCCTCGGCATGACCGCCACCGGGTACGGCCCGTGCCCCGACGCCGCCGCCACCGAGGACCAGCGCCGCCCCTGGGCCAAGGCGGACCGGGGCATGCTGCACGGCGAGGTGCACGACGAGAACGCCTGGGCGCTCGGCGGCGTGGCGGGACACGCGGGCCTCTTCTCCACGGCGTACGACCTGGCGATCCTGTGCCGCACCCTGCTGACCGGCGGCTCCCACGGCACGGCCCGCATCCTCGGCCCCGACTTCGTCGACCTGATGCTGACCCCGCCCGGCCTCGGCTTCCGCCTCGACCAGTCCTGGTTCATGGGCGACCTGGCGGGCCGCGGCGCGGCGGGCCACACCGGCTTCACGGGCACGTCCCTGGTGATCGACCCGGCGACCGACACCTTCCTGATCCTCCTCGCCAACACGGTCCACCCCCGCCGCCGCGGCCCGGCGAACGGGCCGCGGGTGACGGCGGCGAACCGTTTGGCGAGGGCGGTGGTCTGAGGCGGCCCCCGCGACCGCCTCCACCGGTTCGTAGAATCAGGGGGTGAACGCCCCCCTCCAGTCGTCCTCCGACACCCTCCGCGCGGCCCTCGCCGGGCTCGTCGACGGTCTTCCGCCCACGCAGGCGGCGAAGGCCGTCGAGCGGCTCATCGCGAACTACCGGGGGACCACCCCGACCGACGCCCCGATCCTGCGGGAGCGGGCGGACGTCGTCGCGTACGCGGCGTACCGGATGCCCGCCACGTTCGAGGCGGTGCGCTCCGCGCTCGACGCGCTGGACGCCGCGTCCGGCCGGCCGCCCGCGAGCCACCTGGACATTGGCGGCGGCACGGGCGCGGCCGTGTGGGCGGCGCGGGACGTGTGGCCGGGGGAGCGGACCACGACGGTCGTCGACTGGTCGCAGCCCGCGCTCGACCTCGGCCGCGAACTCGCCGCCGCGGAGGCCGGGTTGAAGGGTTCCGTGCGGTGGGAGCGGGGGCGGATCGGCGTCCACGACGCGCCGGAGGCCGACCTGGTCACCGTCTCGTACGTGCTGAAGGAACTCACCGAGGCCGACCGCACGACGGTCGTCGACGCCGCCGCGGCGGCCGCCACCGGCGCCGTGGTGATCATCGAACCCGGCACCCCGGACGGCTACGCCCGCGTCATCGAGGCCCGCGACCGCCTGATCGCCGCCGGGTTCCACATCGCCGCACCCTGCCCGCACAGCGCCGCCTGCCCCATCGTCCCGGGCACGGACTGGTGCCACTTCTCGGCGCGCGTCGCCCGCTCCTCCCTGCACCGCCAGGTCAAGGGCGGCTCCCTCGCCTACGAGGACGAGAAGTTCGCCTACGTCGCCGCGACCCGCTCCGCGCCGACACCCGCCCCGTCCCGCATGATCCGCAAGCCCCAGATCCGCAAGGGCCAGGTCCTGCTGGATCTCTGCGAGGCGGAGGGGACCCTGCGGCGAACCACGGTGACGAAGAAGCACGGAACCGCTTACCGCGAGGCCCGGAACGCGGACTGGGGCGACGCGTGGGGCCAATCAAGCGACTCCGGCCAATCGAGCCCCTCCGGCGATTGAGGAGCGGGGTATGGGGCAGAGCCCCAAATCAAGCCCCTGCGGCGATTGAGCAGCGGGGCCCGGGGCAGAGCCCCGCGACCCCGACCACGGTGCGGCCCGAACGAAGCTCCCGTTCAGCGGAGCTCAAGCGTGCAGCACTTCACCGACCCGCCCCCCTTCAACAACTCGCCCAGATCCATCCCCACCGGCACGAACCCCCGCTCCCGAAGCGGCCCGAACAACCCCACGGCCCCCTGCGGCAGCAGCACGTTCAGCCCGTCCGACACCGCGTTCAGGCCGAAGGCCACCGCGTCCTCCTCGGAGGCGATCAGCGCGTCCGGGAACATCCGCCGCAGCACCGCCCGGCTCCCCGGCGAGAACGCCGCCGGGTAGTACATGACGGAGTCCTCCGCGTCGTCGAGCACCGCGAGCGCCGTGTCCAGGTGGTAGAAGCGCGGGTCGATCAGGTCGAGGCCGATCACGGGCCGGCCGAAGCGTTCCTGCGCCTCCCCGTGCGACAGCGGCGAGGCCCGGAAACCGCGCCCCGCGAGCACGTACGAGGCGGTGACGGCGAAGTCGCCCTCGCCCTCGTTGACATGGACCGGCTCGTGGACCTCGGCGTAGCCATGGGCCCGGAACCACTCCAGGTGCGCCGCGGCCTCGGCCTCCCGCTCCGGGTGCGCGAACCGGGCGCCGAGCACCCGCCCGTCCACCACGGTCGCGCCGTTCGCCGCGAACACCATGTCGGGGAGGCCGGGGCGCGGGTCGAGCACCTCGACGGTGTGGCCGAGTGCGCGGTAGCGGGCGACCAGGTCCTCCCACTGGGCGACCGCGAGCGGGACGTCGACGGGTTTCGTCGGGTCCATCCACGGGTTGATCGAGTACGTGACCTTGAAGTGTGCCGGTGGGCACATGAGATAGCGCCGGGGTGTGGCGCGACGTTCGACAAGGCGCGGATTACGCAATGAGGGCTCCTCACGACCGCAGATCTGGGTGGAAGCCCATGGTGCGGTCGGAGGAGCCCTCGGGGCTGTGAACCGAACGGGTGGTTCACGCCTGATCCTGATCACGACGCGTCGTGCGTGCCGCGCTTCTCCTGGAGTTTGCGCAGGAGCTCACGCTTCTGCGCCACCGGGTCGGCGCCCCCGCCGCCGACGCGTCCGCCGCGGCCGCCGCCGCGCATCGCCTTGCGGGACATGTTGCTGCGGGCGCCGCCGACGCCCAGCATGCCGCCTGCTCCACCTCGGGTCATGGGTGCACCTCTTCCATCGATGCGACGATACGTATCGTCTCGCGTTGTTGAGGTGCTCCACTGTGGGCGAGACGGACCGTCTTGTCAAGGGGTGTCGAGACGGACCGTCTCGGCTCGCCCGCTGCTACATTCGAACCATGTCAGTCACGAAGAGCCAGTCGGCGAAGAAGGCCGCCCCCGACGCCACCCGCCGCAGCGAACGCTCCCGCCGTGCGATCTACGACGCCGCCCTCGGCCTCGTGGGGGAGATCGGCTACCCGCGCACCACCATCGAGGGCATCGCCGCCCGCGCCGGTGTCGGCAAGCAGACCATCTACCGATGGTGGGGCTCGAAGGCGGAGGTCCTGATGGAGGCCTTCATCGACCTCGGCGAGCGCAACCAGGAGGCCGCAGCCGAGAAGCACCCCGACTACCCGCTCGACTACGACTCCCTGCCCGACACCGGTGACATCGAGGCCGACCTCAAGCTGGTGCTGCGCGCCACCGTCGACGAGCTGAAGGACCCCCGCTTCGAGGCCCCGGCCCGCGCGCTCGCCGCCGAGGGCCTCGCCAACCGCGACTTCGCCGAGGACTTCGTCGCCAAGCTCCTCATGCCCGGACTCGACCTGTACGCGGCCCGGCTGCGCGCCGCCCAGGAGGCCGGCCAGATCCGCGCCGAGGTCGACCCGCTCGTCGCCCGCGACCTGTTCTCCGGACCGCTCGCCCAGCGCTGGCTGCAGAACACCGGACCGCTCGACCACGCGTACGCGGACGCGATCGTCGAGTACGCCCTCCACGGGATCGCCGCCCGCCGCCCCTGAAAACCGGCCCCGTACGCCCTCGCACACCCCGGATGTGGACTGTGGCCACCCGAGGCGCAGGATGGTGGGACACTTTTGGTCCAAGGTTCATCCGGACTCGGCACGACAGCAGTGGCTCGACGGCGATGGTGAGGGGATTGATGGGCGCGGAGCAGGACCGCCGACTCGGCGGGCGCAGCGGTACGGAGGGGCGTACGGGCGGCCTCATCTCACGGTGGCTGAGGGCCGCGCGCGGCCCCAAGGACACCGCGGCCGCCGACGCCGACCGCGAGGAACTGCTGCTCGCCGCTGCCGCCGCCGGACTGCCGCTGGCCCCGGCCGCGTACCCCTCCGACTACCGGTGTTCGTGCAACCGAGTCGGTTGTCCGACCCCCGGCAGGCACCCCGTCTCCTTCGCCTGGCAGACCCAGTCCACGACGGACCGCGCGCAGATCGAGCGCTGGGCGAGACATCAGCCGCAGGCCAACTTCATCACCGCGACCGGCATGGTCCACGACGTCCTGGACGTTCCGCTGGAGGCGGGGCACGAGGCGTTGGAGCGGCTGCTCGCCGCCGGAATCGAGGTCGGGCCCGTCGCCGAGTCCGGCGGCGACCGCATGCTCTTCTTCACGGCGACGCGGGGCACGCCGGACGAGGAGGACGAGTGGTGGCCCTGCGAGCTGGACTGCCACCCCGAGACCATGGACGAGCATCCCGGGCTCCGGTGGCACTGCCGCGGGTCCTACGTGCTGGTGCCGCCGGCGCGGTTGCCGGGGGAGCGGTCCGTGTTCTGGGTGCGGGGGCCGGAGCATCCGCTTCCTGATCCGCTCACGTTGTTGGAGACGTTGACGGATGAGTGTGCGCGGTACGTGGGGGCGGAGCCGGACTACACGTCGGCGTGGCCGTAGACGTGGTCCGGTGTTGCGGTCGCGGGGCTCTGCCCCGGACCCCGCGCCTCAATCGCCGGCGGGGCTTGATCTGCTCACCCATCGCCGACGCTTGAATTGCTCACACGGCGATGAGGCCTAGTTGCCCTCTGCCGTCGTGATGCCCTCCACGCGGGACACCACGTTGACCTTGCCCGAGGACTTGGGCGGGTCGATGGCGGCCTGGCCCGAGACGTAGCCGTACATCGCCGACTCCTTGGGCTCGCCCTTCATCAGCGCCTTCACATCCGCCCCGATCGCGGGCAGATTGCTGCCGGGGAACGCGGTCAGCTTCTCGTAGCGGCGGGTCGTGAAGAAGACGAGCGCGCCGCCGTTCTCGGTGCGCAGGGCCACGGGCGCGTAATTGCCCTCGGTGAGGGTCTCGTCGATGAACTGCGTGGTGAGGCCCGGACGCGAGTCGATCCGCTCGCGGGTCTGGCGCCAGCGCGTGGTGTGCGGGCCCGGGGCGTAACCGTCCCCGCCCTTCTTGAGGTACTGGATGTACTTGTCGCCCATGTCCTTCGGACGCTGCGCGAGACCCGACGCGTCCGGGGCGACGGACTCGGCCCAACCGTCCTTGTCCGTCTTGAACTTGGGGACCGTGCCGTCCCGGAACAGGGAGAGGTAGGAGACCGCCCACGGCGCGTTCTGGGCGTTGCGGGTGAAGACCATCACCCAGCGGTAGCCGTCGACCCGGTTGTTGTCCGAGTTCGTCACGAACCAGCGCGGCCAGCCCGCCTTCTTCGGCACCGTGATCTGCGTGTCGGTGAGCTTCAGCGGCGAATGCTTCGGGTTGCCGTTCGGGTTGAGCGCGCGGCCCGCCTTCAGCTTCGCCGCGTCGATCGCGCCGAGCGCGCCGGTGACGTGCTTGGCGTCGGCGTCCGCGTCGTACGTCCTGTCCGCCTCGTTGTACGCGTCCACGAAGGTGTCGACGGCGCGCGCCGCCTGCCCCTTCGTGGTCGTCGGGACGATCTCCAGCTCGCCGTGCACGGTCACGCAGCCGCTCGCGGTGAGGGACAGCACGACCGCGGCGGCCGCCGCTGCGACCGGTCGGCCGATCCTGTTCCTGGCCTCGCTCATGACGTTCGATTCACCTTCCGCTCCCCGGCCCTGCCACGGGCCCGAACCCTACCGGGAAGAGGAGGCCCGCACTGCCGCGACCCTGCGGGAAAACAGTCCGGGAGGCGCGAAGAACAGGGCGAGGGTGGGGACAAGGTAGACGAACCAGACGGCGACCTGGAGGACCGTCGGGTCGGGCTGGAAGTTGAAGACGCCCTTGAGGAGCGTGCCGAGCCAGCCGTCGGGGGAGATCGTGGAACTGATGTCGAAGGCCAGGTTGTTCAGGCCGCCGATGAAGTCCGCCTCCTGGAGGTCGTGGACGCCGTACGCGAGGACGCCCGCCGCCACGACGACCAGCATGCCGCCGGTCCATGTGAAGAACTTCGACAGGTTGATGCGCAGCGCACCCCGGTAGAACAGCCAGCCGAGGACGATCGCGGTGGCGATCCCGAGCAGCGCGCCGATCACCGGGTCCGTCGTGCCGTTGCTGGTGGCGTGCACCGCCGTCCACACGAACAGGGAGGTCTCCAGGCCCTCACGGCCCACCGCGAGGAACGCCGTGACGACGAGGGCCACCGTGCCCATCTGGAGGGCGCTGTCCAGCTTGCCGTGCAGCTCCGACTTCAGGTGCCGGGCGGTGCGCCGCATCCAGAACACCATCCACGTCACCAGGCCCACGGCGATGATCGACAGCGAGCCGCCGAGCGCCTCCTGCGCCTGGAACGTCAGCTCCTGCGAGCCGAACTCCAGGCCCGCGCCGAACGCGAGCGACACGAGGACGGCGACGCCGATCCCCGCCCACACCGGCTTCAGGGCGTCCCTGCGCTCCGTCTTCACCAGGTACGCGACGAGGATGCAGACGATGAGGCTGGCTTCAAGCCCCTCACGCAGCCCGATCAGATAGTTCGCGAACATCGCGTCTCACGCCTCCGTCTTCTCGAAGAGGCCGCGGCCCCACCAGTCACTGCCGTCCCGCACCCCCGGCGGCACCGCGAACACCGCCGAACCGACGTGCTGGATGTACTCGTTGAGCGCGTCGGTCGCCAGGCTCCGCTGCACCGGGATGAACCCCTTGCGCACGTCCTTCTGGTACGCGAGGAAGAACAGGCCCGCGTCGAGGCGGCCGAGCCCGTCCGTGCCGTCGGTGAACGAGTAGCCGCGGCGCAGCAGCGTCGCCCCGTGGTTGGAGTCGGGGTGCGCGAGCCGCACGTGCGCGTCCGGCTTCATCGCCTTCAGGAACGGCTCGTCGCGCTCCTTCGCCTTGCCGACCGGGGCGCCCTCGCCCTTGTCCCGGCCGAACACGTCCTCCTGCTCCTGCAGCGACGTACGGTCCCAGGTCTCGATGTTCATGCGGATCCGGCGGGCGACCAGGTACGAGCCGCCCTTCATCCACTCGGCGTCCGCCGCGTCCACCCACACGTGCTTGGCGAGGCGGTCCTTCTCGGTGCCCGCGATGTTGCGGGTGCCGTCCTTGAAGCCCAGCAGGTTACGGGGCGTCTGCGCGTCCGGCGTCGTCGACGAGGTCTTGCCGAAGCCGAGCTGCGACCAGCGGATGGCGACCTTGCCCATGCCGATCCGCGCGAGATTGCGGATGGCGTGCACGGCGACCTGCGGGTCGTCCGCGCAGGCCTGTACGCACAGGTCGCCGCCGCTGCGGGTCTTCTCCAGGTTCTCGCCGGGGAACTTCGGCAGTTCGACGAGCGCGTCGGGGCGCTTGTCGGCGATGCCGAGCGCCTTCCCGTGCTTCTCGAAGAGGGAGGGCCCGAAGCCGATCGTCAGCGTGAGCCGCGACGGCTGCAGCCCCAGCGCCTCGCCCGTGTCGTCCGGCGGCGCCTCGACGAGCCCGCCGTACGCGCCCTCGCCGACGGTGCGGCCCTCGGTCATCCGCGCGGCGGCCTTCGTCCAGTCCTTCAGGAGCTGGACGAACTCCTCGCGGTCGGCCGTCTTCACGTCGAACGCGGCGAAGTGCAGCCGGTCCTGAACCGCCGTGGCGATCCCGGCCTGGTGCACGCCGTGGAACGGCACCGAGCCGCCGGCCTCGCCCGCGGGCTGCATGTCCGAGCCCTCGCCGGACCGGGTCAGGGCGACGGCGCCGCCCGCGGCCGCGGCACCGAGCGCGAGCCCGGCACCACCGGCGGCGAGCAGCGAACGCCGGGACGGGGAAGGGGAGTTGGAGGTCTCGTCGTCCGCCATGGCGACCCTCTCCTTGTGGTGCGTGTTCACGTGTACGACCAACGGCTCGTGGGCGACGGCTACTTGACGACCGCCGCGGCCAGCTGCGACAGCGGCTCCGCCAGCGCGTTGACCGCGTCGGACAGCTCCTTCTGGTCCGCCTTGCCGACCTTGTCGTAGGAGGTGAACTCGTAACCGCTCTTGCCCTCGCGGTACTTGTCGAGCAGCTCGTCGAGGGCGGCGAACTGCTTGTCCAGCTCCTTGGTGAGCGCGGCGTCGTTCTTCGACGCGACCGGCTCGAGCAGCTCGTACGCCTTCTCGGCGCCCTCGACATTGGCCTTGAAGTCGACGAGGTCGGTGTGCGAGTAGCGCTCCTCCTCGCCCGTGACCTTGCCGGTGGCGACCTCGTCGAGCAGCTCCTTGGCGCCGTTGGCCATGGAGGTGGGCGTGATCTCCGCCTTGCCGACGCGCTGCTGCCAGTCCGCGAGGTCCTTGTCGAGCCGGTCGGCGAGGTCCTTCTCCGCCTTCCCGATCTTCTTGTCCTTCCAGAGCGCCTTCTCCAGGCGGTGCCAGCCGGTCCACTTCTGGCCCTCTTCGAGGCCGTCGGCCCGCACGTCGACCTTCGGGTCGATGTCACCGAAGGACTCGGCGACCGGCTCGGTGCGCTCCCAGCCGATACGGGAGGGGGCGTACGCCTTCTTGGCGGCCTCCAGGTCCCCGTCGCGGACGGCGTCGGTGAAGGTCTTCACCTTCGGCAGCGTCTCGTCGGCCTGGGTCTGGGTGTACTCGCGGTAGGCGGCGACGGCCTTGTCGAGCCTCGGGTCCCGCTTCGCGGTGCTCTTCCCGCCGGTGACCTGCACGTCCTGGCGGTGGCCCTTGCCCTTCATGCCGGGGATGCAGGCGATGCGGTAGTCGCCGCTCTTCACCTCGGCGGTGAGGCTGTGCTTGGTGCCGGGGCCGATGTTCTCGCGCTCGGAGACGATCCGGTCGTCCGGGAAGAGGATCTCGACCTCGGTGACCCGGGACCCCTTGTTCTCGACCGCCAACTCCACGTGCCCCGCGGGGAACTGCTTCTTCGAGACCTTGCAGCTGTCGTCGTCGGCGGTCACCTTGATCGCACCGGAACCGGCGCTCTTCGCGTCGCTCTTCTGGGTGCAGCCCGTGACGGCGGTCAGGGCGGCCACCGCGGCGACGGCGGTGGAAACGGTGAGTCGGGCGGCTCGCATGCGGGCTCCAAGGCGTACAGCGGTGGTACAGCGGGTGCACAGGGGCAGGGGTAACTAAGGCCGACCTAACTTATATGAGGCTTACCTCAGTACCGCCCATGGCCAAGTCAGGGAAGGGTCAAGTGCTGGTCAAGTGTGGAATGTCGCGTGGTTGACTGCCGCCATGAACCAGTACGGCATCGAGTACGAGGTGGTGCGCGTCTTCTGCGCCCCCGACGGCCGGGAGGGCAACGCGCTGGGCGTCGTCCGCGAGGGCTCGCACCTGCCGGGCCGGGACGAGCGGCAGGCCTTCGCCGCGAAACTGGGCTTCAGCGAGACGGTCTTCGTCGACGACCCCGAGCGCGGCGTCATCGACATCTACACGCCGACCGCGCGCCTGCCGTTCGCCGGGCACCCCTGCGTCGGCACGGCCTGGCTGCTCGACGTGCCGGAACTCGTCGTGCCCGCGGGGGTCGTCGGGGCGCGCCAGGACGGCGAGTTCACCTGGATCGAGGCGCGCGCGGAGTGGGCGCCGGGGCGCACGCTGCGGCAGTACGACTCCGCCGCCGAGGTGGACGCGCTGCCGGTGCCTCCGGAGGGCGAGTGGATCTATGCGTGGGCCTGGGAGGACGAGGCCGCCGGCCGGGTCCGCGCCCGCGCCTTCCCCGGTCGTGGCGACGGCATCGTGGAGGACGAGGCGACAGGGGCGGCGGCGCTGTCGCTGACCGCGAGCCTCGACCGGTCCCTGAACATCCGCCAGGGCCGCGGCTCCCAACTCCTGACGTCTCCCCTGCCGGGTGGCCTGGTCGAGGTCGGCGGCCGCGTCCACCTGTAACACCCACCCACACGGGGCTCCGCCCCGGCCCCCGCTGCTCAATCGCCGCAGGGGCTTGAAAGGCCGACTCCTGCGGGGCTCGAAATGCCGAGTCTCGCGGGGCTTGAGATGCCAGCTTTCGCGGGGCTTGAGGTGTCGAGTCTCGTGGGGCTTGGGATGTCGAGTCTCGTGGGGCTTGAGATACCAGCTCTCGTGGGGCTTGAGATGTCGAGTCTCGCAGGGCTCGAGATACCGACCCCCGCGGGTCGAAATGCTCGCTCCCGCGGGCTCGAAATGTCGGCTCCCGCAGGGCTTGAAATCAAGTGCCGTGGGGCTTGGGCCATCAAGCGGCGGCGGGGATCGATCCATCAAGCCCCGCCGCCGCTTGAGGCGCGGGGTCCGGGGCGGAGCCCCGTGGCCGCAACGCCGTCACGGCTCAAAGGATCACGCGGCCGACCGAAACTCCTCGCCCAGCCCGACGAACACCCCGGTATTCAAGGCGAACGCCGCCTTGCACTCGGACACCACCCGCTGCTTCTCCAACTCGTCCACCGCGATCCCGTCAAGAAGCTCCCGGTAGTGCCGCTTGAACGCCGCCGGATTGGCCACACCCTCGAAGACGTAGAACCGCACCCCGTCCCCCTTGCGCGCGAACCCCCACGTCTTCTCCGCCTTGTCCCGGATGATCTGCCCACCCGAGAGATCGCCCAGATAACGCGTGTAGTGGTGCGCCACATACCCGCCCGGCCAGGACGCCGCACACTCGGCGACCCGCTCCGCGTACGCCCGCGTCTGCGGCAGCGCGGACACCGTCTCCCGCCAGTCCGCACCCCGCAGATGCGCGAGGTCGCGCTCCAGCTCGGGCACGCGCTCCAGCTCCGGCTGGATGAAGGGCCCGGCCACCGGATCGTCGACGAGGCGCCGGGCGCCGTCCTCGAGGGCCCGGTACACGAACCACAGCTGCTCCGTGTACCGCGCGTACGCGTCCACACCGAGCCGCCCGCCGAGCAGGTCGCCCATGAACGTCGACGTCTCCGCCTCCGTGTGCTGCTCGTGCGAGGCGGTGCGGATCAACGTGGAGAACGGGGTGTCCATCGGGCGGCCTCCGGGTTTCCGACAAGCTGTCGGTAAAAGCGTACCCAGCGACACGATCAAGGGAACGTAAAAGCAGAAAACCGCCAGGCCCCAAAGATCGCTACGGCAGCGTGAGGATCTCCGTGCCGCTCTCCGTGACCACCAGCGTGTGCTCGAACTGCGCGGTCCGCTTGCGGTCCTTCGTGACGACGGTCCAGCCGTCCTCCCACATGTCGTACTCGTACGTGCCGAGCGTGAGCATCGGCTCGATCGTGAACGTCATGCCGGTCTTGATCTCGGTCGTCGCGTGCGGGGAGTCGTAGTGCGGGACGATCAGGCCGCTGTGGAAGGACGAGTTGATGCCGTGCCCGGTGAAGTCGCGCACGACGCCGTAGCCGAAGCGCTTGGCGTACGACTCGATGACCCGGCCGATGATGTTGATCTGGCGGCCCGGCTTCACGGCCTTGATGGCGCGGTTGAGGGACTCACGGGTCCGCTCGACGAGCAGCTTCGACTCCTCGTCGACGTCGCCCACCAGGTACGTGGCGTTGTTGTCGCCGTGCACGCCGCCGATGTACGCCGTCACGTCGAGATTGACGATGTCGCCGTCCTTGAGGACGGTCGAGTCCGGGATGCCGTGGCAGATGACCTCGTTGACGCTCGTGCACAGCGACTTCTGGAAGCCGCGGTAGCCCAGCGTGGACGGGTACGCGCCGTGGTCGCACATGTACTCGTGCGCGATGCGGTCCAGCTCGTCCGTGGTGACGCCCGGGGCGATCGCCTTCGCCGCCTCCTCCATGGCCCGCGCCGCGATCCGTCCGGCGATCCGCATCGCCTCGATCGTCTCCGGGGTCTGCACCTCGGGGCCCGTGTACGGGGTCGGCGCGGGCTTGCCGACGTACTCGGGGCGCCGGATGTTCCCGGGCACGGAGCGGGTGGGGGAGATCTCCCCCGGAACGAGCAGGGTGGGCGACGCTTGCGACTGGCCAGACATGCCAGCGAGTGTAACGAGCGCACGTGGGGGAGCATGGCGGGGACGAGAGGAGCCGCCGTGGCGCTGTTCAAGAAGCGAACCGTCGGAAAGCCGGGCGAGTGGTACTACTGCCTGGAGCACAAGAAGGTCGAGGAGGGGCCGGAGTGCCCCAACAAGGACCGTTTCGGCCCCTACGCCTCCCGCGAGGAGGCGCAGCACGCGATGGACACCGCGAGGGAGCGGAACCTGGAGTGGGAATCCGACCCTCGGTGGCACGACAAGCCGGAGGATCCGGACCAGTGATCATTTGGAGCCCCTGCGGCGATTGAGCAGCGGGGTCCGGGGCGGAGCCCCGCGCGGGTGGGCGGACGCCTCACCAACGAGCAGGCGGCGGCGCGGTCAAGTGATCCGCAAGCCGCGACAACCGATCACGAAACCCCCGCCGCCCCCGCGGAGCGGATGTCGCGTTCTCCCCGGCCGCCGCACTGACCAGATGCTGCACCGTGTCCAGATCCAGGTCCGTGTCCCCTGGCACGCTCAGCCCGTCATGGGCCATGGCATGCAGATCACCCCCGCCGGAGGCCTCCGCGTCGAGCGCCAGAATCGTCGCCCCCGCACGCCGAGCGTCCCGCACCCGTTCCAGGAGCGGAGCGCCCGGCTCGGTCGGCGTGACCACGAGCAGCGTCTCGCCGCGCCGCGCCGCCTCGAGCCGCCCCAGGCCGACGGCCAGGTGCGCGGGGTCGTCGGGGCGCGCCGCGTGCCGCACCAGCGTGGGGGCGAGCTCGGGCGTCCCGGACCAGGCCGCCTCGTCGACCAGGTGGGCCGCCAGATGCCAGGGCTCGTACGTCGGCGACCCCACGAGCAGCAGCCCGCCGCCGTGCGCGCCGACCGAGGAGCGCAGCGCCCCCGCGAAGCGACGGGTGGCGGAGGGCCACTCGGTCCCGGCGAGTACCTCGCGCAACAGTGCTACTCGTACGGCGTCCATGGGCCCGCATCGTGCCTCAAGTCACGGGCCCGTTCGCCGCGTTCGGGGGAAGTCCGCCCGTACGAGCCACATACCCTTGAGTAGGGTCGCTGCATGACCTCTACCGAAAGCAGCCCGAGCGGCCAGAAGGCCCCGGCCAAGGACCCCTGGGACCTCCCCGACGTCTCCGGACTCGTCGTCGGAGTCCTCGGCGGGACGGGGCCGCAGGGCAAGGGCCTCGCCTACCGCTTCGCCCGCGCGGGCCAGAAGGTGATCCTCGGATCCCGCGCCGCCGAGCGCGCCAAGGCCGCAGCGGACGAGCTCGGCCTCGGCATCGAGGGCGCCGACAACGCCGAGTGCGCCCGCCGCAGCGACATCGTGATCGTCGCCGTGCCGTGGGACGGCCACGGCGCCACCCTCGAAGCCCTCCGCGAGGACCTCGCGGGCAAGCTCGTCGTCGACTGCGTCAACCCACTCGGCTTCGACAAGAAGGGCGCGTACGCCCTGAAGCCCGAGGAGGGGAGCGCGGCGGAACAGGCCGCGGCGCTGCTCCCGGACTCGCGGGTTGCGGCGGCCTTCCACCACCTGTCGGCCGTCCTGCTCGCCGACCCGGAGGTCGAGGAGATCGACACCGACGTCATGGTCCTCGGCGAGGAGCGCGCCGACGTGGAACTGGTCCAGGCGCTCGCCGGGCGCGTCCCCGGCATGCGCGGCATCTTCTCCGGCCGCCTGCGCAACGCCCACCAGGTCGAATCGCTCGTCGCGAATCTCATCTCGGTGAACCGCCGCTACAAGGCGCACGCGGGGCTGCGCGTCACGGACGTATGACGGACGTATAGCCGCGTTCCGGCCCCGGTGGGGCATGGGGGACACTGGACGGCGTACTACCCGCCGCGCCGCAGTCTGGAGCCGCCCCCCATGCCCCGCATCGCACTGTTCTCCCTGGTCGTCTGCGCCCTGGCCGTCGTGGCGGCCGTGGTGTCCTTCGTCGAGGGCAGCTTCCTCGGGATCGTGTGGGTGCTGATCGCGGGCATCACGTCGAACATGTCGTGGTTCTACCTGCGCAGGGCGAAGGCCGAGAAGCAGGTGGCGAAGGCCGAGACCGCGCCTACTGCGTGAACGTCGGGATCTCCGGGGTGCCCTGCCAGAACCGGTAGAACTGCTGGCCCCAATACGTGTCCCACTCGTGCACGCCCAGCGCGCCGAGCACCCAGTCGACCGCGTCGAAGAACCACTGGTTGATCTCCGGGATCCACAGCACGGCGAACACGGCGAGCAGACCGAACGGCGCGAACGGCTCCACCTGCCGCCGGATGCTCTGCGACAGCCAGGGCTCGATCACCCCGTACCCGTCCAGGCCCGGCACCGGCAGGAAGTTCAGGATCGCGGCGGTCACCTGCAGCAGGGCGAGGAACCCGAGCGCGTAACGGAAGGTGTCCGGCACCCCGTCCAGCGCGTCCAGCCAGAACGGCGCCGTGCACACGATCGCGAACAGTACGTTCGTCAGCGGCCCGGCGGCCGAGATCAGACTGTGCCGCCAGCGCCCCCGGATCCGCCCCCGCTCGATGAAGACGGCGCCACCGGGCAGGCCGATCCCACCCATGATCACGAAGAGCACCGGCAGCACGATGCTGAGCAGGGCGTGCGTGTACTTCAGCGGGTTCAGGGTCAGATAGCCCTTCGCGCCGATCGAGATGTCGCCGCTGTGCAGCGCCGTACGCGCATGCGCGTACTCGTGCAGACACAGCGAGACGACCCAGGCCCCCGTCACGAACAGGAACACGGCGAAGCCCGGCGCGGAGGCGAAGTCCGTCCACACCGCCCAGCCGGCCACCGCCGTGATCGCGGCGATGCCGAGGAAGACGGGGCTGATCCTGTTGTCGCCGCGGCGTGCGGTGGCGGTGGTCATGGGGTGGAACTCCCGGGGCAGTCTGGTCGGCTGGCTCACCGAACGTACTCGCTGTATGCGGGAAACGTGTCGCGGTACGGCGGGAGTTCCGGAGAGGGTAGGGGGCATGACCAGGCCCAGGCAGGTACCCGGCGCGGCCGCCGGCGTGCGGCAGCGGGGACAATAGGCGGGTGCGCTACCGAATCCTCGGCACCACCCAGGCACTCCGCGACGACGGCACGGCCGTCCCGGTCGGCGGGGCGCGGCTGCGTGCGCTGCTCACGGTGCTCGCGCTGCGGCCCGGCCGTGCCGTGCCCGTCGGGTTCCTGGTCGACGAGGTGTGGGGCGACGAGCCGCCCGCGGACGCGCCGGCCGCGTTGCAGGCGCTGGTCGGGCGGCTGCGCAGGGCCCTGGGGGCCGGGGCGATCACCTCGTCCGACGGCGGCTACCGGCTCGCCGCCGCCGCGGACGACGTCGACCTGTTCCGCTTCGAGCGGCTGACCGCCGACGGGGCGCGGGCCCTCGCGGACGGTGACCCGGCGAAGGCGGTCGACCTGCTCGACGACGCGCTCGGGCTGTGGCGGGGGCCGGTCCTCGCCGATCTTCCGGACCGGTCGACCGAGGCCGTGCGCTGGGAGACCCGCCACCTGGACGCCCGGCGGACGCGCCTTGCCGCGGGGTTGGACCTCGGCCGCGCGGACGAGGTCCTGCCGGAGCTGACCTCGCTGTGCGACGCGCATCCGTTGGACGAGCCGTTGCAGGTGCTGCGGCTCCGGGCGTTGCGCTCCGCGGGGCGGGGGGCGGAGGCGTTGGCGGCGTACGAAGGGGTTCGGCGGGAGTTGGCGGATGCGTTGGGGGCCGACCCCGGGCCGGAACTTCGGGCGCTGCACGAGGAGTTGTTGGCGCCACCCGCTCCCACGCCACGGGGCTCCGCCCCGGACCCCGCTCCTCAATCGCCGGAGGGGCTTGATAGTGCCGACCGAGCCTTGGGCAATCTGCCGCCTGGGGCGGCAGGGTGGGCAAGGCGGCCCACGGTGCCGCGCGGCGATGGTGTGGCCCCAGCCCCGGGGAATCTCAGGGCCCGGTTGACCTCGTTCGTCGGGCGGGACGGTGACCTCGAGGCGATTCGGGCTGACCTGGGGCGCGTACGGCTCGTGACGTTGCTCGGGCCCGGTGGGGCCGGGAAGACGCGGCTCAGCCAGGAGGCCGCCGAGGGGCTCGGGACCGCACCGGACGGGGTGTGGCTGGCCGAGCTGGCCCCGGTCGGTGACCCCGCCGCCGTCCCGGAGGCGGTCGTCAGCGCGCTCGGCGCCCGGGAGACGGTGCTGCGCGGCGCCGGCGCCGAAGAACTCCGCGTCGCCGGCGAGCGCCAGGGCGACGACCCCCTCGTACGCATCGTGGAGCACTGCGAGGACCGCCGGCTGCTGCTCATCCTCGACAACTGCGAGCACGTCGTCGACGCCGCCGCCGCCCTCGCCGAGGACCTCCTCGCCCACTGCCCCGGCGTCACGATCCTCGCCACCAGCCGCGAACCCCTCGGCGTACCGGGCGAGTCGCTGTACCCGGTGGAACCGCTCCCGGAGCCGTACGCGCTGCGCCTGTTCGGCGAGCGCGGCGCCGCCGTGCGCCCCGGCTTCACGGTCGACGAGGCCCCGGAGGCGGTGGGCGAGATCTGCCGCCGCCTCGACGGCCTCCCGCTCGCCATCGAACTCGCCGCCGCGCGCCTGCGCATGCTCACGCCCCGCCAGATCGCCGACCGCCTCGACGACCGCTTCCGACTCCTCACCTCGGGCGCCCGCACCGCCCTGCCCCGCCAGCAGACGCTCCGCGCGGTCGTCGACTGGTCCTGGGACCTCCTCGACGAGCCCGAACGCGCCACCCTCGCCCGCCTCTCCGTCTTCAGCGGCGGCTGCGACCTGCCCGCGGCCGAGGCGATCTGCGGGCCGGACGCGCTCGACACCCTGGCCTCCCTCGTCGACAAGTCGCTCGTGGTCGCCGCCCCGGAGGACGACGAGCACGGCGGCGGCATGCGCTACCGGCTCCTCGAAACCGTCTCCGAGTACGCCGGCGACCGCCTCGACGAGTCCGGGGAGCGCGCCACCGCCGAGCGCGCCCACCTCACGTACTACCGCGAACTCGCCCGTACCACCGACCCGTTGCTCCGCGGCGCCGGCCAGCGCGCGGCCATCGCCCGCATCGAGCGCGACTACGAGAATCTGCGCACGGCCCTGCGGCACGCGGTCGCGGCACGTGACGAACAGGAGGCGTTCAGCCTCGTCCTGTCCCTGTCCTGGTTCTGGCAGATGCGTGACCTGCGCACCGACGCCCGTACGTGGACGGGGGAGGCGGCGGTGCTCGGCCCCGACCCGTTCGCCGGGCCCGTGCGCCCCGCCCCGCCGCTGTACGAGCGCTGCACCGAGACCCCGCCCCCGTTGACCGGCGAGCTCTTCGAAGAGGCGCGCCGCCAGGTCCATCTGTGCCGGCTCGGCTACATGGACATGGAGATGGACCACTGGCAGACCGAGGAGGGCCAGGCCCGGCTGCGCGCCGTCATCGGCACCTACCGCGCCGACCTCCCGCAGGCCTGCCGCCCGCCCGGCAACATCTGGTACTTCGCCGTCCTGATGACCGGCGACATGGACAAGCTGCAGGAACTCGCCGCGGTGTCCGCGCGGACCTGCCGCGAGCTCGGCTACGACTGGGAGCTGGCGCTCGTCCTCCAGATGCGGGCCAACGTGTTCGCCAACCGCAGCGACTGGGCCGAGGAAGGGCTCGCGTACGCCGACGAGTCCCTTGAGCTGTTCAGCCGGCTCGGCGACGAATGGGGCACCGCCGAGGCGCTGTCCGCGCGCGGCGAGGCGCGCGAGAAGCTCGGCGACTTCGAGGGCGCCGCCGCCGACTACACGCGCGCCCGCGAGGTCGCGCACAGCATGGGCGCCCACTCCCAGGCCGCGATCCTCCAGGTCAGGCTCGGGCAGGCGCGCATCGAGCAGGGGGACGCGGAGGAGGGCGAGGCGCTGCTGTGGGAGTCCCTCGAGGACGGGCGCCGACACACCAACGAGTCGCGTCCCGCCGCCCGGCTCTTCCTCGTCTCGCATCTCGCGCTCACCGGCCGCACCGCCGTGGCCCGTGAACAACTCGCTCTGCTGCGCGGTGAGTTCAGGGTGGCGCAGATCGGCTTCTTCCACGGCATGACCGTCGGCATGGAGGCGATGATCGACGCCGTCGACGGGCACACGGGGGACGCCCTCGCGAACGTGCGGCGCTGCCTCGACATCGCGCGGGACCCGCTGTCCGCGCTCGTCATGCCGCAACTGGTGGGGCTGCACCTGTGCACGGCGGCCCGGGCCATGACCCAGCGCGGCGGGGACGGCGACGCGGTGACGGCCGCGCGGCTCATGGGCGCGGCCGACGCGGCGATGCCCAAGGGCCACAAGCCGGGCCTCCTCGAACGCAATTGGCGCGCGGACGCCGAGGCGGCGGTCCGCGCGGGGCTCGACACCGACACGTACGAGCGGGCATACGCCGAGGGCGGCGGCCTCTCCGTGGAGGAGGCCACCGCCCTGCTGGACGACTGACGACCGACGCGAATCGACCCGGTCGCCCGGATCCGTCCCGCGCAGGGTCAGCTCTTGGTGGTGAACTTACGGATCGCGATCGGCGCCATGACGGCCGTGATCACCGCCGTCCACCCGAGGGTCACCCACAGATCGTGGGCGACCGGGCCGCCGACCATCATTCCGCGGCAGGCGTCCGCGAGGGACGAGATCGGGTTCCAGTCGGTGAAGGCCTGCAGCCAGCCCGGCATCGACTCGGTCGGCGCGAAGATCGACGAACCGAACTGCAGCGGCATCATCACCAGGAAGCCCATGGCCTGCACGGCCTGTGCGCTCTTCATGGTCACGCCGAGCGTCAGGAAGATCCACATGAGGGCGGAGCCGAACAGTGCGGTCAGGCCGATGGCACCGAGCAGACCGGCCCAGCTGGTGATGTCGAAGCCGACGAGCAGCGCGACGATCATCAGGACCGTGGTGGCGACGAGGAGCCGCAGCATCTCGACGACCACCTTGGCCATGAGCACCGAGCCGCGGCCGATGGGCAGGGACCGGAAGCGGTCCATGATGCCCTTCTGGAAGTCCTCGTTGAAGCCGGTGCCGACGCCCTGCGCGATGTTCATGCTCATCATCGCGACCATGCCGGGGATCACGTACTGCACGTACGCGTCCTGGCCGCCGCCCATCGCGGAGCCGATCGAGCCGCCGAAGACGAACACGAACAGGAGCGTGAAGACGATCGGCATCAGGATCGCGTCGAACATCGACTCCGGGTCGTTGCGGATCCACAGCAGGTTGCGGCGTATCAGCGCGCCCGTGTGACGCAGGTGGCCGCGCAGGCCGATCTTGGGGTCGGCCTCGACGGTGATCGTGGGGGCCGCGGGGGGAGCAAGGGTGGTGGCACTCATACGGCGGCCTCCTCGAGTTCGGGCCTGGCGTCCTCCGGAGCGGAGGCCTTGTGGCCGGTGATGGACAGGAACACCTCGTCCAGGCTGGGCAGTTCGGTGGTGATGGAGCCGATCGTGATGCCTCGCGCGGTGACCGCGCCCACCACGGCGGTGAGCTGCTCGTCGCTGAGTACGGGGACCAGGACGGACCCGGACAGGGTGTCCACGGTGGTGGTGGCGAGGCCCGTGAGCCCCATGTCGTCTATCGCGTGCGCCAGCGGGTGCAGCTCCAGCTCGTCGGCCGGGCGGATGCGCAGGGTGCGGCCTCCGACCTTCGCCTTGAGCTCCTCGATGCCGCCACGCGCGATGACCTTGCCGTGGTCGACGACGGTCAGCTCGGAGGCCAGCTGCTCGGCCTCCTCCATGTACTGGGTGGTGAGCAGGACGGTGACGCCGTCGCGCACCATGCTCTGCACCTCGTCCCACACCTCGTTACGGGTACGGGGGTCGAGGCCGGTCGTCGGCTCGTCCAGGTAGAGGACGTGCGGGCGGCCGATCATGGAGGCGGCGAGGTCGAGCCGGCGGCGCATACCGCCGGAGTACGTCTTCGCGGGGCGGGCGGCGGCGTCGGTGAGGCTGAACCGTTCGAGCAGGGCGTCGGCGCGGGCCTTGGCGTCCTTCCGGGACAGGTCGAGGAGCCGGCCGATCATGTACAGGTTCTCCCGGCCGGAGATCTTCTCGTCGACCGAGGCGTACTGGCCGGTGAGGCCGATCACGCGGCGCAGCTGGCGGGGCTGGTTGACGGCGTCGTAGCCGGCCACGATCGCCGTGCCGGCGTCGGGGGTGATCAGGGTGGACAGGCACCGTACGAGGGTGGTCTTGCCCGCGCCGTTCGGCCCGAGCACGCCCATCACGGTGCCCTCGTGCACGTCCAGGTCCACGCCGTCCAGGGCCTTGGTCTCGCCGTAGTGCTTGACCAGTCCCCGGACGGACACGGCGACCGGGCGGTCGCTGCCCGGGCTGATGTCGGGGTTCTTGTCGATTCGCGTCATGCCCCCAAGGTGGCAGCCACCACCGACAACCTGCCGACAGCCGACCGACAGGTCTCCGACGGGGGCGGGGCGGGGTGCCATTGCCGGGGGCCGGGGGCCGGGGGCCGGGGGCCGGGGGCCGGGGGCCGGTCCGGGGGCCGGGTGTCGCGTCCGGGTCCGGCACCCGGGGCGGAGGCCGGGGCCGGGGGCCGGTCCGGGGCCGGGGTCCCAGTGGTCGGGATGTTGCTTGTCGGGTCGGGTGAGCGGGGCCGGGGTTCTGGCCGCCGTGCCGGGGCTGAGGGCCACGGCGCCGGTGCGCGGCACGGCCCTTCTGCGACTGGGCCCGCTCACCTCCCACCGCCCGCCCCCTCCGGGGGCTTCGGCCGGTCCGGGTCCGGCCGGCGGGCCGGGTGGGTGTTCATGGTGCCGGTGTGCGGCACCGCTGTTCTGCGACTGGGCCTGCTCATCTCCCACCCGCCGCCCCCTCCGGGGGCTTCGGCCCGTCCGTCCCCCGCGCCGGGGCGGCGCCCGTCGTGATGGGTGCGCGGCACCGGGGGCCGCCTTGCCCACCCTGCCGCCCCAGACGGCAGATTGCCCAAGCCGGTGACGGCCATCCGCACGGCCCTGCGGAAGGTGGTCGACCCAGCTCGGCGGAGGCTGGGGCCAAATCGATCCTCTGCGGAGCTTGCCTCGGGCAGCGGGCGGGTGGGCTGCTCAAGCCCCTGCGGCGTTTGAGCAGCGGGGTCTGGGGCGGAGCCCCGGGGCGGTGGACGGTCGGCTGGACGGGGCTGCGGCCCGGGCGGAACCCCGTCGGGCCGCAGCCCCCGGAGAGGGCGGGTGGTGGGAGATGGGTGGGGGAGCGGGCGAGGGCCTTGCCCTGCGGGAGGGGCAAACTCGGGCCCCCGTGACTGACGGGTGGCCCAATCAAGCCCCTGCGGCGCTTGGGCAGCGGGGTCTGGGGCGGAGCTCCGGGGCGGTGGATGGTCGACCGGACGGGGCTGCCTGCCCCGGGCGGAACCCCGTCGGGCCGCCGCCCCCGGACGGAGCGGGTGAAGGCCATGGCCCCCGGAAGAGCGGGCAAACTCGGGCCCCTGTGACGGGTGGCCCAATCAAGCCCCTGCGGCGTTTGAGCAGCGGGGGCCGGGGCGGAGCCCCGAGGGCGGTGGACGGTCGGCCGTCACCGACGTCCCGGCAGAGCAGCGGCACCCCGCGGGGCCGCAGCCCCCGGAGGGGGCGGGTGGTGGGAGATGGGCGGAGCCCCGAGAGCGGCGGATGGTCGGCAGGCAGGGGCGGCGGCCCCGAGAGAGCCGGACAGGCCACCGCCAGGCGGGGCGATGCGCAACGCCCCACCGACCCACCCGCGGAGCGTGACGCGGCCCGCCGACGGGGGAAGATCGGCGGGCCGCGGTCGTACCGAATTGGCTCAGTGGGGCGGTTCCAACCGCCCGGTTGTGCTCAGCGGACGGGTCGCCCCCGTCCGGGGTGTGCTCAGCGGACGGGTCGCCCCCGCCCGGGGTGTGCTCAACGGACGGGGCGCCCCCCGCCCGGGGCGCGCTCAGTGGACGGAGTGTTTCTCCTGAGGGAACGTTCCGCCGACGACGTCCTCCGCAAACGCCTTCGCCGCGTCGGACATCACGCCCCGCAGATCCGCGTACTTCTTCACGAAGCGCGGCATCTTGCCGCCGGTCAGGCCGAGCGCGTCCGTCCAGACCAGGACCTGCGCATCCGTACCGGCCCCCGCCCCGATCCCGACCGTCGGGATGTGCAGCGTCCGCGTGACCTCGGCCGCCAGCTCCGCCGGGACCAGCTCCAGGACGACCGCGAACGCGCCCGCGTCCTGGACCGCCTTCGCGTCCCGCAGCAACTGCTGCGCCGCCTCCTCGCCGCGCCCCTGCACCCGGTAACCCTGCGTGTTGACCGACTGCGGGGTCAGGCCGATGTGCGCCATGACCGGGATCCCGGCGTCGACGAGCAGCTTGATCTGGGCGTGCGAGCGCTCGCCGCCCTCCAGCTTCACCGCTCCGACCCCGGCCTCCTTCACCAGCCGCATCGCGGACCGGAGCGCCTGGGCGGGCCCTTCCTGGTACGAGCCGAAGGGCAGGTCGCCGACGATCAGGGCGCGGGACGTGCCCCGTACGACCGCCGCCGACAGCATCACCATCTGGTCCACGGTGACCGGCACCGTCGTCTCGTACCCGAGGTGGCAGTTGCCCGCCGAGTCGCCGACCAGCATCACGGGGATCCCGGCCTCGTCGAAGACGGACGCCGTCATCGCGTCGTACGCGGTGAGCATGGGCCACTTCTCGCCCCGCTCCTTGGCGAGGCCGATGTCCCGGACGGATACGCGGCGCGAGCCCTTGCCCCCGTACAGCACGGTGGACCTCTGGGCGTTCTGGGCAGCCGAAAGCTCTGTGGGTTGCGTCATCGCAACGGCTCCTTCATGTCGTCTCGAGGCGCCCTGACGGCGTCCCCGGATCGCCTCCATGGTGGCACCGCGTGCCGCTCCCGCGCCAGGCCTCCTCCCCAACCCGTGCCCCGCCCGCGTAAAGCCTCGGCAAGGCTTTCCCCCGAGACTTTCAATACGAGACGGTCCCGTATCGAAATGGGTCTAGGGTCGTTCCCATGACCACTCCCGCCGCCTCTCAGGGCCCCCAGGGTCCCCCGGACTCCGCGGGCGCCCGCGTGCCCGAGTCCGTGCACCGCCGCCGATGGGTGATCCTCGGCGTGCTCATGCTGAGCCTGTTGATCGTCGTCCTCGACAACTCGATCCTGAACGTCGCGATCAAAACGATCTCGACCCCCGAGCCCATCGGCATCGGCGCCTCGCAGAGCGAGCTCGAGTGGGCCATCAACGCGTACACGCTCGTCTTCGCCGGCCTGCTCTTCACCGCCGGACTGCTCGGCGACCGCATCGGGCGCAAGAAGGTCCTCATCGGCGGACTCGTCGTCTTCGGCATCGGCTCCGCCCTCGCCGCCGAGTCCGGTTCGCCGGTCCAACTCATCGCGTTCCGCGCGGTGATGGGCCTCGGCGCCGCCTTCGTCATGCCGGCGACGCTCGCCGTCCTGATGAACGTGTTCGAGAGGGACGAGCAGCCGAAGGCCATCGGCATCTGGGCCGGCGGCGTCGGGCTCGCCATCGCGATCGGGCCGATCACCGGCGGACTGCTCCTCGACCACTTCTGGTGGGGCTCGGTCTTCCTCGTGAACGTGCCGATCGTGATCATCGCCATCGCGCTGATGCTCGCGCTCGTGCCGGACTCCCGGGACCCGAAGCCCGGCCGTGTCGACCTCGTCGGCGTCGCGCTGTCCATCGTCGGACTCGTGCTGCTCGTCTACGGGATCATCAAGGGCGGCGACGAGGGCGACTTCACCAGCGCCCAGGTGCTGGCCACCATCGCCGCGGGCCTCGCCGTCCTGGTCGCCTTCGTGCTGTACGAGAAGCGCAGTGACCACCCGTCGTTCGACATCAACTACTTCAAGAACAAGGTGTTCTCGGCCGCCATGGCCGGCATCGCGCTGGTCTTCTTCGCGATGATGGGCGTCACGTTCTTCGCGTCCTTCTACATCCAGAGCGTGCGCGGCTACTCGCCGTTGCAGACCGGCGCGTTCCTGCTGCCGCTGGCCGCCGCGCAGCTGATCTTCGCGCCGCGCGCCCGGCTCGTCGTCGACAGGCTCGGCGTCCGTGTCACGACGACCGGCGGCCTGGTGCTGCTCGCGGCGATGCTCGCCGCGTTCACGCTGCTCGACGAGGACAGCCCGATGTGGGTCATGGAGATCATCTTCTTCTTCATGGGCACGGGTATGGCCCACGTCATGACGCCGACCAGCGTCGTGATCATGCAGGCGCTGCCGCGCGAGAAGGCGGGTTCGGCCTCCGCGCTCAGCAATACGTTCCGCCAGGTCGGCGGCGCGCTCGGGATCGCCGTGCTCGGCTCGGTGCTGGCCACGGCGTACAAGAACGGGATCGCGGACCAGCTGCTCCCGCTGCCCGCAGGGCTCCGGGACGCCGCGGGCGCGTCCATCGAGGCCACGCTCGGCGTCGCCGAGAAGCTCGGGCCGCGCGGCGAGGCGCTGGTCGTGGCGGCGAACGACTCCTTCGTGCACGCCATGCACGTCACCGCGCTGTGCGGTGCGGGGGTCGCGCTGCTCAGCGCCGTCCTCACCGGGCTCTTCCTGCCGCGCAAGCCCAAGGACCCGCCGGCCGAGCAGAGCGGTGAGCAGCCGGAGAAGGTCGGCGCGGGCCATTGATCCGGCACCGAGCTGCTGGTTGAGAGAATGCGCCGGGGTCCGCCGCGGCGGCGGACCCCGGGGCGCGGCGAAAGGCGGAGTGCGGTGGACGCGGGCACGGGACCGGCCGAGGGACACACGCGGCGGCGGAGGATTCCCGGGCCCCCGGAGCCGGCCGCTCCCGCGCGCGGGCGCCCGCGCAGCGAGGCCGTCGAGCAGGCGATCATCGAGGGCGTCATCCAGCTGCTCGAACAGGGCGTGCCGCTCACGGAGCTCTCCATCGAGCGCATCGCCCGTACCGCGGGCGTCGGCAAGGCCACCATCTACCGGCGCTGGAGCGGCAAGGAGGAGCTCTTCGTCGACGTCGTCGCCACCATCGAGGAGCCCGATCCCGCCGACCTTCCCGGCACCTCGATGCGCGACGACCTCGTGCGGCTCCTGGAGCACATGCGCAGACGCGGCCTCAGCATGCGCACCTCCGCCCTGCTGCACAACGTCCTGGCGCAGATGAAGACGCTGCCGCGGCTCTGGGACGCGTACCAGGAGCTGGTCGTGGAGCCCCGGCGGCGCGCGACGCACGACGTTGTGCGGCGCGGGGTCGCCGAGGGGGAGCTGCCGGCGGGCACGGACGTGGGGTTCGCTGCGGATCTGTTCACCGGGCCGATGCTGCTGCGCACCGTGATGCGCTCCGACGCGCCGCTCGCGGAGGACCTGGCCGAGCGGATCGTCGATACGGTGCTCGCGGGGCTGCGCGCGGGCCGCTGACGGGGGCCGGGCGCGCGTGCCGGGTGACGACGGCCCCGTGGACGATGTGCGGGTTTCGTCACAGCGTCCCTCGCGGGCCGGTCGTACGGAACTCAGGACGCCGCCGCACACGTCCCCCTGACCATAGAGGAACGGAAAGCCGCTGCTCATCGCCTACTGTTTTCGGGCGAGGGCAGCGGGCACGGCAGAGTTGAGGCGACGACGGCATGGCGCAGGCGTACAAGGGTGGCGACGGCAGCGGGACCGGGACCGCCGGACCGGGAGCCCGGCCGGGACGTCAGGGCGGCCGGCCGCTGGGGGACCGCGGTTACTGGCGGCGCGGCATCGTTCTCGCGGTGCTCGCGATCCTGCTGGCGCTGGTCATGCTGCTGCACGCGCAGATCCCCAACACCGTCGGCAACCTCGGCTCGTTGACCGAGACGTTCCTGCCGTGGCTGGGCGTCTTCGTTCCGGTGCTGCTGGTCCTGGGCCTCGTCCGCAGGTCGGCGACGGCCGTGGTCGCGGTGCTCGCCCCGGCGATCGTCTGGTTCAACCTCTTCGGCGGGCTGCTCACCGACAAGACGGACAGCGGCGGCGACCTCACCGTCGTCACGCACAACGTCAACGCCGAGAACTCCGATCCGGCCGGCACCGCGAAGGACGTCGCCGCGTCCGGCGCGCAGGTCGTGGCCCTGGAGGAGGTGACGGCCCAGGCGCTGCCGACGTACCGGGACGCGCTGGCGAGCGCCTATCCGTACCACGCGGTCAAGGGCACGGTCGGGCTGTGGAGCAAGTACCCGCTCTCCGACACGCAGCCCGTGGACATCAAGCTGGGCTGGACGCGGGCGCTGCGCACGACCGTCGCGACGCCGCAGGGCAAGGTCGCGGTGTACGTCGCGCATCTGCCGTCGGTGCGGGTGAAGCTCAACTCCGGGTTCACCGCCAGCCAGCGCGACAAGAGCGCGGACGCGCTCGGCGAGGCGATCGCCGACGAGCCGATCGAGAAGGTCGTCCTCCTCGGCGACCTGAACGGCACCATGAACGACCGGGCCCTGAACGGGGTCACCGCCCAGATGCGCTCCACGCAGGGCGCGGCGGGCAGCGGCTTCGGGTTCAGCTGGCCGGCCGCGTTCCCGATGGCGCGCATCGACCAGATCATGGTCAAGGGTGTGGAGCCGGTCACGTCGTGGACGCTGCCGCGGACCGGGAGCGACCATCTGCCGATCGCGGCGCGGGTCGACCTGTGACGGCTGATGGTTCGCCGCTCGTCACGGCGCCTTAACCTCACGGAATAGTCGATGGGCGAGACTTTGTTCCGTACGTAAACTTACGTACTCCACACGTACGCGTTCACGTACGGACGCACCACCCTCCCGCCGTCGCAACCGAAAGTTCCTCCATGCCCCTCGCCCTGCTCGCGCTCGCCGTGGGCGCCTTCGGCATCGGCACGACCGAGTTCGTCATCATGGGCCTGCTGCCCAACGTCGCCGACGACCTGGGCATCTCGATCCCGGACGCCGGACACCTCGTCTCCGCGTACGCGCTCGGGGTGGTCATCGGCGCGCCGCTGCTCGCCGCGGTCACCGCGCGGATGCCGCGCCGCCGGGTCCTCATCGGCCTGATGGCGCTGTTCGTCGTCGGCAACGCGGTGTCGGCGGCGGCCCCCGACTACCACTCGCTGATGCTCGCGCGCTTCGTCAGCGGCCTGCCGCACGGAGCGTTCTTCGGCGTCGGCGCGGTCGTCGCCACCTCGCTCGTCGCCCCGGAACGCAAGGCCCGCTCGGTCTCCCTGATGTTCCTCGGCCTGACCATCGCGAACGTCGTCGGCGTGCCCGCCGCGACCGCGATGGGGCAGCAGCTGGGCTGGCGCGCCACGTTCCTCGCGGTCAGCGCGATCGGTCTGGTCGCGATCGCGGCGCTGCTGGCGCTGGTCCCGGCGGACCACGGCCACGGCGAGACGGCCGCGGGCCTGCGCGGCGAACTGCGCGCCCTGAGGTCGCTCCCGGTCTGGCTCGCGCTCGGCACGACGGTCGCAGGATTCGGCGCGCTCTTCGCGGCGTACAGCTACATCACGCCGATGCTCACGGACGCGGCGGGCTACGCGGAGGCGTCCGTGACCGTGCTCCTCGCGCTCTTCGGCGTCGGCGCCACGATCGGCAACCTCATGGGCGGCCGCCTCGCGGACCACTCCCTGCGCGGCACGCTCTTCGGCGGCCTGACGTCCCTGGCCGTGGTCCTGGCCCTCTTCCCCCTCCTCATGCGTGCGGAGTGGAGCGCGGCGCTCGCCGTCTTCCTCCTCGGCATGGCGGCGTTCACGACGGGCTCCCCGCTCCAGCTGATCGTGATGGAGAAGGCCTCCGCGGCCCCCTCCCTCGCCTCGTCCGCGAACCAGGCGGCCTTCAACCTCGCCAACGCCGGCGGCGCCTGGATCGGCGGCCTCGCCCTCGCCGCGGGCTTCGGAGTCACCTCCCCGGCCATCACGGGCGCGGCCCTCGCGGTACTCGGCGTGGGCGTCGCATCGGTCGCGTACGCGGTGGACCGCGGCCGGGCCGCGACGACCCCCGGCCGCTTGGTGGCCTCCCACATCCCGTCGGAACAGGAACCGGCGCGACGCTGAGCCGCGCCGGTTCACCGGACCGCGTGGAAGAGGGCGGGGTACGCGCGCGTACCCCGCCCTCGTGCGTCAGCCCCGGTAGCCCAGGACCGTCATCATGCCCGCCTCCGAGTGGTACACGTTGTGGCAGTGGAGCATCCACAGGCCGGGGTTGTCCGCGTCGAAGTCGGCCGTGACGGTGGCGTTCGGGAGGACGATCGCCGTGTCCTTGCGGGGGCCGTTCGGGAGGGCGAACGTGTGGCCGTGCAGGTGGACCGGGTGCCACATGGACGTCGTGTTGGTGAAGACCAGACGGACCCGTTCGCCCGCGCGCAGCGGGTAGCGCTGGTCCGGGTCGTACGGCTTCTTGTTGAACGCCCAGTCGTACTTGGCCATCCCGCCCGTGAGCCGCAGCTTGATCGTGCGGTCCGGCTTGCGGGCGGACAGGGCCACGGAGTCGTCCGCGCGGAGCTTGTCCGCCGTCAGGAGGCGGCCGTCCAGCTCCTTGGGGCGGGCCGTGGCGGACGGTGCCGAGCCCGAGGCCGTGCGCAGCACCGCGAGAGCCGACGCCTTCTTGCCCTCCGCGAGCGCCGTCAGCGGGAACACCCCGTCGCCCGCCGTCACCAGCACGTCGTACCGCTCGCCCATCCCGAGCAGCAGCGCATCCGTCTTCGCGTGCCGCACCGGGAAGCCGTCCGTGTGCGTCACCGTCATCTCGTGGCCGCCGAGCGCGACGCGGAACGCCGTGTCGCCGCCCGCGTTGACGAACCGGATCCGGATGCGATCGCCGGGGCGGGCCTCGAACGACGAAGGGGCTTGTGGCGTACGGCCGTTGACCAGGTAGTGCGGGTACTTCACGTCGCCCGCGTCGCCGCCCAGCAGATCGCTCTTCGCGCCCATCATCATGCGGGAGGGGCCGGCCGGGGTCTCCTCCGTACGCATCGACATGCCTTCCATCCCCGGCATGTCGTGGCCCGAGTGACCGCCACCGGAGGAGCCGCTTCCGTGGTCCATCCCCGCCCGCAGCTCCTTGAGCACCGCGTCCGGGGTCGAGCCGGCCACCCCGTCGACCCAGTCGTCGAGGACGACCACCCACTCCTTGTCGTAGGAGAGCGGCTCCTTCGGGTCCTCCACGATCAGCGGCGCGTACAGGCCGCGGTCCTGCTGCGTGCCGGAGTGCGGGTGGAACCAGTACGTGCCGGGGTGCGCCACCTTGAAGCGGTACGTGAAGTCGGCGCCCGGCGCGATCGACTTCTGGGTCAGGCCCGGTACGCCGTCCATGTCGTTGCGCAGCGCGATGCCGTGCCAGTGCATCGACGTGGGCTCGGGCAGGTGGTTGGCGAGGGTGAGGGCGAGCGTGTCGCCGGCCGTGACCCGCACCTCCTTGCCGGGCAGATCGCCGCCGTACGACCAGGACTTGACGGTGCGGTCGCCCAGGTCGAGCGGGCTCGCGGCCGCCGTGAGCCGGACCTCGCGGACCCGGCCGCCGGAGCCGCGCTTCTTCTCGGCGGCGGCGACCTCCTTGCCCGCCGGGTCGATGTAGCCCTGCGGCGCGGCGCCGTTCGCCGCGTGGCCTCCGTGGCCCGACGACGAGCCGGAACAGGCCGCCAGAGCGCCCGTCCCGGCCGCGGCGACCGCCGCGCCGAGCAGGGTGCGTCGAGTGGGGGTGCGCGGAGTCTCCTTGCGCATGCGTGTGTACCTCGCTGTCGATGAACTGTCGGTGAAGGTGGATTCAGGCGTGCGAAAGCGCGCGCAGGCCTAAATGCGCAGTACCGACAGCTCGGACAGGAGTCTTCGCGGCGGGGGAGGGTTCGGGCGCTGGGCGAGGGCCATTCCGCGGGCCCGCGGCCCCGGCGCCACCGCCGCGAGCAGCGGGCGCAGCACGACCGCCGTCAGCAACAGCAGCGTGAACGAACCGAGCACCGCGAGGCACACGTTCAGCGGATCCATGCCGCCGTGGCCGGGGGAGTCGGGGCGCTCGTGCGCTGTGACGGGGGTGCTGTGCGGGGAGTCGTGCCCAACCATCGCGGTGTGCGCGCTCGGCATCGGCATCGCCCCGTCGTGCCCCGCCCCGTGCCCTGACGGATGCCCCAGCGTATGCATCCCGACGACGCCGAAGAGCAGCGCGGCGAACAGCAGCAGCCGCTGCCACCGCCCCGTACCGCTCCGCGTCCTCGCCATGCCCGCACCCTACCCCCACCCGGTATCCCGCGAGGTGCGGCCTCCCCCTCCCGCACCGATCATGAGCCCATGACGACTGCGGACAACCCAGGGCAAAGCGATCAGGTCGCGGACGACGGCAACCGCCGCCAGTTCATCTCCTGGATCACCCTCGGCCTGATGACGACGGCCTCCGTCGCCAGCCTGCGGCCCTCGCCCTCCATGGCGCTGTACGGACTCGCCGCGATCTTCCTCTACCTCCTCCCCGCCGTCGTCTTCCTGCTGCCCACCGCCCTCGTCGGCGCCGAACTGGCCTCCGGCTGGACGGGCGGCATCTACCGCTGGGTCAGCGAGGCGCTCGGCAAACCGCTCGGCTTCATCGCCGTGTGGTGCCAGTTCGCGATGACCATCGCGTACTACCCGAGCCTGCTCGCCTACGTCGCGTCCACCTTCGCGTACGTCATCCACCCGAGCCTCGCCGAGAACGGCCTGTACGTCGCGATCTGCATCGTCGTCCTGTACTGGGCGGGCGTGTACGTGAGTTCGCGCGGCACGAAGACCATCGCCGGCCTGTCGTCGCTCGGGCTCATCATCGGCACGCTCATCCCCGGTGTCGTGCTCGTCGTGCTCGGCATCGTCTTCCTCGGGCAGGGCAATCCGTCCGCCGCCCCGATGACCGCCGACCACTGGCTGCCGCCGTGGACGGGCCTCGCGAGCCTCGTCCTCATCGTCAACAACTTCCTGTCCTACGCGGGCATGGAGATGAACGGCGTGCACGTGTCCTCGCTGCGCAGCCCGCGCGCCGAGTACCCGCGCTCGATCTTCCTCGCCACCGGGCTCGTACTCCTGATCTTCATCCTGCCCGCCCTCGCCATCAGCTGGGTGATGCCCGCGAAGCAACTCAGCCTGACCGCGGGCCTCATGCAGGCGTTCCAGGCGTTCTTCGACCACTTCGGGGTCGGGTGGATGACGCGGATCGTCGGCGTGATGCTGGTGTGCGCGGCGCTCGGCGGCATGCTGACCTGGCTCGCCGGACCCGCGAAGGGGCTCGTGCTGCTGTCCCGGCAGGAGGGATACCTGCCGCCGTTCCTGCAGAAGTTCAACAAGTACGGCGTCCCGCAGAACGTGATGATCGCGCAGGGCGTGCTCACCACGCTCATCGGCGTGCTCTACGCCTTCAGCGACAACGTCTCCAGCCAGTACTGGATGTTCTCCGTCATCACGATCCAGATCTATCTGGTCGCGTATCTGCTGATGTTCGTGGCCGTCGTGCGGCTGCGCCGCTCGCAGCCGGACGTGCCGCGCGGCTTCGTCGTCCCGGCCGTCACCGCCGTCGCGGGCGTCGGGTTCGTGGCCTCCGTGCTCGCGCTCGTGATCGGCTTCGTACCGCCGGACCAGTACGACACCGGGCCGCTGTGGCGGTATCTGCTGATCGTCGGCGGCGGGCTGCTGCTCCTCGGCATCGCGGCGCCCGTCGCGTTCCTCAAGTACCGCAAGCCGAGCTGGATCCACCCGGACCACCGGGACCCGGTCGTCGGCGAACAGCAGTGAGCCCCAGTGGTCCGGGTGAGCGCCCACCCGGACCACTGGGGCCGTCGTGATGTCAGCGGCGGTACGAGCGCACGTAACCCGGAGCCGGCGAGCCGACCCCCGTCACGTCGTCGTAGCCCCTGACGGCCTTCAGGGAGGCGTCCTTGCCGAGGCTGCGCACCGAGGTGAGCAGGCCCTCGGAGGAGTCGTAGCTGTTGGCGTAGTCGACGCGGACCACGGCGAGGTCCTTGCCGGTCGGCTTGTCGACGACGTCGTGGTACTTCGCCGAACCGTACCGGTCGTAGATCGCCGGGTTGGCGAAGCCGAGCGCCTTGCCGCCGCCCGTCTGCTGCGCGAGCGCCTGCACACCCGCGATCACCGGTGCGGCGAGCGAGGTGCCGCCGATGCGGTACTCGTCGTAGCCGAGCGAGCCGTCGGGCATCGTCTGCGTCTGGCCCACCAGGAAGCCGGTGTTCGGGTCGGCGATCGCGGAGATGTCCGGGACGACGCGGTTCTGGCCGCCGTTCGCGCCCGCGAGCGCGTCCGGCACGACGCCCTTCTGGTAGTCGGGCTGCGCGACCGTCTTACTGGTGCCGCCGCCCGCGCCGGAGGTGTACGCGCCCGGGAAGTCGGTCCAGCTCTTGCCGTCCGCCGCCAGGTTGGACTTCAGCGTGCCCCAGCCGGTCTCCCACTGGTACGTGTCGCCCTTGCCGACCGCGAGCGAGGTGCCGCCGACCGCCGTCACCCACGCCGAGTTGGCGGGCGTGTCGACCTGCTTCGTACCCGTCGACGCGACGTTGTCGCCGTTGTCGCCGGAGGAGAAGTAGAAGCCGATGCCCTCGACGGCGCCCAGCTGGAACACCTGGTCGTACGCGGCGGCCAGCTCGGGCGTCTGATTGGCCTCGATGTCGCCCCAGGAGTTGGAGACGATGTCGGCCAGGTGCTTGTCGACGACCTTGCCGAGCGAGTCGAGCAGATCGTCGTCGTAGCAGGAGGCCGCGCCCACGTACGTGATGTCGGCGGCCGGGGCCATCGCGTGCACGGCCTCGACGTCGAGGGTCTCCTCGCCGTACCAGCCGGCCGCGTCGCACTCCTTGGTCTTCGTGTACTGCTTCGGCAGCACCTGCTTCAGCTGCCCGGAGTTGTAGCCCGCGTCCCCGTGCTTCCTCGCGTACGTCGCCGCGTCCTTGGCGATGGTCGGCGAGGCGTACGCGTCGGTGATCGCGACCTTCACACCCTTGCCGGTCGCCTTCCCGGCGCCGTACGCGGCACGCAGCTGCTTGCCGGTGTAGCCCTTCGGGGCGTACGGGACCTTGCCGCCGTACGCGTCCGGGAGCGTGCTCGCGGTGTTGGAGCCGTAGTACGTGGAGAACGGGCCCGCGTTGCGGAACACGGCGCTCGGGGGCGGCAGTTGGTCCTGCTTCGTCGCCTTGTGCGGGGCGCTGTCGAGGCCGGTCACGGTGAGCACGGCGCCGTCGAGGGACGCGGGCACGGAGGCGGCGCCGGACGGGGCGCGGTAGGTGTGGCCGCCCTTCTTGTAGTCGTGCAGCTGGGTGCCGAAGGCCTTCTCGGTGGCGGCCACGTCGCCCGACACGGAGAGATAGTGCGCGGTGGAGCCGGTCACGGTCAGACCTGCGGACTTCAGCCAGGCCGTGACCTCGGCTATCTGCTCCTTCGTCGCCCCGAAGCGGCTGCGCGCCTCCTTGGCGCTCAGGTACTTCTGGTACTTCCCCGACTTCGGGTCGGACACGTCCTTCGCGTACTGGGCGAGGCCCTTCGCGTCCCGGCCCGCGAGGTAGACGCGCGCGGTGACCTTGCCGCCGTCCGCGGTGTCGCCCTTGTCGGCGGCGCCGGTGGCCCACAGCGGCCTGGTGCCGGAGAGGGTGTCGCGGCCGTCCGGCTGGGCGTGGGCGGGCGCGGCGAGGGCGAGGGCGCCGGCGAGCAGCGGAAGGGTGGCCGCGATGCTCAGGCCCGCCCGGGTGCGGCGTGCGCCGCGATTGGATCTCATGTGGAACCCCCCTGGATAGAGGTACTGGAGATGCTGAGGTGCATGTGTAATGCACACGCAGAGAGGCCCACTCTTGCCAACAACCGTTCACGCGAGGGAAATGGGACGATCAAGAAGACGTCAAGTCGGCTCAACTCCGGTCGGGATAGGCTGATTTGGGCGCATCGCGGGGTGCGGCGGGGCCGGTCGTGCGGGCCCTCGTGGACCGTCCGGCGGCGCGGCCCGGAAGGCGGGCACTATGACGCCGAGGGCTTCGGCAGGCACTATGAACACATCACCGGCCGATCAGTGACGATCAAGGTCGGCAACGCGCCGGAAACGGGCGTGTGGTGGGATGTGACCAGGCCCTCCAAACGGCGTGGGAGCAGTAGGCCTGACCAGCAAGGATGGGTGGAAGCGAAAGATGGACAAGCAGCAGGAGTTCGTGCTCCGCACCCTGGAGGAGCGCGACATCCGGTTCGTACGTCTGTGGTTCACGGACGTGCTGGGCTTCCTCAAGTCGGTGGCCGTGGCCCCGGCCGAGCTGGAACAGGCGTTCGATGAGGGCATCGGCTTCGACGGCTCCGCCATCGAGGGCTTCGCCCGCGTCTACGAGTCCGACATGATCGCCAAGCCGGACCCCGGCACCTTCCAGGTCCTGCCGTGGCGCGCGGAGGCCCCCGGCACGGCGCGGATGTTCTGCGACATCCTGATGCCCGACGGCTCGCCGTCCTTCGCCGACCCGCGCTACGTGCTCAAGCGGGCCCTGGCCAAGACCTCCGACCTCGGCTTCACCTTCTACACGCACCCCGAGATCGAGTTCTTCCTGCTCAAGGACAAGCCGCTGGACGGCACCCGCCCGGTGCCCGCCGACACCTCCGGCTACTTCGACCACACCCCGCAGAACGTGGGCATGGACTTCCGCCGCCAGGCGATCACGATGCTCGAGTCGATGGGCATCTCGGTCGAGTTCAGCCACCACGAGGGCGCACCGGGCCAGCAGGAGATCGACCTCCGCTACGCCGACGCGCTCTCCACGGCGGACAACATCATGACGTTCCGCCTGGTCATGAAGCAGGTGGCGCTGGAGCAGGGCGTGCAGGCGACCTTCATGCCGAAGCCCTTCTCGGAACACCCGGGCAGCGGAATGCACACCCACCTGTCCCTCTTCGAGGGCGACAGGAACGCCTTCTACGAGTCGGGCGCCGAGTACCAGCTCTCCAAGGTCGGCCGCTCCTTCATCGCGGGCCTGCTGCGCCACGCGGCGGAGATCTCGGCCGTCACCAACCAGTGGGTGAACTCCTACAAGCGCATCTGGGGCGGCTCCGAGCGCACGGCGGGCGCCGGCGGCGAGGCCCCGTCCTACATCTGCTGGGGCCACAACAACCGCTCGGCCCTCATCCGCGTCCCGATGTACAAGCCCGGCAAGACGGGCTCGGCGCGCGTCGAGGTCCGCTCCATCGACTCGGGCGCCAACCCGTACCTCACGTACGCCGTCCTCCTGGCGGCCGGCCTCAAGGGCATCGAAGAGGGCTACGAACTCCCGCCGGGCGCCGACGACGACGTCTGGGCCCTCTCCGACGCGGAACGCCGCGCGATGGGCATCGAGCCCCTCCCGCAGAACCTCGGCGAGGCCATCGCCCTGATGGAACGCTCGGAACTGGTCGCGGAGACGCTGGGCGAGCACGTCTACGACTTCTTCCTCCGGAACAAGAAGCAGGAGTGGGAGGAGTACCGCAGCGAGGTCACGGCGTTCGAGCTGCGGAAGAATCTGCCGGTGCTGTAGGGGCAGGTCAGAGCGGTTTCGCACCGCATCAGGCTTTCGGGGCCGTCGGTCACAGACCGGCGGCCTCGTTGTGTGCGGTGGGGCTGGGCCGTGTGTGGGCGGGAGGGGGAGTTGTGCTGGCCGAAATGGTGCTGCTCTCTGTGATCGCATCCTTACGTCATGTCAGTGGTGCGTGCTGTCATATGACGAGAGCAGGGGCTCGCCAACGTGGCTGACCTGAGGGGGAGTTCGTTCATGGGGGCACGGAGCGAGGGGCATATGAGTGGCGGAGCGAGGTCGCGGCCTTCGGTCGTGTTCCGGTGAGCGGTCGTCGCTCGGCGCGGCGCACGGCCCGCCGTCGGGTGAGTCGTCGCTCCAGGAAGAAGGACGAGCAGCTCGCGCTCCTGGGCGGTGCCGTCGTGGCGGTCGGTGTGGTGATTGCCGCTGTGCGGTGGCTGCTCGTGCACTGGTGGCCCCTCGTCCTCAACGCCGTGATCGCCTCGGTCGTGGGCGTTTTCTGGTTCCACCAGGTCCGGCAGCGGGACGAGTGGCAACGGGTCCGCGCCCGGTCGCTACGGCTGCGCATCGCGGAGACGGACGCGCTGGATCACCGGGCGTTCGAGTTCGCCGTCCGGGACCTGATGCGCCGGGACGGCTGGACGGCCGAGCGGATCGGTGGCGCCGGCGACGTACGGGCCACCGACCCGGCCGGTCGTATCTGGGCGATCCAGTGCAAGCACCGCCGTGACGGGGACCGTGGCCCGGCCGTCGGCGTGGGGGTGCTGCGGCAGGTCAACGGAACGGCCCGGCAGGTCCACGGGGCGGATGTCGCGGTCGTGCTCACCAACGGGCGGTTCTCCTCGAAGGCCGCCCCATGGGGCCGGGAGCACCGCATCCACCTCGTCGACCGACGGCACGGTCCTGATCAGAAGGGGAGGTGGGCCACGTGATCCTGACGCTCAACGTCGCGGTCCTGCTGGCCGTGATCATCTACTTCCGCATAGGTCGGAAGGGCCAGTTCCAGAGCAAAGCCAACCAGTGGACGACCGTGTTCATCGTGCTGGTGTTCGGCGTGCTGATCGCGCCGACCGGGTTCGGGCAGGGGATTCTCGCCGTCCTGGGCAACGTCGTGCAGAGCATCTCGGCCGCCGGTAGCCCGTGAGGCATTGGTCTGCCAAGGCAGGGGCGAACGTTCCGGGACCCGCCCGGTCTACAACGCGTCCCGCAACGGCACAGCGGAGCGCTTTCGGTATTCCTGGATGGACCAGCCGTTGCCGTCCGGGTCGGTGAAGTGCATGAAGGTGCCGCCGTCGTCGGGGGCGTACTGGACCGGTTCCGAGACGTCCAGGCCGCGGGCGCGGAGCTCCTCGTAGGCCGCCTTGATGTCGCTGACGCACAGTTGCAGGCCGTGGTACGCGCCCGGGGTCGCGGTGCCCGTCGGTGACGGGACGCCCGCGGCGAGGGTGACCGAGCAGCCGGAGCCGGGCGGGGTGAGCTGGACGATGCGGGCGCCGGGCATCACCTCGCGGTCGACGTCGCAGCGGAAGCCGACCTTGTCGACGTAGAAGGCTTTGGACCGGTCGATGTCCGACACCGGCAGGCCGATTACCTCAAGGGTCATTTCCATGGGGACAAGGTAGGGGCGAATCGTCGGTTCCGGGCCGGTGCGGACGCCGGTGCTCGGTGTTGCGTGCTCAGCGTTCCGACAGTGGTGCCGGCGCCTCCTGGACCGTCCAGCCGTTGCCGTCCGGGTCCGTGAAGAACATGAACGAGTTCCACACCTCGCCGGGGCCCTCCTGCCACCCCTGCGGACCGGCGTGCTGCACCGTGCTGACGTCGACGCCGCGTGTCAGCAGCTCCTCGCGCGCCGCCGCGATGTCGGTGACGCAGACCTGGAGCCCGGTGAGCGAGCCGGGGGCCAGGGCCGGCTGGCCAGGCGCTCCGGGCAGGCCCTCCGCCAGGGAGATCGAGCAGCGCGAGCCCGGTGGCGTGAGCTGAACGATGCGGATGCCGGGGGCCACCTGGCTGTCCAGGTCGACCTTGAAGCCCACCTTGTTCGCGTAGAAGTCCTTGGCGCGGTCCACGTCGGAGACGGGAACGACGATCACCTCGAGGGTCCATTCCATGACCGGTGCCTGTCCTCTCATGAGTGCCCGGCGGTCATTCGAACCGCCAGCGCGTCTGCGTGAACTGTTCGCCCTTGCCGAAGCCGAAGACCGTGCGCGGCGTCACCGCGAAGACCAGGGCCGGGCCCTCTCGGCCCTGGAACGCGCCGTCGGCACGGACCTCGAAGTGCCAAGCCGGACCGTACTTCGCCTCCCACGCCTTGGCGAGGGAACGCAGCCGTTCCGTTTCCGTGATCCGCACCGCCCACCCCTCGACCACCACGTCGAAGCCCGCGGCCCACGCGTTCGTGCCGGTGGTGAGGACGACCTCGGGGTTCTCCGCGACGTTGAGCGACTTGCGCTCGCGCTCGCCGGAGGTGAAGTGCAGCGCGCCGTCCAGCCAGACGGCGATGAGCGGTGTGACATGGGGGCGGCCGTCGGGGCGCACCGTGGAGATCCAGAACAGCTCGGCGCCGGTCAGCAGCCGTTCGGCCGCCGCCCACGCGGTGGGTTCGGCGCCGGGGGAGCTGTAGCGCGGGTCGATCGACGTGTGCGGCGGGCCGGTGCCGGTGTGCGCGTCGTACTCCATCGTGGGCGTTCCTTTCCTTGTACGTGGCCACTCGTACACAAGTGGGGACCTGCCACGGCCCCACAACTCATCGGTGCGGCCCGGGGCGCAGTAGGCTCAAGGCCACCGTTGATCGAACAGGAGGCCGGGCGATGATGTCGGTGCCGCACGAAGGGGGACGGTGGACGGGCGGCCGCAGAAGCAGCACCTTCACCCGGCTGCTGCGACTCGGCTTCACCGATCCGTCCACCGCCGAGCGGCTGCTCGACGCCCCCGCGCTGTCCGCCGTGCGCGCCGACCCGCTGCTCCTGGACGCGCTCGGCGCCGCCGCCGACCCGGACCTGGCGCTCCTCGGCCTCGTCAGGCTGGTCGAGGCGCAGGAGGACGAGACGGCGCGGCGCGAGCTGCTCGACACGCTCGTCGCCGCGAAGCCGCTGCGCGACCGGCTGCTCGGCGTGCTCGGTTCCTCCGAGGCGCTCGCCGACCACCTCGCCCGGCACTCGAAGGACTGGCGGGCCCTGGTCACGTACGAGGCGAACGATCTGCACCCCGGTGTGGAGGAGTTCGAGCAGGGGCTCGCCGAGGCCACCGACGAGGTGTCGCTGCGCGTCGCCTACCGGCGCTGCCTGCTGTCCATCGCGGCCCGCGACGTGTGCGGCACGACCGACATCACCGAGACCGCCGCCGAACTCGCCGACCTGGCGACGGCGACGCTGCGCGCGGCCCTCGCCATCGCCCGTACGGCGTCCCCGGCCGACGCCGCGCTGTGCCGGCTCTCCGTGATCGCGATGGGCAAGTGCGGCGGCCACGAGCTGAACTACGTGTCCGACGTCGACGTCATCTTCGTCGGCGAGCCCACCGACGGGTCCGCCGACGAGGGCAAGGCGATCCAGGCCGCCACCCGGCTCGCCTCGCACATGATGCGGATCTGCTCCGACACCACCGTCGAGGGCACCATCTGGCCCGTCGACGCCAACCTGCGCCCCGAGGGGCGCAACGGGCCGCTCGTGCGCACCCTCTCCTCGCACCTCGCCTACTACCAGCGCTGGGCCAAGACCTGGGAGTTCCAGGCGCTGCTCAAGGCCCGCCCGGTGGCGGGCGACCTCGACCTCGGCGAGGAGTACGTCGAGGCCGTCTCGCCGATGGTGTGGCAGGTGTCCGAGCGCGAGAACTTCGTGCCCGACGTGCAGAAGATGCGCAAGCGGGTCGTCGCGAACATCCCCGTCGGCGACGTGGACCGCGAGCTGAAGCTCGGGCCCGGAGGGCTGCGCGACGTCGAATTCGCCGTGCAGCTCCTGCAGTTGGTGCACGGCCGCGCGGACTCGGCGCTGCGCAGCGGTACGACCCTGAACGCGCTCGCCGCGCTCGCCGACGGCGGATACGTGGGCCGGGTCGACGCCGTGCAGCTCGACGACGCCTACCGGTTCCTGCGCACGCTCGAACACCGCATCCAGCTCTACAAGTTGCGCCGCACCCACCTGGTGCCCGAGGACGATGCCGACCTGCGCCGCATCGGCCGCTCGATGGGGATGCGCACGGAACCCATCACGGATCTCAAGCGCGCCTGGAAGCGGCACACGTCCGTCGTCCGCCGCCTGCACGAGAAGCTGTTCTACCGGCCGCTGCTAGACGCCGTGGCCCAACTCGCCCCGGGCGAGACCCGGTTGCGCGCGGAGGCCGCCCGCGAGCGGCTCGTCGCGCTCGGCTACGCCGACCCGAGCGCCGCCATGCGCCACCTGGAGGCGCTGGCCTCCGGCGTCAGCCGCAAGGCCGCCATCCAGCGGACGCTGCTGCCGGTGCTGCTCGGCTGGTTCGCGGACTCCGCCGACCCGGACGCGGGGCTCCTCAACTTCCGCAAGGTTTCCGACGCGTTGGGCAAGACGCCCTGGTACCTGCGGCTGCTGCGCGACGAGGGGGCGGCCGCCGAGAACCTCGCGCGGATCCTGTCCGCCGGGCGCCTCGCCCCCGACCTCCTGATGCGCGCCCCCGAAGCGGTGGCGCTGCTCGGCGACGAGCGGGGCCTGGAGCCGCGCGGGCACGCCCAGTTGGAGCAGGAGGTGCTCGCGGCGGTGCGGCGGGCCGACGGCGGCGAGCAGGCGGTCACCTCGGCGCGCGCTGTGCGCCGCCGCGAGCTGCTGCGCACGGCTGCCGCGGACATCATCGCCTCGTACGGCACCGAGGACACCCCCGCCGTCGCCGACCAGGGCGCCCTGGTGGACCAAGTGGGCGCCGCCGTATCGGACTTGACCGCCGCCACCCTCGGCGGGACGCTGCGCGCCGTGGTCCGCGACGGCTGGGGCGACACCCTGCCCACCCGGTTCGCGATCATCGCCATGGGCCGCTTCGGCGGGCACGAGCTGAGCTACGGCTCCGACGCCGACGTGCTGTTCGTGCACCAGCCGCGCGAGGGCGTCGACGACCACGAGGCCGCGCAGGCCGCCAACAAGGTCGTCTCCGAGATGCGCCGGCTGCTCGCCCTGCCGAGCGCCGATCCGCCGCTGCTCATCGACGCGGACCTGCGCCCCGAGGGCAAGTCGGGCCCGCTGGTGCGCACGCTGGGGTCCTACGAGGCGTACTACCGCCGCTGGTCACTGGTCTGGGAGTCGCAGGCGCTGCTGCGGGCCCAACCGGTCGCCGGTGACGAGGAGTTGAGCCGCGCGTTCATCGACCTGATCGACCCGCTGCGCTATCCCGCCGAGGGCCTCGGCGACGACGCCGTCCTTGAGATCCGCCGCCTCAAGGCCCGCATGGAGTCGGAGCGGCTGCCGCGCGGCGCCGACCCCACGCTCCACACGAAGCTGGGGCGCGGCGGGCTGTCCGACGTCGAGTGGACGGTGCAGCTGATGCAGCTGCGGCACGGCTGGGTGGAACCGGGTCTGCGCACCACTCGCACCCGCGAGGCCCTCGCCGCCGCGTGCGCCGCCGAACTGATCCCTGCCGAGGACGCGGCGATCCTCGACGAGGCGTGGGTCCTCGCCACGCGCGTGCGCAACGCGGTGATGCTGGTGCGCGGCAGGCCGGGCGACACGTTCCCGTCGGACGGCCGCGAACTGGGCGCCGTGGGCCGGTACTTGGGGTACGACCCCGGCCACGTCGGCGACATGCTGGACGACTACCGCCGCACGACGCGCCGCGCGCGAGCCGTGATGGAGGAGCGGTTCTACGACGGGTGACGGTGCTGCGCGGCGCCGGGAGTTCCCGCCGTGCCGGGGTGGCGCCGGGAGGTTCCGTTGCGCGGCACCGGGGGCCGCCTTGCCCACCCTGCCGCCCAAGGCGGCAGATTGCCCAAGGCTGGGTCGGCATGATCAAGCCCCGCCGGCGATTGAGGCGCGGGGTCCGGGGCGGAGCCCCGTGGCGTGGGGGCGGTGCCGGTGTCAGGCGACCTTCGCCGACGTCGTCGCCGACAGCCACGGCAACCCCGAAGGCCCCCGGTGGGCCCGCGCCGTCGCCGCGGCCGCCCGCTCGTCCGCGGGAGCGTGCTCGCGGTGCAGCGCGCCGAAGGGGTGGGACGCGTCGCCCGGCGCCGCCACCCTCGCGCTCGTCGTGTCCTTGTGCACCGTTGCCGTGGCCATGAGACCGGCCCTCCGTCCGTACCGTCGAGGTCTGGACCTCCGACGATCCTCCGGGACGGGCCCCGGCGGCAGATGCCGTCGGTCGTGAACGCGCGGGACGAAGGTCCCGGAACCCTACGGGGCCCTTACGCGTCCAGCAGTACCCGACAGTGCGCGACGAACCCGGCGAGCGCCAGCTCGAACGCCGCGTCCGTGCGGCCCTCGGGCCCGGCGGCGAGGGCCCGTTCGAGCATCGGGGTCGCGCCCTCCTCCGTCGGCTCCCACATCGTGTCGGGCGCCGCCACGTCGAGCGCCGAGCCGAGCACCATGTTGTCGAGCGCGATGATCACCGGCATCACGTCCGGCAGCGCGAACCCGGCGTCGAGCAGCAGCGCCACCCCCAGCTCGTACTGTGCGAGCACCCGCGGCGCCCGCACCGGGTGGGTCGTCAGGAGCGGGATCGCCCTGGGGTGCGCGGCGAACGCGGCCCGGTAGGAGCGGGCCCACCCGGCGATCGCCTCGTCCCACGGGAGGCCCGAGGTCAGCGGCGTCTCGTCGATCGCGGAGCAGATCCGCTCGCGCAGCAGCTCCACGATGCCGTCCCGGCCGTCCACGTGGTGGTAGAGCGAGCCCGCCTGCACGCCGAGCCTGCGCGCCACCTGCGGGACGCTGAACTCGCCCTTCTCGTCGACGATGGCGAGCGCCGCCGTGGTGATCCGCTCCCGGTCGAGGAGGGGTGTGCGCGGCCGCCCCATCCAGATCCCTCCTCGGTGGCTCCACAAAATCGGGTCTTCCCGTATGCCCAACGGGAGGTTACATTGCGAAAACCAAAAGCCTTTAGATTTACGCCCGTCCGCAGTCCGGGCCGTCCGCCAGAGGGGCTTCCTGCCGCATGACCGTGACCTCCCCGAAGACCGAGAACGCACCGCCGAGCACCCCGACCGGCCTCCGCACAGGAAGCCTCGGCACGTCCGACATCGCGTTCTTCGTCGTCTCCGCCGCCGCCCCGCTCACCGTCATGGCGGGCGTCGCGCCCATCGCCATCTCCCTCGGCGGCGTCGGAGCCCCCGCCGGCTATCTGCTCGCCGGCATCACCCTCGCCGTCTTCGCCATCGGCTTCACCACGATGAGCCGCCACGTCACCGGCGGCGGCGCCTTCTACTCGTACATCGCGCAGGGCCTCGGCAGACCGGCCGGCATCGGCGCGGCGCTGCTCGCGATGGTCGGCTACAACGGCATGGAGATCGGCGTCTACGGACTCCTCGGCTCCGCCACGCAGGACACCGTGCACTCCCTGTTCGGCGCGGACGTGCCCTGGCTGCCGGTCTCCCTCGTGGGCCTGGCCCTGATCTGGTACGGCGGCTTCCGCTCGATCGACTTCGGCGCCAAGGTGCTCGGCGTCCTGCTCGTCGCGGAGACCGGCATCCTGATCCTGCTCGCGGGCGGGGTGCTCCTCAAGGGCGGCGCGCACGGACTGTCCCTGGCCTCCTTCGCGCCCGGCAACGTCCTCGTGCCCGGCACGGCCGCGGTCCTCGCCTTCGCGTTCGCCGCGTTCACCGGCTTCGAGTCGACCGTCATCTACCGCCGCGAGGCCCGCGACCCGGACCGCACCGTGCCCCGCGCCACGTACATCGCGGTCGCCTTCCTCGGCCTCTTCTACGCCTTCACCGTCTGGATCGCCATCCAGTCCTTCGGCGACGCGGCCGTCGTGAAGGCGGCGGGCGACGACCCGGCGAACCTCTTCTTCACCGCGATCACCACCTTCGTCGGCGGCTGGGCGGCGGACCTGATGCACGTCTTCATCGTCACCAGCGTCATCGCCTCGCTCCTCGCCTTCCACAACGCCATCAACCGGTACGCCCTCGCCCTCGCCGACGAGGGCGTGCTGCCGCGCTCGCTCGCCCGCATCCACCCCAAGCACCGGTCCCCGTACGTCGCCGGGCTCGCGCAGACGGTGCTCGGCGCGGTCGTCGTGCTCGGGTTCTGGGCGGCGGGCGCGGACCCGTACGACCAACTGCTGCTGTGGGTCAACACCCCGGGCATGCTGGGCCTGATGGCCCTCCAGCTCCTCGCGGCGCTCGCCGTCCCGTTCTTCTTCCGCCGGATCACGCATCAGGAGGGCGTGCTGCGGACGGTCGTCGCGCCGGTCGTGGCGACGGTTCTCCTAGCCGTCGCGATCGGGTTGGTGGCCACGCACATCGACCTCTTCACGGGTGCGTCTCCGCTGGTCAACTGGATCCTCATGGCGGTGGCGCCGGCGGTGTTCGTCCTGGGTCTCGCGCTGGCATGGCGCCTGAAGCGGTCCCGTCCGGAGACGTACGCACGGTTCGGCCAGTAACAGGCCGACGCCACGGGGCTCTGCCCCGAACCCCGCTGCTCAATCGCCGCAGGGGCTTGAATTGCAGAAACGGAGTCACCCCCGCCTCATGTCCTACGCCGACCTCCTCCTCACCGACACCCACGTCCGTACCCTCGACCCGGCCCGGCCGGAGGCAACCGCCGTCGCTGTGGCCGGAGGTCGCATCGTGGCTGTGGGCGATACCCGCGACCTCGTACGGGACTGGCAGGGCCCCGGCACCGAACGGATCGACCTCGACGGCGCCCACGTCCTCCCCGGGTTCGTCGACTCCCACAGTCACCCCGTCTGGGGCCTGGAGATGGCCACCGGCGTCGACCTCAGCGGCGTACAGGACCTCGACGGGCTCCGCGCCGCCCTGCGCACAGCAGATCGGCTCGACGGGTGGGTCGTCGGGTGGGGGCTCGACCACAACGCCTTCGAGGGGCGGCCCATCCACCGCGAGCTGATCGAGGACGTGCTCGGCGGTGCGCCCGCCTTCCTGCGCCTGTACGACGGCCACTCCGCGCTGGTCAGCGGCGCCGCCCTGGACGCCGCGCGGATCACGGGGCCGCGGGAGTTCGCCCAGCGGGCCGAGATCGTCTGCGACGGCGAGGGGCGGCCCACCGGATATCTCGTCGAGCACGCCGCCATGGACCTGGTGTACGAGGTCGCGCCCCGGGCCTCCGCCGCGGACCGCCGCTCCGGGCTCGTCGATCTGCTCAGCACCATGGCCGCCACCGGGCTCACCGGCGCGCACGTCATGGACGGGTCAGGGCTCGAGCTGCTCGCCGCCGTCGAGGAGGAGACGGAGCTGCCGATGCGGCTCACCGTCTCGCCCTGGTGCATGCCGGGCGTGGACCGGGCCGGGCTCGACGAGCTGGTCGCGCTGCAGAAGCTCGGCGGGCGCCGCTGGCGGGTCGGCGGGGTCAAGTTCTTCATGGACGGCACCGTCGAGGGCGGCACCGCCTGGCTGGAGCACGCCGACTGCCACGGTCAGGGCACGGACGCGTTCTGGCCGGACCCGGCGGCGTACAGCGCGGCCGTACGTCATCTGCACGCGGCCGGGGTGCGCACCGCGACGCACGCCATCGGCGACGCGGCCGTCCGGCACGCCCTCGACACCATCGAGGCGCTCGGGGAGAGCGGCCGGAACGCGCACCGCATCGAACACATCGAGTCCGTGCCCGACGACACGATCCCGCGGTTCGCCGCGCTCGGCGTCGCCGCGTCGATGCAGCCCCCGCACACCGCGTACACGAAGGGCGACCACAGCGACGAGTGGTCCAAGCGGCTCGGCGACGCGCGCGCCGCCCGCGCCTGGCGCACCCGTGACCTGCGGGACGCCGGCGCCGTGCTCGCGCTCGGCTCCGACTGGCCGATCGCCCACTACGACGCCCGCAACGTGCTCGCCATGGCGCGGGTGCCGGAGGGGGCGGCGGGTCCCGCTCAGGGGCTCACCGGCCTCGAAGCGCTGGAGGGCGTCACCTCGCACGCGGCGATCGCCGCAGGTCAGGCGGCGGAGGGCGGCCGGATCGCGGTCGGCCTGCGCGCGGACCTCACCGTGCTCGGCCTCGACCCGGTCACGGCCCCCGCGGACGAGGTCGCCGAGGCCCCCGTCGTCCTCACCGTGACGGACGGCCGGATCACGCACCGGAGAGCCTGAGCCACGGGGGAGGGGCGGCACCGCACGGCGCCGCCCCCCCCTCGACAGGCCTCAGGCCTTGATCGGCATCAAGGGTGGGGTCACCAGGCGCGGCAGCGCGTACGGCAGCGCCCCGTACCAGGCCCGCGCCACCGCGAACCCGAACGCCAGGCACAGCATGCCGCCCACCGCGTCCAGCCAGAAGTGGTTCGCGGTCGCCACGATGACCACCAGGGTCAGCGCCGGGTACACGAGCCCGAGGACCCGCACCCACGGCACCGAGGCGAGCGCGAAGATCGTCATGCCGCACCACAGCGACCAGCCGATGTGCATCGACGGCATCGCCGCGTACTGGTTCGACATGTTCTTCAGGTTGCCCGAGGCCATCGAGCCCCAGGTCTGGTGCACCGCGACCGTGTCGACGAAACCGCCGCCGCTCATCAGGCGCGGTGGTGCCAGCGGATAGAAGTAATAACCGACGAGGGCGACCGCCGTCGTCGCGAACAGCGCGAGACGGGTCGCCGCGTAGCGGCCGGGATGGCAGCGGAACAGCCACACCAGGACGCCCAACGTGATGACGAAGTGCAGTGTCGCGTAGTAGTAGTTCATGCCGACGATGAGCCAACTCACCGAATTCGCGGCATGGTTGACTGCCTGCTCGACGGCGATGCCGAGGCTGTGCTCGGCCTGCCAGATCCAGTCGGCATTGCGCAGCGCCTGTGTCTTCTGCTCCGGGACCGCGTTGCGGATCAGGGAGTACGTGTAGTAACTCACCGCGATCAGCAGGATCTCGAACCAGAGCCGCGGACGCCGCGGCACCCGAAGGCGACGCCCGACGCGGTCTTCCGCGATGGGTGATGAAGTGGCCCCTTTACGGCCTTCACGTGTCGTCACGGTCGATTCACCCATAGGCACAGAGTCTGCCAGATTGCGACCCCACGTCCGATCATCCCCTGGGCGGGTCACGGGCGCACCCGCTACGCCCTACGGACGAGGCCGAACCCCTACGGACACCGCTGCCGACGCGGCTGTGGAGCCCCGCACCACCAGCTCCGGCATGAACACGAATTCGCTCGGCGGTGCGGGCGTGCCGCCGACCTCCTCCAGCAGCGTGTGCACCGCGGCCTGACCCATCGCATGCACCGGCTTGCGGATCGTGGTCAGCGGCGGATCGGTGAAGGCGATCAGCGGAGAGTCGTCGAAACCGACCACGGAGACGTCCTTCGGCACGTCCATGCCGCGCTCGCGCACCGCCCGAATGGCGCCGAGCGCCATCATGTCGCTCGCGCAGACCACCGCCGTGCAGCCCCGGTCGAGCAGCGCCGACGTCGCGGCCTGCCCGCCCTCCAGGGTGTAGAGGGAGTGCTGGACGAGATCGTGCTCCATCTCGTCCTCCGGCAGGTCGAGCCGCTCCGCCATCGTGCGTACGAACCCCTCGATCTTCCGCTGTACGGGAACGAAGCGGCGCGGACCTACGGCCAGGCCGATCCGGGTGTGGCCGAGCGAGAGCAGATGCGTCACGGCGAGCCGGGCCGCCGCCCGGTCGTCCGGCGAGATGAAGGGCGCCGCTACCCCCGCCGCGTACCCGTCGACGAGCACGAAGGGGACGCCCTGGCCGCGCAGGCGCTCGTAGCGCTGCGTGTCGGCGGTGGTGTCGGCGTGCAGCCCGGAGACGTAGATGATGCCGCTGACGTCGCGGTCGACGAGCATCTCCGTGAGCTCGTCCTCGGTGGAGCCGCCGGGCGTCTGGGTGGCCAGGACCGGGGTGTAACCCTGCCTGGTCAGGGCCTGCACCACGACCTGGGCGAGCGCCGGGAAGATCGGGTTCTCCAGCTCCGGGGTGATCAGGCCGACCAGGCCCGCGCTGCGCTGCTTGAGGCGCACGGGGCGCTCGTAGCCGAGCACGTCGAGGGCGGCGAGGACGGACTGACGGGTGGCCGCGGCGACCCCCGCCTTCCCGTTGAGCACGCGGCTGACGGTCGCTTCGCTGACCCCCGCTTGGCTTGCGATGTCGGCTAGGCGTGCGGTCACGGGACGCGACCTTACCCGTCACTCGCCGCATTGCCCACCGAACGGGAAGTACCGGGCGGGCAAGCCGGGTTGGGCCGCCGCCACCCGGAACGGTGAACCGGACGAAGGGCGGGCCGCCGCACGGGTGTCCGGCGGTAGTTTGGTGCGGTGCGGGCCGAGGGGGCCCGCACCGCTCCGTTTCCTGAGGGGCTCTCGTGAACGTCATGGCTCAGCGACCCGGGACAGACGTCGGCTGCACCGTCCTGGTGGTCGACGACAGCGCCGCCAATCGGTACGCGCTGGGCGCCGTCCTGAGCCGGGCGGGGCACGTCGTCGTCCCCGTCGGCTCCGCGGGCGAGGCCCTCGTCGAGCTCGACGTGCGGCTGCGCGCGGGGGCGCTGCCCGATGTGGCGCTCGTGGACGTGGGCCTTCCCGACCTCAGCGGGTTCGAGCTGTGCCGCAGGGTCAAGGCGCTGCCCTCGCTCGCCGGGATCCCCGTCGTGCACTTCTCCGCCCGCCCGTCGGTGCCGGCGGACCGCTGCCGGGCGCTCGACGCGGGCGGCGAGGCCTATCTGACGGTGCCCGCCGAACCGGAGGAGATCCGTGCCGTCGTGCGCGCCGCGCTCCGCGGCGCCCGCGAACTCACCCACACCCAGGCCCAGTTCGACCACCTCACCCTGCTGTCCCGGGCCGTCGTCGACGTACAGGGCGCCCGCGACCTCGCGGAACTCGCGCGGACCGCGGCCGCCGCGACGGCCCGGCTCACCGGGGGCGACGCCGCCGTCTTCGTCCTCGGCGACCACGGCGCGGTGCACACGGGCCTGTCCCGGAGCGCCCCGACGTCCGAGGGACCGGACTCCGCCGCGCGCGAGCGGGCCGTCGAGCAGGTGCGGCAGATCCGCTGCCGGCCCGGCGGTGTGCGCACCACGCTGCGGCCGGGGACCGCGTGGCCGCAGGCCTACTTCGGGCCCGGCGGCGCCCGGCTCACCCTCTCCCGCACCCGCGACGGCCGGTTCCCCGTGTGCCTCGCCACGCCCGACTTCGACGATCCGGACGCCAGGACGGGGCCGCTCGTCGCCCAGCTCGCCCGCGCCATCGCGCTCGCCGCGGAACCCCTCGTCCTGTACGAGCAGGAGCGGCATGTCGCCCACACGCTGCAACACAACTTCCTGCCCTCCCAACTGCCCGCCTTCGCGGGCCTGGACATCGACTTCCGCTACGAGCCGGCCTCCCAGGAGGCCGAGATGGGCGGCGACTTCTACGCGGCGCTGCCCACGCCCGAGGGCGTGCTCGTCGGGGTCGGCGACGTCGTGGGGCACTCGCTCGACGCGGCGACGGTGATGGTCGAGCTGCGGCACGCGCTGCGCGCCTACTGCCTGGAGGATCCCCGCCCCGCCCATCTGGTGTCCCGGCTCGACCGGCTGCTCCAGCACTACCACCCGCAGCTAACCGCCACGCTGTGCCTGGCCCTCGTCGACCCCGCGACGGGCCGTACGCGGGTGGCCAACGCCGGGCACATCCCGCCGCTGGTCGTGCCGGTCGGCGGCGCGGCCCACTACGTGCGGGCGGCGGGGCCGTTGCTCGGGCTCGGGCTGTGGCACCCCGAGCCCACCGTGGTCGACCTCGGACCCGGCGCCCGCCTCCTCCTGGTCACCGACGGGCTCGTGGAGACCCGCGGCATCGATCTGTCCATCTCCCTGGAGGAGTTGCGCGAGGCCGCCGCGGACGCGCCCGCGGATCCCGGTGAGCTGTGCGACGCGCTCCTCGCCCGGTTCGGGCGCGACCGGGCCGACGACATCGCGCTCCTGGCCCTGCGGCGCGCTCCGCGGTGACCAGGGGGTCGGCGGGGCGTCCGCTGGGCGGGACGTGATTGTGCGGTCGGGGGCTTACGGGTGAAGGTTGGCGCCGACATGTGTGCGGGCACGCGCGCACGCACCACGACACCTCGGAGGGCCTCCATGCCGCAGATCACCGTCGACCACTCCGCGGACCTCGACGACCGGCTCGACCGGGCGGGGCTCGCCGGGGCCGTGCACCAGGCCGCCGTCGACATCGTGGCCGCGCGGATTCCCGCGTGCAAGACGCGGTTCCGCGGGGTCGGGACCACGGTGGTCGGGGAGGGGGCGGCGTCCCTCGTGCACGTGGAGATCGCGTTGCTCGCGGGGCGTACGGAGGAGGCGAAGACGGCGCTTGCGGAGGCGGTGCTGGCGGCGCTGCCGGCGCACATCAAGGAGCCGGCGGGGGTGCATCTCTCGGCGGAGGTCCGCGACCTGGCCCCGTCGTACTGCTCGGCGATCGCCGACTGACGGGCAACCGCTCCCACGTCAGGGGCTCCGCCCTGGACCCCGCGGGCTCTCTTGCGGCGTCGGCGTTACGGTCTCGGGGCTCTGCCCCGGGCCCCGCTGCTCAATCGCCGCAGGGGCTTGATTGGCCCACCCGCCGCCCGGCCTGATTGACCCACCCGCCGCAGCTGCTCGTGTCTCCCCGCCCACCCGCAGGCCATGGCCCCTGCCCGCTCCCCGCCCACCTCCCACCCACCCGCCCCCTCCGGGGGCGTCGGCCCCACGGGGCGCGGGCCTGGCTCCCCACCCGTTGCGGTCGCCCGCTACCGCCTCCGGCAATCTGCCGCCAGCACGGCTCCCCACCCGCCGCGGTCGGCCGCCCCCGACTTGGGCAATCTGCCGCCTTGGGCGGCAGGGTGGGCAAGGCGGCCCCCGGTGCCGCGCAACAGGGGCCTGGGGCCCAGCCCCGATGCCCGGTGCCGCGCAACAGGACTCAGCCCGCTGCCGCGGGGACCCCGGCGGTGGTGAGGCGGGTGATCAGGGTTGCGAAGGGGCCGTCCGCCGGCTCGTCCGCGAGGAGGTGGCGGAGCAACACCGCCATCTCCTCGTCGTACGCCGCGCTCACCGCGGCAAGCGCCGCGAAGTCGTGGACCAGCTGGAGCTGAAGCTCCTCGCGGGGGATACGCCGACCGTCCAACCAGATCAGCGCCGTCGACTCGGCGAGCGAGATCCAGGAGCGGACGACGAGTTCGAGGCGGGCGGAGGGCGCCACGACCCCCAGATGCGCGAGGAACTGGACGTACGCCGCCTGCCGGACGGAGTCGATCAGCGCGTTCGTCGCCGAAGAGCCGACTGCCGGGCCGCCGCGCATCAGCGCCGAGAACCCCGGCCCGTGCTCGTCGACGAAGTCGAAGAACCGCCCCATCACCCGCAGCAGCCGCGCCCCGAGCGGCCCCTCCCGCGGCTCCTCGAACCGTTCGGCCAGATCCTGCGCCGCCCGCCTCAACGCCGCCTCGTACAGGCTGAGTTTGCCCGGGAAGTAGTGGTAGACCAGCGGCCTCGAGATGCCCGCGGCGGCCGCTATCTCGTCGATGGAGACCTCGTCGGGGGAGCGGTGGCTGAACAGTTCGAGTGCGACCCCGATCAACTGCCGCCGCCGCTCCTCGACTCCCATCCTGCGCCGCACCCCGGTAGTCATGCCGAACACTCTACCGAGCGATTCCGGCCTGCCAACCGGCCCCCGCGCACCGCCCCCGCCGCGCTCCACTAAAGGTCGAGAACCAGACGCTCGCCACGGGCCCGCGAGACGCAGATCAGCATCGAGTCGGCGCGCTCGGCATCCGTGAGCAACTCGTCGCGATGCTCGATCTCCCCTTCCACGACGCGCTGTTGGCACGTTCCGCAGAAGCCCTGTTCGCAGGAGTACGCGATTCCGGGAACCTCCGAGCGGACCGCCGCGAGCACCGTCGAGTCGGCGGGTACGTCCACGATCCTGCCGCTGCGCCGCAGCTCGACCTCGAACGGGCCGTTGCCCTCGGTCGAATTGCGTGGCGTGAACCGTTCGCTGTGCAGCGTGCAGTGCTCGGGCAGCGCCGCCTCCACGGTCGCCATCAGGCCCTCGGGCCCGCAGCAGTACACGGCTGTGCCGGGCGCGGTGTCCGCGAGCGCGGCGGCGAGATCGGGCCGCCCGTCCTCGTCCTCCGCCACGACGGTCACCCGGCCGGGAGCCTCGCCGCCCAGCTTCGCCACGTCCTCCACGAACGGCATCGAGGCCCGCGACCTGCCCCCGTACAACAGCTTCCAGTCGGCGCCCCGCGCCGCGACCTCCCGCAGCATCGGCAGGATCGGGGTGATGCCGATGCCGCCGGCGACGAACACGTACGAGGGTGCCCGCGCGTCGAGCGGGAAGCGGTTGCGCGGTCCGCGCACCTCGACCTCCATGCCCTCCCGCACCTGCTCGTGCACCTCGCGCGAGCCGCCGCGCCCGCCCTCGTCCGCCGGGATGAGCCGGGTGGCGACGGTGTACGACGACGTGTCCTCGGGGTCGCCGCACAGCGAGTACTGCCGCACGACCCCGGAGGGGAGCACGAGGTCGAGGTGTGCGCCCGGCTGCCACGCGGGCAAGTCCGGGCCCTCCAGGCGGAGTTGAACGACGCCCTCGGCCACCTGCTCGTGCCGCGTGACGAGCAGGCTCAGCGCCCGGGCCCGGGGCCGCCCCGACGTCGGCTCCTCCAGCGCGGGCATCGGCCACAGCGGCGAGCGCCGCACACGCCGCCGCAGGGCGCGCCGCACCACGAACGCGGCACCGGCGACGACCACGGCCCCCCGCAGCGTACGAGCGTTCATCGGGCGGCTCCGGTACGGGCTTCGGCGGCCGTGGCCGCGGGGGACGAGGCGAGGTAGGCGACGGCCTGGGCGGTGTCGCCCTCCTGGTCGGGGTGGTAACTCCGGCTCAGATAGCGGGGGATGGACCGCGCCATGGCCCCGGGCGTCGGCAGCACGCCCCGCTTGCCGCCCTGGTAGAAGTCCTTCCAGGTGGCCTTGCCGTCGAGCAGCGTCGGGTCGTTCTCCATGAAGAACCGGGCGCCGCGCTGCCACAGGAAGACGAGCGCGGTGAAGGCGGTGGCCCAGGTGCGCACCCGGCGCCGGTAGCTGCCGTCGAGGTGCTCGAACAGCTCGAAGGCGACCGCCCGGTGCTCGACCTCCTCCGCGCCGTGCCAGCGCAGCAGGTCCAGCATCATCGGGTCGGCGCCGTTGCGGTCCAACTCCTCCGCGTTGAGCACCCAGTTGCCGAGGAACGCCGTGTAGTGCTCGATCGCCGCGATCAGCGCGACCCGCTCCATCAGCCACCACTGCCGCGCCTTGCCCGGCGGCAGCGTCCGGTCGCCCAGCAGCTTCTCGAAGAACCAGTCGACCTGGGCCGTGTACGGCGTGGGGTCGAGGCCCTGCTCGCGCAGGTGCGGCAGCACCTCGTCGTGGGCCTGCGAGTGCATGGCCTCCTGGCCGATGAACCCGATGACGTCCTCGCGCAGCCGCTCGTCCGTGATGTACGGAAGCACCTGCTTGTAGACGTGCACGAACCAGCGCTCGCCCGCCGGGAGCAGGAGATGCAGGACGTTGATGGTGTGCGTGCTGAACGGATCGTCCGGCAGCCAGTGCAGGGGCGTCTTGTCCCAGGCGAACGAGACCTGGCGTGCCTTCAACGGGACGCGCGTATTAGACATGGCGTCAATGTACTGACGGGTAGGCTCCGTGGACACCCCTCGTGCAGCACTTTTGTCATTCAGTCCGGGTGCGCCAATCAAGCCCCTGCGGCGATTGAGCAGCGGGGTCCGGGGCAGAGCCCCGAGACCGGGTCACCTCAGGGGCCGAACCTTCGCTCCCTGCGCCGTCCGACCGGTAAGCGACACCTTCGCTCCCCGCGCCAGTGGCACCGCGAGCACGTTCCCCTCGGCCGACCGACCGGACGCGCTCACCGAGTTCACCGCCCGGCTCCCCGCGGCCACGAGGTACCACTCCCCGCCCCGCGACTTCCACCGCACACCCGCCAACACCTGCGGCTCGCGAGAGCCGCACGCCGGCGACGACTGCGACTTCGCCGCCACGACGGCGGAGTCCGCCCCCGGCGCCCGGAACAGCGCGAGGGTGCGCGGCCCGGTGCCCCGCCACGTGTCGGCACGGGTGCACAGCCACTCGGCCGTCCCGTTCGCCTCCGGCAGCGGCTGGCGCGCGTACGCCCAGGAGTTCACGGACCGCACCCCGTGCGAGCGGGCCGCCGCGAGCGAGCACGCGGTCGTCGCCCAGTCCGCGGGCCGCGCCTCGCGGGGCGCGGCGGGGCTGCCGGACGTGAGGTGCGCGGGCACGAGCTCGCCGAGGTCGGTGGTGAGCCGGGTCCCGGTCGAGTCGGTCAGCGCGAGCGCGTTCCACGACGTGCAGGACGTCGCGAGCGCCGGGCTCGGGAACGGCGCCGTCACCCCGTCCTTCGTACGCGCGAGGGACCGCGTCCCCGCCGACGGCTTCAGGAGGTCGCGGGTGCCGGCCTTCGCCACCCAAGGGGCCGTCAGATAGCGGACGTTGCCGTCGGTCCGGTCCATCACCACGGCGCCGGACTGCGCGCCCTGCGCCCCGTCGACCCGCGCGAAGTCGAGCGCCGCGCCGCTCGTGCCGCTCTTCGGCTCGGCGTAGCGCACGATCCGCAGCCCGTCGTAGAGCAGCACGACGCGGGCCTGGTCGAGCTCGCCCGCGTACAGCAGCTGCGGCGGTCCGGGCGGCGCGCCCGCGGGGGTGCCGGGTGTCGCCGACACCTTCACCGAGCCGCCGGGCCGCGCCCACACGGCGAGCGCCCTGCGCAGCAGCTCCTTGTCGCCGGTCAGCGAGCCGCGCGCGGGCCACACCGAGAAGTCGGTGCGCGCCGAGGTCTTCCACGCGGTCGGCGACACCTTCCGCAGCTTGCCCGGGTTCAGGGCCGCCTGCCCCGCCGGGTTCTTCGCGTACGGCGGTGCCGCCGCGCCGTCCGGCGCCCAGCCCTCGCCGGGGAGGCCGAGCAGCGCGCCGCACACGAGCGTCGCCGCGACCGCCGCGATCGCCGCCTTCAGGTGCTGGCGGCGGCGCATCAGGTCGGTGGGCCGCGCGTGCAGGGAGCACGGGTCGAACTCGGGGGACTCCAGGAGCTCCGTGCAGGACCCGGCGTCGGCCGCCATGCCGCGCGCCTCCGCGAGGGCCGCGGCCGCGTCCTCCTCGGCGCAGCCCGCGTCGATGAGGGCCGCGCGGACGGCGGCGTCGTCGAGCCGCTCAAGGCCGCGCAGCACGTACGCGGCGCGGGCCGGTCCGCTCAGCGTGGAAAGCTGCTGGTCCAGGGCGAGTTCATCGGCGCCGCCCGACTTCGGGAACAGCCGCAGGCCCCACACCTGAGGCAGCAGCGGCGGCAGCTGGGCCCGCTTGGGCCAGGCCAGGCGCCGCAACGGCAGCCCCGCCTCCAGGGCGCTGCGCAGCACCTTCAGGCGTACGTAGGCGAAGCCGGGGTCGCCTGTGCGGCCCGCGGAGTCGCGCTGGGCCGGGACCGGCGCGGGCGCGTCCGCGGTGCGGCCGCGGGGGAGGGCCCGCTGGACGACCGAGTGGGCGGTCAGCACGCGGCGATTGCGGCCGAGGCCCGGCGGCAGTACGAGGTAGGCGAGCCGTACCAGTCGTGGGTAGTGCTCGACCAGGGCGGCCTCGGCCTGCTCGACGTCGATGACGGCGGCCGGCGCTGCGGACGGGGACGTGGATTGCTGCTGCACCTTTGACTGCACGTTCAGCTGAACGAGCGAATCGTGGGATGGTCACAGCCGTCCGTCGTCATTCGGTCATGACGTCGGATTCGGTTCCGCCGCGACCAGCGCCTTCGCGTAGTTCGCCATCGACCGCTGGTACCGGGGCAGATGGGGTGCAAGGGCGCCGAGGACCAGGGCGAGGCCCTCCCTGTCGCGGCCGAGACTCGACAGGCACAGCGCCAGGCACGCCCGCACCGCGTCGTCCAACTCGTCGCTGGGAGCGGTCAATTCCGGTTCAAGGAGCGCGACGCCCGCTTCCGGGCGCCCCGTGTTCCGTAGTGAACTGGCCAGTTGGATCTTCGTGCGGCGGGCCCGATACCCGGACAGGCCGAGCCGCAGCGCCTCCTCGTACAGCGGGACCGCCTTGTCGGAGTGGCCGGTCGAGTCGAAGGCCGAGGCCCGCTCGAACGCGGCGACAGGGCTGCCGGCGGGCAGCTCCGCGGCCAGCCCGTCGATGAGCGCCCGGAACTCGCTTGAGCCCGCCTCGTCATAGTCGTCGATCGTCGCCCACGCGGCCGCGATCCGCTCTTCCCAGTCACTGTTCTCGGTGCTCACCGGGGCACTCTCACACAGGAGTGCCCCGGTGTCACCGGAGTTGCGGGGACCGGCTCAGCTCAGCTTCCACCCGCTGAACTCCACCGTGCCCCGCGTCCCGTTCCCGCCGTTCGTCGCGCTCATGAACATGCCGACGCCCTGCGCGGAGGCGAGCCGCGGCGACGGCACGGTCGCGACGGTCCGCCACGTCGCGCCGTCGTCCGTCGAGCACTCCCCGGTGTACGAGTCGCCCGCCCGGGAGAGCCGCAGCAGCACCGGCGCCTTGATCCCGGTGATCCGCTTGTACGTGTCGAGGGTCCCGTCGCCGGTGGAGTCGTAGGAGAGGACGACGCCGTTCGCGGGCGTGACCGACAGGTTCGCGAAGCCCAGGGACCCCGAGCCGCCGATGGAGTTGCTCACCATGATCCCGGCGCGCGCCCACGGGCCCGTGACCGCCTGCGCGTCCACCCGCACCACGGCCACCGAACCGTCCCGGAACGCGTTCGCCCGGTACAGCGCCCCGAACTCCGCCGTGCCCTTCCACAGGTCGGCGCCGCCGCCGTCGATCGCGAACCGCTCGCCGAGCTGCCCGAAGACCGCCCCGTTGTTGCTGTACGTACGCCAGCCCTCGGCGACCGGACCGGCCTCGAACAGCGTGCCCTTGCGGACGTAGGTGATCCGCTTCTCGCCGGCCGGACCGTACTGGACGTCGATCGTGTACGGGAACGGGCGCAGCGGCTCGTCGAGCGGGGTGCCCGGCGCGCTCGCCTGCCACGTGACCGTGCCCTCCCCGGCCGGCGGCACGCTCGGCAGCGAGGTGGCGCCCTCGGGCTCGGCGGCGATGCCCTTCAGGTCGAAGTCGACGCGGCCCGTCGCGCGCAGCCCGTTGACATTGCGGAACGTGGCCGTCACGCGCGCGTGCCCGCCCGGCGGGAAGGCGGCAGGTTCCGCGGTGACCTTCACCGAGCCCTGGTAGGGGGCGCGCGCGAGGACGTCGCGCACCTTCGCGGCGGCCCGGTACGGGTCCCCGTACGCCCGCAGCGGGTAGTCCTTGCGCTCGCGCGTCCAGGGTTCCTCGAAGGCGAACCAGTCGACCTTCGCGGGCTCGCGGCCCGCGGCCAGCGCGTCGGACAGCTCGTCGAGCCACTTCTGCCAGCGCGGCAGGTAGAAGTCGGCGATCAGGCCGTGCCAGTCGCGGTTGGCGTACTCGTGGAGATTGCCCGGATCGGACGTGGCCCGGTCGCCCCACACCGTGATCAGCGCCTTCGCGCAGCGCTCGAACTCGGCGCGCTCGGCGTCGTTCGTGGCGAGGTTCCGGGCATCCTGGATCCACGGGCCGAGCAGGAACGCCGCGTTGGTGCCCGTCACGTCGTCCGACAGCCGCATCAGCCGCAGCCACAGCGTCGACAGCGCCTTGAACGTGGCCTGATCCTTGTCGTTGTACGCCGCCTTCAGCTGCGGAAGGAGTTGGCGGCTGCGGTGCGCGAGTGCCTGCCGCGTCACGTCCACGAGGTCGTACTTGTAGGCCGCGCTGCCCCTCAGCTTCCCGGCAACGCCGAGGAGCCCGGCGAGCGCCGCGTCGAAGCGGGCCGGGTCGTAGGCGAGGGCGCGCGGCGCGTAGTAGGAGGCGCGGTCGGCCGACAGGTCGGGGCGGGCCGCGAAGAGCGAGTCGTGCGGGTCGGAGCGCTCGGTCGCCCTGTGCTGGTAGGCCGTCTCCTGCAGCGCCTGCCAGGCGGCGCGGGCGTCCTTGTCGCGGCGCCCGTAGCGGAAGTCGGCGTAGGAGGCGAACCAGGCCGCCCGGTCCACCTTCCCGTCCATCCAGGCGAGTTCGGACCACAGCTCGAACGCCGCCGGGTCCCGGTCGGTGCCCTCAGGCATGTACGCCGTCCCGGCGAGCGCACTGTCCGGCTTGTCGCGCCACGCGAAGAACTTCTGCTCCCAGATGTGCGCGCGGGCCCCGATCGTCGTGCGCCCGCCGAAGTTGGGGATCGTCCCGAACGCGTACGGGGTGCCGCCCCAGTCCTTCTCGCGGTCCGTGACGGAGGTGAACCGGTCGGACACCCCGTCCACGATCAGCATCTTCTTCTTGTCGATCGCGTCGATCAGCTCGGGCAGCGGGTTCGCCTCCCAGCCGAGGATCACCCACGTCGCGCCAGGACGGTTCTTCTGGAGCGCGGCCTCGACGCCGCGCGCCGCGTCCGGGACCGGCACGTCACCGGCGGTGCCGCCCTCGTGCAGCAGGTCCATCTTGAAGGCGTCGATCTCGCCGAACAGGTCCTTCTGGTGCCCGTAGAACGCCTTCGCCACCTGCGCGAAGGAGTCGGTGCGCGGGTCGAGCCAGTCGGGGCGCTCGAAGCCGTGCCACACCCCCTGCGGCACGACGTGCGCGTCCCCGCCGTTGCGCTCCACGAAGCCCTTCGGTACGTGCCCGTAGTAGCCGGGCAGCACCGGCTTCATGCCGAGCGCGCGCAGCCGGTCGACGATTCTTCGCCCCAACTCCGCGCGTCTCTGGATGAGTTCGGGCGACAGCGGGCCCCCGTACGAGGAGAGGTTCTGCAGCAGCCACCACGGCTGGTGGGACGGGGCGGGCAGCCAGGCCCTGGACTCCTCGTCGCTGTAGCCGAAGTCCTTCAGGAGGCGGTGGTAGACGGCCTCCATGCCCGCGATGACGAGCACCTCGTTGCAGCCGTGCAGCGCGAGGACGTCGATCTCGCGCTCCCAGTACGACCAGCCGGCGAAGGGTGCCGTATAGCCGTCGTTCGTGTCGTTGAGCGCGAAGCGGTGGGGGAGCGGGGTGCTGCGCTCCAGCGTCTTCGAAGGGGCCGGGAGGCGGTCGGGAAGGTCCAGCTGGGAGCCGTTCCAGGTGATGTGCGCGCCGCACTCGTACTTCAGATAACAGTGGACCCCGGCGAGCAGCGTCGCCGGGGTCGTCGCGTACACCGTGATGCGGCCCTGCGTCCCGGTCACCCGGAAACGGTCCTCCGTGCCGCTCGCGGCCATCAGTCTGAGACGGAACTGGTCCGCGTGGTGCGGCAGTTGACGGTTGAGTGTCGCGCGCGCCTCAGCCGTATCAAGAACGGGCACTTCCCTCGCGGCGACGGACCGCGGAGCCGCCTGAGCGGCCGGGGCGCCGGTCCCCAGGGCCGTGCCGAGGCCGATGGCGGCCGTCGTGCCGAGAACAGTGCGTCGCGATGGTGCGGACATACGTGTACCCCCCTTGCGTCGCGGTTGGTGCGGCGCACGGTAGCAACGGAACGTACGGGACAGGAGAGCGCAATGCGGAAAAAGCTGGTGGTGGCGGCCGTACTGCTCGCGGCAGCGACCGGATGCGGCCCGGGCGGCCCCGAAGGTGCCGGGGAGGACGACACGCCGAAGATCCCCCGTACGGCCTCCGGGAGCCTGGAGCACCTCGCGAAGGAGGCGGGCTGCCGCCCCGACATCCAGACCGACGCGGCGGAGATCCGACAGGCCAACTGCGGTGCGGGAAAGGGGCGTTACGTCCTCGCCACGTTCAGCACCGACAAGGGCCAGGCCCAGTGGTTCGACGAGGCCAACGACTACGGCGGCGTCTACCTCGTCGGACCCAAGTGGATCGCGGTCGGCGGCGCCGCACAGCTCACGAAGCTGCGCGGCCGGCTCGGCGGGACCCTGGAGAGGCCTGCCTCGCACCACTCGGGGAGCAGCGGTGGTGGGGGTCACGAGGCCGGGTAGCTCTCCGGGCACGAGGGTCTCCGCCGGGCCGGCCGCGCAGCGGCCGGGAAGGGGCGATCGCTCAGGTGCAGCGATCGCCCTTGTTGATGCAGTCCACGACCTTCCGCATGGTCTGGTCGTCGAAGACGTTGATGAAGTCGTCATGATCCGTGATCGGCTTGTGCAGCTGCTCGGGGAAGCCGTCCACCGCGAACGGGTTCTTCACCTGCCCGTTCTCGATCGTCGGCGTCTGCACGTCGTACACCAGGCGCATCTTCAGCTGCGGGATGGCCTTGAAATTCTGCGGGCAGTTGCCGGCCTGGTCGGCGAATGCCACGTGTGTGCGATGGTTGGCGCTGTCGATGTTCTGCCCGTCCCAGCAACTCTGGAACGCGAAGCTGCGCACGACCTTCGAACCGTCGGGGCACAACGGGTACTTGTCCGTCAACTGCCGGTCCTCGAAGCCGGTGCAGCTCCAGTGCGCGTTGGCGTTCGCCGTGCCGTTCGTGAAGGCCTTGGCGTCGCCGGTGATGATGCGCAGGAACTTCGGCATCGCGACGACATCGCTCTGCGGGCTCCCGACGAACTTGATGCTCGCCTTCTGGGCCTGGAGGATCTTGCCGACGTTGCCCTCCTTGCCGCCGCCGTCCTTGTCGGCGTCGAAGTCCGCCGAGCCGTCCTGCACGCGCAGCACCGGCCAGTAGTACGTCGACTTGTCGCCCTGGTTCTGGCAGCTGGTGTCGGCGTTCGCCAGGTCGTCGTTGCTGGAGAAGGCGTCGTTGTCCTGATTGCCCACGTAGTCGTGCAGGTGGTGCGCGCCGTTGCTGACGCCGGGCGCCACGATGATGTTGTCGGTGTTGAACTTCTTGTTGTCGTTCACGCCGCAGCGGGTGGTGAAGGTGCCGGTGGAGGCGTTGTCGCCGTTCTGGGGCTTCTGGACGTTGGGCTGGACCTTGGTGATGTCGGCGAAGTCGGCGGCGACGGGGCCGTTGCCTGCCTGCCCGCCGTTGCCCTGCTGCTGATCGCCGCCGGCCTGGTCGCCGCCGCCTTGATCGCCGCCGCCCTGATCGGAGCCGTCGGCCGGAGGCTGCTGGCCGCCGTCGTCGGCCGGGGGCTGCTGCTCGCCCTCCTTCGGCTGGGCGGTGCACTCGGCCATGTCGTTCATGCCGTCGGGGGCCTGTCCGCCGCGGCGCTCCATCTCCAGGCGGATGCGCTCCAGGATGGTGGCCCGGTTCTTTTTCAGCGGGTCCATGATGCTGTTCTGTACGAACCGCGGGTCCCGCGCGGCCGCGTCCCGCGTGGTGGCGAGCCGCTTGTAGGCCTGCGTGATCTGGGTGTCCAGGGTGGCGAGTTCACCGTCGACCTCGTCGCGGGCGCCGCCCGGCACGTCGGACAGCTGTGCGCCGACGTCCGGGCAGTCGATGGTGGCCACTTGTTGCGTCTGCTGTGTCTGTTGCGTCCCGCTGCCCGCGTCTCGTCCGTCGGCGGAGTCCTCGTGGGCCGACGCGTACACGTTGACCGCGACCAGCCCACCTCCACCCAGGAGGAGTGCGGCCGACGCGATGGTCATGCGCGTCGCCAGCGTTGAGCGCCGTTTCCGTGAGGTGCGTCCCATGGGACTACGTACGCAACGGGGGCCGACCCTGTTCAATCGGCCCCCGGATTTCACCTCAACCGCCGGTGGGCGGCGTGTACTTGTAGCCGACGCGGCGCACCGTGCGGATGGTGTCCCGGTACTCGGCGCCGAGCTTCCGTCGAAGGCGTGCGACGTGCACGTCGACGGTGCGGCCGTCGCCCACATGCCCGTATCCCCACACGGTGTGGACGAGGGCGTCGCGGGTGTGCACGCGGTGCGGGTGACCGACGAGATGGGCGAGCAGCTCGAACTCCAGGTAGGTGAGGTCGAGTTGGCGGCCCGCGACGTGCACCGTGCGGCAGGCGGTGTCGACGGAGATGAGCGGGTCGGTCAGCAGGGCAGAAGCAGCCATGGTCAGCTCTTTCGCGCGAGGGAACGTCGGGAGAAGGACGTACGTCGTGCGCGCGGACCGAAGGCCGTGACGGTCGGGTCGACGGCTTTAGAGGGCCCGCGCGTTCCTCACGCGGCGACACACACGGTCGAAGTCGTGGTGCTGGCGGGACGGCCAGAACGGCTCGAGGTCGTAGCGACGACCCTTCGAGCTGCTGTTCCGACGGAGACTGGCCATGCCTTCATTGAAACAGATGTGTCACGCGAGCGAGAGGGCGCCCACACAATGTGGACACCCTCCCGAAGCGGATGGCCGGATCCGGATCCGGCCGGCGCCGTCAGACCTGGCCGGCCTTCTCCAGGGCGGAGCAGCAGGTGTCGACGAGCAGCCGCGTCACGACGTACGGGTCGACGTTGGCGTTCGGGCGGCGGTCCTCGATGTAGCCCTTGCGGTCCCGCTCGACCTGCCACGGGATGCGGACCGAGGCGCCGCGGTCGGAGACGCCGTACTTGTACTCGTCCCACGGGGCGGTCTCGTGCAGACCGGTGAGGCGGTCGTCGATGCCGGCGCCGTAGTTCTTCACGTGGTCGAGCGGCTTGGAGCCCTCGCCGAGCGACTCGCACGCGGTGATGATCGCGTCGTAGCCCTCGCGCATCGCCTTCGTGGAGAAGTTGGTGTGTGCGCCCGCGCCGTTCCAGTCGCCCTTGACCGGCTTCGGGTCGAGGGTCGCGGAGATGTTGAAGTCCTCGGCGGTGCGGTAGAGCAGCCAGCGGGCGATCCACAGCTGGTCGGAGACCTCCAGCGGGCCCACGGGGCCGACCTGGAACTCCCACTGACCCGGCATGACCTCGGCGTTGATGCCGGAGATCGCGAGGCCGGCCTTCAGGCAGTTCTCGAGGTGGGCCTCGACGACGTCACGGCCGTGGATCTCGTCCGTGCCGACGCCGCAGTAGTAGCCGCCCTGCGCGGCGGGGAAGCCGCCGACCGGGAAGCCGAGCGGGCGGTCGCCCTCGAAGAAGGTGTACTCCTGCTCGATGCCGAAGATCGGCTCCTGGGTGCCGAACTTCTCCTCGGCCTCGGCGAGCGCGGCACGCGTGTTGGAGTGGTGCGGGGTCATGTCGATGTTCAGGACCTCGCACATGACGAGGACGTCATCGCCGCCGCGGATCGGGTCCGGGTACTGGGCGACCGGCTTCAGTACGAGGTCGGAGGCGTGGCCCTCGGCCTGGTTCGTGGAGGAGCCGTCGAAGCCCCACAGGGGGAGCGTGTCCAGGCCCTGCGGGGAGCCCGCCATGACCTTCGTCTTCGAACGCAGCTTGGCCGTCGGCTGGGTGCCGTCGATCCATATGTACTCAGCCTTGAAGGTCACGGGCCACATCCTCATTCACGCGGGTCTCGAACTAACCGGGAGCCTGTCACCAGGGGATTTCCCGGCCGTTGCCCGTTTGTGAACCCCGTGTTACCTGAGCGGCCCGGGGAGGGATGTGGCCCGTGCGTCGTATGCGATCCGGCCTCCCCGCTAGCCCACCTTCTCGATGCGGGCGTTGCGGATCAGGAACTTGCCAGGCTCCCTGACCTGCTCGAACGCGGCGTTGTTGAGCAGCGCGCAGGATCCGGAGGTGGAGGTGACCTCGACGGTCGTGGACTTGTCGTTGTCGAGGTTGGTCACCTTCAGCTGGGTGCCCGCGGGGAACTGGTTGCTGGACGCGGCCGGGGCCCCGCCCTCTCCGGAGAGCGTCACCTGCTGCCCGGCGCAGACCTGCTCACCGGAGGCGGCCTGATCGGCGGCGGAGGCGGAGGCCTCCGGCGCGGAAGCGGATGCCTCCGGTGCGGACGCGGAAGCGGAGGCGTCGGCCGGCGGGGTGCTCGCGTCCGCGGCGGACCCGGCCCCCGCCCCCGTATCGCATCCGGAGGCCTCCTGTTTCCGTTTGATCTCCGCGATCACCGCTTCGCGGTTGGCGATCCGGGCCTCGGACTGGGCGTCCGGGTTCGCCTTCTGCCCGTCGATGAACTTCTGGTTGTTGGCGAGCGCGGTGTTCAGCCCGTCGCACACGGCCGAGCCCTGGTCGACCTGCGCCGCGTTGCTGGTCGCCGCCAGGGCGAACGCCCCGCCGCCCGCGACCACCGCCGCGGCCGCCGTGAGCGCGAGCCGCTTCCTCGGGCCAAGAGTTCTCCTGCGTGACATGCGCGCCTCCTGTCGTGAGATGCACGTTGTTGCGCACGCCGTTACGTACGAGCACCCGAACCCGAACGCTCAACGACCGCTTGGGGCGCTCAAGTAACGTGTCTCACACGGAAGTTGGTGACACGAGGGGGAGCGTGGCGACGATGGCACCGGAACGGGCGTTCTTCGAGGCGTACGACAAGGTCATGGCCAAGTGGCCGGAGCCGACCGCGCACCTGGACGTCCCCACCCCGTACGGCTCCACGCACGTCCACGCCCTGGGCCCGGCCGACGCCCCACCCCTCCTCCTGCTCCCGGGCGGCGGCGCGAGCAGCGCCGGCTGGTACGCGAACGTGGCGGCGCTCGCGCGATCGCGCCGGGTGTACGCGCCCGACCTCGTCGGCGAGCCGGGCCGCAGCGTCGCCGACCCCGGCCGCCCGATCCGCACGGTCGCCGATCTGTCCGGCTGGCTGGAGGCGCTGCTGGCCGGTCTTGACGTCACCGTGCCCGTCGAGCTGTGCGGACACTCGTACGGCGCCTGGATCGCGCTCCACTGCGCGCTGCGGGACCCGGGGCGCGTCGGCGCGCTCACCCTGCTCGACCCCACCCGCTGCTACGCGGGGCTGCGGGCCGGGTACCTGGCGCACGCCCTGCCGACGCTGCTGCGGCCCGCCCCGCACCGGACCCGGCGGTTCCTCGCGTGGGAGACGGGCGGGGCCGCGCTCGACGGCGACTGGCTCGCGCTGCAGGAGGCCGCCGCGCGCTTCCCGTCGGCGCGGCCGGTGACGGGGCGGATCCCGGCGCGGGACGCGCTGCGGGCGCTGGGCGACAGGGTGCGGGTCGTGCTCGCGGGGGAGAGCCGGGCGCACGACGTGCGGCGGGTGGCGGAGCGGGCCGGGCCTGCAACGGTCACCGTCCCGGGCCTCTCGCACCACGCGATGCCGCTCCAACTCGGCGCCGGGCTGGCCGAGTTCGTGGGCGAGGCCCCTAGCCGCGGTTGATGGCGTCCCGCACCGCTTCCTCGCTGCGGCCCACGACCGCCGTGCCGTCCTCGGCCGTGATGATCGGGCGCTGGATCAGCTTCGGGTGGGCGGCGAGCGCCTCGATCCACTGCTCGCGGCTGTCCGCGTCGCGCGCCCAGTCCTTCAGGCCGAGCTCCTTCGCGTCGGCCTCCTGGGTGCGGGTGATGTCCCACGGTTCGAGGCCGAGCCGGCCGAGCACGGCGCGGATCTCGTCGGGGGCGGGTACGTCCTCCAGGTAGCGGCGCACCGTGTAGTCGGCGCCCTCCGCGTCGAGCAGGGTGAGCGCGCTGCGGCACTTCGAGCAGGCCGGGTTGATCCAGATCTCCATGGGGTCAACGGTACGCGAGTGAAGCCGTGCGGTGGCCCTCAAGTCGGCTCTGGCCAGCGGCTTTTGTCAGTGGTCGGCAGTAGAATAGAAGCAGTGTTCGAGGGCTACGGGGGCCCTTGGACGTCCGCGACAGGAGGATGCCTGTGCCCGCTGCCGCCGCTCCGATGCTGATCGATCTGCCGTACACGCCACTCGCCAAGAGGCCGCTCCCCGCGGGGCGCCCCCGCGACTGGTACATCACCCACAACCGCCGCCTGAAGGCCATGCGCCTGGCGATAGCCCTGCTCGACTCCGGCGTCTACCTCCCCACCCAGGCCCACAACCGCAGGATCCGCGCGACCGCCGACCTCGTCGGTATCCATCCGCCGTCCGACACGACGTGCCACATGGTGCGGGCGCTGATGCGGTACAGCCGGTAGCTTCCTTCGGCCGGGGCGGATTCCCACGTCACGGGGCTCCGCCCCGGACCCCGCGCCTCAATCGCCGGCGGGGCTCGAAGTACCCAGCTCCTTCTCCAAGGGCGTGCGGAAACGGGGCGTGACCCGGGTCCCGCTCAGCCAGGACCACAAGCGATCCGCCTCCGCGGCAATCGCCCGCTCGGCCTTACGGCCGCCGGACGTGTCCAGCAACCGCCACACCACCTCACCACCCGCCCGCTGCCCCCACCCGCCCACGATCCGCCCGCCCCACCACACCGTCGGGCCGATGTTCCCGCTGCCGTCGAAGAGCGCGGGGCGCAGTTCCGGCGGGCAGTACCAGTCCCGCTCCTGCCAGCCCATCGACGTGGGATCGAGGCCCGGGAGGAGCGCCGCCCACGGCTCCAAGTCGCCCTCCGGCGCGCCCACTTGGTCCGCCAGTACGTACCCCGTGCCGCCGCCGTCCAGCGACACCGCCACCGCTCCCACCGCGGCGAGCGCCCTGCGTACGTCCGTGACCTTCCAGCCCGTCCACCACTTGAGGTCCGCCTCCGTGGCGGGCCCGCACGCCCCCAGCCACCGCCCGAGCAGCTTCGCCTGTGCATCGGCGGCCGGCAGCTCCGGATGCGGCGGCGCGACCGCCCACCGGAACTGCGAGGACGTCCACGAGCCGAGCGGCCTGCCCCGTGCGACCCGCCCCTCCACCCCGAGCACCCGCATGAGCCGCGACGACACCGTCTGCTCGGCCTCGTAGCTCCTGCCGCGCCCGTACGTGAACCGCTCCCGCAACCGCGGCTCGTCCGCCACGAGTTCACCCACCGTGGCCTCCCCGCGCCGCCCGAGCGCGGCCAGCGCCGAGGCCTCCACCTCCGCCAGCCACTCGGGCGTGAGGCGCCCGTCGCTCCCGGCCGCGATGTCCTTGAGCAGCCCGGCCCGCGCCTTCGCCGCCACCGCGAGCCCGGTCGACGCGTGCACCGTCGCCGCCAGCTCCGCCGGGAAGGTGAACACCGTGTGCCGCATCCCGTGCATCCGCACCAGCGTCCGGTCCTCGTACAGCGCCCGCTCGACGTCCGCGACGGTCCCGGAGGCGTCCGCGAGCCGCGCCCCCACCGCCAGGTACACGGTCGCGGGGTCGGTGCCGTGCAGCGCGACCAGCGAGCGCGCGACGTCCTCGGCGCGGTCCGCGCGCGCCGCGGGGGAGAGGCGGTGAGCAAGTGCGAGCCGTACGCGCCGCTCGTCGTCACCGATGTGCCGCACGGGCCCTGTGCTCTTCGTGTTCATGCGGCACATCCTGCCCGCCGCCCCGCCGCGAAGGTCACCTGTTTGCCCCCCTTGGCATGCGCCCCGGCCCTGCCCCACCGTTGACTTGAGCGACCTGGAGTGTGTTGGTCGAGCGGAGGTGTCGGCGATGGCGGACGTACGACGAGGCGCCCGAGCGGTGGGCGCGGCCCTGTGCGTGGCGGCCCTGACCGTGGCCGCGGCGGGCTGCTCCGACGACGGCGACAACCCTTCCAGTGCCGCGTCGAAGGCCGCGTCCGCCGCCTCGTCGGCAGCCTCCAGGGCCTCGGACGTGGTGGCGTCGGCGACCGCGGAGGCGCAGCAGAAGTTCGACGACTTCAAGGACGGCGTCGACGCCAAGGGCGATGTGAAGCTCGGCGACGTGAAGACCGAGGGCAACCGCACCACGGTGCCCGTCACCGTCGACAACGGCACGTCGGACACCAAGTCGTACGCCGTCCAGGTCAGCTTCAAGAACGGCGACGACAAGCTGGTCGACACCGTCGTGCTGAATGTGGACGACGTGCCGGGCGGCGACTCCAAGGACGCCACCGCCCGCAGCACCCACTCCCTCGGCGACGGCATCACCGCCGAGGTCTCCCGCGCCCTGCGTCATTGACCCGCGGGGCGCCCCGCCATGAGCAGCCCCGCCGAACGCGCCGCCCTGGGCCGACGGGCCCGCAAGCACAGCCCCCGCTCCTCGCACGGCCCGTGGATCCCGTCCGCCGACCGCCCCGACCCCGTCGTGACCCTGGAACGGCAGGGCGCCGACCGGCTCCGCGACCTGCTGCCCATCCGCTACGGGCGGATGGCGGCGAGCCCCTTCGCCTTCCTGCGCGGTTCCGCCGCCGTGATGGCCGGCGACCTCGCGGCGACGCCCCACACCGGGCTCACCGTCCAACTCTGCGGCGACGCACACCTGTTGAACTTCGGCCTGTTCGCCGCGCCCGACCGCGCCCTGCTCTTCGACCTCAACGACTTCGACGAGACGTACCCGGGGCCCTTCGAGTGGGACGTCAAACGCCTCGCCGCCTCCACAGCCGTCGCCGCCCGCGACAACGGCCACTCCGACAAGCAGGCGCACCGCGCCGCCCTCGCCTCCGTCACCGCGTACCGCACCAACATGCGCCGGCTGGCCTCCCTCGGTGAGCTCGCCGTCTGGTACGAGCGCATCGACGCCCACGCGCTGCTCCCGCTCATCCGCTCGGCGCGCCACCGCCGCCGCGCCGAGCACACCCTCAACCAGGCCACCCGGCGCACCAGCCTGCACGCCCTCGGCAAGCTCACGGAGACCACCCCCGACGGCCGCCGCCGCATCGCCTACGACCCGCCGCTCCTCGAACCGGCCGGGGTCTCCGACGCCGCGGCCGTCCGCAAGATGTTCGGCGACTACCGCTCCACGCTCGCCGAGGAGCGCCGCCGGCTGCTCGACCGCTACCGCTTCGTCGACGCGGCCCGCAAGGTCGTCGGCGTCGGCAGCGTCGGCACCCGCTGCTTCATCGTGCTGCTGGCCGGGCGCGATGCCGACGACCCGCTGTTCCTTCAGATCAAGGAGGCCACCCGGTCCGTCGTCGAGGACCACATCCCGAACCACGGCCCGTACATCCACCCCGGCCACCGCGTCGTCTCCGGCCAGCGCCTGCTCCAGGCGGCGGGCGACATCTTCCTCGGCTGGATGACGGGGCCGCAGGGCCGTTCCTTCTACTGGCGCCAGCTGCGCGACATGAAGGGCTCCGCCGACGTCACCGTCATGCCGCCCGACGAACTCCTCGCCTACGCCCGGCTGTGCGGCACCGCCCTCGCCCGCGCCCACGCCCGCTCCGGCGACCGGGTCGCCATCGCCGCCTACCTCGGCGGCAAGGACGGTTTCGACCGGGCGGTCGCCGCGTTCGCGCTGCACTACGCCGACCAGACCGTACGGGACCACGCGGAGCTGCGCGGCGCGATATCGGCGGGAGTGCTGACGGCGGCCTCCGGGGCGTGACGGCCGACTGCCACACAGCCGTAGCCACGTCCTCGGTCGCATGCCTAGGCTCGGTGGTGTGCCGACCCCGATCAGTGCCGATCGTTCGGACGACAGCTTCAGCGTCGTCGCCGTCGCCGCGTCCGCGGGCGGCATCCATGCCCTCGTCGCCGTCCTGGGCGGGCTCGAGGCCGACCTGCCCGTGCCGATCCTCGTCGTCCAGCACCTGGACCCGCGGCACCGCACCGTCCTCGCGGAGATCCTCGACCGCCGCACCGCCCTGCACGTCAAACTCGCCGAAGAGGGCGAGTCGGCCCGGCCGGGGACCGTCTACATCGCGCCGCCCGACCGCCATCTCCTCGTGGGCGAGGACGGCACCCTCGCCCTCTCCCAGAGCGAGCTGGTCCACTTCCTGCGGCCCTCCGCCGATCTTCTCTTCGAATCCGTCGCTGGTGCCTACGGGCCGCGGGCCATCGCCATCGTCCTGACCGGCACGGGCAACGACGGGGCCATGGGTGTCGACGCGGTGAAGTCCCGCGGCGGTACCGTGATCGCTCAGGATCCGCGCACCGCGGAGTTCCGGGGCATGCCGGAGGCCGCGGAGGGTACGGGCACAGTGGACTTCGTGCTACCTCTGCAGGAAATCTCGGCGGTGATCCGCGGACTTGTCGACATCAAGAGGCAGTAGGTAGGGCAGTGATGAGCGAGGCACGCCGCGACGTGGAGACGGACGAGGAGCTGGAGGAGCTGCTCGGCTTCCTGCGGGACGCACGCGGCTTCGACTTCACCGGCTACAAGCGCTCGTCCCTGGGCCGCCGCATCCGCAAGCGCATGGCCGACGTCGGCACGGAGTCGTACTCCGAGTACCGCGACCAGCTGGAGACGAACGCGGACGAGTTCAGCGCCCTCTTCAACACCATCCTGATCAACGTCACCTCCATCTTCCGGGACTCGGAGGCCTGGACGTACCTCCAGCGCGAAGTGATCCCCGAGGTGCTGGCCGAGCACGGCCCGGAGGACGAGATCAGGGTCTGGAGCGCGGGCTGCTCCAGTGGTGAGGAGGCGTACTCGCTGGCCATCATGTTCGCCGAGGCCCTCGGCGTCGAGGAGACCCTCAACCGCGTCAAGATCTACGGCACCGACGTCGACGACGAGGCCCTGCGCGACGCCCGCTCCGGCCTCTATCCGGCCAAGACCCTGGAACCGCTCTCCGACACCCTGCGCGAGAAGTACTTCGAGCAGAACGGGGCGCGGTACAGCTTCCGCGCCGACCTGCGCCGCCGGGTCATCTTCGGCCGCCACGACATCACCCGCGACGCCCCGATCTCCCGCCTCGACCTGCTGGTCTGCCGCAACGCGCTGATGTACTTCAACGTCGAGGCGCAGACCCAGATCATCGACCGGTTCCACTTCGCACTGCGCGAGGGCGGATTCCTGTTCCTCGGCAAGGCCGAGATGCTGCTCAACGACGCGGACCGCTTCGACGTCGTCAGCATGCGCCAGCGCATCTTCCGCCGCCGCCCCGGCGACTCCGCGACCCCCTACCAGCCCGCGCCGGTGAAGCTGCGCGCGCACCTGGGCGGGGAGATGCAGCACATGGCCCGCAACCGTCAGCTGCGCGACCTCATCCTCGACGCCTCACCCGGCGCCGCGCTGGCGGTGGACGCCGAGGGCCTGGTCGTCCTCATCAACAACCACGCGCGCGTGCAGTTCGGCCTCACCACGAACGATATCGGCCGGCCCTTCCAGGACCTCGAGATCTCCTACCGCCCGGTCGAGCTGCGCTCGCTGATCGACCAGGCCACGCACGAGCGCCGCACCCTGCGGGTCAACGGGGCGGAGCGCCGGGTCGGCGAGGACCTCCAGTACTTCGACATGGTCGTCCAGCCGCTGGTCGGCGCCGGGGGCGTGCCGGCCGCCACCAACATCTCGTTCACCGACGTGACCGTGGCGACCCAGCTCAAGGCAGAGGTCAAGCGCGTACGCGAGGACCTGGAGACGGCGTACGAGGAACTCCAGTCCACGAACGAGGAGTTGGAGACCACGAACGAGGAACTGCAGTCCTCCATCGAGGAGTTGGAGACGACCAACGAGGAACTCCAGTCCACGAACGAGGAGTTGGAGACGACCAACGAGGAGCTCCAGTCCGGCAACGAGGAGCTGGAGACGATGAACGAGGAGATGCGGATCCGCAGCGACGAGCTCGACGAGACCCGCGCCTTCCTGGAGGGCGTGCTCGCCTCCATCGCGGCCGCCATCGTCGTCCTCGACAAGGACCTGAAGGTCAAGAGCTGGAACCGGGGCGCGAGCGACCTGTGGGGACTGCGCCCGGACGAGGCGGTCGACGAACCCTTCTTCGAGCTCGACTTCGGGCTGCCCACCCGGCCGCTGCGGGAGGCCGTGGAGGAGTGCGTCAGGACCCGCAGCCGCGGCGCCCCGGTGATGGTCGCCGCCGTCAACCGCCTCGGCCGCAGCATCAACTGCACCGTGAACTGCAGCCCCTTCGACGGACACCGCGGCGGTGTCGTGCTGCTGATGGAAGAGGGCGGCCGGAGCAACGGAGCCTCCTGATCCGCTCCCCGGGCGTACGCTGACGGCATGACCCTCGGGGGGAGCTCGGCGGAGCAGGCGGCGGCCGTCTGGCAGCGTGCGGCCCGCGCCCGCGGGCGTGCCGACCGCGAGCTGGAGCTTGCCCGCCAGTACGAAGCCATCGGTGCGGGGGACTGGGGCCGGCTCAATGCCCGCCTGGCGCACATTCACCGGACGAGCGCGCGGCGGCACGAGCTGACGGCGCAGCTCCTCGAGTCCCACGCCCGGCGCGCCGCTCAGTGGGCGGACACGGGAGGGTGCCCCCCGCTGTTCATGACCGGGGTCGCGGAGGCCTGCGGAAGCGACAGCGCCGCCGTCACCCTCGTCGACGCGGACCGGAACCAGGTCGCGACCGCCGCCTCCGGCGAGCCCTCGCGCGCCGCGCAGGAGCTGGAGTACGTCCTCGGCGAGGGCCCGGCGCGCGACGCGGTGCGGGAGCGCCGCGCGGTCGTCGCTTCGGGTGCCCTGCTGACGGACCGCTGGCCCGGTTACGGTCCCGCCGCCGAAGGGCTCGGAATCGGCCACGTCGTCGCCGTTCCCCTGCAGTCCGCCGACAGCTGCATCGGCGCGCTGGCCGTGTTCGACGCACGCGCGGACGCCGCGTCCACCACGGCCGTCACGCAGGTCGCCGACTCCTTGACCCGCAACGTTTTCCTCGGTACGGACGCGGTACCCGGCCTCTTCGGAGGAATCGACTACCGTGCCGAGGTCCACCAGGCCGCGGGCATGGTGGCAGTCCAGGTGGGCTGCCGCATCCCGGATGCACTGGAACTGGTCAAAGTACGCGCTTTCGCCGACGGCCGTCCTATCGGCGACATCGCGCGGGATATCGTCCAGGGACGACTCCGACTCGGCTGAGAGGTCTCCACCGTGACACTGCGAGAGCAGGAAGTCGCCGCGGTCTTCGCCGAGTTGACAGGTGGAGCCGCGCGCGACCCCTCCGACACGCAAACCCTGCTGGCCACCCTCGCGGAAGGGGGCAGGCGGCTGTTCCGCGCGCGCGGCGCGAAGGTGGCGTACGTGCCCGGCGGCCGCGCCCCGCTCCTCACCGACGGCACCGACGCCTCGCTCGGCGCCCTCGCGGCCGATGCCGTCCGCTGGGAGGAGGGCGCGGGCTACGACGCCCGTACGACGGGCTGCGCCCTCGTGGACGTCGACGTGACGACGCGCTCCGCACAGCGGCGCTGGCCGCGCTGGGCCGCGCGCGCCAGGGCCCTCGGCTTCGGCCGGGCCACCGCGCTTCCACTGCGCGGCAGGGACGAGGAGATCGGCGCGCTGGTCCTGTTCACCGCCGCCGACACACCGCTGGACAAGGAGGCCCTCGCCCTGGTCCGGCTCTTCGCCGAGGTAGCGGGGCACACCCTCACGCTCCAGCGCGAACTGGGCGAGTCCCAGGTCCTCGCCGGTCAGCTGGAGCACGCGCTGTCCAGCCGGGTCCTCGTGGAGCAGGCCAAGGGCATCCTCGCCGCCCGCACCGGCCAGTCCCTGGACCAGGCCTTCGCGGGACTTCGGAGCTACGCGCGTTCCCATCAGCGCAAGCTCGTGGACGTGGCCCGCGAGGTCACGGAGGGCCGCGGCGAACTCGTCGCCAAGTAGCGCCGCCCGGACACACGACGACGGCCGCCCCGGCCCCTCGGACCGGGGCGGCCGCCCTGCTGCGGCTGCGGAGCCTACGCCGAGGCCTGGGCCTTCGCCTGCCCCTCCTGCAGCATCTCGCGCAGCGCCTCCTCGTCGTCGTTGCTCAGCGACGTCTGCACCAGCTGACCGCCGTACTGCGCGATCTCCGGCACCACCTTGTCGCGGGCGGCCTGCTTGACGAGGACGAACAGCGCGGCGGCGCCGGGCCGCAGGTTCTGGCTGAGTTCCTTCATGAAGTTGTCGTTGATGCCGGTGTCCGTGACGGCCCCGCCCGCGGCACCCGCGGCGGCGCCCACGGCGGCGCCCAGGAACGGCACCAGGAACAGCATGCCGATGACGCTGCCCCACAGCGCGCCGCCCGTGGCGCCCATCGTGGTGTGGTTCACGGCCTGGTGCAGCTTGATCTTCCCGTCGGACTCCCGGCGCTCGACGACGACGATGTCCTCGAGCTCGACGAGGTGCTCCTTGGACATCTCCAGGAGCCGGTTGCGGACCTGGTCGGCGGTGGCGAGGTCGTTATAGGCGACGACGAACAGATTGCTCATGACGGCACTCCTCCGAGGCTTGTCAGCGTGTGCGACTTGCCCGAGTTTAAGGCGGTTGGCCGCTTTCCGCCCGGCGAGCCTCACACACCCCTGACACGCCCGAGGGCCCGGCCTCCCTTGCGGGGAGACCGGGCCCTCGGCGACGAGCGCGTCCGGAGCTACGGGACGGCTTAGAGGTCGAAGTACAGCATGGAAGTTGTCTTGACCTGCACGGATGCCGTGGATGCGGAAGAGGCGGTGCACAACCGGTGCACGTCATGAGGGCACGGCATGCGTGAAGGCAGGACGGAAGGGCCGGCGTCGGGTGCGTGCCAGGATGTTTTCGATGACACGGGCTGCCCCGTCGTGGTTGTTGTCGGCGGTGACGTGGTCGGCGACCTCGACGACGTCCGGGTGGGCGTTGCCCATGGCGTAGGAGGTGCCCGCCCAGCCGAGCATCTCCAGGTCGTTGGGCATGTCGCCGATCGCCACGACCTCTGAGGGGGAGATGCCTCGTTCTTGGCAGCACAGAGCAAGGGCGCTGGCTTTGGACACGTCGGCTCCGCTGATCTCCAGCAGGGCGGTCCCCGGGTGGGAGCGGGTGACCGTGGCACGGCCGCCCGCCGCGGTGCGCGCGAGCGCGTGGAAGGCGTCGGGCGTGAGTCCGGAGTGGTGGGCGAGGAGTTTGAGGACCGGTTCGTCGGCGGCGGGCGCGTCGGGTGCGAGGAGTTGTTCGGCGAGGGCGACGCCGCGGCGGGGGTCGGCGAACATCGGCGGGAAGCCCGCTTCGAAGTGCAGCCCTCCGGTTCGTTCGACGGCGAAAGAGATGCCGGGCATGGCTGTGCGCAGGGCGTGCACGACGTGGCGGGCGTCCGCTGTCGCGAGTGCCCGGATCCTGGTGAAGCGGCTGCGGCTGGGGCCGGCGTGCAGGTCGACAAACGCGGCTCCGTTGGCGCAGATCGCGAAGCCGTGGCCGTGCACGTGGTCGCTGACGACATGCATCCAGCGGGCGGGGCGACTCGTGACGAAGAGGACCTCGATGCCGGCATCCGCTGCGGCGGCGAGGGCGTCGACGGTGCGGGCGGAGACGGCTTTGTCGTCGCGGAGCAGGGTGCCGTCCAGGTCCGTGGCGATGAGCCGGGTGCTGAGGGCGGGGCGGAGCGTCATGGGTCGGGCTCTCTGCTGAGGCATGCGGGGCGTACGCCGTGAGGCCCGACGCACGAGTGTGTGTCGGGCCCGGTCGGTGTCGAGGCGACGAGCCTGGTCAGGGCATGAAGCGTGCGACCAGTTCCTGCTGGCGTGCCGCGGCGCGGGCCCGGATGGCGGCCACGTCCACGGTGGTGAACTCGCGGTTCTTCAGGACCGTGCGGCCCTCCACGACGACGGTGTGGACGTCGCGACCGTTCGCCGCCTCGTACAGGAACGCCTCGGGCGAGATCGAGGCCGCCGCGTCCGCCGAGTCCAGGCCGAGCAGGAGGACGTCGGCGCGCTTGCCCGCCTCCAGGGAGCCGATCTTCTCGCCGAGTCCGAGGGCGCGCGCACCACCGCGGGTGGCCATGGTCAGCGGTTCGGAGGGCTTGACGGCGAACCGGTCGTGGTACGGAGTGCCGTACACCAGCTGCTGGTTAACGAGGGTGGCGTGCGCGACCTGGAAGATGTCGAGGCTGCCGCGGTCGTTGACTCCGTCGGTGCCAAGACCGATGGCGACGCCGCGCCGCCACATGTCCAGGGCCGGCGGCTGGCCGATGGACGAGTTGCCGAATCCGCAGTGGCAGGCCGAGACACCGTGGCGGACGTAGGCGTCGACGTCGTGCCGGGCAGCGAGGATGGAGTGCGCGCCGTGCAGACGCTCGTCGAAGACGCCCAGGTCGATGAGGTGGTCGATGGGGCGGCGCCCGTACTTCTCCAGGCAGTGGTCGATCTCGTACGTGCCCTCGACGAGATGCGTATGGATCCTGACGTCGAGCTCGTGGGCCGCGCGCGACATCTCGGTGACCAACTCGGTGGAGCAGGCAATGACCTGACGCAGCGACAGGGACGCGCTGACGCGCTGGCCGGCGTCGGAAGGCCAGCGCTTGACGAGGTCGAGGTTGCCCTGGAGCGCCTGGTCGGTGGTGGTGCGCATCGAGTCGGGGATGCGGTCGCCGCCGTCCATGGTGCTCAGCGAGACGATGCCGCGGATTCCGACCTCGTCGGCGGCGCGCGCCATCGAGTCGGGGTGCGGGCCGCCCGCGTCCCAGAACGCGGTCGTGCCGTTGGCGATCATGTTGGTGTAGGCGAGCTGCGCGGACAGGTACATGTCCTCGGGCGTCAGCATCGACTCGAACGGCACGTAGTACTCGCGCCAGAACGGCACGCGCAGGGCGTTGCGCTGCCCGAGGGTGGTGATCAGGCCCCGCATGAGGGTCTGGGCCGTGTGGACGTGCGCGTCGATCAGGCCGGGCATGGCGATCGAACCGTCGGCGTGGATGCGCTCGGCCGGCGCGTAATGCTCGGTCAGGTCGGCAGTCGGGCCGATCTCGACGATCTCGCCGTCGCGGACGGCGATGGCTCCGTCGGGGAGCACGGTGCCCGCCTCGTCGAAGGCGACGACGTGGGCGTTGTGAATGAGCAGGTCGATGGAGTGCACGGAATTTCCTGTCACAGGGTGGTGGGGCGGGGTGCCATGGAGGATCAGTCGGTGAGGCCGAACCGGCGGGCCACGAACGTGTCGAGGCGGCCGATGCACGCGTACAGGACGAGGACGAGCAGGACGACGAGGACGCCGGAGGACCACAGCGCGTCGAAGGCCAGTTCCTCGTAGGACGAGGTGATGAGGTGGCCGAGCCCCTTGCCGGTGGCGAGCCATTCGGCGAGCGTGGCGCCGACGACCGCGCTCGGGATGGCGATGCGCGCGGACGCGGTGAGGGCCGGGATCGCGTACGGCAGGCGGACCTTGAGCGCGGCGGTGAGCGAGGAGCCGCCCGCCGCGTGGACCACCTCGGCGGCACCGGCCGGGGCCGAGCGCAGTGCGGTGATCAGGTTGACCAGCGTCGGGAAGAACGTGCCGAGCGTGATGACCACGCTCACCCCGACCAGGCCGCGGCCGAAGACCAGCACGATCAGCGGGGTGATAGCGATCAGCGGCACCGAGCGCAGCACGATCGCGAGCGGCAGGACGAGCCGCTCCACCGGGCGCCAGGCCACGGCGGCAACGGCGGTGACCGCGGCGATCAGCGTGCCGACGACGAACCCGGTGCCCGCGTCCAGCACGGTCTGGCCGAGACCGGAGACGAACTGGTCCCAGTACGCAGCTGATTGATGGCCTGTCAGGTAGCTCACCACGTCGGCGGGCCCCTTGGCGAAGAACGGGTCGAGGCCGAGCGCGGACACGATCAGCTGCCACAGACCGAGCAGCAGCATGGCTGACAGCACGATGCCGACGACGCGCTGGGTGCGGCTGCCCGGGGCGCTCTGCCCCGTGCCGATGTCGGTCGCGACGGTGCCGCCCTTGCCCGCCCAGGGGGTGGCGAGCCGGGCCGCGTAGGAGATCAGTGCGTAGACCGCGCCGGAGAGCAGGCCGATCCAGACGGCGGTGGCCCAGGTGCGCTCCACCTCCATCGAGGTCTGCGCCTGCACGATGAGCGCGCCGAGCCCGCGGTCGGCGCCGAAGAACTCCGCGACGAGGGCGCCGAGCAGGGCCGCCGGGGTGGCGATCCGCAGACCGGCGAAGACCTGGGGGAGCGCGGCGGGGAAGCGGACCTTCACCAGCGCGGTGCGCCGGGAGCCGCCCGCGGCCCGGATCATGTCTAGGGAGCGTGAGTCCGCGCTGTGTAGGCCGAGCAGGACGCCGACGAGGGACGGGAAGTACACCATCAGCGCCGTGATGACGACCTTCGCGCTGCCGCCGGGCAGTGCCACGATCAGGATCGGGGCGATGGCGATGAACGGCACGGCGTGCAGCACGACGGCGAGGCGGTTCACCACCGGTTCGCTCGCCGGCCACAGTAGGGCGATCGCCGCGAGCGGGATCACGACGAGGTTGCCCCAGAAGAATCCCTGCAGCGCCACCCACAGGGTCGGCCAGGAGTTGTCGAGCAGCAGGGAACGGTCCCGCCACAGGGCGTGCACGACGTCCCAGGGGTAGGGGACCAGCTGCTGCTCGGAGAGCGAGAACGCCACCGCGCACCACACCGCGAGCAGGACGGTGACACCCGAGACGACCGGCAGCCAGCGGGCCGCGGCAGGCTTGAAGGCCCGGCGCGCGGGGGCCGGGGCCAGCGGGAGCGCGCTCATGCCGCGCCCCCGGCGAGTGCGCCGTGCCCGGCGAAGAGCTCCTCCGACAGCTGGTCCACGTACGCGTGGAACTCCGTCGTGCGCTGGATCTCCGGCGTGCGGGGCCGCGGCAGGTCGATGTCGATCTCGGCGACGATGCGGCCCGGCCGTGCGTCCATCACGACGACCTTGTCGCTGAGGAACACCGCCTCCGGAATGGAGTGGGTGACCAGCAGGGTGGTCGCGGGCCGCTCCGTCCAGATGCGCTGCAGCTCCAGGTTCATGGTCTGCCGGGTCATGTCGTCGAGCGCGCCGAACGGCTCGTCGAGCAGCAGCACTTCGGGCTGGAGCACGAGGGTGCGGGCGATGGCGACGCGCTGGCGCATACCGCCGGACAGCTGGCCGGGGCGGGCCTTCTCGAAGCCCTTGAGTCCGGTCAGTTCGATCAGGTCGGCGATCAGTCTGCTGTCGGTCTGCTTGCCGGCGACCTCCAGCGGAATGCGGATGTTGCGCTCGACCGAACGCCAGGGCAGCAGCGCCGCGTCCTGGAACGCGACGCCGACCTTGTGCGCGGTGCGGGCCTTGTCGGGCGTCTCGCCGTGCACGGCGACGCGGCCGCCGGTCGGCACGTCCAGGTCGGCGAACATGCGCAGCAGCGTCGACTTGCCGCAGCCCGACGGGCCGAGCAGGGAGACGAACGAGCCCGCTGGCGTGGCCAGATCGACTCCGCCGAGCGCGGTCACGGTGTCGCCGGCGACCTTGAACACTCGCTCGACGCCGTCGGCGGTCAGGCCCGCCGAAGGGGTTGACGACATGGGGAGGTCCTTCCTCGGACGGACAGGGGTCACAGGTGGGTTGCGGTGCCGTAGATCTCGTCGAGGAGCGACGAGTCGAACATGGACTTCGCATCGGCCTTGATGCCGAGGCTGCGCAGAAAACGTTCCTGAGAGGCGATGCCCTCCGGGGTCAGGCGCATTAGGCCGTGCTTCTCGGTGTCGGGCGTGCGGGTAAGACCCGCCCAGATCTTGGCGCCCGCCCGCTGGCCGGGCAGGTCCAGGCCGGTCTGTTTGCCGTAGCGGTCCACGATGGTGCGGGCCGCGCCGGCGGGGTCGGCGACCGCGTCCTGCAGGCCGAGGACCGTGCCGCGCAGCACCTTGACCACCCTCGCCCGCGTCGCGTCGTCGCGCAGGCTGCGCGCGCTGACCGTGAGCAGCCCGCCCCACCGGTTGTATCCGTGGTCGGCGAGTGCGATGGATGTCGTCTCGATGCCGCGCAGCTTCAGGGCGACCGGCTGGTTGGCGAGGGTCGCCGAGATGGCGTCCACCTCGCCGGACGCGAGCGCGGACGGGTCGGTGCCGGTCGGCACCATCTCGATCTTGCTCGCGTCCACGCCGGCCAGCTTGAAGAAACCGGCGTACACGCGGGCGTCACTCTGCGCCACACCGAAGCGGCGCCCCTCCAGATCCTTGGGCGTGCGCACCGGCTTCTTCGCCAGCGACAGGATGCAGGAAGGAGAGCGCTGGTACATGGCGCCGATCGCGACCAGCGGCGCGCCCTTGGCGATCGCGTCGCCCAGCGTGTCGCTGGACTCGGTGCCGACCAGCGCCTTGCCGGTGATGATCTGCGGTTCGATGACGACGGTGGGCCCGCCGGGTGCCAGCTTGGGTGTGATGCCCTGGGCGCGGTAGTGGCCGTTGGCGGCGGCGACCAGCAGGCCCATCGACTCGACGTTGGGCAGCCAGCCCAGCTGGATCCGGGTGGCGCCGTCGGCGTCGGTGCCGCTGGAGCCGCACGCGGTGAGCGCGGGCCCGAGCGCGGCGGCGCCGCCGAGCATCGCGGCGCCGCGCAACAAAGCGCGCCGCGACAGGCCGGGGGAGGAAGACACGGGACCTCCTGAGGAGAGGGGTGCGTGAGTGGTGGTGGGTGGCGCGATGAAGTACGGGCCTGTGCCGCGGCGTTGGAGCCGGCGGACCGGATCCGTCAGACCCTGAGCAGGTCGAGCAGTCGCTCGCGGTCGGTCTCGAAGACGATCTCGACGGCGGGCCGGTCGGGCAGGCATACATCGCCGCGGTCCCGCCAGTCCACGACGCTCAGCCCGTGATCGAGCCCGCCGCCGTGCCGTACGTAGATGCGATGCCGCTCGGAGCGTGTGACCACGGACGGGTCCAGGGCGACGGCCATCGCGAGCGGATCGGGGCGAAGAAACGACGGACGGGCGGCGTAGCCGGGGTCAGAGGTGAAGCCGTGCTGGACGAGGTCGTGCAGGGCCCTCGCGGGTCGGGAGTCACCGACGAAGAAGCCGGTGAACTCCTCGGGCGTGAACGGGTGATCGAGCGTGGCCTCCCAGGACACCAGCGTCACCCGCTCGAACTCGGCGAAGACCACGTCGGCGGCGGCCGGGTCGGCGCCGGTGTTGAACTCGGCGTTCATGGTGAGGTTGCCGCGCCCGTCGATGGCGCCGCCCATCACGACCACGCGGTCCAGGAGCTGGGGCAGCCGGGGCTCGAGGCGCACGGCAAGAGCCAGGTTGGTGAGCGGGCCGAGCGCGACCACAGTCGTCTCACCGGGGTGGCGACGGGCGGTCTCGACGAGCGCGAGGGCCGCGGTGAGGGGGGACTCCGGCACGTCGGGCACGTCCTTGCGGGGTGCGCCGCCCAGACCGTCCTCGCCGTGGATGTCGGCGGCGTGCGCCTGGGGTCCGGCGAGGGGGCGTGCGGCGCCGCGGTGCACGGGCACGTTCTCGACGCCGTACGCGCCGAGCAGCCAGCGGGCGTTCGCGGTGACCTGGTCGATACCGACGTTGCCCGCGACCGTGCACAGCGCGGCGACCGGCGGGACCGAACGGACCGCACTCGGCGTCAGCACCATGGCGAGCGCATGCGCGTCGTCAAGACCAGGATCCGTGTCGATCACGAGTACAGCCATCGAGGCCCCTCTGAAGTCCCTGTAATTAATCGATTAATTGAAGTAGATGCGAGAGGCTCGGCTAGTGTCAAGGGCGAGGCGGGAACGACCTCGAAGCGCAACATCAGCGCGACACCGGGAGGGGAAGGGTGACCAGCACGCGCCGCGTGACCATCGCTGACGTGGCCGAGGCCGCCGGGGTGTCCACCACCGCCGTGTCCTGGGCCATGAACGGCAAGGGCACGCTCGACCCGCGCACCCGCGCACGGATCAAGTCATTGGCGGACGAACTCGGCTACCGGCCCAGCGTCCGCGCCCGACGGCTGCGCGCCGGGCGGTCCCAGACCATCGCCCTGATGAGCACCATGCCGCCCGCGGTGATCGGCGGCGTCTCACGCCTCGGCTTCTTCATGGACATCGCCGCGTCCGCCGCCCGGATCGCCCTCGAACGCGGCTACGCCCTGCTCCTCGTGCCGCCCGTGGACGGCAGCGACAGCACCTTCATAGACCGCCTCGACGTCGACGGAGCCCTGCTCATCGAGCCGGTCGCCGACCACTGGATCGGCAAGCGCCTGGCCGCCCTCGATCTGCCGACCGTCTCGATCGGCCGGGACCGCACCCCCGGCAGCACCATGTCCTGGGTCGAACGCGGCGCCTCCGGAGCCGACGTGATCCTCGCCCATCTGTCCGACCGCGGCTGCCGCGAGATCGCCGTGCTCGTCACCACCGAGGACCGGGTCCTCACCGACGACATCTGCGCCTACTACCGCAGTTGGGCCACTGAACACGACCGCCCCCTGCGCATCGCGCGTGCCGACGCCCGCGAAGGAGCCCGCGCCGGTCACGCCGCTGCCCTCGACCTGCTGCGCCGCCACCCCTCGGTCGACGCGATCTACGCCCCGCTCGACGCATTCGCCGTAGGAACGCTCAGCGCCGCAGAGGAACTCGGCCTGGCCGTGCCCGGAGACCTGATGGTCGCTACCAACTACGACGGCGTCCGAGCCCGCAGCGCCACGCCGCCGCTCACCGCCCTAGACCTCCACCTCGAAGACCTGGCCGACCGGGCCGTCACCCTGCTCCTGGACCGCATCGAGGGGCAGGGTGACGCGCCCACGTCCGTCCCCGGGCCCGCGCCTGTGCTCACCCCTCGGGGCAGTACTGATCGCGGCTGAGGCCGTCCTGGGCCCGATGCGTCGCCACGGACGCGGGGATGGTCCTCCAAAGGACCGGCGTCAGGGCCGTTCGAAGGTGAGTGAGCGGGCGGCCCTGTTTCACCCGGCCGGCGAATAGCGCCGGCCGATCGCCTTGCGGGCCTTCTCGACGGCCCCGCTCACCCGATGGACGTAGCGGCGAAGAGTGAAGGCAGGGTCCTCATGGCCGAGGAGGTCGGCGAGGGTGTAGACATCGACGCCCTCGTTGATGGCCTCGGAGGCGAAGAGATGCCGCAGGGCATGCATCATCTTGTCGCGGCACTCCTCCCACTTGCGGCCCCTGCCAACAGGCTTGTCGTTGACGGCCGTTATCGCGCCGATCGCTTCCAGGGCGGCCTTCCAGAGGTAGTTGAAGTAGTTCTTGTTCAGCGGCTTGTGCTCCCGTGTGGTGAACGCCAGGCGTACGGTCACGGGCTCGCCGTCCCTGGTCATCCACGGCAGGGTGACCTCGGCCGGCGGGTGCTCGCGCATGTGCTCGGTGAGCAGTACGGCCAGCGCATCGCCGACCGGTACGAAGCGGTCCTTGGGATCGTCCTCCGTGCCACCCTTCGGCGGGGCGAAAACCAGAGCGCCGCGATCGTGTGTGATCTGGCGGCGGATGTGGACGACCTTGTCTTTCTGTAGCCAGTCGACGTCCTCGGGGCTGAACCCGAAGATCTCGCCCTGCCGCATGCCCAGTCCTCGGCCGCAGTCGACGGTGGCCCGGTAGCGCTCGGGCAGGTGGGGCTGCAGGGCGTCTGTCTGCTCCCACTGCAAGGGCGCGTCCTTCGCCGCCTTCTTCGATCGCCGGGGCTTCACGCGCTTCACCGAGCCGGTCTCGCACGGGTTCTTGGCGATCAGGTCGTCGTCCACGGCCATGGCCAGGATCGATGACAGGTGCGTGAAGACCAGCCCGACGGTCGTCTCGTCGAGCACCTGAAGTCGGCGCTTGATCCAGGTCTGCACGGTGGACGCCTTGACCTGGCGCAGCTTGAGTGAGCCGAGCGGCGCGATGACGTGGTTCCGGACGCGGGACTCGTACTGGGCGTACGTCCGAGGGTTCTCGAACGTCTGGTTCGCCAACCACTGCTCGGCCACCGCCTTGAGCTGGGCCTCGCCCTTCCTCGGGTCGATGTACGTGCCGTCGTCGACGCTGCCCTGCATCTTGGTGAGGTGCTGCCGGGCGTCCTCGTACCGGTCGAAGCTCTCACTCTGCTGCTGCCCGTCGGGATCGCGCCAGCGAGCCAACCATCGCTTGCCGCGTCCGTGTTCGCGGGACGGGACCTTCTTGTGGGCAGTGCAGGTCTCGTCGTCGGCCTGCGGCCGCTTCTTGTGCCAGCGGTCGTACGGCTCAGCCACGCTTCCCCGCAGCGGAGATTGTGAGCAGAGCAATCGGCGAGACGCCGAGTGCGGTAGCGATGGTGACGAGGTCGTCGATGTCGCAGCGGCGGCGAGCGCGTTCGGTGCGACTGAGGGCGATGTTGGTCAGGGGGCGGCCGAGGGCGGTGCATCGTTCGGCGAGGCGCTGCTGGGAGAGGCCACGCAGCAGACGCAGGTACTCGATATTGCGCGCGGCTTGGATTCCGGCCGGGCCTATTTCTATGGGTCGGGTTGCCATGACAGATAGCTGTAACTCGAATTCGGCGGCCGTGGCAAGAGGTTCCTCAAGGACTTGTGAAAGCTCGGCGGAGCCAACAATTCTGGTGGTTCGGTGAAGCCGGATTCTCGTGCTATGGTCCCACGCCGCTGTCTCTGAGGTGCTCGGATTGGTCGCTGACCTGCGATTATGTCAGATGGCTTGGGCGGATTGGGGTGACAGGGCGTCCGGAGAAAAGCGGACCGATCCCTCTGCTCTCGGCGCAATTTCGGCAACCGGCGATCCGGGTCTACGGTTTTGTTCCCATTCGGCGACAGGTCGTTTGGGGTGGCCGTGGGATTTCCGCACAATGCCGCTGGACGCGGCAGGCAATTCTGTGGCTGTCTTGTCCACCCCGCCACTTCAGCCAAGGAGCCCTTATGCCCCGAACCCCGCGCCCCACCCCTGCCTACGGCGCTGGTCCTGTCCCTCTGGCCACGCCGGAGGAGGTGGCGGTCTACCTCGGTGTGCCGGTGAAGACGCTCTACCAGTGGCGTCACCGGCGCATCGGGCCGACCGTGCACAAGGTCGGCCGGCACCTGCGCTACCGGTGGCGGGAGGTGGACGTGTGGCTGGACGCGCAGACCTCGTACGACCTCACGGTCTGACTCCGCACCCCACGGGGACAACGAAGCGGCCCCCGGCGAACCACCGCCGAGGGCCGAAGATTCCCCAACTGATCGCCCATATCTGAAGGAACGAACGGGTGAGGGCGGGTCTTGCCGGACCTGCCCTCACCGGAGAGGAACGTCTATGGAGGACTCTACGTCCAGCTCTGCCGCCGAAGCAGCCCCCACGATCTGGCCCAAGGCTGCCGTACCCGGCCAGGGAGCTCCCTGGCTCAACAGGGACCAGGGGGAAACCTGGTCTGTGGATACGGTCCCCGGTCCGATGAACTTTGTGGTCGACGGGGACCGGCACGGTCCCCGAAGTGAAACCGGTGTGCGGGGAACGGAAGTTGGGGACCGGATGTCCGCGGCTGCGGTTGGGGACCGGTCCCCAACCAGCGACCGGAACTCTGAGCCTGCTGCCGATTCGCAGGTCAGCGCGGTGAGGACGCAGCCTGGGGGCCGTGACGGGGACGGCCGCCAGCGGTCCGGGGACCGTGATGGGGACGCGTCGCAGCGCGTTGAGGGCGGCGAATCCGGTCCCCAGCGGTCACTGGGGACCATCCAGGGGACGGGGACTGTCGACCGTTCGGGGACTGGGTCAGGGGACGCCATGAAATCTGGCGGTGCTTCGGGGGCCGGTGACGGTGGAGATTCGGTGCCGGGGGAGGGAGTGGTGCTGCTGGATGAGTTGCGATCGACCATCGGTAAGTACGTCGTGCTGCCGAGCGAGGAGGCATTGACCGCGGTCACCCTGTGGGTGGCGGCCACGCACATCCAGACTGTCCTGCAGCACGCGCCTCGCCTGGCGGTGATGAGCCCGACCAAGGGCTGTGGCAAGTCCCGTGTGCTGGACGTCCTTTATGAGACCGTCCATGACCCGATGATGACGGTGAACACTTCTCCGGCGGTCATCTTCCGCACCATCGGCAAGATCCCGCCCACGCTGCTGGTGGACGAGGCGGACACCATTTTCAGCCCTAAGGCAGCGGGCGACAGCGAGGTCCTGCGCGGCCTGCTCAACGCCGGACACCAGCGCAACCGGCCCGCCTGGCGGATCTCCGGTCCGGAGCACAAGCCCACGCCGTTCCCCACCTTCGCGATGGCCGCGATCGCAGGTATCGGCGACCTGCCCGACACCATCACCGACCGGTCGGTCGTACTGCGGATGCAGAAGCGCAAGCCCGTTGAAAAGGTCGCCCCGTTCCGCTCGCGGTACGCGGGACCGGAACTCAAAGCACTACGTGATCGGCTGGCTGCGTGGCTGGGTCCGCTGCGGAGCACGGCCGCCCGCATCGTGCCGCCGATGCCGGTGGAGGACCGGGCGGCGGACACGTGGGAGCCGCTGGTCATCATCGCCGACCTGGCCGGTGGTCACTGGTCAAGGCAGGCGCGTACCGCGTGTGTGGCCATGACCCGCCACGAAGCTGCGCAGGACGAACAGACCAGCCTGAAGACTCGGCTACTGCGCGATATCCATCGCGTCTTCGAGCAGGCGAACAACCCTGAAGCCCTGCCCACCCTGGACCTGGTCGCTGTCCTGATCCAGGACGCGGACGCTCCGTGGGCGGACCACGGTGCCAAGGGCTTGAACGCCTACCACCTCGGCAACCTGCTGCGTGATTTCGGCATCAGCCCCACCAACTACCGCTTCGATCAGGGGCGTCAGGCCAAGGCGTATGTGCGCAACCGATTCCTGGATGCCTGGGCCCGCCATTGCCCCGACCTGATCCAGACCGACACCACACCTGAGCCTGCGCCCGGCGTCACACCCGCAGGTCCGACCGTGGGCAAGCCGGTCACGAGCGGGCCGACGGAGTCGCTCCCTGTGGGACCGCCCGGCGGTTCTGCCGGGCCGAAGCGAACTCTCTGACCTCACCTGCACAACGCACCTGGACGGGAGTCCGTAGCAGTGCGTCGCATCCGTCCCCGCGCAGGTCAGCGCGGGGACGGACTCTCTCGCCGGGACGGACGTATCCGTACCTGCACCGCCGTCCGTACCTGTGCTGACCAGGCATGCGACGCATGCAACGGATGTGACACCCCGCCAACCACCTGCCTTTGGAGCACCACGATGCCCGACACCGACACCGACACCGGTAACGCACACCCCACTCGCCGCCGGGGATGGCTCGGCCTGGGACGACGAACGGCAGCAAGTTGGAGCGTTCGAGCCCCTAACGGGGCTTCGTCCGCGCTTGCCCCCGCCCCGGGGGTGGCGGGGGAGAACGGGACCGGGCGCCAGCGGGCACCCGAGCCAAGGGAGGGGATGGCTGAGCCCAGCGCCGCGTCCGGTACCAGCGTCGCCGCCATGTACGACGAGCCGCCCGCCGACGCCACTGCGCCGCCGTCCGAGTCACCCGCCCACCCTTCACTGCCCGTCGAGTCGCCCTCGTGGCGTGAACCCGACGCCCCGGTGCTGCCCGCACGGATGAACCGCAAGCGCACCACCGAGAAGCGCGATCAGGAGAAGAAGGTCCGCTTCACTTCGACCGCGGTCCGTCTCATCGACGAGGCAGCCAAGCAACGCCACCTGACGTTCGCCGGATTCGTCGGCGACTCCGCCCTTGCGGTAGCGCTCGGTAAGGCGCACGCGGTCGGCAGTCCAGACGACGATCCGATCCGCCCGCTAGTGGAGGCCGTCGAGGCCCACACCAAGGCGCTGAACCGCATCGGCACCAATCTCAACCAGATCACCATGGCCATCAACAGCGGGACCGTTCCCGACCAGGCCGAGGACGTACTCGACCGCGTCAGCCGGGCCGTCGAGCGCAGCTACCAGCTGATGGACGAGCTCGTGGCGGAAGGCGGCCGCCATGGTTCCTGACGTCTCGACCGGCTCCGACACTCGGGGGCTGATCAACTACCTCTTCGGGAAGGGGCGGCGAGACGAGCACACCGACCCCCACATCGTTGCCGCATGGGACATGGTCGGCGCCCCTGACCCCGGCCGCGACCCCGTCGCCACCTACAGCCTGCTTGCCAAGCGGCTTGACCACCATGTCGACCTGCGCACCCGCGAGCTGGGCGGGACGAAGCCGCCGAAGCACGTATGGCACTGCCCGGTGCGCACTGCGCCAGGCGACCGCTACCTGACCGACGCCGAGTGGGCCGAGGTGGCTCGCCGCGTCGTCGCTGCCACCGGCATCGCCCCAGAAGGGGACGAGAAGGCGTGCCGGTGGATCGCGGTGCGCCACGCGGACGACCACATCCACATCCTGGCCACCACCGTCCGCGCCGACGGCCGCCGTCCACGTACGAACCGTGACGGCCAGCGAGCGCAGAAGGAATGCCGACAGATCGAGGCCGAGTTCGGGCTGCGCCGACTCAAGTCCGGTGACCTGACAGCACCCAAGACACCGACCGGTGCCGAGCGCGCCAAGGCCGAACGCCTTGGTCAGCAACAGGTCGCGCGAGAGTGGCTCCGCGAGCAGGCGTACGCGGTCGCTGCCGCGGTCCGCAGCCTCGACGACTACTTCACCGTCCTCGACTCGCTGGGCATCCAGGTGAAGACCCGCGTCGGCCCCGAGACCGGTGAGGTGACCGGCTACAGCTTGGCCGCTCCAGGCGACACCGTCTACTTCGGCGGCTCCAAGCTCGCCCCTGACCTGTCCTTCAACCGACTGCGTCAGCGACTGCCCGACCAAGAAGTGGCCGACCGACCGCAGGCCATGGCGGACGCGGCGGACACGTGGCGCCGTGTCGATTCCGCCATGCGCACCGCCCGCACGTTTCTCGATGCGGACAACGACGCCGTGGCTCAGGGCCAGCTGGACGGTTTCAGCGACGCCCTGCACAACCTGGCTCGCGCCACATCTGGCCCGCACCAGGCTCAACTCCAAGCAGCGGCTCGGGTGTTCCATCGCGCCCGCCGCTCCGCCATCCAGGCCGACCACCAAGCCGTCGGTGAACTGCGCAGGGCCGCCAAGGAACTCGCGTATGCCCCCAGTGCTCCGGGTGGACTCGCCATCTCCTTGGTTTTCACTGCCCTGCACCTGGCCCGCGCCGCCGCCAAGTGGCATGAGCAGCGCGGCCACGAGCAGCAGGCCGCCGCAGCCGAGCAAGCCCTTCGTCACCTACAGACGGCCTACAGCCAGGCAGCCGACCCGGTCCTGGCTGACCTCACCCGACGCGCGCCACGTCAACAGACCATGGATCGCTTCGACGCCACGGTGTGTGAGGCCATCCCTGGCCACGCTGCCCGCATCCTCACCGACCCGTCCTGGCCGGCCTTGGCCACCACACTCGCCCGCGCCCAAACTGCTGGCCACGAGCCCCGCCAACTCCTTGCCCGGCTCGCGGGTGAACGCGAACTCGATACGGCCGAGCATCCGGCCGAGGTGCTCAACTGGCGAATCACGGTCGAGCCGAACCGGCGCGCACAGGCAGCACGTAGGCCGAGCACGCGCAGCACGTTGCAGGTCACATCTGCGGCGCAGCAGGAGCAGGCCGTCACGGTGCAGCGCGGGAATCCCGCGGACCACGGCCGCCGACGCTGACGGAGTGCCCACTCCGGGAACAGCGACCTCCAACGCCAATGTTCGAGCTACTGGGGCAGCCTCACGCAGCCCGTGCCGCCGAGTGCAAGGCCGCTGCCCAGTCCCGCACTGCCACCAGATGCTCGGACAGCAGGCCGACGTACGGGTCGGGCTGAACCAGCAGCGTGGGGAACCCGCGAGCGGCGCGTGCGGTCGCCCAGGTGTGGTCGAGATCGGTGAAGTCGTCGTCGATCCAGGCAGCCGGTGCGTCGCCGAGCCACGCGTCGACGTGGTCGCGTTTCCAGAGGTAGCCGTTGGGGTGGCTGGTGGTGATGTTCGGTCGGGGCAGATCGACGTACAGGAAGGTGGGCAGACCGAGCAGGGGACCGATCAGCGTGATGGCGTCGTGGCGCCAGCTGGTGCACCACATCGGAGTGACCAGCCTCGTGCGGATGAGGTCGGTGAGCATCGGTCCGTGTGCCGGGTTCAGCCACACCGGAACGGGAGCGTCGGGCGGACGGTCGGCAGGTATGACGTCATAGCGGACGTGACTGGGTGGAGTGGCCCCGTCCGCGTGCGGAAACGGTATGAGGACACCGTCGATGTCGATCAAGAGGTAGGGCGGGCGCATGGGTTCCTCCGGCTTGGGCGCGGTGCGAGTCAGAGCTTGCGTGCGGTGATCAGCAGCGTGGTCGGCCAAGGGCCGTGGCGACCGTCGTGGAAGTCCTGCGCGGAGGTGAGCCGGAGGCCGGCCCGGACGAGGTGCCGGCCCCAGCGCTCGGCGTCGAACTCCCAGCGCACCAGGGGGAGGCGGCTACGGTCGGGCAAGGTGACGTGGTCGCGGCGGGGGCGGTCGTCGCTGGCAGTGCGTCGGCCGCCGCGTTGGGGGTGCGGAACGGAGAAGGCCAGGGTGCGGCCGGGTTTGAGGTGCGCGGAGATGGCCGGCAGGAGCAGGTTCGGAGGGACGAGGCCGACCGCGCCGAAGACCGAGTAGATGGCGTCGAATTGTTCGTCGGTCGCCTGGAGGTAGTGGAGGGCGTGGCCGGCGGCGAACGTGAGGCCGGACAAACGGCCGTAGTGGGCGCGGGCTCGGCGGATCTGGAGGCCGACGAGGTCCACGCCGGTGACGCGTGCGCCACGTCGGGTGGCGAGGTGGGCGGCGTTGTGTCCGGGGCCGCAGCCGAGTTCGAGGACGCGGCGGTGGGCGAGGTCGTGGCCGAGGATCTCCGCGCCGGGGCCGAGGCCCGGGCGGGTGGTCCATTCCATCCGGGCGGGAACGGGCAGGGGGTCGGCGGGTGCGGACGCCGTGCGTTGGAGGGCGTGTGCGTGCCAGGGGGAGGGCGCTGGTGCCGTGGGCATCTAGACCTCCAGGAGGCGGAGGACGTCGGTGAGGTGGCGGCGTACGACTTTGATGTACGCCGGGTCGGTGGCCGGGTCGTTGATCCAGCGGATGGCCTGGTCCATGAACCACTCGACGCTCCAGATGCGCTGCCAGCCCAGGGCCCATTGCTCGGCGGGCAGTTCGCCACGTGGGGCGAGGGCGTCGGGGGTGCCGCCGGCGGCGACGTATTGCTCGATGAAGGTGCGCAGACGGGCCGGGTCCGGGTCCTCGATCGTGCCGTGCCAGCTGGCCAGGTCGAGCAGGCCAGGGCCGGTGAAGGCGCGGGCGAAGTCGAGCAGGCGCCAGGTGTTGCCGCGGCCGATGTGGAGGCTGGTGGGGTGGAACTCGGAGTGCACCCAGCCGAACGGGGCGAGCGTTGCACCGGTCACGCGGTGCGGGGCGGCTCGGGCGAGGAGGTCGAGGGCCTGCTCGATGTCATCGGTGTCCTCGGCCGCCCAGCGGTCGGCCTTGCGCAGGGCGCGGAGGTGGTCGAGGGCGCGGGCCGGGAGGGCGCGTAGCGCTTCCTCGTCGAGGAGGGCGAGCGGTGGGGCGGTGCGGGCGCTGTGTACGACGACAGCGGTTGCGGCGCCGTCGAGGTCGTCGGCCTCACGGGCCGCCGGCCCGAGGTCTTCGATGAGCATGCCGAGCCGTCCGTCGCGCACCGCGGAGGCGTACACCTTGGGTACGGGGATGCCGAGGGTGTGCGCGAGGCGCAGGGCCTGGTCCTCGCTGTCGAAGGGGCGCTTGGCGTACTTGAAGATCGCGGTGGTGCGGTCGGGGAAGGTGACGCGTTCGACGCCGGACATCGACCACACGCGGACCTCCTCGCGGACGGGGGTCGGGCGGCCTGTGGCGGTGCACAGGTTGTGGAGGAGTTCGGCGGTGAGGGACTCGTCCATGGGGAGTGCTCCTGTATTTCCTGTACGGGGTGGGGCGTCCGGGGCGGGAGCGGGGGCGCGTCCCGCCCCGGAGCTGCGTCGGAGGGGTTAGGCGGCCGGGCGGTCGGTCGCGCGGTGGGCGTAGACCTGTTCCATCCATCCGGCCTTGAACTGGGCAAGGTCATCGCGGAAGTTGGCCATCGAGGCACCGTAGGGCGCCACGACGCCGCCGGACTGATCCGGCACGGACTGGCAGCCGTGGACCAGGCGTCCACCGAGGGCGGCGTGGGCCTTGATGGACTCGATGCGGCGGTGCTCGTTGAACCAGCCGCCGTGGTAGACCTCGTCGAGCAGGCCGCCCATGGCGTCGTCCAGGTCGAAGACGACGGAGGTGGCGGCGGGGAAGAACCAGCACGGGCCGACGTTGGAGATGTGCCCGTCCAGTTCGACCTTGTTCAGGGCCATCAGCGTGGCCGCCTCGCGCAGCATCCGCAGGTGCGCGGCGGTGATCTGCGGCAGGCCGAGCGAGGCGAGGTGCTCCTCGCGGAACAGGTACGCGTACACCTCGTGCGCCGTGGTCAGGACGCGTGCCGCGTCCAGGGTGGAGCGGGCGTGCTCCCGGATGAAGTCGAGGGCGAGCTGTTCGACCGCGCTCTCGGTCGTCTCCTCCACCTCCAGGAGCCGGGACTTGACCAGCTCCCAGTCGGCGACGAGCCAGGTGCTGGACTCGAAGCGGAAGAAGTACTCGGCCGGGTCGATGGTGATGCGCCGGCCGTCGACCTGGATGCCGGGCAGCCGGCTCCAGCGCTCGTCGAACGCCTCGGGCAGAACGGCCGTGATGGCCGTGGTGTCGATGGTGGTCACCGTGTCTCCGTCTCTCATCGGCCGGGTTCGGGCACAGGAATGCCCGAACCCGGATCAGGCGTACGGAACTTGGGGCCGCCCGGACCAGGAGGGGAGCCTGGGTCGGTCGGAACCTGGAACCGTTCCGGGCGGCTGTTGATTAGTGAACCCGTCGTCACGCTCAGTGGGTACGGTGAGAGGCGGCGGAAGCGGTATACGCGGTTTACAGCTGCTGATCGGGGGAGGTCGTGCCAGCGCCCAACCAGCCCAACTCACGTCTACGGGACGTGATCTCTGCCAGCGGATGTACCTACGACGCCCTGGCCAAGGACGTGCGCCGGGTCGCCGCCGAGAACGGCGAGATCCTTCAGACCAACAAGTCCGCGATCTCCCACTGGGTCAACGGTGCCCGCGAGCCCAGCGGCCGGATGGGCCAGTACCTGGCCGAGGCACTCTCCCGGCGGCTCGCACGGACCGTCACACTCACCGAGATCGGCCTGCGCGGCCCGACCGAGGCACCGGCTGCTGGCCCTGACCCGGTCGTCACGGCGACGGAGCTGGGGCGCGCCGACGTCGACCGGCGGCACTTCCTGGGGATCGCCGCCTTCACCACCGCCGGGGTCGCGATGCCCCTCGGCTACGACCACGAGGCGACCTCCCGCATGCTCCGCGCCCGCACCGGAGGCGTCCTGGTCGGGGCCGAGGACGTCGCCGTCGTACGCCAGATCACCACCGCGTTCAGCTCCGCCGACGAACGCCTCGGCGGCGGCCACGGCCTGACCACCGTCACCGCCTACCTCGCCGACACCGCCGCCCCCATGCTCCGCGCCCGCTTCCCGGACGAAGCCCTGCGCCAGGCAGCCTTCGGCGCGGTCGCCGAACTCGCCTACCTGGCCGGCTGGAAACACCACGACCTCGGCCAGGAAGGCGCCGCCCAGCGCTACTACCAAGTCGGCTACCAACTCGCCTGCGAAGCCGACCCCAACGGCCACGCCGCCTGGATGATGCGCGCCCTCGCCCACCAGGCCCTCAGCCTCAAACAACCCCACCACTGCGTAGACCTCGTCGAAGGCGCCCTCACCCGCGGACTCGGCCGCGTCGACGGCCAGACCGAAGCCCTCCTCCACATCACCCACGCCCGCGCCTACGCCGCCACCGGCGAGAAGCCCGCCGCGGCCCGCGCCCTACTCGCTGCCGAGGACGCGCTTCTCCGCGAGGACGGCCCGCAGCCCAGCTACTCACGCGTCAGCGGCCCGGCCGCCGGCACAGTCGCCAGCCACACCGCCCGCACCCTCACCGACCTCGCCGACCACCCGGGGACGGAGGTCCAGCACAGGGCAGCACTCACCCGCTGGGACCCGGTCCAGTACAAGCGCGTCCACGCCCTCACCTACGCCGACCTGGGCGACAGCCTCGCCGCCCAGGCCCGCGCCGACGAGGCAATCGCCGCCTGGTCCCAGTCCCTGACCTTGATGGAAGGCATGACGTCGGACCGCACCCGCAAGGCCATCTCGTCCCTGCGCTCGCCCCTCGCGATCTACCAGCGCCGCAAAGTCCCCGGCGCGACCGAACTCGCCCGCCGAGCCCGTGAGGCGCTCGCCTAACATGCCCAACTACCTGGCCGATGAAGGGAACACCGTGGCTGAACCGACGACCGACGCCCGCCCCCAAGCCCTCAAGCCCGCCCTCGAATCCATGACCCTGCTGGTCGCGGCCGTCATCGTCCACGACAAGGCCACCAACCGGATCGTCCTGCTGCAGCGAAGCGAGAACGCCAAGTTCGCCCAGGGCATGTGGGACCTGCCGGTCGGCAAGAGCGAGCCGGGAGAGCCGATCACGCAGACCGCGGTGCGGGAGCTGTACGAGGAAACCGGCCTGGTCGTGAAGCCGGAGGCGCTCAAGGTCGCCCACATCATCCACGGGGCCTGGGGAGTCGAGGCCCCGAACGGCTTCCTCACCGTCGTCTTCACTGCTCATGAGTGGTCCGGGGAGCCGGAGAACCGGGAGCCACGCAAGCATGCTCAGGTGAGTTGGGTGGATGCCGACGCAATTCCGGAAGAGTTCGTCGACACGACCGACAGTGCTTTGCGCCGCTACCTTGAAGGTGGCTCGGAGGTATCGCTCGATGGCTGGCAGTGAGGGGCCGGGGTTCATCGTCCATTGGCCGCAGATGTTCCGCCGGTCTTGTTGGTTGACGAACGATCCCGTCGCCAGATCCGGGACGACTGTGCAGCGTCCCGATGTCGATTCTGCTGCCGGTTGTAGTGGCTCTGATCAACTTGTCGCGCTGACCGAACGTGGTCTGCACTTGGCTCCCCTGATGCTCAGTCGCGTTGGGAGACATAGGAGCGAATCCAACTGCATCGATAGACTCCGGGCGTGGCGAGAAGTTACACGGATCTGACGCTCAAGCTGCTCTTCGGCAGCGCGACCAAATGCGCGTGGCCCGAGTGCCCTCAGCCGCTTGTTCTGTGGGACCGGGGCCGTCCTACCGTGATCGCCGAGATCGCACACATCCGGTCCGAAAAGCTAAATGGCCCCCGGCATGATGCCCAATACAAGGGGGACATCAATGGCTTCGAGAACCTACTGCTGTTCTGCGCCGTCCACCACAAGCCCGTCGACAGACACGACAGTCTCTACGAGACCTCGGAGCTGGAGCAGTGGAAGTCTGCACAGGTAGCCCAGCCGGGACAGCAGGTTGTCTCTGAGGAACTGGTCGAGATTGTCCGGCAGGTCCAGCTTTCGCTCCAGAAGCTCACTGCTGTGGATTTCACGGTCGAACTGCATGGCGGGTTAGGGGTGGAGCGGTCTGGCATCATCCCCGTCCCGCTGAACGGGATAGCCAAGACTACCGTCGATGAGGTCGACGGCGAGACTTACCTCGGGGTACTCGTCGTGAACCGCGGCCTAGTTCCCGTAACGGTAACGGCTGCCGGGGTTGAGGCAGACCTAGGCGCTGGAGAGGAAACCCTGTGCCCCTACCGGTTCCCAGAGGTTCTTCATCTGGGTAGAGGCGTACGCCTCCAGCCCTCGAAACGGCTCGATGAGCACTCACACAGTATGTGGTACACCTCAGCGCCAATCCTGGGCGCAGGAATCAAGGAGATTTGGCGCCGCACAGGCCGTGCAGTGATCCGTATGCGTCCGTTCGCAGGCATCGGGTCAGGGGCAGTAGCCCGAGGTGAGTGGCACCCGGCAGAGGAGGTAATTCAGGCTCTGGTCAGCCAGCGCCGAACACGCGACAACTGACTGGGCGCTTTCGCGTAATGGATGGATAGGGAATCCGCACGCGGACCTCGTCGGCGCTGGTCGAAGCCACGCAGGCAGTCACTCGCTCTGGTCTGGGGAGCTTCGTGCATTGGAGCCTTCGAGTCCTGCGATCCACGGCAGGATAGGTACATGCCTGCGCAGGGTCCGATCGGCAGGCACGAAGCCGCGGGCGAGGTCCCTGGGCGGAGCGTTGTCCAGACGGTGGCACTCTCCGGCGAGAACTTCGGCAAAGGCCAGCAACTTGCGTCGGGCCTGATTCTCAAACAAGTCGGCTGCAGCCTTGGCGCCGCTGCCGATCAGCCGAGTGGTGCTGATCAATTCCTTCTTGGCGGCTAGATCCCCGTGTGCAAGAGCACGCGACAAGCGGTCACGCTCTCCAACTACATGGGCTGCAGCCAGAAAGAGAATCGATGAGGCTGCGATTTCGGCCGGCTCTCCTGCATTGTTCATGGCGTTTGCCAGCAGGGGGAGTGCGGCGAATGGGAGCGGATCGACGCTATCCCATAGAGGTTCCGAGAGCAGGAGTCCGACGCGTGTCCCCGTGTAGTCCACGCATAGTGGCGGCCGGTCCTGTGAGAGTTGCCGCAACTCCCAACTTTCGACACCAGGGTCCGCTAGGGATCCCCTCAGAATTGCCCGGAATGCCTCTCTCAAGTCCTTGATGGAGAGATCGGGAATGTCCAGGCGTACGAGACTGCCATGGCGTCGAATGTCCAGCACCGAGAATCTGGCCTCTCCAGCGGCTTGGAGTATGGTGAGGTCTCGGCTGACGTAGGTTGCCTCCTCCGCACCCCAATTGATCAAGGATGCGTTCTGCGCGTAGGCCACGGCGACTCCGTGCTCGAACCCTTGGCAGATGGTGCGGGCTCGGATGACAGCGTCCAGTACCGCCTGCAGATCAGTCGGCTGGCCGCCTAGAAGAAGCGTGCCGTCGACGGGGTCCCAGCGGAAGTCTTCGTGTGCGTTCGCGTTGCGCCATTCAGAGCGGATCGTGGAAGCCAGCAATTTGCACAGAGGCTGTCCACCCTCGGCCACGAGCAGGCCTCGAATGGTCGAAAGAGAGGCCCCTTGCGGGATCGTCCTGCCCAGTAGTTCCAAGACCACAGTTGCAGTGCGCTTGACGTCGCCTTCCAGCGCAGTCCGATGCATGTCCAAGACCGCACGCGCTTTCTCTTCCTGGTGCTCCGCCCGGTTATAGGCGTCGCGGTAGGCGATCTGTCCACGGTGGGAGGACAGTAACTCCCGTTCTTGACTGACGTGCCGTGCAATCACCGCACACGTAAGTTCTGGTTCCAACTTCAGATGGGACGCAACCAGATCACGCGACAGGAGTGCGGCGCGGTGTGCCTCCAAGGGTCGGTCGGACAGTGCGAGGGCGGCTAGGTGATTGAGCAGTTTCACTGTCAGCGGTATGGAGTCGTCGATCAGATGACTCATGCTCCGGCGTAGCCGACGATCGAGTTTCTTTGGATCCTTCGCCCAGGCAGCCAGCAAACGAGCTCGTACCGCTACACCCGAGCCGTGACCCACTTCCTCGGCCGACAGACCGAGTGTTCGTCGGTATGTGTCCTCGTCAGGAGCGTTGGCCTGATGATGATTCCTGGTTGCAGTCTCCAGAGCCCGCGCAATTGCTTGGGCCGCTTGAGCATGCCTTTGTACCGGAGCCCAGGCGGCCTCTAGCCACCCCTGTTTGAGGCAGGCGAACAGCGCCTGGACCTCGCATTGATTTGCTTGCGCCAGGTCAGCAGCCAATCGTCGCTCAGCCGCGCCGGTACGGGAAGGGCTGAACCGGGATACCTCAGCTGCCACTGAGCTGAGGGCGACAACCGACGTGCCGAGACGCTGCAACAACTCTGGAAGTCGCTTCCCGACCGTCGCGCCGGAGGCGGTCCGCAGGAGCAGGATTTCCATTGCCGTCTCGTCAGTTTCCTGCTGAAGCCTGGGCAGGTCGGCGTCCTTCAGCACGGATTTCCACTGCACGCGGGTCACCGGTATGAAGGCAACATCCTGTTGCTCCGGCGGCTGCACATGCGGTGCCGTTAGCTTCAGACGTCCGATCAGCGCTTGCGTAGCGGCCCGGGATTCTCTTTCAACCGTGCCCAGTTGGTCGGGGAAGACTGTGTCCACCAACACAGAATGTCACCGGTGCCTGGGATGAAGCTCGCCCTTTTCCTTGATGGATCGCAGGCGGCGAGGGCCTACACGGGACGCACGCTACAGAGCAAGGCCGCCACCCTGATGAGAGTGACGGCCTTGCTATTGCTGACGCTACGTCAGTGAATCAACCGAGCGGTGCACACGCGGTGCACAAGAGGGTGGAAATTAAGCGGGAACAACGAGCACTGCTGAGCAGTGTTTTCGCAGGTCAACGCAGGTTTTCGGAACTCCCGCCCAGGTCGCCCGGACCTGATCTTTAGATGTCGAAGTACAGCTCGAACTCGTGCGGGTGCGGGCGCAGCTGGATCGGGGCGATCTCGTTCGTGCGCTTGTAGTCGATCCACGTCTCGATCAGGTCGGACGTGAAGACGCCGCCGGCCTGCAGGTACTCGTTGTCCGCCTCCAGGGCGTCGAGGACCGCGGGCAGGGAGGTCGGGACCTGCTGGACGTTGGCGTGCTCCTCGGGAGCCAGCTCGTACAGGTCCTTGTCGATCGGCTCGGCCGGCTCGATCTTGTTCTTGACGCCGTCGAGGCCCGCCATCAGGAGAGCAGAGAAGGCGAGGTACGGGTTCGAGGACGGGTCCGGCGCGCGGAACTCGACGCGCTTGGCCTTCGGGTTCGAGCCCGTGATCGGGATACGCATGGCCGCGGAGCGGTTGCGCTGCGAGTACACCATGTTGACCGGCGCCTCGAAGCCCGGGACCAGGCGGTGGTACGAGTTCACCGTCGGGTTGGTGAAGGCGAGCAGCGACGGGGCGTGCTTGAGGATGCCGCCGATGTAGTAGCGGGCGGTGTCCGAGAGGCCCGCGTAGCCCTGCTCGTCGTAGAAGAGGGGCTCGCCACCGGACCACAGGGACTGGTGGACGTGCATGCCCGAGCCGTTGTCACCGAAGATCGGCTTCGGCATGAAGGTCGCGGTCTTGCCGTTGCGCCAGGCGACGTTCTTCACGATGTACTTGAAGAGCATCAGGTCGTCGGCCGCGGCGAGCAGCGTGTTGAACTTGTAGTTGATCTCGGCCTGGCCGGCCGTGCCCACCTCGTGGTGCTGGCGCTCGACCTGGAGGCCCTGCTTGTCCAGCTCGAGGGAGATCTCGGCGCGCAGGTCGGCGAAGTGGTCGACCGGCGGGGTCGGGAAGTAGCCGCCCTTGTAGCGGACCTTGTAGCCGCGGTTGTTCTCCTCGGAGCCGGTGTTCCAGGCGCCGGCCTCGGAGTCGATCTCGTAGACCGAGCGGTTCGCGGAGGTCTCGAAGCGCACCGAGTCGAAGACGTAGAACTCGGCCTCGGGGCCGAAGAACGCGGTGTCGGCGATGCCGGTGGAGGCCAGGTAGGCCTCGGCCTTCTTCGCCACGTTGCGCGGGTCACGGGAGTACTGCTCGCCCGTGATCGGGTCGTGGATGAAGAAGTTGACGTTCAGCGTCTTGTCGCGGCGGAAGGGGTCCACACGGGCGGTGGAGAGGTCCGCGCGCAGCGCCATGTCGGACTCGTGGATGGCCTGGAAGCCGCGGATCGACGAGCCGTCGAAGGCCAGCTCCTCCGTGGGGTCGAACGCCGCAGCCGGTACCGTGAAGTGCTGCATCACACCCGGCAGGTCGCAGAAGCGAACGTCGACGAACTTGACGTCCTCGTCCGCGAGAAATTTCTTGGCGTCATCGGCGTTCTGGAACATCCAACTCCTCCTACTCCCACCCAGGGAGGGGCGGGGTTGCAGCTCTTGGCAGCTCGATCGCGCGACCGGTGCGGTGGCACACGCTGGGACCTGACGATATGCAGGCGTGATTTCTCAAGCATGACCCATTTGTTTCGCCCAAGTTAACCGGAGCGGGGGTCAGGGCCGCATCAGGAGAGCGGCGCAGTACCGTTGACGCGTGGACAACAGGGAAGCAATGGGATCGTGGCTGTCCGGGCCTCGTGAGGCCATGGAACAGGCGGGTGCCGACTTCGGCTACCGCGGTGAACAGCTCGGTCTGCCCGAGCACGGACCCGGCTCCATCGCGCGCCCAGGACGCCGCATCGGAGCCCTCGTCGTCGACTGGGCGCTGTGCATGCTGATCGCATACGGCCTGGTCACGCACGGCTACGACCAGGCGACGGGGAACTGGGCGCTGCTCATCTTCTTCGTCCTCAGCGTGCTCACGGTCGGCACCATCGGCTGCACGCCCGGCAAGCGCCTCTTCGGCCTGCGGGTCGTCTCCGAGGCCGGCGGACGCATCGGCTTCGGCCGGGTGCTGGCCCGCTCGGTGCTGCTGTGCGTCGCCGTCCCGGCCCTGATCTGGGACCGCGACGGCCGCGGCCTGCACGACCGGGTCGCGAAGGCGGTCCAGGTCCGCAGCTGACCGTCCGGGACCGGCACCGTAGATTCGAGCACCGCAAAGACGAGTGGCGGGCCGGAACCCTCGGGTTCCGGCCCGCCACATGTGCGTACGGGGAGCGTTAACGGGCGCGGCCGCCGCCGCCCTTGGGCATCTTCATGCCCTTCGGCATCGGACCCTTCGGCAGCGGCATGTTCGACATGAGGTCGCCCATCGCCTTCAGCCGGTCGTTGGTCGCGGTCACCTGGGGGCCGGTAAGCACGCGCGGCAGCTTCAGCATCGTCGTGCGGAGCTTCTTCAGCGGAACCGTTCCCTCGGGGCCCTGGCTCGTGCCGACCACGAAGTCGTGGACCGGGACGTCGGAGACGATGCGGGCCATCTTCTTCTTCTCGGCCGCGAGGAGCGACTTCACCCGGTTCGGGTTGCCCTCCGCGACGAGCACGATGCCGGCCTTGCCGACCGCGCGGTGCACCACGTCCTGGCTTCGGTTCATGGCGACCGCGGGGGTCGTCGTCCAGCCACGTCCGATGTTGTCGAGCACGGCCGCGGCCGCACCGGGCTGTCCCTCCATCTGCCCGAAGGCCGCCTTCTCGGCCCGGCGCCCGAAGATGATCGCCATCGCGAGGAAAGCGAGCAGGAGGCCGAGAATTCCGAGGTAGATCGGGTGACCGATCAAGAAGCCGATCGCGAGGAGGACACCGAAGGTGACGATTCCCACACCCGCGAGTACGAGACCGATCTTGGTGTCGACCCTGCGGGTCATCTTGTAGGTCTGGGCGATCTGCTTGAGCCGCCCGGTGTTAGCAGCGTCCGCTGCAGTTTCCTTCCTCGCCATGTCTTGAAGTCTACGTGGCCGGGGAAGCGGGTAGAACCCGCACCGGTCCCTGGTTCGTCCCTGGTTCGGATCAGCCCCGCAATGCGGCGGCCTCCAGGACGCGCTGTGCCTCGACCCGGTCCTTGGCGCGGCGGCGGTCCTCCAGGACCGAGGTCCAGGCATTGCGGCGGGCGGTGCGCTGGCCGCCGCTCATGAGCAGCGACTCCACGGCGCGCAGTGCGTCGGTGACGGTCGGGATGGCGGTGGCGCGGACGGGCGCGGCCTGCATGGTTGAGGTCCCCCCTCGAAGGGTGATCACGGCTGTGGCACGGGGTGTACGGGGCGTGATTCCAGAGTCACTGATTGGTGTTACCAGGGCGTGACCGGACGGTCAAACACCAATGAAGCCCTGACGCTCGCGCCGCAAACACAGACGCGGCCCTGACGGTGCCCCCCAACTGCGGGGATCGTCAGGACCGCGTCTTACCGGCCACTACCGATCAGTAGCCTCTTGTGCGTGAATTCACACGGCCTGCGAGGCGGTGAAGGAGCCCCGCTTCTCCTTGGCCATCTGGAAGAGCCGGCCGGCGCGGTACGAGGAGCGGACCAGCGGGCCCGACATGACGCCGGAGAAACCGATCTGCTCGGCCTCGTCCTTCAGCTCCACGAACTCCTGCGGCTTGACCCAGCGCTCCACGGGGTGGTGCCGCACGGAGGGGCGCAGGTACTGCGTGATGGTGACCAGCTCGCAGCCCGCCTCGTGCAGCTGCTTGAGCGCGTCGCTGATCTCCTCGCGGGTCTCGCCCATGCCGAGGATCAGGTTCGACTTGGTGACCAGGCCGAAGTCGCGGGCCTCGGTGATGACCTTCAGTGAACGCTCGTAGCGGAAGCCCGGGCGGATCCGCTTGAAGATCCGCGGGACCGTCTCGACGTTGTGCGCGAAGACCTCGGGGCGGGAGGAGAAGACCTCGGCCAGCTGGTCCGGGTTCGCGTTGAAGTCGGGGGCGAGCAGCTCGACCTTGGTGCGGCCGTCCGCGCGGTTGGTGGTCTGGCGGTGGATCTGGCGGACCGTCTCCGCGTACAGCCAGGCGCCGCCGTCCTCCAGGTCGTCGCGTGCGACGCCGGTGATCGTGGCGTAGTTCAGGTCCATCGTGACGACGGACTCTCCGACGCGGCGCGGCTCGTCACGGTCGAGCGGCTCGGGCTTGCCGGTGTCGATCTGACAGAAGTCGCAGCGCCGGGTGCACTGGTCACCGCCGATGAGGAAGGTGGCCTCGCGGTCCTCCCAGCACTCGTAGATGTTGGGACAGCCCGCTTCCTGGCAGACCGTGTGCAGCCCTTCGCTCTTCACGAGGTTCTGCATCTTCGTGTATTCGGGACCCATTTTCGCCCGGGTCTTGATCCACTCGGGCTTGCGCTCGATGGGGGTCTGAGCGTTACGGACCTCCAGGCGCAGCATCTTGCGTCCGTCGGGTGCGACTGCGGACACGACCGGCTCCCTAAAGCTTTGATTCCTCGGCGTACATCAGGGTACGCCCGTGATGTTCGTGGCCCTCACGGGTGGCCAACCGGTGGCCTGCGGGGTGCATTCCCCGAATGGGCTAGACGGAGGCCTTCTCGACCGTGCGCGGCTTGAGGTCCGCGTTCCCCAGGACGTCCTGCAGATGCCTCTCGGCGATCGGCAGCACCTCGTCCATCGTGACCTCGCGGCCGAGCTCGTACGAGAGGGAGGTCACGCCCGCGTCGCGGATGCCGCAGGGGATGATCTTGTCGAAGTTGGAGGTGTCCGGGTTCACGTTCAGCGCGAAGCCGTGCATCGTGACGCCCTTGGCGACGCGGATGCCCATGGCGCAGATCTTGCGGTCCTCGTGCCGCTGGCCCGCGTTCGAGGGCGCGTACTCGGGGCCGACGAGGCGGTGGTCGAACTCCTCGTCCTCGCTGCTGAGCCGGGGGTTGAAGTCGAGGGACAGACCGCCCAGGTTCGTACGCTGCTCAATGGGGTCGCCGAGCACCCATACCCCGGCCCGGCCCTCCACGCGCGCGGCCGCGATGCCGAACTCGGCGCAGACCGCGATCATCGCGTCCTCCAGGCGGCGCAGATGCGCGACCACGTCCACGGGGCGCGGGAGCTTCTGGATCGGGTAGCCGACGAGCTGGCCGGGGCCGTGCCAGGTGATCTTGCCGCCGCGGTCCACGTCGATGACCGGGGTGCCGTCCAGCGGGCGCTCCTCGGGAGCGGTGCGACGGCCGGCCGTGTAGACGGGCGGGTGCTCCAGGAGCAGACAGGTGTCGGGCACCTCGTCGGCGAAGCGAGCGGCGTGCACACGGCGCTGCTCGTCCCAGGCCACCTGGTAATCGACCATGTCCGCACCGAAACCCATGCGGACGAACCGGAACTCACTCACGGCAAGTGCCTCCCTAAGAACCTTCACCGTGCATATAACGCGCCCGGAGCAACTGTACGGCTCCCGGATGACGGCCCCGCCGTCCACCCCTCGCGCGGTTTGTCACACGATCGGATGAAGGAGGGGTTTGGCTGGGCTGATTGGGGGACGCCGTGTGCGCTCCGTGATAATTTCAGCGCCGTCCGTGAGCGGGAGCCGGTCACGGAGCACGCCGTTCCATGAGGGAGCAGCGACTAAAGGGGGGCACTCGATGGCCCCCCTTTACCGCTTCCAAGGGCCCGGAAGGCAAACGCACAGCATGACGGAACGACCTCCGCAGCGCACCCCGAACCGCCAGCTCTCCGCGCTCATCGCGGAGGCCGGGTTCTCCAACGCGGGGCTCGCGCGCCGCGTGGACCAGCTCGGGCTCGAGCACGGGCTCGACCTGCGGTACGACAAGACATCCGTGACCCGGTGGCTGCGCGGGCAGCAGCCCAGAGGAACGACACCGGCGCTCATCGCCGAGGTGTTCACACGCCGCCTCGGCCGCCGCCTCTCCGCGCAGGACCTCGGGCTCGACGCGTGTGCGCCCGTGTACGCGGGCCTGGAGTTCGCGGCGTCGCCCGAGGAGGCCGTCGACATCGTCAGCGGCCTGTGGCGCAAGGACTCCGGCAGCCACGCCGAGCTGCGGAAGATCGCGTTCACCCCGGCCGGGCTCGTCGTGCCCAGCCGCGACTGGCTGATCGGCCGGGCCGACGACCGGGTGGCCCACGGCGAGCAGATGCCGCGGGTGCCGGTGCAGGGACGGCCCGTCGCGGTGCCCGGGGCGGCGGGCGGCGCCGTGCCGCGCCAGCGCGGGCAGACCGAGCGCGGGCCGGGGCACCGGGTGACGAGCGGGGACATCGCGGCACTGCGCTCGGTGGGCGAACTGTTCCGCGCGCTCGACCACGCGTACGGGGGCGGGCACGCGCGGCAGGCGCTCGTGCGGTACCTGGAGCACGAGGCCGAGCCGATGCTGCGTGGGGCGTACGGGGAGCAGCACGGGCGGCGCCTGTTCTGCGCGGTCGCCGATCTGACCCGGCTCGCGGGCTGGACCTCGTACGACATCGCGGCACACGGGCTCGCCCAGCGGTACTTCGTGCAGGCGCTGCGGCTCTCGCAGGCCGCGGGGGACCGGATGTACGGCTCGTACGTGCTGGTCACCATGAGCCGGCAGGCCGTCTACCTCGGGCACGGGCGGGAGGCGGTGCAGCTCGCGCGCGTCGCGCAGCAGGGAGTCGGGGCCTCGGCGCCGCCCTCGGTGCAGGCGCTGCTGCACGCCGTGGAGGCGCGCGGGCACGGGGTGCTCGGTGAGGTGCGGGCGTGCACGGCGTCGCTGGTGCGGGCCGAGCGGGCGCTCGGGGCGGTGCGGCCGGGGGACGAGGTGCCGCCGTGGGCGCGGTTCTTCGACGAGGCGCAGTTGGCGGACGAGTTCGGGCACTGCCACCGGGACCTGCAGCAGTACCGGGCCGCGGCGCAGCACGCGGAGCGGTCGCTGCAGCTGCGGGCGCCGGGGTTCGCGCGCAGCCGGCTGTTCTGCCGGGTGGTGCTGGCGTCGGCGCGGCTCGGGCTCGGGGAGCTGGACTCGGCGTGCGCGCTGGGGGCGGAGGCGGCGTCGGCGGCGGCGGACATGCGGTCGGTGCGGGCGCATGAGTATGTGCGGGAGTTCGAGCGGCGGCTTGAGCCGTATCGCGATGCGGGGCCCGTCCGGGGGTATCGGGAGAGGGTTGCGGCGTTGGGGTGAGGTTGGGGCCGGGGTCGGCGCCTGTTGTTGTCGATGCGCGGCGCCGGGGTTCGGGGGTTGGCCGGGGTGGCGCCTGTTCGGGGTGTGTGGGCGGGGCCGTGCTTTTCCGGCTGGGGCGGGCCTCGGTCGACTTCTGTTCTGGGTCGGCTTGGGTGTGGGGGTGCCGGGGTCGGTGCCTGTTCGGAACGTGTTCGCGGGGCCGTGCCTTTCTGGCTGCGCCGAGGCTGGCCCGATTCCCGTCCACGGTCCCCTGGGGTGAGGGGGCCGGGGCGGCGCCTGCGGTGCTGGTTCGCGGGGGCGTCCCTTGTCCGGCTGCGCCGGGCCTGGCCCACCTCCCACCCACCCGCCCCCTCCGGGGGCTTCGGCCCCCCCGGCGGGTGGGGGTTTGCCTTGCGGCACCGTGGGGCTGGGACGTGTCGCGCGGCCGGGGTCGGGGGTGTGTGGTGACGGTTCCGGGTCTTCGTCGGGGCGGTGACTGTGCGGTCTCGGGGTGCTGAGGTTGGTGCCTGCGGTGCTGGTGCGCCGCGCCGTTCCTTCTCCGGCGGAGCCGGGCTTCGCTCATCTCCCTCCCTCCCGCCCCCTTCGGGGGCTTCGGCCCCGCGGGGTGGGGTGGCTGTTGCGCGGTGTCGGGGTTGGGGTGTGCTGGGGGCCGGCGCTTGTGGTGACGGTTGCGCCGCGTCGGCTCCAGGTCTTCGTCGGGGCGGCGCGGCCCCTGGGGATCGGGGCTCGTGCCTATGGCCCTGGTGCGCGGCGCCGTCCCTTCTCCGGCTGCGCCGGGCTTCGCTCATCTCCCTCTCGCCCGCTACTTCCGGGGGCTTCGGCACTCCGGGGTGCGTTGCCAGTTGCGCGGCGTCGGAACGGGGCTGCCTTGACCACGGTGGGCGGTGGAGTGCCCAAGGCGTTGGCGGGGGTGGCCCGCAGGGCGGCGCCTCAAGTGTTCGACCCGGCGCGGGTCGTGAGGCCGGCCCGGGGGCTCTTGGCCGGAGCCCCCGGAGGGGGCGGGTGGGTGGGAGGTGGGCGGGAAACCCGTGTTGCGCGGGTGGGCGGGCGTCAGTCGGAAGACCGTTTCCCGTGGGAGCCGCGTCACGCGGGTGGTGGCAACTGGCGGGTGCCGCGTCCGGCGGGGCGGCCGCAACCCGCTGGTGCCGAGCCCATCGGGGGGCGTAGTCGGCAGGCGCCGCATCAGACGGGTGCCGGGCCCTGCGGGGTGGTGGTAGCCGGCGGTGCCGTGCCAGGCGGGGTGGTCGTAACCGGCAGGTGGCGTACCACGTGAGGGCTGAGCCATGCCGGGGCGTAATCGGAGGTGTCGCGTCAGGCGGGGTCGGCTTCCCGGTGGGGGATCGCGAGTGTGGGGTGTGAGTCCGGAGGTGAAGGCAGTCTCAGGCCCCGTCCTGGAGTGAGGCCGCGGAGCCGTGATCGTCGCCGGCCGGGGGCGGAGGCGGAGGGAGTCGCATGTCCCCGTTCCGGGCGGAGGACGGTGCGGGTCGGTCCCTGGCAGGGGTGGTGTGCCTGCCCGGGGTGGGGTCACGGACGCGTGATCGTCGCCCCCGGAGGTGGAGGGAGTCCAGGCCCCCGTCCCAGGCGGAGGACGGTGCGGGTCGGCCCCTGGCAGGGGTGGTGTGCCTGCCCGGGGTGGGGTCACGGACGCGTGATCGTCGCCCCCGGAGGTGGAGGGAGTCCAGGCCCCCGTCCCAGGCGGA